>CAZFPJ010000001.1:0-105028 GCA_964521095.1 uncultured Candidatus Saccharibacteria bacterium
CAGACAGACAGACAGACAGACAGACAGACAGACAGACAGACAGACAGACAGACAGGTATCCCCGTTGGCAATTTAACTAGCCAGATATTTAGCAATATTTATCTAAACGAATTTGATCGATTCGTTAGACATCAGCTCAAGCCACAGGCGTACCTAAGATACGGCGATGACTTTGTAATTTTTGCATTAAATAGACAAAAGGCTTTTGAGTATCAAAGAAAATCTGCAGATTTTCTGCAGAAAAATTTGAATCTTCAAATAAATCCCAAAAACGATGCAATAGTAAAAACCGCCGACGGTCTGCGTTTCCTGGGGCACTATATATCTACAGAAAAGGTAGGGGTAGATAGGTACACAACAAGGTCGGTTCTCAGCAAGGTTAATTTGTGTAACATCGCTAGCTACAAATCCCTACATCTCAGCCATGAGGCTAAAAACGAACTAAATTGGAGGATAATCAAAGAAATAGACAAAATCCTTGACAATAACCATCAATCCTGATAAAATACCCAAATAATTCAAAGAGAACTAAGGAGAACTAGATAACATGAGTCAAGCCACCCCAGAACAAGCTACTAATTTGCAGGAGCTATTTGCTCCTGAGTTACAAACCCCCGAAAGCATCTTCTCGTCCCAAACGCTTAACCCAGCGGACAGGGCTAATTTAATCACTAAAGTCTACTCAGACTTTGGCATATTTACTCCAGAAACTGCCGAACAAGCTCCAGAGCTAATTACTCCAAAGATAGAACAGCTAACAAGCGAAAACCCAGACCAAGCCCTAGAACCCTTTGTTGCAGTTAATCTAACCCAGCAGTACGGTCGAGCCACTCTTGTATCTGCCTTTGACCAGAAACAAGAGGAAGAAACCTTTACCTGGCCTGACCTATGGAACCAATACAATCTAGAAAATCTAAACCGTCGTACTATTGATGGCGAAGAACCAAGCCCGGGCGATGTCCGAGCACAACTACTAACTCCACCAGAGAATGACCACCAAGAATCTGGCCTTCAGGCTACTAGTAAGAATCTTAAAGACCGAATTAAGTTTGTCGGGAGTAAAACACTGCTTAATCTCACTGACTACATACTATTACAAGCACTCCGCAGAGAAGAAGACAGTCCTCTAATGGACAAGCCCACCTTTACTAGATTCGCTCAAATGGACCCAAAAACGGTGGACGGCGACTCCTACGTCGGCAGTGCGAGCGTCGGTGGCTCTCAGCTCAGCCTGAGCAGGTCGGGCGGGCATGCGTACGGCGACGGTGGCATCCGTCTCTCGGTGGGGCCAAAAGAAGCTTAGAACTTAGGCTTTTTTATCTTCTTTTTTCTTTTTGTAGTTCGTCTCTTAGGATAGTTTGAAGTGATTTTATGCTATTGAATTCATAAAAAGACAAATAAGCCAGAGCAAGCTTTCTTTGATCTGTGCCACGCAAGCTAAAACCTTTTCCAAGAGAGTGAATCAGAAGTGCATTGGCCAACATGCGTCCTGTGCGCTTATTGCCGTCTTCAAAAGCCTGAAGATATGGCACAAAAGCCAGTGCTAGCAATGCCCGAATAAATGGATTATGCGTACGGCTTATGACTGATAGTATCGTATCCATCTGTTCTCTCAATTGTTGTGCACCCGAGACGGGTCGATAGTTGCTTGCACTAATATGAACTATCTTTTTTCGTATGCCACTTTCTATCCCCAGGTTGTAGCCAATAATACGATGTAGTTCCTCCACGGTAGAAAAAGTAATATTGCCCATAAAAAGATCGGGATTTTCCATGATAAACATTACGGCATTTTTATGATTCAAGATCATTTGTGTCTCGAACTCGGTTTTGTTCTTTGCCTTAATGCCTTCGGTTATCAGCAATTGAGTGTCCAGAAGGGAATATGTATTTCCTTCAAGAGCAGATGATTTCCAGGAAAGTTCTACTGTTAGGTATTCTAGCTCTTTAGCACTCATCTGGTTTTTGGTGTCTGTTTTGTGGTTGGTAGTGTCGCCAATAAGATTATACAACTGGTCGTTGTGTATAGTCTTTAGCCAGTCTATGAGCTGAAAATTGTAAGACGTATTAGGCCTTGTTTCGTTCTCCAGCAATTTTGGCGGAATTTCTGCGCAAACAAGTCTTCCATAATCGACTGAGTAAGATGGATTATTAGAGCCACGGCGAATTATTAAGTTTAAATTGACTAATCTCAAGAGCGCTCTTTGTGTAGAGCGGATATCCATGCCTAGGTGTTGGCTAATTGTCTTTGCCGTATCGTTGCCTTGTAGCAGTGACATCAGTACAAAGGAGGAGCTTTTATTCAATTTCATACGACAATTTTAGCATATTTTGTAGAAATATTTTCATTTTTGTCGTATGAAGACTGAGAAACAAGCAAAATCCTTGACAATAACCATCAATCCTGATAAAATACCCAAATAATTCAAAGAGAACTAAGGAGAACTAGATAACATGAGTCAAGCCACCCCAGAACAAGCTACTAATTTGCAGGAGCTATTTGCTCCTGAGTTACAAACCCCCGAAAGCATCTTCTCGTCCCAAACGCTTAACCCAGCGGACAGGGCTAATTTAATCACTAAAGTCTACTCAGACTTTGGCATATTTACTCCAGAAACTGCCGAACAAGCTCCAGAGCTAATTACTCCAAAGATAGAACAGCTAACAAGCGAAAACCCAGACCAAGCCCTAGAACCCTTTGTTGCAGTTAATCTAACCCAGCAGTACGGTCGAGCCACTCTTGTATCTGCTTTTGACCAGAAACAAGCTGAAGACGATCAGACTTGGGTGTATGATGATCTTTGGGGCAAATGTGACCTGGCTAACCTCAACCGACGTACAATTGGCGGAGAAGAGCCAAAGCTGGGTGATGTCCGAGCGCAACTGCTAACTCCACCAGAGAATACACATAACGAACCAGGTCTTCAAGCCGTAGGCGAATGGGCCATGACCCTAAAGGAACAAGCCGAATTCGCCAAAGGCAAAACCTTACTTAATGTAACGGACTATATTCTCATGCAGGCTATGCGAAGAGAAGAAGGCGTACCACTCATGGACCTACCAACTTTTACTAGATTCATCCAAATGGACACAAAAACAGTGGACGGCGGCTCCTGCGTCGGCGGTGCGAGCGTCTATGGCTCTCGGCTCTTCCTGGACAGGTCGAACGGGCTTGCGAGCGACGGCAGTGGCATCCGTCTCTCGGTGGGGCCAAAAGAAGATCTTAACTCTTGAATTTTTGATTTTTCTTTTTTCTTAAGCTTATACTTTTGCTAAAATGTAGCCTAGATTTGCATTGCTAAATAGGGCAGTATTTTGTGGCAAAACCATTGAAAATATCTGGCTAGTAATCAAATAATTAACAATATCTTTGCCCCACGTGCGTCTGAAGTAAATTGACCGATGTTTTGCCTGTTTGCGAACAGAACAAATCTTGAGATTTCAGAGAACAAAAGTGGACGGCGACTCCTACGTCGGCAATGCGAACGTCAATGGCTCTCAGCTCAACCTGAACAGGTCGAACGAGCATGCGAACGACGACAGTGGCATCCGTCTCTCGATAAGGCAAAGTTATTTTAGGCTTTTGTACCATCCGCCCAGCATGCGGCCAATTTCTTGGTTTTGGCTTGATAATTGGTGAAGGGTAGTCTCGTTGGCTAATTTTTGCTCCAACATAATTCTAAGGTGAAATTGTACAATTTCATTTTGCGCGGTTGCTTTTATTAGGTAGGCAGACTTATGCGCTTTGGATGCGTGCTTTGTCATTATTAGCAGTTCCAGCAAATTTAACAGGGAATTCTCTAGCCTTTTACCAATAGTTTGCTTTTTGAGGCTTGGCAGCTTTTCGGTAATATTGCTAACTTTTTGATAAAGTTCTTGGGTGCGAATAATAACAGACAATTCTTGCATGCAATTATTTTAACAGAGATGTTATAGTTAATACTAAGATGAAAATAGTTAATAAAATTTCTGTTGATGAGCTAAAAGAGATGGCTCAAAAAATGTACGGTACTTTTGTAAAAGCAGATGTGGATATTGCCAAAAAAACTGTGATTGTAGATATAGAAATGCATGTTGACGGCGAGCAAGAATTGCTAGAGCAGGGTTCAAGCCAAAAAGATTTGTGGGGCATAAACCTCAAGCCAGACCTTTACGGAACAGATGAATTTATTGAATTCGATAGCATGATAAATATCCGCCCCTTAACCAACCCAACAAGAAATATTAAGGACCAGGATATCAGAAAGCAGATTGCAGAAATAGTTAACGGGGTTGTTCATGAATAAACACGTTTTTGACAGAAAAAAATGGCAGTCGATGACTATTTTTGAACAAATGGGCAATATTGGTTCCGAGGTTGGCAGGGCTTTGAACGCAAAAAAAACCGAAAATAGTGCCAGCATGGAAGGCGCTTTTTATAGAGGGCTAGACTTGATAGATGCAACGGTTGAGGGGCTGGTTGCCAGCAAATCTCCTCGGACAAAGGAGCTACTGCGTGCCAGAGAAGTTTTTTCAAAAAGTATTTTAACGGATGACATAGACAGCGGAATAGAACAATATTTTATGGATTTTGCAGTAGTAGCAAGGACAAGGCACCTCGCATGAAAATTAGTGTTGAGAATATTCGGTTTTTTAACTTGCTTTATAAGACGGCTGGCGACCCAATGGCTGGTGGTATTGATGAGTTGGTTGAAAAAGTAAACACCCAGCTTGGTGGGGTAGACGAAGTTATAGACCTGGGCAAAAAGTACAAAGGTATCTTGGTTGCAAATGTTGTCGAGTGCATTAAACACCCAAATGCCGATAAGCTTAGTTTATGTAAAATCGATGACAATGGCACTAATAAAAGCGTCGAAAGAGATAAAAATGGACTTGTGCAAGTAGTTTGTGGTGCTCCAAATGTCCGTGAGGGCATGTTGGTAGCCTGGATTCCTCCAGGCGTTACAGTGCCTAACACCTACGAAAAAGACCCTTTTGTGCTCGAAGCCCGGGAGCTACGAGGCGAAATCAGTAATGGCATGCTAGCAAGCGCAAGCGAGCTCGATATTAGCAGTGACCATAATGGGATTGTTGAGCTTGGCCTGGACAGACAAGCTAGCCCTGGTCAACCGTTTGCCGATGTATATAAGCTAGATGATTATATTGTTGATATTGAGAACAAGATGTTTACACATCGTCCTGATTTGTTCGGTATGTTGGGCGTCGCCCGCGAGCTGGCTGGTATTTCTGGGCAGAAATTTACTAGCCCAGATTGGTATAAAAACCCAATAGAACTAGAAAAGGCGGGCGACCTAGCCCTGGAGGTAGGCAACCAGATACCAGAGCTTGCGCCAAGGTTTATGGCCGTGGCTATTCAGGGCGTTCAAGTTGGTCCTAGCCCGCTTTGGTTACAGATAAACCTTATGCGAGTTGGCATAAAGCCAGTAAATAATGTGGTAGACCTTACTAATTATTGGATGCACATAACGGCCCAGCCTATGCATGCTTATGACTACGACAAGGTTAAAGCCTTGTCTGGCGGTTCTTCGCCCAAGCTAGTTATAAGAAATGCAACCCAAGACGAGCAACTGAAGTTGCTTGGAGGTAAAACTACCAAGGTTAAATCTACAGATATTGTCATCGCCACGGACAAGCAGGTTATTGCTTTGGGCGGAGTTATGGGTGGGGCTGATACAGAAGTAGATCACACCACCAAAAATATAATTTTAGAGTGCGCCAACTTCGATATGTATCGGGTCAGGCGAACCAGTATGGCTCACGGCTTATTTACAGACGCTAGTATGCGCTTTACCAAAGGACAAAGCCCATTGCAGTGCCCAGCGGTAATTGGCAAGACTGCCACAGATATTTTGCGTATTTGTAAAGGCAAAGTGGCTAGCGAGGTGATTGATCTCGTCGGCAATGAAAGCTTCACTAAGAAAGTAAAATCAGTTGCCACTACAGTAGACTTTATAAACTCGTTGTTGGGGCTTAGTATCTCAGAAACCGACACGAGTACACTATTAGAAAATGTTGAATTTGGCATAGAACGTAGCGTAAAAGATATCAAAATACATCCACCATTTTGGCGAACAGATATCGAGACACCAGAAGATGTTGCAGAAGAGGTTGGGCGGCTTTATGGGTTTAATCGTTTGCCAAAAGCCTTGCCGAAGAGAGTTATTAATCCGGCAACCAGTAATGCATTGATTGACCTAAAAAATCGCCTTCGGCAGAATTTATCTGCTCTTGGTGCTAACGAGGTTTTGACCTACAACTTTGTACATGGCAAGTTGTTAGAAAAAGTCGGGCAGAAACCAGAGAATTCATATAAACTTCGAAATGCTTTGAGCCCAGATTTGCAATATTATAGGCAAACGCTAACTCCAAATCTTTTGGATAATGTCCATGCAAATATCAAGGCCGGGCATGACCAGTTTGCAATTTTTGAGATTGGTAAATCGCACAATAAAATCCATAGCACAACAGATGATTTGCCAGATGAGTTAGAAATGCTGGCTTTAACTTTTGCAGAAAAAAAGCCAGCCAAAGATTCGGGCTCGGCGTATTTTAAGGCAAGAAAATACCTGGATGAGCTGGCTAGCAAACTTGGCATCGAGTTAGACTACAGTAAAACTGACGAAAAGTTAGATTACCCGGTGACAGCACCTTATGATTTAAAACGGTCGGCTTTGGTCTCTGACAAAAAATCGGGAGATTTGCTGGGGATTATTGGCGAGTACAAAAATTCTGTGTGCAGAGACTTTAAGCTTCCACCGTCTGTGGCGGGCTTTGAGTTGGGCTTAGAGCATATTTTGAAATCTGTCCGCCAGAATCCGTTAAATTCTTACGAACCCTTAGCCAAATATCCAGCAACCGAGCAAGATATCTGCCTACGGATTGATAGCGGTCTAAGCTACAAAAAACTACTAGATGAAATTACTAGTTTAGCTCAAGATAATAAGCCAAAAGACGTAAACATCAGTATCTCGCCAATTGATATCTATCAGGATAATAAAGTTAAAACTCGCAAACAGATAACAGTGCGCATTAGATTGCAAAGTTTTGAGAGAACACTAACGAGTACAGTAGTAAATGAGCTGATAGACCAAATATCTGTAGGTGCAGAAAAACAACTTGGTGCAGTTAGAGTTTAATGGGACTGCCCTAATGGATTTAATAAAGATTCAATAAATTTTATGATTGCTTCGTGGTTTTGGGGTATAATAGACAGCAGTTAATAGAGGGTATTTATGCAAAAAGCCAAACAAAATGGCCAAAGAGTTTTTATTATTGTAATCGTGGTAGCTTTCTTGCTATCTTCACTCGGTTTTACCGGGCTAGTCATCTGGGAAATGACTAGGAGCAAAAAAGATGATCCTACTGCGCAATTACAAAAACAATTACAAGAGCAAATGAATCAACAAAATAAGGAGGGTAAGTTGGAAGGAACAAAATTACAAGACTTTACACCAATAGCAAAGGTAGATAGTTTGCAAAAGCTAGATACTTTAACAGGTAATGGGGCAGTGGTTCAGCCAGGCGACACTGTAACTGCGCACTACACTGGTGCCGTGGCTTCAACTGGTATCATCTTCCAGAGTTCACACGACAGCGGTCAGCCTATACCATTTGGCCTTAATCAGGTAATCAAAGGGTGGACCGAGGGCGTTCCGGGTATGAAAGTTGGTGGCAAAAGACGGATATTGATCCCCGCTGACCAAGCTTATGGGGCTACTCCTCCGCAGGGTTCGGGCATACCTGCAAATGCAGACTTGGTATTTGACATCGAAATTGTCAAAATTGGACAATAACACAACATATAGGGTATTGTATAAAACATAAACGCTATATATACTAAATATACAAAGTAAAGTTACATAAAAAAAGGAGTATTATGGCAAAAAATATAACTATATTTACCACTAACACATGCGCGTATTGTGTGATGGTTAAAAAGTGGTTGTCTAGCAGGAATATCGCTTACGAGGAGATTAATCTAGACATACATCCAGAGCGCCAAAAAGAAGCATTTGAGCTAAGCGGGCAGTTAGCAGTGCCGGTAACTGTTGTCACAAAAGATGATGATAGCCAGGAAGTTGTGGTTGGGTATAACCTTGCCAAGCTCGCCCCCGCCGTCTCGTAGATTTTGGGTGCACACTGCTGTTTCAGTAGCTCTGTTCCTCGCTCGGTGTATGCTAGATACACCTTCGTTACGGTACTCGCTACTTTTCAGCATTGCACTACCCAAAAGCCACGAGATATACTAAACAGGATATAGATTTATGAGTGAGATAAACAAAGAACACCAAGTTGTAATGATCGGCGCTGGACCAACAGCGCTAACCGCTGCTGTTTATACAACCCGCGAAGACATAGAAACATTACTAATAGAGAAGGGTGTTATCGGCGGTTTGGCGGCTATTACTGATTGGGTAGATAATTATCCTGGCTTTCCAGAGGGCGTGGCTGGTCTGGAGTTGGCTCAAAAGCTAGAGGCTCAAGCCGAGCGATTTGGTGCCAAGATAGACTTTGGAGATGTGCAGAATATTGCAAAGAAAGATAATAAAATTATCATAACAACAGAGAGCGGAGAGCTAACTGCCAAAGCTGTGTTGATTGCTACGGGCAGTGACTATAAGAGACTCGGTATACCTGGCGAAGAAGAATATTATGCTAAAGGAGTTCACTTCTGTGCTACATGTGACGGTGCATTTTATCGAGACAAAAGGTTGGTTGTAGTTGGTGGCGGAAACTCCGCTGTGCAGGAGGCGATATTTTTGACTCGTTTTGCCACTCATATCGACTTGCTGGTACGAAGCGACAAAATGCGGGCTAGCGAGGTGCTACAAAAAGACCTAGAAAATTATAAAGACAAGATAACCGTACATTTTAACACCACAACAGATGAAATTTTGGCCAAAGACGGCAAGGTAGTTGGCGTGGCTGGCACCAAAGACGGTAAAGAAAAAGTAACTATCGACACAGACGGCGTGTTTATATTTGTGGGACTAAAGCCAAATACAGGATTTCTGGAAGGAAGCGGAGTGGAGTTGGACGAAGTCGGTTTGGTAAAAACTGGCATTGATTTACAGACTGCAGTTCCCGGTGTTTTTGCAGCGGGTGATGTCCGCAGTGGTGCGACCATGCAAATTGCCAGCGCTGTTGGTGAAGGTGCTACCGCGGCCCTCGAAATCCGCAAATATCTCGAAGATCTCGAACGAGCTTAGATAGTCTGGTAGCCGGGGAAGAAGTCACCTAAGATTTGGTGCTTTGGTACACCGGCGTCTTTTAGCTCTTTATCTAGCGTTTCTACCATTGGCTCTGGGCCAGAGATGTATGTACGGCGCTGGCCGCTATTGCTAGCTTTTAGGATGTCCTTGGCCGTTATGCGGCCAGACTTTCCGCCCCAATTATCTGGTGGGTTGGTTAGGGCAATTTCAAAACCATCTCTTAACGATTCAAAAGTATCTTTGAAAGCTACATCTTCTAGGTTGTTAGCAGAATAGATAAACTTGATGTCTCGCTTTTCATGAGCCTGATTTAGGTGCTGGATAATACTATGAAACGGGGTGCAACCAACACCGCCACCCACAAATAATAGCGGTAACGACCTATCTTTTGGCAGTACAAAATCACCCATAGGGTTAGCCATCTGTATCTTTGCTCCACTTTCTAATCTAGACAGGGCTTGTTTGAAGGTACTTTTTTCTGGTGTTATTTTGGTGGTAATAGCTAGCAATTTGTTTTCTGGTGAGCTAGAAATAGTAAACCAGCGTTTTTCGCCCCTGTTATCTGGGTTTTTGTGTGTTAGCTTGAGCTCGGTAAATTGCCCCGCAACAAAGCGAACGGGTGAGTCAGGCTGAAAATAAAAGCTATAGATATCCTTGGCTACTTTTTCTTTTTTGATAAATTTTGCATCAAACATTATTTAAACTCCTTTAGTCTATTTGGAAAGTCTGTAGTTATCATGACTTGTGGGTATAATCTATGGAAGAATCGGATGTGCGTTGTCCTGTTAATTGGCGAAGTTATCATTTTTAGTTTTTGCCGCTTAGCGTACCAATACAAAAAGGGATTGTAATGAGAAAAACCCGTGCTGATGCCACTTAGTCCCAAGAGTTTGGCCCTATGGATAGCGCTCCAGGGTGCGTGGTCGTTTATAGCAAAGGTTTGGTGGCTCGGCGACTCTTGGCTAAAAATAAACAGCTCTGTGTGGCTACTAGATATAACCATTGGCTTTGCTCCTTTATGTTTTTGGAGCTCTTTTGCTAGCAACTTAGCCCAGCCATTACCCTTACCTTCTATTACTAATGGCGTAGTGTCGGTAGTCCTTAGTGCTTCAGTAAGAGTAGGGATTGGTTCTCCGCTGTGGGTTTTGATTTTTCGAATATCAGCAAGGGTAAGGTCCGACACATATTGGTTCTTGCCAGATATGCGGTGCAGGGTTGGGTCGTGGCAAAGTACGAGCTTATTATCTTTGGTAACTTGGATATCACACTCTAGCGCGTCGGCGCCTTCCTGTATGCCAATTTTCAGTGCTTTTAGTGTATTCTCTGGAGCTAGGCCAGCTCCTCCTCTGTGGGCTATTACAAACATATGCTACATTATAGGGTATAAGATAGATAAAAATGGGAGTTAATGTGGCAGATTTTAATAAAATTTTAGATGCTGGTGATGTAGACAGTGGGATAATTAATACAATTGTTGAGATTCCAAAGTGGTCTACACTTAAGATTGAGTGGAACCGAGAGCTTGCAGTTTTTGAGCTGGATCGGGTAGAGCCGAGTATTTTTGCAAAACCCGTTAACTATGGTTTTATCCCGCAGACTTTAGACGAGGACGGCGATGAGCTGGACACCTTGATAATAACTAATGACCCAATACCGACAGGTGTATACCTAAAGGCCCGAGTTATCGGAGTTCTTAAATTCGTTGACGATGGCGAAGTAGATGACAAGATTATTGTGGTGCCAGCAGACGACCGCAATACCGATGACGCAATCACCTCTATCGATGATTTGCAAGAACGATGGAAGCAAAAGATCGAGCACCACTTTGCTCACTACAAAGATCTCAAAAAGCCTGGTAATACCAAAGTAGAAGGTTGGGGCGACGCCGAGGAAGCCAAAAAGATCATCAAAGAATCCATCGCCCGCTATAAAGCAGTGTAAGAAACGCGCTTATATGCTTTTGTTTAAGAAACCGATAGTAACATGCGTGAAAGTTTTTCTGGTAAATCCAGATGGAGAGTCGCTGATTTTAAGGAGAAGCAAAACACACCCCACGCAAGCCTTGATGGCTGATATCCCAGGTGGCGAAGTAGAGACAGGCGAACACATCGAAGACGCTCTAGTTCGTGAAGTAGAGGAAGAAATACACTTGGCTATAGATCGTGAAGGACTACAGATGGTATATGCTGATACAAGCAAAAACCACGATGGGGCGTCGATTACTCGGCTGTTTTATGTGCGCCATTTGGACGCAACTCCAAAAGATATCGTTCTGAGCTGGGAACATGATCAATTTGAGTGGCGTTCTGTTAAAGATTGTTTTAAGTTAGAATCGATAGCTTACGAAGCTGCTAAATATTGTGTAGCGAATAAAATACTGACTTGAAATTCTTGAAATAACACTTATTTCTTGGCATACTTAGGAGTGAATAACCATAAGGGGTGGAAAAATGAAAACCAGAGTAGCAATAAATGGGTTTGGACGAATTGGCAGGAATGCTTTTAAAATTGCGTTCGACAGAACAGATATGGAGATTGTGGCGATCAACGATCTGACAGCTACAGCAACCTTGGCTTATTTGCTCAAGCACGACAGTAACTACGGTGCTTATAGTCACAAGGTGTCATCCGACGAGACGCATATTATTGTTGATGGTCACAAGATTCAGGTAACAGCCGAAAAAGATCCAAAGGCTTTGCCGTGGCGAGACCTAAAAGTTGATGTAGTGATTGAGTCGACCGGACGGTTCACCGACAAGGAAGGTGCTAGCATGCACTTGACTGCCGGAGCTAAAAAAGTAGTGATTTCTGCGCCAACCAAGAGCGCAGATATAGACACCTTAGTGATTGGCGCAAACGAAGACAGCCTTGACGATGCAGGGGATATTGTTAGCAATGCAAGCTGTACCACTAACTCTGTGGCTGCCGTAATGTCGATTATGAACGAGGCTTTTGGGGTAGAGAATGCCATGCTAACAACTGTGCATAGCTATACCGCTACTCAAGCTCTGCAGGACGCCCCCGCAAAAGACCTCAGAGAGTCTAGGGCTGCCGCCGAGAATATCGTACCGACTACCACTGGCGCTGCGATTGCCGTGACTAAAACGCTACCAGAACTTACGGGCAAGTTTGATGGACTAAGCATTCGGGTGCCTAGCCCTGTTGTTAGCATTAGTGATGTGACGATGGTGCTCAAAAAGCCTGCCACAAAAGAAGACATTAACGAAGTTTTTAAAAAGGCAATAAGAGAACCGTATTATCAAGGGATCCTAGATGTCTCGGAAGAGCCGTTAGTTAGTAAAGATTTCGTAGGCAATAGTCACTCTGGTGTCGTGGATTTGTTGTTAACTAATGTAGTGGGCGGAACTTTGGCCAAGGTAGTTACTTGGTACGATAACGAGTGGGGTTATAGCAATAGACTGGTTGAGCTGGTTTCGGATATTGGCAAAACTATAAAATAAGGCAAAAGCTATGAGGATATTTGTTGGGGCTGACCATAGGGGGTTTTATCTAAAGGGCAAGCTAGTTCGGTATCTCAAGAAACATGGCTATGATGTCGAAGATGAAGGCGATAATACTCTAAATCCAGACGATGATTTTCCTCAATTTGCTGGCAAAGTAGCAGCAGCTGTTAAAGCGTCTTCGGACAGTGACCCCAGGGGAATTCTGCTCTGTGGAAGTGGGCAGGGCATGGTTATGGCGGCCAATCGGTTTAGGGGTATATATGCTGCGTTGGCTTGGGATAAGCGATCCGCCAGAGAGTCTAGGAGTGACGACAACAGCAATGTGCTATGTTTGCCAGCTCAAACTCTTAGCGAAAGGGAGATACAAGAGATAGTAGAAGCGTGGCTATCGGCCAAGTTTATTGGCGCTCCTCGACATATTCGACGCTTAAAACAGATAGACGAATTATGATTTGCCCAACAGTAACGGTTAGCAATCTAGCAGATTACAAGTCTCAGCTTGGGGTGGCCATGGGCCTTTCTAGGCGAATACACATAGACCTTATGGATGGCCAATTTGCCCCCAGTAAATCGCCTAATCTAGATGAAATTTGGGTGCCAGCGGGCATACATGCAGATTTACACATGATGTATCGTAGTCCAGCGGACCACTTAGACAGCATCAAAAAGATCCGCCCAAACTTGGTGATTGTGCCGGCCGAGTCTGACATGCTTCATATGCATTTTTCTGCACTCTTGCACGCCGAAGGCATCAAGGTTGGGGTGGCTCTTTTGCCCGAGACAAGCGTAGAGAGCGTCGAGCCTATCATCAATAGCTTTGATCATGTCATGGTCTTTAGCGGTAATTTAGGTTATCAGGGTGGTAGTCGTGCAGACTTGTCATTGTTGAGTAAGGTCAAAGAGATAAGAGACCATCATCCAGAAGTTGAAATTGGTTGGGATGGCGGAGTGAATGAGGAGAATGTTGTTGCTATACAAAAGGCTGGCGTAGATGTAATTAATGTTGGTGGTTTTATCCAGAAGGCTACAGATCCCGGTAGTGCTTATGCTAAACTAAAGGTGCTGGAGCAGTAAAAGTATAAATGAGCAAAAAGTTAAATATTAAAGAGTTAGAATTAAAAGCAAACGGTATCCGTGAAGATATTATTCGTATGCTAGAACATGCTGGTAGTGGACACAGCGCCGGACCTTTGGGGTTAGCAGACATCTTTACTGCATTGTATTTTGATGTCTTAAATCATGACCCAAAAAAGCCAAATTGGAACGAGCGAGATATGTTGCTTTTGAGTAACGGCCACTGTGTTCCGGTGCAATATGCAACAATGGCAGAAGCAGGATATTTTGACAAAGAAGAGCTAATGACATTGCGACAATTTGGCTCACGGCTGCAGGGTCATCCAGAACGCACAAAGTTGCCAGGTCTAGAGACTACCAGTGGTCCTTTGGGGTGCGGGCTTAGTCAGGCTTGTGGTATGGCGCTAGCAATGCGCATGAATAAAGACCTGCATAGGTGGGTTTATGTGGTTATGGGCGACGGCGAGCTTAACGAGGGAAATATATGGGAAGCAGCAATGTTGGCTGGTAAATATAAGCTTAGCAATATAGTCGGTATTATTGACCGCAATAATATTCAGATAGATGGACCAACAGAAGAGGTTATGCCCCTAGATGATCTAGCCGAAAAGTGGGAAGCTTTTGGTTGGCATGTGCTTGAGATTGACGGACACAATATGGAAGCAATCATTGATGCTTGTGCGTTGGCTCGTTCAATTGTCGAAAAGCCGGTCATGATCATCGCTCGGACCATCCCCGGCAAAGGCGTGGACTTTATGGAGTATGACTTTGCTTGGCATGGCAAGCCACCAGATCGCGAGCAAGCTAAGAAAGCTTTGCACGAGCTACGAACCCTAAAAGGCAAAATCCGAGGAGAACACGAATAATGAGCGATGTACATTTAGTGCCTGATATTTTAAATCACGATATTGTTAGCGAGCCGATTCGCAAAGGATTCGGTCGTGGGCTAAAAAAGGCTGGAGAACTTGATGAGAATGTAGTAGCAGGTTGCGCAGACCTTACCGACAGCACGCAGATGAGCTTGTTTAAAGAAGCCTTTCCCGAAAGATTTGTAGAGATTGGTGTGGCCGAACAGAACTTAGTGACCGTAGGTTCAGGACTTGCCTCTATGGGTAAAATCCCGTTTGTTAGTAGTTATGCAGCATTTAGCCCAGGACGAAATTGGGAGCAGATTCGTACAACGATATGTTTGAATAATCAACCAGTTAGGGTTGTTGGCTCGCATGCAGGAGTTAGCGTCGGCCCAGACGGCGCGACACACCAGATGCTCGAGGATATAGCGTTAATGCGAGTATTGCCAAATATGGTGGTGATTGCTCCAGGAGACAGCATGGAGGCCGAAAAAGCCACTCTTGCTCTTGCCAAAGACAAACGACCAGCCTATCTCAGGCTTGCCCGAGAAGCCACGCCGGTCGTTACGACGCCCGAAACTCCTTTTGAAATAGGTAAAGCGTATGTTTATGCAGAGGGTTCTGACCTTTCTATTATTGCTACAGGCACAATGACATACCAGGCGCTTGTCGCAGCCGAACATCTCTACAAACAGGGTATTGATGCCGAAGTAATTCATGTACCAACCATTAAACCGCTAGACGCGGTGACCATACTGGGGAGCGCCAAGAAAACCAAAGCAGTCATCACGGTAGAAGAGGGGCAGGTAGCTGGGGGTCTTGGTGGAGCGGTAGCAGAGCTTTTGAGCGAGCATTTGCCAACCAAGATCAAGCGGATTGGTATGCAAGATCGCTTTGGAGAGTCTGGTAAACCAGGCGAACTATTAAAACATTTTGGACTTACTGCTAGACACATCGAACTGGTAGCGCACGAAATGGTACACAAGAAATAAAGAAAGGTAAACAATGTCGTTAACACTAGGACAAATTCGTATTAATACCAAAAATGCACGAGACCTTATGGATCGAGCTCGCAAAGAGGGGTTTGCGGTTGGGGCGTTCAACCTAGATAATCAGGAAACGCTAAAAGCAGTCGCCAGAGCAGCGGTAGCCAAGCAGTCCCCTGTTTTGGTAGAAGTTAGCCAGGGTGAAGTGGATGCTTTGGGGCTAGATAATATCCGAGATATGGTAGATAACTATAAAGCAGAATTAGGGCTAGAGATGTACATCAACCTAGATCACAGCCCTAGTGTCGAAGCCTCTAAGGCTGGTATTGAGGCTGGTTTTGAATTTATCCATATAGATATATCACAAGCCAACCATGATGCTAGCGAAGAAGAGATTATACAAAAAACTAGAGAAGTCGTGGAGCATGCCAAGATTACCGGTGCATTGGTCGAAAGCGAGCCACATTATTTTGGCGGAAGTTCCAATGTCCACAAAGAGGCTATAAATTATGAAGAGATTAAAAAAACTTTTACTACTCCAGAGGGAGCTAAGCAGTTTGTAGATGCGACTGGCATAGACACCTTGGCGGTGGCTATCGGCAACCTGCACGGTTCTTATCCTGTCCCTAAAATATTAGACTTGGATTTGCTAAAGAGTATCCGAGAGTATATAGACTGCAATATTAGCTTGCATGGCGGTAGTGGTACTCCATTGCACTATTTTCGTGACGCATCCAAGATTGGCGTTAGTAAAATAAATATTAATTCTGATATGCGTATAGCTTTTCGCACCACCCTAGAAAAAGTTCTGAAAGATAACCCAAATGAATATGCTGTAGTTAAGCTAATGGACCAGGTTATAGAAGCCGTGCAGGGTGTTGTCGAGGACAAGATTGACGCCTTTGGCAGTGCAGGCAAGGCTCGTCCTTAAAAAGCTGTTTGCGTTTATGCTTAATCTTGTAGATAATGGAGATATAATAATATGAATGATCAAAAACAAACGGTGGGATTTGATGTATTGGCGGTTGGAGATATCGTTACCGACGCCTTCATTAAATTGTTAGACGACAGGGCCCAGACTTATGACACAGAGCATGGTCCAATTTTGGCGATGCCTTTTGGCACAAAGATCCCGTTTGATCATGCCGAAGTAGTTCCGGCAGTAGGTAATTCTCCAAATGCAGCAGTTAACTTTGCTAAGCTTGGGCTAAAGACGGGCTTGATTACCAATGTCGGAGGCGATACCGCTGGGCGGGAGATACTCGACTATCTAGAGGACTGCAAGGTCGACACTCGTTTTGTTAAAATTCATCCAAAAAAGAAGAGTAACTACCATTATGTGCTTTGGTACAAAGAAGAACGAACTATATTGATTAAGCATGAAGGATACAAATATCATTGGCCACATCTTCGTGGGCCCGAGAAGCCAAAGTGGGTCTACTTTAGTTCTATCTCAAAAGATGCTTTAGAGTTCCATGATGAAATGATCGAGTCGCTAGACAGGCATCCAGACATTAGGCTCGCTTTTCAGCCAGGTACTTTCCAGATGGAGATTGGTGCGGAGAGGTTGGCGCATGTGTATAAAAGAACAGATTTGTTGGCCGTGAACAGAGAAGAAGCTGTCTACATCACTGGCGGTAAGCATGAAGATATCCATGATTTATTCGATAGGCTCCATGCATTAGGCCCTCAAGTAGTTGTAATCAGTGACGGCCCAAATGGTAGCTACGCTAGTGACGGTGAAAATCGATACCAGATGCCAATTTACCCGGATGCTTCGCCGCCAAAAGAACGAACAGGTGCTGGGGACGCGTTTACCTCAACTTTTGTTGCTTCTATCATTAAGGGCAATAATCTAGAAGGAGCTTTGCAGAGAGCGCCTATTACCTCGATGAATGTAGTGCAACATGTTGGTGCTCAGGCTGGACTTTTGACTAATAAAGAAATCGATGATTTTTTGGTGAAAGCTCCCGACTGGTACAAACCAAAACGGATATAGTCAAATGAGTCGATTGATATCAGATATTTTGCAGGCAAGAGAGCCTGAGTTTAGCCACAACCTCCGGCAGTGGGAGAGGTTAGCGAAAAAGCCGGCTATAGATATTCATCTAGAGAGCGAAATTCGTCGTTTGACCGGGGACATACTGGATGATCTACGGTTAGACAGGGTCGATACGAACAGCAGGGAGCTGTACCATGGTTTAATAAAAAAATATCGCGAAGACAGCAACCGATTGAGCAAAAAACTATCAATCAGTAGCAAAGATTCGCCAGAAGAAGTGGCCCAGAAGGTAGCTGCTTTTTCGAACAAGTTGGTGGGCAAGTATAAGGTGTGGATGCCAAAGACCAGTACCAGCAAGCGAATTATCAAAAATTCTCCTCCTAAAAGAATGATGAAAATATGCGGATATCGTTCTGTCGATGCAGTTTTAAAGCGAGAGTCCCCAGCAGTACTTATAGAGCTTGGCCTGATATGCGATCCGCCGTATCTTAAAAAACTTACCCCTCATTATAGAAAACTATCTGTTAGTGACTTTGACATTACGCCAGTAAATGTTGTTGTAGTTAAAGACAAAGACATAAATAAGATTAGACAATCTGGGTATATGAAGGGTCAGTTTGTTGTGGCGTCGGGCATTACGGGGGAGGTAGTAGTAGCTCCTCCAAAAAAGCGTTTTAGCGGAGATGTATTGTTGCTGGTAGCTAGTATAATCGAGGCCACTCGTACAGCTGTATTGTACTCTAACTATTTTCGTGTTGTCGGTGTGCAATCACGCTTTGGTGAAAGCATAGCTGACGCTATGGAGAACGGCCTAGCTAGTGTGTCTAGGGATAAGGCAACTACCGGATGGTCATCTTTACATGCACTGGCACAGAAAAATCAGAGCAGTCTGCCGGCTGGCATGGAGCCACATGTACAAAAAGAAGATATGTTTACGCCAAGAATTGACCGTATAGATGAATTATCTTTCTGGCATGACCGCGAATACATTTTTGTAGTTAGTGAAGGTCACATATTTTCGTGTAATGTACTTGATGTTGCTATAAACTCTATGCACGAAATACCTCACGAAGATAGTCTGCGTATTTATGGCCAGAGTTATATGTGGGACGAGCTAACGGCTAGGTATCTACTGCATGCACCAATTAGAGAGATGGTGGTAAATTTAGAGTGAGTGAACCAGATAAACTACACAGATATCAGATATGCATCTCTGGTGCAGCTAAAGGTGATAGCGTTGAAGAGGGTAAAGAACTAGCTATATCGGCTGGGGTTGCCATCGCTAAATCGGGACATACGCTTTTGACTGGCTCGACAACGGGTCTGCCCGACTATGCTGCCAAGGGTTACAAAAAGGCTGGTGGTGCAATGAGTCTGGGCTTGAGTCCAGCCTCAAGTAAAATTGAGCATGTAGTAAAATACCGATTGCCAACAAAAGACTACGATGGGATTTTGTATACAGGCCTTAATTATGTAGGGCGCGATTCTTTGCTTATCAATTCGGCAGATGCTGTTATTAGTATTGGTGGCAGAATCGGTACTCTACACGAATTTACCATAGCACTCGAAACAGAAACCCCAATTGGATTTCTGCAAGGCGCTGGTGGGATTAGTGACGAGATTATGTACATACTAAAGGCAGCCGAAAGACGACCATCACGACTGGTGGTTTTTAGCGAAGATGTAGAGGATTTACTAAGCCAGCTGACATCTATTTTGGATGAGCAAAACAAAAAACACCATCGCCTATATCATTGAGCGGATAATTTAACTGGTGTTAATGCAAGAATACACAGACTTTAGTCAACTGGTACAATAGTAGTTAATGAATAAATTTGTTCTAAAAAGTTCGTACCAACCGACTGGCGACCAGCCTGGGGCGATAGATGAATTGGTTAGCAACCTAAATAAGTCCGTCAAACAGCAGACACTGCTTGGCGTTACTGGTTCTGGCAAGACATTTACTATGGCTAATGTAATCGAGAAAGTTCAAAAGCCAACATTGGTTCTCTGCCATAACAAAACTTTGGCGGCGCAGTTGTATAGTGAGTTTAAGCAGTTTTTCCCAGACAATGCTGTGCATTATTTTGTTAGTTACTTTGATTACTATCAGCCAGAGGCCTATATTGCTCGGTCGGACACATATATAGAAAAAGACTCGCAGATAAACGAAGAGATTGACCGCTTGCGACACGCTGCTACTTCGTCACTACTTAGTAGGTCAGATGTGTTGATTGTGGCTAGTGTAAGTTGTATCTACGGTATTGGCTCGGTCGAAGATTATGGCGACATGGCAGTCAAGATCCGTGTAGGAGAAATGCGCAAGCGAGACAAATTGTTGCGCCACTTAACAGATATCCAATATCAGCGAAATGACATTGATTTTCATCGGGGTACATTTAGGGTTCGAGGGGATGTTGTAGATATCTTCCCAGCCAGCGAAGAGGTGGCTTACAGAGTAGAACTGTTCGGAGACGAAATAGAAAAAATAACCAAGATAGACCCCCTCACTGGCGAGGTGATTAGTAAGGAGAGTTCTATAAAAATCTACCCAGGCAGTCACTATGTTACTCCTAACGAAAAGTTAAAGGTAGCTCTGGGTAAAATCAAAAAAGAGCTAGACGACAGGCTGGCTTATTTTAAAAAGAACGGGCAACTCCTCGAGGCCCAGCGCTTAGAGCAGAGGACAAACTTCGACATAGAGATGTTAGAAGAAACAGGTTTTGTAAAAGGCATAGAAAACTATAGTAGATATTTAACCGACCGCGAACCCGGCGAACAGCCAGCAACTTTATTGGACTATTTCCCAGACGATTATTTGATGTTCATTGACGAAAGCCATATGACTATACCGCAGGTTCGTGGCATGTATAACGGCGATCGAGCCCGCAAGGAGGTGCTAGTAGACCATGGCTTCCGTATGCCCAGCGCTTTAGACAATAGGCCACTTAACTTTAAAGAATTTCAGCGCCACCTTAACGATGTAGTTTTTGTTAGTGCTACTCCAGCCGAGTACGAGCTCAGCCATAGCCCCAAACCAACCCAGCAGATTATTCGGCCGACAGGGCTACTGGATCCAAAGATAGAGATTCGGCCGGTTGCTCATCAGGTAGATGACCTGAT
The DNA here is from genome assembly GCA_964521095.1 of uncultured Candidatus Saccharibacteria bacterium. Classification (GTDB taxonomy): domain Bacteria; phylum Patescibacteriota; class Saccharimonadia; order Saccharimonadales; family 2-12-FULL-41-12; genus CAMTWJ01. The sequence continues at coordinate 20,713 of CAZFPJ010000001.1, forward strand.
AGCAGAGATCCAAAAGACGGTAAACAGCAAGCATCGAGTGCTTGTAACTACCCTAACCAAGCGGATGTCCGAGGATTTAACAGAGTATCTGCAGGAGCTTGGTATGAAGGTAGCTTATCTTCATAGCGAGGTGGATACCCTAGACCGCACGGATATATTGAGGGACTTACGGTTGGGTGTTTATGATGTTTTGGTGGGCATTAACTTGCTCCGAGAAGGGCTGGATTTGCCAGAGGTTAGTTTGGTAGCAATTCTAGACGCAGACAAAGAAGGGTTCCTTAGGAGCGAGTCAGCTCTTGTGCAGACAGTTGGTCGGGCGGCTCGTCATCAGGAGGGCAGGGTGATCATGTACGCAGATAATATAACTGGTAGCATGAAGCGAGCTATTGACGAGACTAATCGAAGGCGTAAAATTCAGGAACTGTACAATAAAGAACATGGGATTACTCCAGCTAGCATAGCTAAAAATATTGATAAAGGCTTGCGTCCTGACCTGCCGGATAGCGAAAAGCCCAAACTAGACCTAAAGAAGATTCCAAAAGACGAGTACAAGAATCTTGTCCGAGATTTAACTTCGCAGATGGATATGGCGTCTAAAAACCTGCAGTTCGAGAAAGCTGCCGAGCTAAGAGATATGATAGAAGAAATCAAGGCAAAGCTTTAGCCTCGTCCGGCGCTTACGAAATTGTAGTCGATAGCGTCTAGATTTTGGTTGTGAGTTTTATACTCTTCTGCCAAGCGCAGTTGGCGCTTGAGGGCATCTGTTAGGTCATGATGACTAACTACGCGTAAGTGTCCGTCGAATACGCGCATTAGTCTGTCTGAGTCTAGGTCTACCGACACTTCACTAAACTGGGCAAATAGTTTTTGCCAGACTTTCCCCATACCCATAATGTCGTCCGGATAGCCTAGCAAATATCCCCGAGTTTGATCCGGGTCCAGATGTTCTACAAACTTACCAGCATCTCCATTAACTAGAGCAAGGGCATCCTTGACTGCGAAATCTAGATTAGTATCTATTGTGGAAGGATAATGAGTAAGAGCATTTAGGGGCATTTTGCCAACATGATATAGCAAAGAAGAAGTCTCGAACAAAGGCATTCGTAAATACTTAGGACTGATTTTTAAAGGTTCTGGGTAACAGGGGGCTGTAGCGCTAAAATAGAAAATATCTAGGTCATAGTTTGGATTATTTTGGCTCAGTGCAGTTGCGCCCATTGCCAACATAGCACCTCTAGAAATGCCTCTTGCTTGTATGTTTTTTTGGTCGATAGAATCATCTTGATCTAGCAGTAGCCGACCAATCTTGAGCATGTTGTGTGCTGTGCGTGCTTGGCTCAGTTCGCCTTTCCACTTTATTTCACGACTAACTAGGTCGACCATAAAGCCAGCTTCAACTTCTTTAATTTGATGGTGACGATTAAATCCAGTATTGTCTTTTGTCAGAAAGGCTGTTGTTTTCAGAGACAACTGATCCATTTTACGCTTAGAATCAAAGGGGCGGCCACTATGAACGCGATAGACAGATCCGTCTTCTAGCACAACTTCTTTGGTCTCTATTGTCCCGTAATGCTTGATTTTGTAAGTATCGATTACATCAGAAACATCCTCGATGCCGTGGTTAAAAGTCCATTGTTCAGAAAAAGAAAGCCCCTCAATTGCTTGAGGGGTATCTGGCTGACGCTCGTGGAGCTCGACTGATTTTAGGCTCGCAGAATGACTATTCATAACGCATTTTGTCTGTTTATGCTGGAATAATACACTAATTCCTGGATAAGGACTAACAACTTTTATATAATAGATGACATATGGCAGATATTACCCAAGATGATGTATTAAAATTAGCAAAACTCTCCCACCTGCAATTGAGCAAAGAACAGATAACTCGCTTCGCAAAAGACTTAAATGAGCTAGTTGCCTATGCCGAGCAATTACAGAGAGTTGATGTTAGCGGTTTAGAGCCCACAGATCAGGTAACTGGGCTCGTTAATGCATGGAGAGAAGACGAGATTCTTGAGTATACGGCCACGCCGGACGATTTATTAAAAAATGCCCCTGCCACAGAAGCCCATCAAGTCAAGGTGAAGCGAGTTATCGAATAAATGAGTAGAGTTCATCACACACCCAAACTTTCGTCTGCAAACAATAATCTTCGAACTGCAATACGAATATCCTCCCTCAGCATAGCGATTACTATGCTTCGTCACGATCTTCGTATCTCGTTACTGCAAATTATATTTTCGACAAAAAAGTTGGCCATATAATGAACTCTGTCTGGAAGCCGGTTGCAGATATTGCTCGTAGTGTTAACGAGGGCACAGTCTCTGCTAAGGGTCTGGTCCAGAAATCCTTGCAGAAAATAGCCGAAGGCAAAGAATTTGAGGCAATTGTACAGTCGCTAGATGCTGTTGCTATGGAGCGCGCAAAGGTTATCGATGATATTGTTGCTTCAGGTAAAAATGCAGGTAGGTTAGCAGGAGTACCTTTTATAGCTAAAGATAATTTTTTAGTTTTTGGGGGCAAGACAACTGCTTCCAGTAATATCCTGAAACCGTTTGAAGCGCCTTATCAATCGACCGCAATCGAAAGACTAGAGGCAGAGGGCGCAATCTGCGTTGCCAAGGCTAATTTGGATGCTTTTGCCCACGGCAGTAGTACCGAGAACAGTGATTTTATGACGACCAAAAATCCACACGACAAAACTCGTGTTCCTGGTGGTAGCTCTGGTGGCTCGGCAGTAGCTGTCGCGCTAGAGATGGCTCCATTTGCTTTGGGCACAGACACTGGAGGGTCCATTCGTCTGCCTGCAAGCTTTTGTGGCGAAGTGGGCTACAAGCCAACATATGGGTTGGTGTCGCGAAGTGGGGTTGTGGCGATGGGTAGTAGTTTGGATGTGGTTGGCCCTATCGCGCATTCTGTAGAAGATGTTTCTCTAGTTTTAGAATGTATGGCTGGCAAAGACCAGCTAGACGGCACTACAATAGACCGAGAAGACTCGTATATAGATTCGAATAAAAGCGACCTATCGACAGTAACTCTCGGGGTCGTAAAAGAATACATGGATGACGGAGTAGATGCAGAAGTGCGCGATATCATAGATGGCGCCATAGAAAAAATTAAGCAGGCAGGAGGCAAGATTAAAGAAGTTAGCTTGCCATCTTTGCCGTTGGCACTGGCTGTATATTATGTGCTTTGCCCGGCAGAGGTAAGCAGCAATCTGGGCCGATATGATGGTCAACGATATGGCTTTTTTGACACGCAAGCGAGTAATCTTGACGAGAGCTATGAGCTAAGTCGCTCAAAGGGTTTTGGTGACGAGGCTAAGCGCAGGATAATGCTCGGAACATATGTGCTTAGCAGTGGGTATTATGATGCATATTATCAACAAGCACAGTTGGTTCGAACAAAGATTATTAACGAACACAAGAAAGCTTTCGAGCAATGCGATGTACTTATTGGTCCCGTCTCTCCAGCGCCAGCATTCAAAATTGGAGAGAACACAGCCGATCCTCTCAAGATGTATTTAACAGACATAATGACAGTGAGCGCTAACTTGGCTGGTATTCCTGCCGTCAGCATTCCCGCTGGCAAAACAAGTCATGGCTTGCCGGTTGGTCTGCAAATAATTGGCCAGCAAACGAAGGATGCAGACCTGCTTGGTATATCTAAACATGTAGAGGGTCTATTGGTATGATGTTTAATTTTTCTAATTTAGGGGCCGAAGAGCTGTCTGCAGTTGCAGTTACTGCAGGAGCTATTCTCTTAATATTGGCAACCGCTCTCGTTAAGCTAATCCGACGGCCAAAAGGCAGGTATTTTTCTAATGAGTGGAAGAAATTACAAGCTCGCTGTGCAGACAAAGAGCAATGGTCTATAGCTATTTTTGAGGCAGATGAACTCCTGGATAAGGCGCTAAAGAAGCGTAAGATCAAGGGTAAGACAACCGGAGAGAGGTTGGTGTCTGCCCAAAAGATGTTTAGCGATAATGATAGTGCTTGGTTTGGCCACAAGCTTCGTAAAAAGTTAGAAGAGAAGCCAGACACAAAACTAAGGAAGCAAGATGTCAAGCGAGCACTCTTAGGGCTTGGTCAGGCGCTCCGCGATCTAGGAGTTATGAAAAAATGAACGAGTACATCCCCACTATTGGCATAGAATGTCATGTACAGCTCAAGACCAGGACAAAGTTATTTGCCGGTGTTGGCAACGATGCTCGTGACGCTAGTCCCAATACCCTCGTTAGCCATATTTGCTTTGGTATGCCCGGCGCCCTGCCAGTACTCAATAAGCGTGCTGTAGAGCTTGGCGCAAAAACTGCTTTTGCACTAAAGACTAGGCCTCAAAAGTTTAGTAAATTTGATCGCAAGCATTACTTTTACCCCGATCTGCCAAAGGGGTATCAGATTAGTCAGTTCAACCATCCGATTATTCTTGGTGGTGAGGTGAGTATTGCTGTGGACGGGCAGAAAAAAAAGATTGGAATTACCAGAGCTCACCTAGAAGAAGACGCTGGCAAAAATACTCATCCTGCTAATTCGGATTACAGTTTGGTTGATCTTAATCGGGCTGGGACGCCTTTGCTAGAAATTGTGAGCGAGCCAGACATGCATACTGCCTCAGAAGCTAGAGCCTATGCAACAGAACTGTACTTACTTATGAAATACGCTGGTGTCACAGAGGGAGATTTGTATCATGGCAATATGCGCTTCGATGTGAATATTAGCGTCAGCAAAGATCCAAAACAGCTGGGCAATCGCAGTGAGATCAAGAATATCAATAGTTTTAGGGCTGTAGAAAAAGCGGTAGAGTACGAGATAGAACGACAGATAGAGTTGTATAAAAAAGGCCAAGAAGTAAAACAAGAGACTCGTGGCTGGGACGATGCCAAGCAAAAGACTTTTGCGCAACGCACCAAGGAAGAGGCTCATGATTATCGTTATTTCCCGGACCCAGATATTCCCCCTGTTCTTTTGAGCGACGAATTTATAGATAAAATTCAGGCAGAGATGACTTGGTTACCAGATGATTATCGCAATATTTTTGAGAAAATAGGCGTAGAGGCGTCGGTTGTCGAAGATATAATTGCTTCGCCAGACTCCGCAAAAATAGTAGCCAATATTCAAAAGTCAGATGGAGCATCTCATGCTAAGCGAGTAGCATTTTGGTTGCTACAAGAAAAGCCCGAAGCTAACAGTTTGGCAGATTCATTAGATGTTCAGCAACTGGTTAAGCTATCGTGTTTAGTCGAAGAGAATAAGCTGAGTTCGACATCGGCTAAGCAAGTATTCCATGTTTTGTTATCTAAGGGGGGCGATGCTCAAGAGATAGCCAAAGATCTAAATCTTATCCAAAACTCTGATCAAGGCGAAATCGAAGTGATTGTACAGCAGGTGCTAGACGAGAATGCGCAGGCCTCGGAAGACATTAAAAATGGTGAGATGAAGGCTATTGGCTTTCTGGTTGGGCAGGTTATGAAGGCTAGTCAGGGCAAAGCCAACCCCGCTATGGCTCAAAAAATTATCAAAGATAAACTAGGAGTCCAATAATGCCTAAAGTACGCAAAGCCGTTATCGCTGCCGCAGGGTTTGGCACCCGTTTTTTGCCACAAACCAAGGCTATGCCCAAAGAGATGTTGCCGATTGTAGACAAGCCAGTCATTCAGTATGTGGTAGAGGAGTTAGTGCGTGTAGGTATAGAAGACATCATTATTGTTACTGGCTATTCAAAGCGGAGTATCGAAGACCATTTTGATGCTCCAAATGCAGATATGGTCGCCAACTTAGTGCAAGGTGGCCCCAAGAAGGCTAAACTTTTAGATGATGTAAAGAGCATCTCGGAGCTAGCCAATTTTATCTATATTCGCCAGAAAGGCCCGTACGGTAACGGCACTCCTATACTTAACTCCGAGCATATCATTGGTGACGAGCCGTTTATATATACATTTTGCGATGATTTTATAGAGGCAAATCCACCCAGCTTCCAGCAAATGATAGAGGCTTATGATAAATATAACGCTCCTATCATGAGTACTATAGAAACAACAGATCCAGAGGATTACGCTAAATATGGCTATGCGTCCGGACAAGAGATAGAACCAGGAGTCGTTAAAGTCTCTAACATTATAGAGAAGCCGGGCCATGATAACGCTCCATCTAATATGGCGACAGTAAGTGGCTATCTGTTAACTCCCGAGATATTCGGATACTTGCACAATAGACAGACTAGGCTCGAGCCTGGTAGAGAGTTTGTCAGCAATCAGGCACTATTAGACATGGCAAGCGACGGACACGCCGTTATAGCCCTTAAAATCAAGGGCGGAACCTTTTATGACGCCGGGGACAAGTTGGAATACATCAAGACAGTTATAGACTTTGCTCTCAAGCACCCAGACATTAAAGACGAGGTGTATAAACACATCAAATCAAAAGTGAACGATTAGTAAAATTAGTGTATAATTGTGGACACGATGGATAGTATTTGGTACGAGATTTTGGTTATTGTTCTCAGTGTGACTCTTATTGTTTTCTTTGTGCTTTCAATTATACTGACAATCTTGAGCATAAAAATCGCCAAAACTATTAAGCGAATAACTGATCATGCCGAGCAAATAGCCGATAACGCAGAGCATGTTAGTGATTTTTTTAGAACGGCGGCTCCCCCGTTAGCTATCATGAAACTAATCACAAATTTAGGTGAGAATATTTATAAAAAGACTAGCAAGAAGGGTAAGTAGTTATGTCAAAACAGGGTAGAAAATTTGCACTTGGAGCGATAGTGGTAGCTGGAGTGAGTTATATTGCAGGTATATTAACGGCGCCAAAATCTGGTAAAGAAACTCGCAAAGATATAGCCGATAGCGCCGCCAAGGCAAAGATCGAGGGCGAAAAACAGCTAAAGAAATTACATAGCGAACTTAACCAGCTCATAGACAAGTCATCAATTAAGTCCAAAGAAGCTACGAAAAAAGCTAATAGAGAGTATCAAGAAGCTCTCAAAAAAGCTACGATCGCCAAAGAAAAGGCCCGTCAGTTGTTGTCGGCTCTCCATGATGGAGATGCTGATGACCCCAACTTAAAGGCGGTTATCAAAGAAGTAAAATCTGCCAAAGAAAATTTGGCAAAATTTATCAAAAAATAATAGTTCTCTAGGCTTGATAAGCAAGACAACGACGGAGTAAACAAGGTATGTCTACTAAAAAGGCCACCAAAAAATTATCGCCATCTGACTTTGTGCATCTGCACAACCACACTCAGTACAGTCTGCTCGACGGCTTGACCAAAGTGCCTGCTCTAATCGATTATGTCGCTCAATCTGGGATGGAAGCCGTTGCAATGACGGACCACGGGACTTTGTCTGGTGCAATCGAATTTTATGAAACAGCAAAAAAGAAAAAGGTAAAACCAATAATTGGCATCGAAGCATATGTTGCCCCTCGCAAACATACAGACAAAGACCCAGGCTTTGATAAACAATACAACCACCTGATTATCCTGGCTATGAATAACCAGGGTTATGAGAACCTGATGCGTTTGAGCACCATTGCTCACTTAGAAGGATTTTATTATAAACCCAGAATAGACCATGACCTGCTAGAGAAGTATAACGAAGGGCTGATAGTTTTATCTGGGTGTATGAACGGAGAGGTATCTGATGCTTTGCGCTCTGACCAATATGCGCAGGCACTAAAGATTGCCAAGTGGTATCAAAAAATATTTGGCGATCGATATTATGTCGAGATTCAGGACCATGGGCACCCAAACCATTCAAGTACTTGGGACGAGCAAACAAAAGTTAACAACCTAGCTTTTAAACTAGCAGATGAGTTGGATATTAAAACAGTTATCACTGGCGATGCGCACTATCTAAAGCCAGAGGATCAAGAAGCCCACGAGATATTGCTTTGTGTGCAAACGGGATCATTCTTGTCAGATGAAAATAGGATGAGTCTTAAAGACTTCGATTTGTATGTTGCCTCCCCAGAAGAAATCATAGATAGGTGGGGCGATGAGCATGCTGACTCTATCCGAAACACAGCCGAGATCGCCAGCAGGTGCAGTCTGGACTTATCTTTGGGTAACATATTGATTCCTAAATTTTCAACACCAAAGGGCGAAACAGAGCAGAGTTTACTCCGGAGTATGGTTTACCGGGGTTTGCTGTGGCGGTATGCAGGTACAGATAGGAGTGAGGTAGAAAAATTAAGTGAAGATGCTATCATCCCTAAGCTCAAAAAAGAAATTGTAGACAGGGCTAACTATGAACTAACTGTCATTAATGACATGGGCTTCAATGGATACTTTTTGATAATTGCAGACTTTATAAATTGGGGTAAAGACCAAGGTATTGTATTTGGTCCAGGTCGAGGCAGTGCTGCTGGTTCGATTATTGCTTATGCTCTTAATATTACCGAACTTGATCCATTGGCATATGACTTATTGTTCGAAAGATTTCTAAACCCCGACCGCATAAGTATGCCCGATATCGATATAGATATCCAAGATAGTCGTCGTAATGAAGTCATAGAGTACTGCGTAGATAAATATGGTGATGACAGAGTCGCGAATATAGTAACCTTTGGTCGGATGGCGGCCCGTAATGCGGTTCGTGATGTTGCCAGGGTCTTGCAGGTTCCATATGCAGAAGCGGATCGCTTAGCCAAGATGATCCCACCGCCTGTACAGGGTCGACACATACCACTAGAGACATCTATAAAAAAAGATGCTGACTTAGCCAACGAGTACAAGACAAATCCTCAGACAAAAGAGATATTTGACTTAGCAGTTCGTCTGGAAGGGACGATTCGTTCTCATGGGGTGCATGCCGCCGGAGTAGTGATAGCGCCTGACGACATAGTCAAATTTACACCTTTAGAGATGGCGCAAAAAGGAGTGGTGTCTACCCAGTATTCTATGGGGCCTGTTGAAGAAATAGGTCTGCTAAAAATGGATTTCTTGGGGCTTTCTAACCTAACAATTATCAAAAATACTCTGCGGATTGCCAAAAGAGTGTACGGAGATGACATAGACATATCAAAGATACCTCTGGATGACAAAAAGACATACTCATTATTTCAGAAGGGTGATACTACCGGTGTTTTTCAGCTTGAATCTGCTGGTATGAAACGGTACTTGCGCGAACTTAAACCAACAGTTTTCGACGATATTATTGCTATGGTTGCCTTGTATCGACCTGGCCCAATGCAATTTATTGATGATTTTATTTCACGCAAAAACGGCGAAAAAGATATCACTTATATTCACCCTAAAATGCAAGAAGCCCTCAAGACAACTTATGGGGTCTTGGTTTACCAGGAGCAGGTTATGCAAATATCAAAAGATCTCTGTGGATTTACTGGTGGCCAAGCCGATACTTTGCGTAAAGGTATAGCCAAAAAGATTCCCTCTGTCTTAGCAAAGATGAAAGTTGAATTTATAGAAGGCGCAATTAACCATTCGCAGGCTGATCGGGGGCTGATGGAGAAGTTCTGGAAGCAACTAGAAGATTTTGCAGCCTATTGTTTTAACAAAAGTCACGCCGCTTGCTATGGTCTAATCGCCTATTGGACGGCGTATCTAAAAGCGCATTATCCTGCAGCTTTTATGGCCGCACTAATGACCAGCGCTTATGACGATACGGATCGCTTAGCTGTAGAAATTGCCGAATGTCGTGCGATGGGGCTAGAAGTCCTTAGCCCTGATGTCGAAGAGTCTTTTTTAGAGTTTGCAGTTATCAGAGAAAAAGGCAAAAAAGACTGTATTAGGTTTGGAATGAATGCTATCAAAAATGTCGGCTCCGGCGCAGTAGAAGAAATTATCCAAGCTCGAGACAAGAGCGGTGGATTCAAGGATCTTGAAGGGTTTCTTAGCGCTATAAACCCGCGGATTGTCAATAAAAAAACTCTAGAGAGCCTCATAAAGTCTGGAGCTATGGACAAGCTTGGCGACAGGTCTATTCTGCTAGAGAACATAGAGGCTCTGGTTGCCTACTCGTCAAGGTCACACAAAGACAAGATGAGTGGCCAAACGGATCTATTTGGCGGAGATAGCGCAACAGAAGCAACGACAGCTAAACTCAATCTGGATCAAGCTGTTCAAGTTCATCCTCAGCGCACACAACTCTTGTGGGAGAGGGAACTTCTAGGTTTATACCTCAGTAGCCATCCGCTGGAAGAATATAAGGCATTGCTTGAAGAGCAGTGTGTGTCAATCGGTGAGATAAAACAAGATATGGATGGCAGGAAAGTGCGGATTGGCGGTTCGGTCACAGAGTATCGCGAGATAGTAACCAAAAAAGGTCAGAAGATGGCTTTTGTTAGTATCTCGGACATGGGTGGAGAAGTAGAGCTCATACTATTCCCTGGAGTTTTTCAGCAGACTATAGGTATCTGGGATAGAGATAGTGTAGTTATGGTAGATGGCCGGATCAATACCAAAGACAAAGAAGGTAACAGCAGTAGTGAAATCAAAATTATGGTAGATGGAGCTCGTGAGATTACACATGAACAAGCTTTGGCGTATCAGTCTACTGGTAAAAAAAAGCGTACGCCCAAGCCAGCCCCGATTAAAAAAGTTCCTATGAGCAAGTCCAGTACAAAAGCCCAGTCTGCAAAGCCAGCAGAAAAGAGAGTTTTTGTCCGGATGCAAAAGTCTGATGATCGGCAATTGACAGAGCTTAAAGGGGCTATAGATAAAAACCCGGGCACTACACAGATTGTCTTGGTGGTAGGCAGTGACAATAAAAAGCAGATTATTCGCTTGCCAAACACCATAAACCCAACAGAAGAATTTTTAGCCAATATCCAAGGAGTTTTTGGACAAGATCAGGTCAAGTATCAGTAGATTGTTCCAGCAGACTGAATAAGTATTGCGCCTAGGGCCAGTAAAGCCAGTAGGGTCATGTCGAGCACAGGGTGTTTGACTATAAACTTTTCACTAATTCGCAGAGCTTCCCTTAGTTTTTTGGCATGAGTCAGTATTAGGTAAACAATAATCCCGCCGATTAATAAGCCAAACGCAAAACCGCTCCAGGGAGCTCGGCCATCAGTTATGGTCTGTATGTGACTAATACTACTCTGTTCGCTGGCAATATTTTGAGCAGTAGCCGACTGGACTGCCGATTCGGAGGGCTTGCCGTATATAGCGACGATTATAGTCTCGGGACCTTTATTTTGAAAGTTGCTGGCATTAGCTACACCAAAACCTACTTCTGTTAATGATTCATCCATAACATTAGCCCTGTGCGACGGGCTATTCATCCACCCGCTAACAGTAGCTTTGCTGGTGCCAAATCCATAGGCTAAATTCTCACCAATCTTAGAATATTTATAGCCAGATTTTTCGACAAAATATGACGGCTCTTTGCCGTCTGGAGTCACATGGGACCAGTAGTTTTTATTGCTCATATCTTGAGCCTTGGCCTGCGCTGCGGCATTTAGCTGGCTATTTAGTTTGAGCCCTTTTAGGCTATCGCTATCTCGCTCTTTGTTAGTGTCTTGCAAGAGAGTGTCGGCGGTTATTCCAGATGCATAGCTGAGTACTTCGTCATGAGACTTTTTTTGGAAAGTGCCGTTTAGCGACACAAACATGCCAATACCAACTATTACCAAAAGTGGCAGATAGGGAGCATAAACTTTCAGAAAGTTCTTGGAGTGTTTTTTGTGTATGGGTTTCTGTTTTGCTGGCATAGTTATTAATACGCTTTTGCTTAGTATAACATCTAAATTAATTTACTTCAAAATCTATTCCTAAATATAAAATGTTAGCTGATATATAGCCATGGCGGTGGCTTGGACTACATTAAAGGATTCTTTTTTGCCGAACATAGGAATTTCAACTATATCGTCGGTTTGTTCTAAAAGCTCTTTGTCGACCCCAGTTACTTCACTGCCAAGTAGCAGAGCAACTTTGCTCGACGGGCGAAATTCGGGTAACTTAATACTCTTTTCTGCTTGCTCCAACGCAACAACAGTGAATCCATTAACTTTTAAGTCGGCAATTAATTGGGTAGCATCTTTTTGGTGTTCCCACGGTAGACTTTTTTCTGCGCCCAGAGATGTCTTAATGATTTGTTTCTCTATTCTTTTGACAATGTGAGGTAGACGCTCATCCTCATCGATAGGCGGATACGGACTGTATCCCGTAAGATATAGTCTGCTAATGCCCAGACCTTCGCAGGTTCGTAGCAACGACCCAATGTTATGGGCGCTACGAATGTTATGGGCAATTACTACAATCTCTCTCATATAAAACAGTATATCCTACTAGTGCTACAGGGTATGCTTATGGTTAAATAGAAGTTAATGAGTCAAGATGCCCGTACAACTGAAGAGCAATCTACCAAGCGTCGTTCACAGATCTTGGGGATGGCCTATATTGACACCTCTGGTGGTAGCAAACAGCTCTATAAAGATATCTTAAATCCCGCAGAACTAGCCCAGTACAAAGTTGTCCCAATAATCGCTGATGCTCACAATATTAACTTTGGTGTAACCAACACTACCTCGCACCAGACGATGGACTTATTGCGTAGTCGTTTTCCAGATCAACGGGTTAATTTTGGGCTAATCTCGGATGCCGGGTACAGGGAATATATGAAATTATATAATCCGCCCAAGCAGATTACTTATCAAGACGTCAAATTTTCTGGAGACAACGACCAAGATTTATTTCAGCGAGTCACTAGCACGCTTGACCAGGTTCTGGCAGATGATATTTTAGCTTATTTAGTCAAACAGACTTATCAGCTCAAAGGTTCCGATATCCACCTGGAGTGTCAAGAAAGCGTAGTACGAATTCGCTTGCGCGTAGACGGTGTGCTACATCCAATTGCACAGCTTAACTACGATAAGTACAAACAGCTACTTTCGTCTATCGCTATCGCCGCCAATGTCAGTACCGCCAGCCCAGACGCCCAGACAGGGCACATTAACCAAACTTACCGTATGGCAACGGGCGAAGATGTGACTGTTAACTTGCGCGTAGAGACAGTCCCAACGGTTTATGGATACGATGTTGTTATGCGTGTTTTTAACCTAAAGATGGAGCTATTGACCATAGACAACCTAGGTCTTAGCGACAAACAGCGGGTTGCAGTAGACGATGTTATTAGTCACCCATCGGGGTTGGTGTTAATTGTTGGCCCTACTGGTTCGGGTAAAACCACTACTCTTTATTCGCTCCTAAATACACTTAACTCTCCAGAGCGGAAGATCATCACACTAGAAGACCCGGTAGAGTATTTTATGGAAGGGCTTGTTCAGATCCCTGTACATGGAGACCAAAATGAACTAGGTTTTGCCGAGAAGTTGCGGGCAGTTTTGCGACTAGACCCAGATGTAGTCATGGTCGGTGAGATTCGCGACCAAGACACCGCCAAGACGGCACTACAAGCAGCCCTAACTGGGCACTTGGTGTTATCTACTTTTCACGCATCCTCTGCTTCTGCCGCCCTAACCCGTATGCTTGATGCAGTCGGCATTAACCCGCTTTTTGCTAGTGCTATGCACCTAGTAATGGCCCAGCGACTTGTCAGAAAACTAGACAACGAAACCAAACAGCCGTATCAGCCAGATGAAGGCCTTAAAAAGCAACTCCAGACAGTTATAGACTCGTTGCCTCCGAACCTGGACAGACCAGACCTAAACAATATAACGCTATATAAGCCGGGGGTCTCGGCAGATAATCCGTTTGGCTATAAGGGGCAAACTGCCCTGCGCGAGCAATTGCCTATGTCAGAGGGCGTTCAAGAATTACTACGACTGCCACCCAATGAGATAACTACCGACAGACTAGAAAAACAAGCTATTGCTGACGGCATGGTAACAATGTTGCAAGATGGCGTGCTAAAAGTTTTGGCTGGCGAAACAACACTAGAAGAAGTTTACCGAGTCGTCGGCTAAACGATAGTTTTGGCAATAGTTGGAACAAGACGGTCGTCGAAAACAGATGGAATGATTTCATCTGCGGAAGGACTTTCTATCAGGCTAGCAACTGCTTCGGCTGCTGCAATTTTGTGAGCAGTGGTGATTCGCTTTACTCTATTGTCTAGCGCTCCGCGAAAAACACCAGGAAAGACGAGTGCATTGTTTACCTGGTTGGGGAAGTCACTGCGACCGGTGGCGACAACCAAAGCTCCAGCAGACAACGCTTCATTTGGCAAAATTTCTGGGTCGGGGTTGGCCATAGCAAAGACGATGGGCTTGTTTGCCATGCTTTTAATATGTCCGCTATTCAAAACATTGCCTCGACTTACTCCAAGGAATATATTCGCACCGGCAACTGCTTGGTCAAGATTGCCCTGCTTGTCGCTTACGATAATACTGTCGTCGATAAGTTTTTGCTTGGTAGGGTTTAAGTCTTCTCGTGACTTGCCGATAATCCCTTTGCTGTCCACGGCAATAATCTGACAATCTGGAGCATAGCGCTTAACAAGGCGCATAATCGCCACACCCGCAGCGCCAACACCGTTTACGGCGATAATAGAACTGTTTAGTTCGAGGCTAGTTACTGTGCTTGCATTAATGAGCCCTGCCAATACTACAATAGCCGTCCCGTGTTGGTCGTCGTGCATTACAGGTATTGAAAGTTCATCTTTCAACCGTTCTTCTATCTCAAAACACAGAGGTGCCGCAATGTCCTCTAGGTTAATCCCGCCAAATCCCGGAGCAATGGCTTTTACGGTATCTACAATTTCATCGGCAGAGTGTACATCCAGAACGATCGGAACGGCATCGATACCAGCAAAATGCTTAAATAGCATGGCTTTGCCTTCCATGACCGGCAGGGAAGCTTTTGGCCCAATATCGCCAAGCCCAAGCACAGAAGAGCCATCGCTAACCACCGCAACACTGTTATTGGTCCAGGTATAGTCGGGTGTTTCATCTTCGTTCTCGCTGATAAGCTTGCTAACTGCACCAACCCCAGGCGTGTAATAAATCGCCAGTTCTTCGGGGTTTTCAACAGGAGCTTTTAATCCTACGCTTATTTTCCCCTGTAGTTCTTTGTGTTTCTTAATTGCTTCTTCTTTGTAGTTCATAAACATCTATTATAGCCTACTTAATTATCTGAGCTAGATTAATCTCAACAGATGTGGTATACTGGTAGCAATTAGAACTCTGGTGTAGTCTAGAGTTTCAAAAGAAGTAATTAAGAAGAGGTTTTTTCATGCATCCGTTAGTTAAAGAAGTTGCCGATCAGAGCAAAAAGCACCAAGTCGTCGATGTTAAGAGTGGCGACACTGTTCGTGTCCACCAAAAAATCCGCGAAGGCAACAAAGAGCGAGTCCAGGTTTTTGAAGGATTAGTCATCCGCACAGACCGGAAAAATAGCCAAACTAGTAGCATTACAGTTCGCAGGATATCAAGTGGTATCGGTGTCGAAAAGACATATTTACTACACAGTCCGCTAGTCATCAAGATAGAGGTTGTAAAGCGAAGCAAGGTCCGCAGAAACTACCTAACCTATATGCGTGCTCGAACCGGTAAGTCTGCTAGGCTTTCTAGCGTAGATTTTGATAAAGAGTCTGTAAATACAGTGGCCGAAGCTCCAAAACAAGAAGAACCTGCTACACCAGAGCAGGCAGTTGTTGAAGAAGATAAGTCTACAGAAGAGCCCAAAGCAGAAGAACCCAAGACAGCAGAAACAGACAAACAATAGTCTCTTGTATTTTTGCGTGAGTCAGCGCATAGTACCATTATTGGTCATGTAGCGCCTTAGTTATGAACTTAGAAAAAGAAGTCGGTAGCCTAAAGAGGCAGATTGAATTTACGGAGTACAGTATCTGTCCTCAGACAGAAATTATAGCTATCGATATTCTGGAGGCTGTAGATGCAAGATTTGGTGACAATAGCGTACACCCCCTTGAGTATCATAATGCCCAGCATGCTGTTGATGTAGTCCGCAGAGGGATTAGATTGGCCAATGCATTGATGCCAGATATCGAGCCAAAGTATCAAAGAAATATCTATGACCTTATATTTATTGGTGGAGCTAGTCACGATTACGAGGTGCTAACTGGCAGTGGTCAAAATGAGGTGCTCAGTGCCGATTTTGCTGACCAGACAGTCCGTTCGCATGGGTATAATCCAGAGATTAATAACAAGAGATTTCTTAAAAGACTACGGAGTGGAATCCGTGCGACTCAGGTGTCGCGCGATACCGATGGCAAGATTGAGCAGGTTAATATTCGTAAGGGCGAGAGAGACCCTTTTAAGTTCATCTTGGCCACAGCAGACATCAACGGTATTGCTATGGATGGCCCAAAAAGGATGGTCAGTGATGCAGTGAACCTCTGCTACGAACTATCCGAGCAAGCCCCCACCCCCGACGAATTATACGAATTTATACTTTTTCAGCAGAAATTTTTAAGAGATAGATTGCACGATGATCAAACAAAGCCAGACATTGCTTATTATTTTGGTGATAAGGCAGAAGAAGTTTATCAGCTAGCCTCAAAAGAATTTAGCAGTACCATAAAAAAGACTTATTCTATCGCATGTGGTCTGTCAGATAACCCGATAATCCATAAAGTTATAAATGAAAATCTAAAGGCAGTCAGCACTTTGCCCGGGAGTAGTTTTTTGCAGGGCAAGTTAGTCGACGCCCTAAATTTATAAAACAAAAATCCAAAACATCAAAGTCGGGGTTTATATGACAGAGTAGTTTGTGGATGAGTTGAGGCGGGGTAAAGAGGTAGAAGTAGCTTTTTATAGCTTAGTCTACACTTCACCAGTGCGATATCTTTGCACTGTCCCCACTCGAGAATTTCATCCTATCTCTTGCCTCCCTTGGCTATAAACACTACTAGAGCAACCAGAACCGCGAGGATCGCGAGGGGCCCCAGGATGTTGTTGATGAAGGCGCTTACCAGTATTCCGACTACTCCGGTCAAGATCAGGACAATCACAAAGATTAGTGAAAATGCTGCTCTGATCGGAGTACCGAGTGTTAGGTGAAAAAAATTCTTCCATTCGTCGTTCATTTGTAACCTTTTTGGTTGGGTTTTACGAAAAAACTACTCTGTCAAACAGCAATTTGGAGCAAGAAAGCTCAACAAATTATGTATATTGTATCATAAAATCGTATAATGCACAAGAGTTGGTACAATGTATGGATATGACTATATTGGGGATTGATGAAGTCGGTAGGGGTTGCTGGGCCGGTCCACTGGTGGTCGGGGCGGTTATCTTGAACAAAGAAATTCCTGGTCTGACAGACTCTAAGTTACTGAACAAAAAGAAACGGATAGAATTAGATCAACAGATACGAGAATCTGCAGAGTTTGTCGGCTTAGGTTGGGTAGAACCGGGCGAAATAGACCAGCTTGGCCTCACTGCCAGTATGAAACTAGCCATTAGTCGTGCCGTGCAAGGTGCTCCAGAAATTGATCGAATTATTATCGACGGTAATATTAATTATTTACCAGGCGATCCAAGGGCAGAGGCTATCATAAAAGCCGACCAAAAGTTTCCAGCAGTTAGTGCGTCAAGTATTGTGGCAAAAGTTGCCAGAGATGCCTGTATGCAACAGGCTAGCCAGAAATATCCTGATTTTGGGTTTGATCGGCATGTTGGCTATGGTACGGCAGAGCACCGCGAGGCTTTACAAAAATTTGGCACGCTAGATATTCATCGAAAAAGCTATAAGCCAATTAAGGGGATAATGCATGGCCAAGCATAATGACAGCGGGCAAACTGCAGAAGATGTTGTCGCCGAATACTTGCGACAACAGGGGTATAAAATTATAGACAGAAACTGGAAAACAAAGTGGTGTGAAGTGGACATAATAGCTAAAAAAGACGGTGTAGTACATTTTGTTGAGGTAAAATACCGAGGTTCCACGGTTCAGGGTGGTGGCTTTGAATACATTACACCCAAGAAACTCAAGCAGATGGCGTTCGCCACCCAAATATGGGTCAGCCAAAATTTTTACGAAGGCGAATATGTGCTATCTGGTGCGCAGGTAGATGGAGAGTTTAAGGTGGAGTATTTGGAAGTGGTAAGTTAGTAATAATTGACTAATAGTTAAAAATCTAGTATAATACATAATTATGCCTATAGAAATGAGCTTCGAAATTAGTAAAGATGAAAAAGTTGGATTGCCTTCGATTTTCCCCAATGATGACCCTGCTAGTATCACCGACACAGCAGGCAATATTTTCGTTGTTGGCTGTAAGCCCGACGATAGCGGTGGCTATGTACAAATTGTAGACGAAAAAGAAACCGATTTGTATGCTGTTGGCAATAAAAGAATCATCGATATCAATAAAGTCGAGAATACAGTATATATATTACCCAACGAAGAGCACAGAGTATTGTTAAGTAGGCCCAACAACATTATCGGTGAACTTGTGGTAAGGCATATTAGCCCCGATGACCCCAAAGTGACAATACGATAACTAAATTTAGTTCGGTTTGTAGCTTAACAGATACTTCTTTATCTTGGGTTCGTCTCGTTTGCGCCAGGCTACTCTGGCTTCTATCTCCGAAAAAGCTACGGTGATATTGCGGTGTAGTGCCACAACTTTGAGCTTTGGTGTAAAGAATGTAACAAACTTTTCTTGCCACTCGGGCGTGTTAAGCGGGCCAGCCGAATATGTAACAAAATGGTCAAAAGATTTGCTGTCGCCATAGATGCCCTCTAGCCGAGTCCAGTTTGTTGTTAACCAGTCCCAGGCAAGCTCTCTGGTGTGTTTGTTTTGCATCAGATACGCATACCAGCGAAAGATGTCTTGTGGGCGCACAAAACCATCCTCTCCCAGACTGGCAGTTATGATATGCTTTGCATCTTCTGTATTCTTAACGCGACAAATTCCTGCTGTTATAGCGTGCTGCACATCTGGGTTGGTAGAAGTTTTGTATTGATTCATGAGATCATCTAGGTCGGCTTGGCCACCTCGCACAGCAACGCCGACAATTAGGGCGCGATAATCGGCGGGTAAGTCCGCAACAGTTTTGGCTTTTTTATAACGGTTGATTGCTTCGTCGATTGCTATTTTATCTTGCCCGGATGTCATCAGAGCCACCATGGTGTGGCGCAGGTGCTTAGTGTTCGGGTCGTCAGAAACTTGGTCATCCCAGCCAAGACTTGCAAACTGGTCTTTTGCCAGAGAAACACGGAGTCTACGCAGGGCTACCGCAGAGGCTTTATCGCCCTCTATAAGCCCACTCGCAAGACTAATTGTTCGACATATTAATGCCCATACGGCATCTCGAGGTTCGTGCGCACAACCTTCAATAATAGCCATAGAGTCTGCGACACTGGCATCTCCGCGCCGAGCCAAGAGGAGTTGATCGTTCAAGATGTTGATCCGTGACTCTGCTTTTACGGTCTGGTTGGCTATTGCTGTTGCTAAGAAATTCTTGTGGTCTTTGGTCGTATAGTTTGTTACAAAATGTCCGCTAGCAGATGTATTCAAAATAATTTCATTGGGCTTGGATATTTCAAACTCCGTAGTTTTTTGGTCTAGCAGTTCGATATTGAGCTCGGATTCCGCCAATAGTGGTATGGGCCAAAGGTATTTTGAATCCTTTTGGTCCAACACAAAACGCTCTTGCGACAGCATTATCTTGTTGCCTTTGGCTCCCACAGACACAACAGGCATGCCAGATTGCTCTAGCCAGGGGCTCATAAGAGCGTTTATGTCTTTGCCACTAGCCTTTGATAGCTCTGTCCACAAGTCGTCCTTGGTTGTGTTTTTGTAGGCATGTTTCGAAAAATATGTTCTTAGGCCTTCTCGGAAAGCTTTTTCGCCAATGTAATCGAGGAGCATCTTGAGCAATCGTCCTCCTTTGGCATAGACAATCGCTGGGTCGAACAGGCTGTGGATCTCGTCGGGGTGGTTTACGGCAACTCGTACTGGCTGTACGGCCTTGTAGATATCTCGGTTAGAAGCCGACAAAACATCCATGGTGACATATTGCTCCCACTGGTGCCAGTCTGGGTGAAGTCTGTCCAGGGCTACATGCTCCATCATGCTGGCAAAACTCTCGTTAAGCCATAAGTCGTCCCACCACTTCATGGTTACGAGGTTGCCAAACCATTGGTGGCTTAGCTCGTGCGCTACCACCATAGATATATATTGCTCACTAGACAGCGAGCGGTTTTTAGGGTCCGTTAGCAAGGCGATCTCTCGGTAGGTTATAAGGCCCCAGTTTTCCATGGCACCACTTTCGAAGTCGGGCAGGGCTACCTGGTCGACTTTTGGTAAAGGGAAGGGTGTGTCAAAGTAATCTTCAAAAAATTCTAGTACTTTTACTGCCTCTTCGTTAGCATATTGCATAAAGCTAAGCGGTTGCGCTACCGTGCCCCAGGTTTGCACCAGCTGGCCTGCTTTGGTCTTGGCTTTTACGGCGTGCATCTCGCCGGTTACAAAAGCTAGCAGATAGGTGCTCATCATTGGTGTAGTATCGAAGGTAGTTACGAGCTTACCGTTCGCTTCTTTTTGAGATTTGGCAGGGGTATTTCCAAGCACCACTTCACCTTTTTTGGTGGTTAGGGTGAGGTCAAAGGTGGCTTTGGCTTCGGGCTCGTCAATACAAGGGAAGACCTCGCGCGCGTGATGCGACTCAAATTGGGTAGCCAGGAGCTTTTTCTTTTGTCCTTCATGCTCAAAGTAGCATGGATAGAGCCCATGCATTTGGTCGGTAATGCGCCCAGAAAATTCCAAAGTTATTTGGTATTGGCCTGGATAGACCATGTTTTTGCTGTGCAAGCGAACTTCGTCAAATTTGTTATGAGTGTTTATACGATCAACCTCGATAGCTTTTTGGTCTTTGCCAAGTTTCTCGAGCTTTGCGCTTGTAACCTTTAAGTCCTTTTGGTGCAGAGTGATGCGTTGGCTTGGCCGACCAGTCTTTTTGCCAATGATTACTACAGACCCCGTAAAGGTCATGTTATCTGTGTTCGGGTGCAGAGATAGTCCGTAATGCTCGGGCTGAAAGTCCCGAAAGAGTCTTTTTACTGTTTTAGTCATAGAGTATTAGTATACGGCAAACTCCAATATATTGACAAATGATAAGAGAGTATGATATAATATAAAGAGCACGAGCCTTGAGGTAGGTTATCTCGGTTAAAACTGTATGGTCATGACAGACTTTTCTTTCCCGCCCAAAGCGGTCCTCCCTTCGTCCTTTACCCTCAACTTTCATATCTAGCTTGTCATTTTTTCATTAATAGATTATTATAGATGTAGTAGTCGGCCAGCAGGTCGACTTTTTTCATGTACATTTGTAATGAAATTTAATAATAAAAAACGGCTCGTTTTGTACTTGAGATCAGTACAAGGAAACGGCGAGGAACGGAGTAAAACATACATTGAGTATGTTGCACGAGTACCGAAGCCTGTTGACGCAGTAATGAGCCAGGAGCTTTAGCGGTGCAGGCAGACTGTGTCTGGCTGGCAGGCTAAAGCGATACATAAGGAGACGAGATGGATACACTAGATGTAAAACAACTAGGCTTAGTCATAAAGACCATTGCCGAAGAAAAAAACTTGCCAGAAGAGTCTGTGCAAGAAGTAGTAGAGCAGGCCCTAGCTGCCGCCTACCGAAGAGACTTTGGTGACCGCGAGCAAGAAGTTCGAGTGAGCATAAACTTTAATACAGGCAATATCGATATATTTATTACCAAAGAAGTTGTCGAGCGAGTTGGCGACGAACGGTTTGAGTTAACCGTAGAGCAGGCCAAAAAGTTCAAAAAAGATGCCAAGATTGGTGATGAGATCGAGATAGCAGAAGTACCAGAAACTTTTGGTAGAGTTGCTGCCCAAACCGCCAAGCAGGTTATCTTGCAGAGGCTTCGTGAGGCAGAACGAGAGATAATCATGAACGAGTACCAAGACAAGATTGGTACGGTCTTAAACGGCATAGTAGCTAGGGTAGAAGGCCGGATTGTCCGAGTAGACCTAGGTCGTGCCCAGGCAATCATGCCTAGTAGCGAGCAAATACAGGGTGAGCGATATCACCCCGGACAGCGCCTAAAAGTGTTCTTGAAAGATGTAGAACGAGGTATGCGGGGCCCTCAGCTTGTGGTTTCGCGGGCCAGTACAGACTTTATGGAATGGTTGTTCCGCGGAGAAGTGCCAGAGATGGAGAGTGGCGCAGTAGAGATCAAAGCAATAGCTAGGGAAGCTGGCGTGCGAAGCAAGATTGCCGTTGCAAGCACCGTACCTGGAGTTGATCCAGTCGGTACATTTGTTGGTGGCCACGGAACCCGAGTCAACGCCGTTATGAGCGAGATTGGCGAGCAAGAAAAGATAGATATCATTGTCTGGGATGAAGACCCAATAAGTTTTCTAAAGAATGCCCTTAGCCCGACTCAGGTTAGCAGTGTCGAGCTAGATGATGCCGAAAAACGAGCCAAGGTAATTGTGCCAGAGGACCAACAGAGTATCGCTATTGGTAAAGGTGGTCAAAATGTCCGTCTAGCCAGCAAGCTTACCGGTTACGAAATAGATATTACTGCAGATGAAGCTACTGCACCTGAAGAAGCCAAAGCCGAAGTTACTACTAGCAAGCCCCTTGGCGGACAAAGACTAAAGAAAAAAGAGGCCCTTGAAAGTAGTTTGCTCGAAGCTATCGAAGAGCATGGCCAAGACGCCCCCGACTCGAACAAAGAATAAGCGTTTACATTTGCCCCCGACAAGAGTATCGTCAGAAGTACGATGTTTTTTAGGAACCCTGAAAGAGGCGATAACTATCCAGAGAAGGCTACTGCCTACGAGGCACTCCAATGCAAGTCTTGCGGAGATGGTTTGTGTCACCCAGTCGGTAACGGTACTTTAATAGAAGAAAATCGGCGCAGGATGGCCGGCACCGTTAGCTGGGTGGTATCAGTAGAGTGTCCTAATTGTGATCTGGTTAGTGATGTGTTTATGGATAGTCAGGGAGTCAGAGAGTTGTATGACGCTCAAGCTGAAGGGCTACAAGATCTAAAGCGAGATCTCGAAGATATTACTCGTTTGAATATGATTCTAGAAGTAGAGGTGTTTGCAGGCGCTTTGCGCAATGGGTATATTTTGCCTGAGGATTTCTAAGCTAGCACTCTTGTATGTCGAGTGCCAGGATGGTACTATTTATGTAGTGGATTTACCACGAAGCATTGTATAAATGGAGAGCTGTAATTATGATGCCATCGGCAGACTTTCAGGATTTTTTGAATCATTTGACAGAAAATGCGCTAGCTAGTTTGCGCAATGCTGATGCTATTGCCCGTGGTCACGGTAGTTCATATGTTGGAACAGAACATCTGTTGTTAGGTGTTCTAGCACAAGATTCTTCCATGGGCGCTAAGCTTTTAGACGGAGCAGGGGTAACTCTGCAAAAAGCTCGGTTGGCGCTCAACACTCCTCCCAGGGGATCTGGTGAGTTGGGGGCTAAAGGCCTCAGTGAGGTTGCAAAGCTTACGCTCAAGATGGCCTATGAGATTGCTAGAGATTTTGGCCAAGAATACTGTGGCACCGAACACATACTGCACAGCATACTAGGTCAAAAAAATGCTAGAGCAACCGAAATGCTTCGATCTATGGGTGTCAATGTAGAACACCTAAATATAGAGCTAGAGCAATTTTTGAATAGGCAACAAACGCAGGGCCCGAGCGACATATCTACTGCGACCAAGAAGCGCAAAAAGAGTGCCCTCGATTTTTTTGGCACAGACTTAACGGACAAAGCTGTCAAGGCAAAGCTTGACCCTGTGGTTGGGCGAGATGCTCAAATTGCTAGGATTATTACAATATTAAGTCGCAGAACCAAGAATAACCCAGTGCTCATTGGTGATCCGGGGGTTGGGAAAACGGCAATTGTCGAGGGGCTAGCCTCTAGAATTGTGGCCGAAGAAGTTCCAGACAATCTGCTTGGCAAACGAATAGTAATGCTTGATCTTGCTGCCATGATTGCTGGCACAAAGTACCGTGGTGAGTTTGAGGAACGGCTTAAAAAAGTGATGGCAGAGCTAGAGAGCGACTCTAAGACAATAATTTTTGTTGACGAACTACACCTGATCGTTGGCGCAGGAGCCGCCGAGGGGGCTATGGACGCTGGTAATATGTTAAAGCCAGCGCTGGCGCGGGGCAAGATACAGCTTATTGGTGCTACTACCACCGATGAATATTCAAAATATGTTGAAAAAGACGCAGCACTAGAACGACGATTTCAGCCAGTTATAGTGCCAGAAGCTACCCCTAGCGAGACAGTCAACATATTAAAGGGTTTGCGCAAACACTACGAGAAGTTTCATAAAGTCAAAATTAGCGATGAAGTCATTGACGACACGGTCCGGTTTGCTAGCCGGTATCTAAACGATCGTTTTATGCCAGACAAAGCCATCGACTTGCTCGATGAAGCATCGGCCCACCTGCGGGTGAATAAAGGCAAGACACCGTCAGAGCTCCGCAAGGCTCAGAAAGAACTCCGCTTGTTGCAGGTCCGCATAGAAGACGCGGCAACGGCCGAAAACTATGAATTGGCAGCAAAGTTTAAAACTAAAGCCAGTCAATTATCCAAAGATATTTTGAAGTTGCAAGCCAAACACAATGACGGCAGAGTTTTGAACTTATCTAGTGACGATGTTGCTAATGTGGTGGCTAGGATTACCGGTGTGCCAGTGAACAAGGTCATTCGTAGCGAAGCCAAGTATCTCTTGAATCTAGAAAAAACTTTATCAAGCTATATTATCGGCCAGGAGGAAGCGGTAGAGGCTGTCAGTAAGGCTGTTCGACGAAATCGTAGTGGCGTATCTGATGGCCGTCGCCCGATTGGTTCATTTGTTTTTCTTGGTCCAACCGGCGTTGGTAAAACAGAGCTTGCAAGGGTTTTGGCCCGAGAATTCTTTGGCTCCGAAGATAGTCTGATAAAGATAGACATGAGTGAATTTGGCGAACACCACAATGTGTCCAGACTCATGGGCGCGCCGGCTGGGTATGTTGGTTACGACGACGGAGGGCAGTTGACGGACAAAATTCGTAGACAACCTTATAGTCTTGTCTTGTTTGACGAGATTGAAAAAGCCCACCCTGATGTGTTTAATATAATGTTACAGCTATTAGAGGATGGCCGGCTAACCGATGGTAAGGGTCGAGCGATAGACTTTAGTAACACCATTATAATCATGACTAGCAATATTGGCGCCGAGAAGTTACAGAAAGAGTCGGAGTTTGGCTTTTCCGCAGATACTAGCAAAGATCTTAATGACCTTGATCAACTGCACAAACGAAATCAAGAAAAGGTTTTCGCTGAGCTTAAGAAACTGATGCGCCCCGAGATGATTAATCGAATCGACAAAGCTATAGTTTTCCGGTCGCTCACCAAGAGCGAGATCCAAAAGATTTTAGACATACAGATTGGTGAGTTGTCCGAGAGGCTATTGCGACAAGGACTGGGGATTAAGCTAGATAAAAAAGCCAAGAAGCTTCTGATAGAAAAAGGGTATGATCCACAAAATGGGGTGCGCCCAATGCGCAGAGTTTTGCAGGACGAGATAGAAGACCCTATATCGGAGGCTCTGCTAGATGCGACCTACCAAAAAGGTACGGTTGTTTTGGTAAGCGCTCGCGCTAATAAACTAGTTTTCAGTTCGAACAAAGAATAAGCTGTTATACTGGTTCTTGAGATAAATTATTATGCGATTTCGTATTATTGGTATCAGTACCCTTTTGGCGCTTATTGTAGCTGGCGTTAGTGTCTACAAATTTCAGGCTATATCTGACTGGCTGGCTCTGTATAACTATGCTCCATCCAGTCAAGTAGTCACTTTGGCCGATCAGACGACAATGCAAGATGGCACCAGGCGCGTGTTCTATGTCAATCATCCTTCAATAGATTCCAAGGCTGTTTTTAACGAGCATTGTCCTAAAAACGCCGAAAAAACCATAGTGTTAGGTTGTTTTACCCCTCCCAAGGGTATTTATCTTCTAGGAGTTAACGACAGTCGGCTAAATGGAGTGGTGCAAGTTACTGCATCTCATGAAGTCTTGCATGCAGAGTACGAGAGGCTAAGCGGTGGCGAAAAAGCCAGAGTCAATGCCATGATAGAAGAGGCCTATAAAGATGTTAAGGACGAGCGGATCAAAAGTGCTGTAGAAGCTTATAAAAAATCTGGTGCCGATGTTAATAACGAGCTGCATTCTATATTGGCAACAGAGGTAGACAAACTACCCCAAGACCTAGAAGAGTATTATTCAAGATATTTTAAAGACAGAAAAAAGGTCATTGCGTACTACGCGTCTTACGAGCAAGCCTTTAAAGACCTAAAATCTCAGGTTGATCAAGATGACAAAAAACTAGCTAGTTTAAAATCAATCATAGAGTCTAACCAAAAGCGCATAGAAACTGGCGGGCAAGAGATTGATGCCGAAAGGAAGAAGATGGATAGTTTGTTGTCTAGCAAAAAGATAGACGAATATAACGAAGCTGTACCAGATTTTAATCAGAAAGTTAAAGATCACAATAGCCTGGTTGCTGGCACGAAGTCGTTGATACAGGAATATAATAAACTAGTCGAGCAACGCAATAATATTGCCGTGCAACAGCAACATCTCTTTGAGGCAATAGACAGTAGCAAGCTAACCGACAAGTAGGTCTGCTAAACTATTAAGTAATTATGGCAAAAAAGACTAACACCAGATTTGTTTGCAGTAGTTGTGGCGCAAATTTTAGCGCTTGGGCTGGTCGCTGTAGCACTTGTGGCGAGTGGAACACTCTGCAGGAGGAGGCGATATTGGTGGGGGGTTCTTTGGGCGCAAATACCAATAGCAAGGGTCTCGAGCTAGTTTCTCCTGCTTCGGTTAGCAAAACCAAGCTTGTTAAAAGGGTAGCGACTGGGATTGGTGAGGTAGACACTGTTTTGGGGGGCGGGCTAGTTCCGGGTAGTGCCGTGTTGATTGCTGGTCAGCCAGGAATTGGCAAGAGTACCCTGCTGTTGCAACTGTCGGCATTTTTATCTAAAGGCTCAAAAGTTTTGTATGTAAGCGCCGAAGAGTCGGTGCAACAAATAGGGCTTAGGGCTTCTAGGATTGACGCAACTGAGAGTAACTTAAAGCTAGCAAGCAGTACTAGTGTAGAAGAGATAGTTGTTGCCATGCAGAGCAAGGCATACGATGTTGTAATAGTTGACTCCATTCAGGCGGTAGCTGTCTCGGAAGTCGGCTCTTTGGCTGGGACTGTCAGTCAGATCACTAATAGTACTCATATGCTCATGTCTGTAGCCAAACAAACCAATACGGCGGTTATCATGGTGGGACATGTTACTAAAGAAGGTAATATTGCCGGTCCTAAAGTACTAGAGCATGTAGTTGATGTCGTTTTGCAACTTGAAGGAGACAGATATGGTGGCTTCAAGATGTTACGAAGTGTCAAAAATCGTTTTGGCTCGACCAACGAAGTTGGTATTTTCGAGATGCAGGACGACGGGCTTAAGCCGGTAGAGAACCCCTCGGCCGCACTTTTATCAGAGAGGCAAATTAGCGACGGTTCGGTAGTTCTAGCAACCATGGAGGGCAGTCGGGCTTTGTTGGTAGAAGTTCAGGCGCTGGTTAACAAAACTTCTTATGGATACCCAAAACGAACGGCTAGCGGGCTAGAGCTTAATAGGCTAAACCTGTTGGTCGCCATGCTAGAGCAGAGGACAAAACTGAATTTGTCTGACAAGGACATCTATATCAATATTGTCGGTGGAATCAAAATTAGCGAGCCCGCTGCCGACTTGGCAGTATGTCTAGCCATCGGTTCCGCGTCCAAAGGCCTTAAGCTCAAAGAAAACGCTGTTGTGTTTGGGGAAGTAGGGTTGAGTGGTGAGGTACGCCATGTACCTTTTGTAGACAAACGGATCGCTGAAGCCAAAAAGCTTGGATTTAAGTTAGCGATTGGTCCAAAAAACCAGAGCTCCAAAAAGATAGCTTCTCTGAGTAGTGTTTCTAGTGTCAGAGAAGCTCTGAATACTTTTCTCGAAAACTAAATTCTCAAAGATAGATTGACCATATCAGGGACCAACAGTAGCGTTAACTTGGTTGCCGGCACTGTCTTTTGCATAGACTTGAGTTCCAGCAGGAGCCTGAGATTGAGGTATTGTACACGAACTTCCTCCACCACTACAGAGCTCAGTGTTGCCTGAAGACTTATAGACAGTTACCATACCGGAATTGCCAGACCAGCTAAATAGGGTGTTTCCACCTTGTATCTTTGCGGTTAGGCCAATTGAGGCACCTCCTGCACTAACTGTTTTGCTGTCAGACGAGTCATATAGAACACTGTCGATTATTTCGGCCGATACAGTGACTGGCCCCGTCCCAGATATAGATGTACAAGGCAGTTGAACAGTAGATGGGCTACTGTCTACATTAAATGTTTGGACTGTATTGCCATTAACCTTGAAGTTAATCGTTCCACGATAGGTTGCGCTCGACAACGCATGCGTTCCTTGTGATGCCGTGGCAACAAACACTCCACTTGGTGTACAGGTATCTGGGCCACTAAGGGTTATGGCTGGTTTGGCGTCGTCACATTTGTGTACATCGTCTCGCTCTGTAGTACTGCTACTACCACCTCCACCAGCATGGAATTTGTCGCTGGCAAATTCGTTTGCTACAGCATTGCCGGTTGTTTGTTTGGCTCGTGCAGGCGTACAGTCGGTGGCTAGCTTATTAGACACTATGTCGATAGTTTGCTTGCTGTTGGCCGAGCGTTTTTTGTACCAAGAAGGGTACAGGTCTGTCGATGGGCTGGGCTCGCGGGAGCCAACACCGACATGAGTTCTTACTACAAAGGCCGGCAGAGATTGGATGCCTTTAGGTCGTTGTCTTTGTTCTGGCTTTTTGCCATCATGAGCTTTTTGCATCCAGCCAGCAACAATCGGTTGAGTCATATTCTCCATAAAACCGGATAGTTCTTTTTGCCTATTGTGGTAGCCAACCCAAGCACCCGCCGCGTATTGAGTGGATTCGCTCAGCATCCAGCCGTCTTTAGAGTCGTTGGTTGTGCCGGTTTTGAAGCCAAAATGCCAGCCTTTGTACCTGTGTGTTTTGTTGCCAAGATAGCTAGCGTTTGGGTCTTCGATCATGTCAGCGACAATATAGGCAGATTCGTCTCGCACAGCTTGCTTGCCTGCTGTTGGCTTCCACTCGTCGACTGTTTTGTTAGCAGAGTCCTCGATCTTTAAGATGTATGTTTGAGGAATATTGCGTCCATTGCGCGAAATTGTAGCAAAGCTATGGACATGTTCGTCGAGCTTCAAGTAGGCACCATCGCCGATAGCTGCCGAGCCGTAACAAGGTGCTTCCTTGGTTAGTTTATCGTCGTAGTAACACTTGTAGCCTTGCCCTTCCAGTCCGTTGCCTTTGTCTTTTAGACCAAGCTTTCCAGCTGTTTCGATAGTTTTTTCTGGACTAGTTGTAAGCATGGCCTTAACTGCTGGTACATTTCTGGATCCACCAAGCGCATAGCGAAGGGTTAGCGGTCCAGGATAGCGGAAGTCGTAGTTTTGCAGACAGTTACCGCCCTGTTGTGGACGAGCTTTGTTCGTACAAGGGTAGCCTGGTATCTTATCCTGGGTGTCATACAACACTGTCCCTGCTCCAAAGTCGGAAGTGTTTTCTAGGATAGACAAGTAGTCATACGGTTTGAAGCTAGAGCCAGGAGGTAGCTTAGTCCTAGCGTAGTTATTTTGTCCGTGTACAGGATTATTGAAATCATCGCCTCCAACCAGGGCTACCATCTGCCCAGTTTTAACATCTTCGGCTGCAAACGCTGCTACATCTCCACCCTGGCGCTTAACCTGGGTGATGCCTTTTCTAACTTGCTCTTCAGCAATCTTCTGCAGATTAGAATCTAGCGTTGTCGTGACTTTCCAGCCACCTCGTTTAACGGTCGAGGCACCAAACCTAGCTTGAAGCTCTTCTTTTGCAGTGAGGACGAACCAAGGAGCAGTTATGCCGTCATATTTTGGTTTGCGTTGCTTCATCTTTGTTGTGGTGTCAATCTTTTTGGCTTCGTCGCGTTCTTTGGCAGTGATCATACCCTGTTGCTCCATCAGATCTAGCACGTAATGCTGTCGGCCAACTAAGGCTTCCTTGTCGTAACGAGCTCCATAAGGCGAATAGTATGTAGGAGATTTCGGGATTGCTGCTAGAAAAGCTGCTTCATCCAAGGTGAGTTCTTTGGCTGGCTTGCCAAAGTAGTCTTGCGTAGCAGCCTCTGCGCCATAAGTTATGTCCGCGTATGGCGCGGTATTTAGGTATCCGGCCAAGATTTCTTGTTTTGTATAGGTTCGCTCTAGCTCGACCGACAAAATGACTTCTTTCACTTTACGGGTGTAAGTGCGGTCCTTGCTCCAGTTTTGAGTAAGCTTAACTAACTGTTGGGTTATAGTTGACCCACCCTGAGTGCCACCGCGACCAAGGGCATTGTTAACGCCGGCACGAGTAATGCCCCTTACATCAAACCCGCCGTGCTTAAAGAAGTCTTTGTCTTCGATAGCAATAGTTGCATCTTTTAGATTTTTGGGGAGCTCTTCATTTTTGATAGGTGTGCGTTTTACGGCATCATAATCTTCCCAAAGCAAGGTCTGCCCAGTCCTGTCATAGTAGCGGATAGATCCACCGATATTGTTACCAGAGATGTCTCGAAGGTTTGGCAAGTCTTTTCTAAAATAGGCAAAAATACCAACAAGCAACACAAATCCAAGGGCAATCGCCACGCCGGTAACTTTGAGGGCCATAATGCCACCCTCTCTACTAAACCAGTAGTTAGCAACCCGTTTTGGGTGCATGCGGTATAGGGTGCGCTTGATCTTCCCCTGAGGTAGGGAGGCTAAATAGGCGGCTTTCTCGCGCGACCGGGCATCTTTATTAATGGCTCTCTTTGTTCGCATATTGCGGTTAAGCTTAATAGTGTTGCCACTTTTGGTGGTGTATTCGTTTTTATTTGGACGGTTTCGTCGCCCAAAAGAGGGTATTTTAAAGAATTTGCTCATAAAATTAATGTTTTTACTTAGGGGTTTATACCTGAGTAATTGTTGCCTCCAGTTACGCTAATCTATTATACATGAGCGATTACAAAAAGTTAGTAATTTTTAGTTTGTATTACAGCAGAGATTTTAGCTGTCAAAGCTTAAGTATGCCTGAGAATCATAAAAGCCTCTCTGCTACCCTAAAATCGACAATTGTTTGGGAGTAAGAGGCTTTATCTTTATAATCTATAGAATAATGAAATTAAGCGAAGAACTCATTTGGCGCGGATTTGTTAACCAAACCACCTTTTCAGATATAAATAAGATAGACAGCCAGGAGTCGAAGGTCTTTTATCATGGCTTCGATGCTTCGGCAGACTCACAAACCGTTGGCAATTTGGCCGCCATGATGCTAGACCGATTGCTCATAAAACATGGATACAAAGCGGTTTTGCTAGCTGGTGGCGCTACCAGTCTAATCGGTGATCCGGGGGGCAAAGACAGCGAACGAACCCTGCAGAGCGAAGAAGTAGTAGCAAATAATATACAAAAAGCCGAGAGGCAATTGCAACAAGTTTTTCGAGGGTTAGATTTTACTCTAGTTAATAATCTAGATTGGTACAAAGACATGCTAGTACTAGAGTTTTTGCGAGATATCGGTAAACACTTTAGCATGACTCCGTTGGTGCAACGCGACTATATTGCCAAGCGGATGGGCGAGGGTGGTGACGGCGTTAGCTATACCGAGTTTAGTTATACACTCCTTCAGGGCTATGATTTTCTAAAGCTTTACAGAGATTTTGGGGTGACATTACAGCTGTCTGGTAGCGACCAGTGGGGCAACGGGTTATCTGGAGTAGATCTGGTTCGTCGTGTCGAAGGAGCAGAGGTAAACCTGATAACCATGCCTCTAATCATTAACAAGTCTACTGGCAAGAAATTTGGCAAGAGTGAAGAAGGGGCCATCTGGTTAGATTCCAACAAAACTAGCGTTTTTAGGTTTTATCAGTTCTGGCTAAATGTTGAGGACGAAAGTGTTGGCGATTACCTCAAAATTTTCACAGAGCTACAAAAAGACGAAATAGGACAGCTAATGCAAGAGTTCTCCAAAGATAAGCGTGCGCGGTTAGCGCAAAAGGTGCTTGCGTACGAGGTTACCAAAATAGTTCATGGAGAAGATCGAGCTAATTCGGCCGTAAAGGCTACAGAAGTCTTGTTTGGTAGCTCTGATGCGTCTAATCTTACTAGTGAGGACATCGAGGTCCTGAGGGCAGAAATACCAGTTGTAGATGCTCAAGATAGCCTAATAGCTACGCTTGTTGCGGCAAAACTAGCAGGCTCGAACGGAGAAGCCCAACGCTTAATAGATGCTGGCGGAGTGGCTATAAATGGCCAAAAACAGACTCACAATGCAGAAAATCCTTTCAAAAAAGGGTACAGTCTGCTCAAAAAAGGCAAGAATAGTTTTGCCATAGTGACTGCGAATTAGTTATACTGGCATCGTAAGATATGACAAAATCTAAAACTACAACTAGTAAAAAACGAGCAGATCAGTACGACAACGACAATTACAACTACTTAAAATACTGGAGTGGTCGAGATTACGAGCACGCCTCGGAAGAAATGGCAATTCGTCGTTTTTTGAAAGGCAAGCATTTTGGGGCATCTGCAGACATTGGTGGTGGTTATGGACGGCTGTGCTTACTCCTAAGTAACTATTCGGACCAAGTAACCTTGGCAGAGCCGTCTAGAGCTCAGCTTAAAATAGCCAAAGATTTTCTAAAAGATTTTCCGGATATCGACCAAAAGCTCATGCAGGCTGATGACTTAAAGTTCAAAGACGAATCACTCGATCTAGTCACTATGATACGAGTCATGCACCATTTGCCTAACCCAATACCAGAACTAGCAGAGATTCATCGCGTCCTAAAGAACGACGGTATCTTTATATTAGAGGTTGCTAACTATGCTCATGGTCGTAACAGGGTGAAACATCTTATGAAAGGCAAAAAACTACCCACCGAACCTGTAGACATTCGTTCTGCCAAAAATAAGCGCGAAGAAGAGATAGCCTTTGTCAATCACAACCCCAAGACCGTGATCAAGCAACTAGAAAAAGTTGGTTTTTCGGTAGAAGGTGTTTTGTCTGTATCCAACCTGCGTTCTCCTAGGTTAAAGAAACTAATGCCTCGTGGTGTAATGATTGGCGCCGAGAAGGTTATGCAACCAACTTTGGCGCGTACCTATTTTGGTCCAAGCGTGTTCTTTTTGCTTAAGAAAAAATAAATTAAGCATAACTTTATTGACACCAACAAAAATACGCGGTATAATGTTATACATAATATTTAAAGTTTAAAGTCAAAACAAAGGGGCAAAAACCATGGCTAAACAAAAAGAAACAGCTCAACCAGGGCTAGTTTTTGAATTTACAAATCCACAAGATCGCGCAACAATTGACGCCATCAGCGTATCTGTTGAGTTGGCTAAAGAGTCCGACGAATGGGTGGCCGAACAAGAAGAAGATGGCTTGCCCACTCAACCAGCATCGTTGCGTGTCAGTAGTGCTGTTATCAAGAATGCCCTAGAGGCTGATCAAATATTGGGCACAAGCGAAGTCGTGCAAGACCTGCCTTTGGTAGAGAGAATACCAATTACTGAAGCGTACAGGACTAGTCTTGTGATTCATGAAGACGAACTGCCTTTTGTGCTAGGGGCGCTAGAAGTTGCTTCGGAAATAGCCACAGAAAAATCTTTCATCCAAGATGGGACCTATAGGTTCGATCAGGCCACAGAAGCACTACAGCAAGATCTATCGAGTCTAGCTAAGGTCGCTTAGTAGACATAGGTGTCAAGATTTTCCGCTATACTGTGTAGGTATAGATGAGTGAAGATATATCAACACTAAAAGGTGTTGGCGAGACTATAGCCAAGAAACTGCAGAGCATGGGCTTGCATACTGTCCATGATTTGCTTTTCAATTTCCCCAAGAGGTATGAAGATTATTCTGTTATAACGCCCATCAACAAGTTACGGCCCGGGCAGGTGACAATTCAGGCCAAACTAAATTCGGTCAACGCCAGGTATGTTAGACGAGGACTACACATTACAGAGGCTGTAGTCAGTGACAATACTAGTAGCGTTCGTTTGGTTTGGTTTAACCAGCCCTACAGAGCAAAAGCAATCAAAAAAGATTCTGAATATTTCATCTCTGGCAACTTCGAGATGAGTGGGCGCCGATTAGGGATTATGAACCCCAGCATGGAGTTAGTTAGTAATCTCCCTGCCAGCACAGCACGGATTGTGCCAATATACCGTGAGACTAAAGGATTAAAGTCGCACACAATCCGAAAAGTTATGAATCAACTGGTAGAACAACTAGCAGATTTGCCAGAAGTCATCCCGACCAAGATAGTGACCGATAATAACCTGATGTCCTTCTCGGAGGCTTTACGAGCAATTCATTTTCCAGCCAACAGTCAAGATATCGAGGAGGCAAGACGCCGTTTGGGTTTCGACGAGGTTTTTGCGCTGATATTAGCAGGATTAATCGCAAAACAAGAGAACCAACGCGAAAAAGCTTTGCCGATAGAATTTAAACAGGATTTGGCAAAACAATTTGTCGATAAGCTACCGTTTGATCTAACTGACGCACAAAGAAAAGTAGTCTGGCAGATATATCAAGACATCGGAAAAGATGTACCCATGAATCGACTTGTCGAGGGCGATGTGGGATCAGGAAAGACAGTGGTCGCTGCTATGACTGCTGTGATGACGATGTCAAAAGGCTATCAGGTTGCGTTGATGGCGCCGACTGAGCTTTTGGCTCGTCAACACAGTGAAACAATGTACGAACTTCTTAAATCTTTGGGTATGCAAGACAGCGTAGTATTGTTGGCCGGAAGCCAAAAGCCAGCCGAGAAACGACAAGCCCATGCGCGAATTGCCAGCGGTGAAGCTAAACTAATTGTTGGTACGCATGCTGTTATCGGTGAAAAAGTTGATATGCATAAGCTGGCGCTAGTTATTGTTGACGAACAGCATCGTTTTGGAGTGGAACAGCGTCAAAAATTGCAAAAAAAGGCTGGTCATATGCCCCATGTTCTTAGCATGACGGCTACGCCAATCCCCCGCACCTTGGCTTTGACTGTCTATGGTGAGCTCGATGTTTCGTTGCTCGATGCTATGCCTCTTGGCCGAAAGCCAATTATCACTAAAGTCGTCTCGCCCAATAGCAAGGAAAAGTTATTTAAAGACCTAGACGCGTTGATTGAACAGGGCCAGCAAATGTTTGTAGTTTGCCCACTTGTTTCAGAGTCGGATTTTTTGCAAGTACTTTCCGCCGAAGAAGTCTATAAAACTTTTAGCCAAAAAACTTTCAAAAATCGTCGGGTTGGGCTAATCCACGGCAAGATGAAGTCTGAAGAAAAAGAAACCGTCATGCAGGCTTTTGCAAGCGGGAACCTAGATATTTTAGTGTCGACAACGGTTATAGAGGTTGGGGTTGATGTGCCAAATGCAAATATTATGGTGGTCGAAGGAGCGGAACGGTTTGGGTTGGCACAAATGCACCAACTTAGAGGTCGGGTTGGGCGGAGTGCCAAGCAGGGGTATTGCTATTTAATTATGAGTGACAGTTCTGCTCCAACCAGGCGACTTAGGGCGATAGAGCAGTCTACAGATGGCTTTAAGCTAGCAGAACTAGACTTAGAGATTCGCGGTCCAGGGGCAATCTATGGGCGGGCGCAACACGGGCAACTAGACCTACGAATTGCAAATCTTACAGATGTTCGTTTAATTGCTTTGGCGAGAAAGTCAGCCAAAGAATTTATGGATAAAGACGATAAGCTCATTTTGTATCCTGAACTAGCCAAGCAAGTCAAAGAAAACCAGCTGATAACGAACCTGAATTAGTGCACTTGCATTAAGCAATATTTTTCTCTGCCTCGATTCTCTGCGGATGTTCAAAATATCTCTCAATACAAGTACAATACCTGTATGAGAGTTGTTGCAGGAAAACTTGGTGGGCAGAATTTTGAAGCCCCAAAAGGGCACAGAACGCATCCAATGAGCGAAAAGGCTCGGGGCGCGCTGTTTGCCTCTCTTGGTGATATAGAGGGTCTGACAGTTTTAGATTGCTTTTCTGGGAGCGGAGCGTTGTCTATCGAGGCTGTCAGCCGTGGTGCTACAGAGGTTGTGGCGGTAGAGCACGACATAAATGCCTACAAGACTATCGCCAAAAACTATAAAAAACTAGGTATAGAAACTATCGCAAAAGCGATCAAGGCCAATGTGACTGGCTGGTCCAACCGGCACCCCAATACCGTATTTGATATTGTGCTTTGTGATCCTCCATATGACGACATTCAATACAAGATAATTCGCAAGGTGGCCCGCCATGTTAATGGCCAGGGTACATTAGTGCTATCTTTGCCTAGTAATCACGACACATTAACCCTAGAGGGGCTAGAAGTTGTCCTAAATAAAGATTATGGCGATGCCCAACTAGTTTTTTATAAAAAAATCGGGTAAAATACTACAGTTAATTACCAAACCTGCGCGGATGTGGTGGAATTGGTAGACACGCTAGTCTTAGGAACTAGTGCCGCAAGGCGTGAAGGTTCAAGTCCTTTCATCCGCACCAGACACGGCAGCTTCTTTTTGAAGCTGGCTTGTCTGGTATGATTAGACCAGACCCTAACACCCTAGGCGTGAAGGTGAGAACTGCCAGTGGCAGATCGCAAGGGAGTCAACTCTTGCAAATTTACTTACCAACGGTAAGCTTGTTTGCAAAGATGTTGCGACGGGTGAGATGAGCCAGTGGCTCATTGCAAGGACACTCAACAGATTTGAAGCTATGCTTCAAGTATGCTGATGTCGGGCCTGCAGGATGTAGGCGCCAGAATGTGACCAAGTCCTTTCATCCGCACCAAAATCAGGATTTTTCAAATGAAATTCTTTAAATCTTCATCAAAGAAAGAAAATCTAACCAGGACACAACGACTTAAGAGGATACTCAAAGTCGTTTTTTATATTGTGTTTTGGTTGAGTGTATGGACTCCTATTGCCTGTATTATTGCACTGCCGATAGTGCTGACTCTACTGAATATATTCGAAAGAAATAATATGGCAACAGTAGCAACGCAGTCTAATATTTTGGTCGGAATTACATGTATGGCTGTGGCCTTGGTGTTTTTCGGCGCTATATGGCTTCTCCGCAATCGTAAGTCTTTGTTTATGAGAGTAGGTAGAAGTGTATTGCTTGTTTGTACATGGATTGGGCTAATTTTCGGAGTGGCTGTATTGGGCAGTACCGCTATGGATTCGCGTAAGCCCTCTACAGCGAACCAGACACAGCCATTGCCCTATCAGCTCCAGCAAAATCCAGAGCTCCTAGCGGTGACTAAAGAGGTCGGAGCTGTATATGTATCTGATTTAAATATGAGTTATGTTGACGGGTACGCCCAGGTAGACAGGAGAGGAGAATATAAGTATTTTAATGACGCGGCAGGCAAACCAATGCGTGGAGATATGACAATTAAAAAAGGTACCGTAGGTGATGAGCTGCGTCGATATGTTGCACATGAGTACTTGCATCATATTTGGTACACAAAACTGACTACTAGCGAAAAAGACTTGCTAACGAGCCATCTCATTGTAGCGTATGGCCAAGATTGGTATATGAAACAACGCACAAACAGTGGCTATGCTGACAGTGGAACGCTAGCGCCTACAGAATTGTTTTCTTTCTATTGCACGGAAGAGGCTGACAGATGGCTCCCCCAGCCAGTACTTGAACAGTGTAATAAGTATATTAATCGTAGTGTGCTTCAATTTAGTAGAACCTAGGGTAGAATAGATTTAAGTATATGAAACTTTCGATACAACCATACAAAGGCACCCGAGATTTTTACCCAGAAGACATGCGCTTGCGTAACTGGATGTTTGGCAAGTGGCGTACGACCTTGGAGAGTTTTGGTTACGAAGAATACGACGGTCCTATCCTCGAGGCTTTAGACTTATACACCGCTAAAACTAGCGAAGAAATAGTTAACGACCAATCATTTAACTTTGAAGACAGGGGCGGTAGGCGAGTGGTTATGCGTCCCGAAATGACACCAACGGTGAGCCGTATGGTGGCCAAAAAGCGCCAAGAATTGGGCTATCCACTTCGGCTTTATAGCATTCCGAATTGCTTTAGGTACGAGAGGCAACAGCGGGGGCGCTTGCGAGAATTTTGGCAACTCAATGCCGATTTGTTTGGGGTTGAGGGCGTAGAGGCAGAGCTCGAGATGATACTGCTGGTTAGTAGCCTAATGAAATCTTTTGGAGCCGCAGAAGATAGTTACGAGATTAGGGTTAATTCGCGCAAGCTACTTAACCAAAAAATTACCGAGGCTGGCGCTAAAACTTCTGCTAGCGAAGTGATTCGCTTGATAGATAATATCGACAAGCTAGAAAAAACAGAGTTTTTAGACAAGCTAAGCCAGCAAGTCGAACAACCAGACAGACTGTATAGTTTTTTGACCAATGCAGATTCGGCCGAGGATAACCAGCTGGTAGAGAAAGCCAAAAACGCTGGCGTCTCAAACATCCGCTTTGTGCCAACTATTGCTCGAGGGTTTGAATACTATACAGACATAGTGTTTGAAGTGTTCGACACCGATGCAGACAATAATCGGGCGATGTTTGGTGGCGGTCGTTACGACGGGCTGGTGGGCGAATTTGGCGTAGAGCCGGTGCCGACTGTTGGTTTTGGCATGGGCGATGTGACTTTCCAGAACTTTCTAGAATCAAACGGACTTGTTCCCGAACTAAATACAACAACAGACCTATACATTGCGCCAGTTGGCGATACAGTTGATGAGTGCCAGTCATTGGCTCAAAAACTTCGAACAAAGGGGCTTAGTGTTGCTGTAGATATTTCTGGGAAAAAGCTAGACAAGCAGATAAAAAACGCCGACAAAAAAGGCATAAGATTTGTTTTGTTTGTGGGCCAGCAAGAGATCGACGCCGACAGCTATAAGCTCAAAAACCTTGCGACAGGTGAAGAAACCCAGCAAGACACCGAGCAAGTAGTGTCTACCATAAAAAATTACCGTAAGCAGTAGTCAGGTCGGCGGTTTCTTGTTACACTGACACCTTATGAATGTAAAACGAACCAACAAATCCAAGACCGAAGTAACACTAACAATTTCTGCTACGCAGGCAGACCTGGATAAGCTTAAAACGCATGTGCTAAAAAAGCTCGCCAAAGATGTTAAGATGCCTGGTTTTCGAACCGGTACGGCACCAATTGCTCTTGTCGAGAAAAACATTGACCAAACGCGACTGCAAACCGAGTTTTTAGACGAGGCGCTGACTCACTTGTACGCAGATGCTACTGCCTCCGAAAGCATTCGCCCAGTTACCAAGCCAGATGTTCAAATCAAGAAGTTTGTACCTTTTACGGAGCTAGAATTTGATGTCACCACAGGGGTTATTGGTGACTTTAAGCTACCAAACTACAAGACAATTAAAGTCGAAAAGCCAAAGATTACAATTTCTGCCAAAGATGTCAAAGAAGTACTGGACTCGTTGCAGACTCGTATGGCAACGCACAAAGATGTACAGCGACCAGCCAAAAAAGACGACCAAGTAGTCATAGATTTTGCTGGCAAAGACGACAAAGGTCAGCCAGTTTCTGGTGCAGATGGCAAAGACTACCCATTAGTTTTGGGCAGTAACTCGTTTATCCCTGGATTCGAAGACAATCTACTCGGTCTAAAAGCTGGCGAGCAAAAGATCTTTACACTTAAGTTTCCTAAAGATTACGGCGTATCGGCCCTTGCCAGCAAAGATGTAACTTTTGCAGTGACTGTAAATAAGGTGCAGGAAGCTACAAAACCCGAGTTAGATGACGCGTTTGCTAGTAGTGTCGGGCCGTTCAAAACAGTCGCCGAGCTCAAAGACGATATTGAAAAACAGTTAACTGCCGAGCGACAGGCCGAGGTTACTCGCAATCACCAAAACGAGGTTGTAGCTAGTCTTGTAGAAAAACTAGACATGGCACTGCCAAAAGAGCTAATTAACCAGCAAGCCACCTACAACATCGACGAAGTTCGGCGCAACTTGATGTACAAAGGCCAGACTTATGAAGAATACTTAAAAGTCGAAGGGCACACCGAAGAGGCATATAGAGAAAAAGTAGTTATCCCTCAGGCCGAAAAACAGCTAAAAACCAGCATTATGCTAAGCGAAATAGCCCAAAAAGAAGGGTTGGCTGTGACTCCAGAAGAGTTAGAAATTCGCCTACAACTGCTAAAGGGCCAATACGCCCAAGACAAGCTAATGCAGGCCGAGCTAGACAAACCAGAAAACCAACAAGACATCGCTCAGCGCATGCTAACCGAAAAAGTCCTCGAACTTTTGACCAGCTAGAATAATACAAAATTACCCTCTTGTGGATAAACCCTTGACACTACTGTCTAGGGGGAGGTAATATTGCAACATATATCAAAGCGTTAGCAATAACACAAAAACTAAAACAAGGAAACAGATGAAACAAAAGAATAACCTCATCAGATCCCAAGAAGGTATTGCCCACCTAGGACTAATAGTCTTGGCACTAGTAGTCATCGGAGCCGTAGGCTTTGGCGCCTGGCGGGTAGCTAGTAATAACAAAAGCAATGATAGTGTCCAGGTTACAGAAATCAGCGAAGAAGAGGCAGACGCCGCTCTTGACCAGATAGAAGACGACTCAAGCACAGTTAGCGACAATACCGAAACAACTACTAACTTTACTGATCAGTCAGCCACTAGCGAAGTAGACGGAGGATCCAACAATGCAAGTTTCTAAAACCAACTCACTCATAACTCGTGGCATTGCTTTTGTAGCCGCGTTTGCTTTTGCAGTAACTGTCTTTACTCCGGCAATAGTTAGTGCCCAAGACGCCTCGGCTACTACTCCAGCCCCAGCAACCGGATTCAAGGCTAACCTTACAAACAAAGATACTTGCATAGCATCTTTTACGGCCAACCCTAATGTTGCAGAAGTCAAAAAGTACGGCCAAGAACGCATCGACAAACGCCTGGCAACTGTAGAAAAACTAGATAAAGCAGTCGACAAATTTTACAAAGAGCGTAAAAGCACCTACGACGACAAAGCAGACAGTATAGATGTAACACTAGGTAGATATGCTGACAAAGACCTAAAAAGGAAGCTTCCTGACGCCGATGCCCACAAAAAAGCATTAAACAAGAATATTGCAGACCGCAAAAAACTTCTCAAGAAGTTTAACGGTCAACTAAAAGAAGCAGGCGACCAACCAGCAGCAATTGGTGCCGCAACTTGTTCAGCTATCATAGATGGACGCATATATAACGGTTTAGTAGCAAAATACAAACAACAGACAAAACTAGACCGCATCTCTATGCGTAACGCTATTAACCAGGCTCGCTACGACGCCGCCCACGGCATAAAGTCTGGCGTAAAAGGTATGCCAAATCCAGAAAAGAATAACGATGAGATTAAGTCTGCCCAAAAACTGCTAAACAGCGATAAGTCTGCTCAAAAAGAGATTGACGCACTAGAAGCTAAAGTCATCAAAAAAGAAGCCCCAGACATAGCCAAAGACTATAAAAAAGTAGCTGCTGATGCCAGGGCTGCTAAAAAAGCCGAACAAGCTAAAGCACAGCCACAGCCAGGTGGTGGCAAGGGTGGGGGCTGTAAAACTGGGCAGAAGAAAGCATCAAATGGTGTATGTTGGTCTCCCCCTTCTTCCGCACAAGAGAAGAAGACCGCGTATTTAAAGTGCTACAAAGGCAAACCACCAAAGTATACTGCGGGCCAGTGGGCTAAAATCTGTACAAAAGCAGCCTATGGAGGATAAGAGGGTTCAGTTTAGTTACAAAAACATAGCCCTCTTGACCAAACCCTCCGGGGGGGGTAATATTGCAACATATATCAAAGCGTTAGCAGTAACACGGAGCTAAAGGCTTTGCAGGCTACATTTGATTCAGGCAAAAGTGTACTGAAGTAGCAATGAGCGTAGAGGCACAAACTAGCACTCGGGATTGACGAGTGCTAGTTTGCTTATTATAATAGATATATTATGAGTGTGTTGATTCCAACGGTCATAGAGCAAGAAGGTCGCGTAGAGCGAGCCTATGATATTTATAGTCGATTGCTAAAAGATCGGATCATCTTTTTGGGGACAGATGTAAACGAGCACACTGCAAATTTGGTAGTAGCGCAGTTACTCTTTTTGGCAAACGAAGACCCAAAGAAAGACATTAGCCTATACATTAACAGCCCCGGTGGTAGTGTGTATGATGCGCTAGCCATTTATGACACTATGCAGTTTGTTGGCCCCGACATCCAAACAGTCGGTATTGGCGTACAGGCCAGTGCGGCAGCTTTTTTACTTAGCAGTGGCGCAAGAGGTAAACGATCTTTGCTAGAGCACGCAACCGTGATGATACACCAGCCATCTAGTGGTACGCGTGGTAAGGTGACCGACCAAGAAATAGACCTACGGGAATCGCTTCGGGTGAAGAAGTTGCTCGAGGAAATTATGGCCAAGAACACTGGCCAGAAGGTCGGCAAAATTCACGCCGACATGGAGCGCGACAAATGGCTAACCGCCGAAGAAGCCAAAAAATACGGTCTGGTCGACAAAATCATCACCACAACCCCTCAGAAATAATATTTTAAATTCTTGACGAGCACCCAAAAAACCAATATACTGAGGTCATAAGAAGTAGTGGCCGTAGATTTTGTATTGTCAAAAAAATGGGGTTTGACACCAGCAAAATCATACGCAGTAATCTTCGGTTATACGCTGTTAGAAGCACTCTGATCAGGTTTCTAACAAGTACAACAGATAAAACAAACCAAACCATTGCTCCATGCAAATGCAATCTTGGAGTTTACCCCGTTATTATTTGACCACAATAATACAACAAAGAAGGAGTACTAAAAGTACATGGCCAAGACTCAAGCC
Organism: uncultured Candidatus Saccharibacteria bacterium; assembly: GCA_964521095.1. Classification (GTDB taxonomy): domain Bacteria; phylum Patescibacteriota; class Saccharimonadia; order Saccharimonadales; family 2-12-FULL-41-12; genus CAMTWJ01. The sequence goes on from CAZFPJ010000001.1 coordinate 63,627, forward strand.
CCGATAAGCGGTACAATCGCTCGCACATATTTTACTACTAACAACCCAGTTATAGATCTACCCAACCTGGTGGACCACCAGAACAAGTCTTTTCAATGGTTTGTCGAGGAAGGACTGGGCGAACTGCTAGCCGAGATTAGTCCAATAGACGACTATACTGGAACAAAATTATCATTAAGTTTCAAAGATTATCACTTTGAAGACCCCAAAACTACCGAAGCCGAAGCTCGCGAAAACAACATTAGCTACGAAGCGCCCCTAAAAGCCAAGGTAGAACTAACCAACAAAGTAACCGGCGAAGTCAAAGAGCAAGAGATATATCTGGGTGATTTCCCATGCATGACAAGTCGCGGAACTTTTGTCATTAACGGTGCAGAACGAGTTGTGGTGAGTCAGCTAATTCGTTCGGCCGGTGTGTTCTTTACTGCCGATCAGTCGGGTGGCCGAAATGTTTATGGGGCCAAGGTTATTCCTGGCCGTGGCGCATGGCTGGAGTTTGAGACCGCTGCCAACGGGGCTTTGTTTGTCAAGATTGACCGCAAGCGAAAGATTGCCGTTACAACCCTACTTCGAGCATTAGGTATGAGCGAAGCTCAGATGAAAGATGCCTTTAAACATGTCGATCAAGGTAAGAGTAGTTACCTAGACGCAACCCTAGACAAAGACCCTTCTAAAACTGCTAGCGAAGCTTTGATTGAAGTGTATCGACGACTTCGTCCGGGCGACCTAGCAACTGTAGACAACGCTCGAAGCTTGCTAGAAAACATGTTCTATAACTACAAGCGATTCGATTTTTCTAGGGTTGGTCGCTACAAAATCAACAAACGACTTGACCTAAAGGTTCCAAATACAGCCGAAAACCGCGTGATGCGACTCGAGGACTTGACCGCAATTATTAGCGAGCTTATCCGCCTAAACAACACACAAGAGCCAGCCGACGACATTGACAGTCTAGCTAACAGGCGAGTAAAGCTGGTTGGCGAGCTAGTGCAACGACAGTTTAGGATTGGTTTGCTTCGTATGGAGCGAAACACCAAAGACCGCATGAGCATGAGCGAGATCGAAACCGTAACTCCTGGGCAACTCATTAACGCTCGGCCAATTGTGGCAGCTGTTCGTGAGTTTTTTGCCAGTTCACAGTTATCTCAGTTTATGGACCAGATTAACCCAGTTAGTGAGCTTGCGCACAAGCGACGATTTAGCTCTATGGGGCCAGGTGGTTTGAGTCGAGAACGAGCAGGATTTGAGGTGCGAGATGCCCACGAAACTCACTATGGACGAATTTGTGCTGTAGAAACTCCCGAGGGTGCAAACATTGGGCTTGTGCTAAACCTTGCTAACTATGCTCGGATAAACGACTATGGCTTTATAGAGACTCCTTACCGCAAGGTTATCAATGCAGTGACTGCCAAAGATGCGGTTGGTCATATCGCTTCTGTCAACCTAGAAGACGCAGGTGGTAAGACTATTGTCAAAACAGGATCTAAAATTACTGATGCCGACGCTAAAAAGCTAGCTAGTGTAAAAGATCGTGCCACCTGGCCCGTTAAAGCCCGGGTTACGAGCGAGATTGTTTATCTTGATGCCGACGGCGAGTCGCAGGCTATCATTGCTGGCGCAGGAAATGCCGTAGACAAAGACGGATACTTTAAGGAAGCCCGAATTGGTGCCCGCGAATATATGCAGGTCGCCGAGGTAGATGCCAACGATGTCAACTACATGGACGCCAGCAATAACCAAATCATTGGTTCTATTGCCGGGCTTGTGCCATTTGTAGAGCGAGACCGTGTAGACCGTGCTCTTGTAGGTTCTAACCAGCAAAAACAGGCTGTACCACTAATTCAGCCAAGATCACCAATTGTTGGTACCGGCCTAGAAGCAACAGTCGCTGCAAACAGTGGCCAGGTTGTCTATGCCGAAGGCAAAGGCACGGTTGTTAGCGCTTCTGCCGACGAAGTTGTTGTGGCTTACGAAAAGCGAAAAGCTACTTATAAACCAATGCACTATGTTAGGAGTAACGAAGGTACTAGCATTAACCAAAGAGTCGTTGTAAACAGTGGCGACAAAGTGAAGCCAGGCGATGTACTAATAGAGGGTATGTCTATAGAAAACGGCGAGCTAGCGCTTGGTCGTGACCTAGTCGTGGCCTTTATGCCATGGAACGGCTACAACTTTGAGGACGCTATGGTGCTTTCCCGCAAAATCGTAGAAGACGACACTCTAACCAGCATACATATTGTTGATTACATGACAGAAGTCCGCGAGACCAAACTAGGCCCAGAGATCATAACTGGCGACATTCCAAATGTTAGCGAAGATGCTCTAAGACACCTAGACGAAGAAGGTATCGTACGCATTGGTGCCGAAGTGCATCCTGGCGATATCTTGGTAGGTAAAATTACTCCAAAGGGCGAACAAGAACTTTCTAGCGAAGAGCGGTTGCTCCGAGCAATCTTTGGCGAAAAGGCCAAAGAAGTCCGAGATACTTCTCAGCGGATGAGTAATGGTAAGCACGGTAAAGTTGTTGGTGTTAAGGTGTTTAGTCGTGCCAACGGACATGAGCTAAAAGCTGGCGTCATCATGCAGATTCAGGTATTTGTAGCTCAGATGCGTAAGGTTCAGGTTGGCGACAAGCTAGCTGGACGACACGGTAACAAGGGCGTTATTGCCAAGATTTTGCCACAAGAAGACATGCCATTTACAGAAGACGGCACCCCAGTAGACATAGTTCTTAACCCGATGGGTGTTCCGAGTCGTATGAACCTTGGTCAGTTATTCGAGACTCACCTTGGTATGGCGGCTAGGGCGCTTGGCATCAAAGTCGCTACTCCATCATTCAATGGTGTGCCTGTTAGTAAAATTAAAGAGCTCCTCAAAGAAGCTGGTTACCCAGAAGATGGCAAGCAACAGCTGTATGACGGCCGTACCGGAGAAGCCTTTAAAGAGCGAACAGTGGTTGGCAACATGTACATGCTAAAACTAACTCACATGGTAACCGACAAGATCCACGCCCGTTCAACTGGCCCATACACTATGGTGACTCAACAGCCACTAGGTGGTAAGGCACAAAATGGTGGACAAAGGTTCGGAGAGATGGAGGTCTGGGCTCTAGAAGCTTATGGCGCATCTAACACTTTGCAGGAAATGCTTACTATCAAGTCCGACGATGTTTATGGACGAAGCAAAGCTTACGAATCTATTGTTAAGCAGACAGAAATTGTTGGACCAAAAGTTCCAGAAAGCTTTAATGTATTGGTAAAAGAGTTGCAGGGTCTTGGCCTAAAAGTCGACCTAATCGCCAAAGCAGAGGCTATTGACGCCGAAGAAGTCTTGGCCGAGAGCATCAAAGGAGAGGCAGAAGCACCGTCAGAAGTTGAGGTCCCAGACGCAGAGATTAGTAATGTAGATGTGTCGGAAGATGCAAAAATAGACGAATTTATGGTAATGGAGCTCCAGGATGATGTCCCGGCGACCGTTGCCCAAATATCAGATGATGTAAACGAAGAGGAGAGCAAATAATGCGACGGTACAATAGCGGAACAGATATTGCAGATTTTGACGCGGTACGATTAGCAGTAGCCAGTCCAGAAGATATCTTGGATTGGAGCCACGGCGAAGTCACCAAGCCAGAAACTATTAACTATAGAACCCAAAAACCAGAGCGAGATGGCCTGTTTTGTGAACGGATCTTTGGGCCCGTTAAAGACATAAACCCACACGATGCCAAGTATAAAGGCGTTCGGTCACGAGAAGCCGCTGTAGACAAAAACGGCGAGCTAGTTACGCGGTCAATCGTTAGGCGAGAACGCATGGCGCACATTCAGTTGGCTAGCCCAGTCGCGCACATTTGGTTCCTTCGAGGGACTCCTAGTGCCGTTGGTTTATTGTTGGGCCTAACTGTCAAAAATCTAGAGCGAGTTGCCTACTTTGCAAGCTACATTATCAAAGAAGTAGACATCGAAAAACGAGATCAATTGCTAACCGACAAAGAAGCAGAGTTTTCGGCTGCAGAACAAGCCATCAAGGCTCGTTACGAAGAAGAAGCCAAAAAAGACGACGCCAATGTAAAAGCTTTGGCCGAGGCTCAGACCAAAGAGTTAGAAGAAGTTAACGAACAGTTCGAAATATTTAAAAACCAAGTAACTGCTCTAGAAAAATGCAATCTAATTAGCGAAAACGACTACAGAGAACTTCCAGAAAACCTAAGCGACCTTATTCAGGTAGGCATGGGTGGCTCTGCACTTAAAGACCTTTTGGACAAGGTTGACCTAGTCCAGCTAATCGAAGACTTAACAAAAGAGGCAGAAGAAGCCAAAGGTCAGCGCAAAAAGAAGATTCTAAAGCGACTTCGTTTGCTTGAGAGTATGGAGCGCGCCGGGATTAAGCCGACCAGCATGTGCGTTAGCGTCTTGCCGGTAATTCCTCCAGACCTTCGTCCGATGGTTCAGCTAACTGGTGGACGATTTGCTACCAGTGACTTAAACGATCTGTACAGGCGAGTTATTAACCGTAACAACCGTTTAAAGAAGTTGATCGACCTAAATGCCCCAGAAGTTATTTGCCGTAACGAGCAGAGGATGCTTCAGGAAGCAGTTGACGCACTAATAGACAACAGTAGCGCCCGATCTGGTCGTGCAGTTGCAGCAACTGGCCAACGCCGTCGTTTGAAGTCTTTGAGCGACATGCTAAAAGGTAAGCAGGGTCGTTTCCGTCAAAACCTACTTGGTAAACGAGTTGACTACTCTGGCCGTTCGGTGATTGTAGCCGGCCCAGACCTCAAGATGCACCAATGTGGTTTGCCAAAGATGATGGCCCTGGAATTATTTAAGCCATTTGTAATTGGACAGCTCATCAAAGAAGAGTTTGCCCACAATATCCGTAGCGCAACGCGCATGATCGAACTTGGCGAAACAGCCGTTTGGGACGCTCTTGACGAGGTTATTAAGGACAAATATGTTCTGCTAAACCGTGCGCCATCACTGCACCGTCTTTCTATCCAAGCTTTTCACCCTGTACTAATTGAGGGTAAGGCAATTCAGTTGCACCCACTAGTTTGTAAGGGTTTCAACGCTGACTTCGATGGAGACCAGATGGCCGTTCATTTGCCTCTGTCAGATAGGGCGCAAGAAGAAGCTCGCAATATAATGGCAGCGGACAAGAACCTTCTAAAACCAGCCGATGGTTCGCCAATACTTCATATCGAGCAAGATATCGTGCTTGGTTGTTACTACCTAACTTACATTCGACCAAACCAGAAGCCAAAGAAGGCAGAAGTTTACAAAGATCTTAACGAAGCATTAATGGCATTTGACAAGGGTGCGCTTGCCTTGCAGGATGAGATTACGATTGACTTCCGTGGTCAAAAACTAACCAGTACTCTAGGTAGGTTTTTGTTTAACGAGCTTTTCCCCGAAGATTTTGCATTCCAAGATGACCCAATGACCAAAAAACGACTAGCCAAGGTTATGACAGATGTTTACCAGAAATATGGCCAGACCAAGAGCGCCGAGATTGCCGACAAACTAAAAGACCTCGGCTTTAAGATGGCAACTTTGTCCGGTATATCTATGGGTATGAGCGACTTTGTAGATGTCAAAAAGCTAGACAGCATTTTAGAATCTGCCGAAGAAAAAGCTACAGCAGTTAGTGACCAGTTCGATCAAGGGTTCATTACTGAAGACGAAAGATATCGTCTAACCATAGAAGCCTGGACAAACTCTGATGCTCAGGTACAAGCTGCGCTTAGCGAGCAGTTTAGTGGCGAAGACACGGCTATGTCGTTAGCTGTTGTGTCTGGAGCGCGTGGTTCTATTGTGCAGGTAAAACAGGTGATCGGTTCTGTAGGTATCTTGTCCGATGCCACAGGACGAGCCATGGAGCTACCTATTAAGAGTAACTATCGTGATGGCCTAAACCCGCTAGAATACTTTACTTCTACAAGAGGTCAGAGGAAGGGGCTAATCGACACAGCCCTTAAGACTGCCGACTCTGGGTACCTAACTAGACGACTGGTAGATGTTGCCCAGGATGTTTTTACCACAGACGAAGACATTAAAGACCCAGGTTTTGCTATCTATCGCGCCGATGCCGAAGAAGTTGGGGTAGACTATTCCTTCAAGCTTGCTGGCCGATACGCTGCAGAACCAATTGCTAAATATGTTAAGGCTGGTGAGCTAATAACCCAAGAGATAGCTCTGGCTATTGAGTCCGACAAATCTATTGACGGCGCCAAGGTGATGAGTGTGCTTAGCGCTAGCGGTGTTCGAGGAGTGAATCGCAAGAGTTACGGCATCGACCCAGCTACTGGCGAACTAGTTACCGACCATAGCCCAATTGGTGTAATTGCTGCCCAGAGTATTGGTGAGCCAGGTACTCAGTTAACCCTAAAGACTTTCCACTCTGGTGGAGCCGCAGTTGCCGATGACATCACCCAGGGTCTTCCTCGTGTAGAAGAGCTATTTGAAGCTCGAATTCCAAAGGGTAAAGCATATCTTTCTGACATACCTGGCAAGGTTGCAGTTTGGGAAGAGGGTGACCAGTATGTGGTCCAGGTTACTAACGATGAAGCCCAGGTTACCGATCTAAAAATTGGTGATCGAACGGTATCTATTGCTACTGGCACAGAAGTAGCAGTTGGTGATGTAGTCGCTTCCGGTGAAAAAGGCGAGAATCCACTAGTTTCTCCAGTTGCTGGCAAAGCGACAGTTAACAAAAAATCTATCAAGATTACACCTGCAGGACAGAGTGTGATCAAGTACAACATCCCAAGCTACAAACAATTGCTTGTCAAAGACGGTCAAGAAGTTGTTTCTGGACAGCGCCTTACTAACGGTTCTATTAACCTGCATGACCTTATGTCTCTGCAGGGCGTAGAAGCCACTCAGCGCTACATCATGAACGAGATTCTTCGTATCTTTGCTAGCCAAGGTCAAAACATTGCCGACAAGCACCTAGAGATTATTGTTCGACAGATGTTTAGCCGTGTACAGATCGAAGACGCTGGCGACAGCGACTTTGTAACAGGTGACATAGTTAGCAAGATGGCTGTTATTGAAGCCAACGAACAGCTTGTAGCCGGCAAGAAAGAGCCCGCAGCTTACAACCAGCTTCTGCTTGGAATTACCAAGGCATCGTTGAGCACCGATTCGTTCCTAAGCGCAGCATCTTTCCAGGACACAACTCGAGTACTGATATCCGCCGCTACTAGTGGAAAAGTGGACAACTTGTATGGGCTAAAAGAGAATGTCATCTTGGGTCGAAGGATCCCAGTTGGCACCGGATTCAATGCCCTAGAAGAGAAAGAACTTGAAGAAGTAGCCTAAAAGATGGTAAAATACACAGCAATAGCTTTTAGTAACCTAACGCCAGCAAGAAGGGCTGGTCGCTGAGAAAGAGCGAAAGACATTTTAATATATGCCTACAATCAATCAGTTAGTCCGAAAGCCTCGTACTAGAACCAGTGCCAAGAGTAAATCGCCTGCTTTACAGCGAGTGGTTAACAACCTAAAGACAAAGAACTACGAGAAGGCTTCTCCGTTAAAGCGAGGAGTCTGTATCAAGGTAACTACCAAAACACCTAAAAAGCCTAACTCGGCCCTACGAAAAGTCGCTCGTGTACGACTAAGCAACGGGCATGAGGTTTGGGCTTATATTGGTGGCGAAGGACACAACTTGCAAGAACACGCCGCAGTGCTAGTTCGCGGTGGTCGTGTAAAAGACCTTCCTGGTGTTCGCTACCACATTGTCCGTGGAGCACTAGACTTACAGGGCGTTGCCAACAGAAAACAAGGCCGTTCCAAGTATGGCGCCAAGAAAGAGAGTAAGTAGATGCCCCGCAAAAAAACTAAAGATCTAGTCCGAGACATCCCAGCCGACCGAGTGTACAACAGTGTTGCAGTACAACGACTAATTAACCGAGTTATGCTTGATGGCAAAAAGCAAATTGCCGAACGACTTGTGTATGGCGGTATGCAAAAATCTGCCGACAAACTAAAGGTACAAAACCCGCTAGAAGTGTTCGAGCAAGCTATGGCAAACATCAAGCCTTCTGTAGAGACTCGTTCTCGCAGGGTTGGTGGTGCTAACTACCAGATTCCGTTTGAAGTAAAAGGTCAACGACAGAATCATCTAACTACTATGTGGTTTGTGGCTGCAGCTCGAGCCCGCAAAGGCATGAGTATGGAAGACCGAATTGCCCTTGAGCTTACAGATGCCTACAATAGCGCCGGTGCGGCAGTTAAAAAACGCGAAGACATGCACAAGATGGCCGAAGCCAACCGAGCTTTTGCTCATTTTGCCCGATACTAATCACCCCCTGGTGGGATAATAATTTCAAGAAAGTAAACCAATGAGTTCCAAAAAATATCCACTAAATAAACTTCGTAACATCGGTATTATTGCCCACATTGACGCGGGTAAGACAACTACCACCGAAGGTATCCTGTTTCGAACTGGCTTAAAGCACAAAATTGGTGCTGTTCATGAGGGAGAAACCACTACTGACTGGATGGAGCAAGAACGAGAAAGAGGCATAACTATTACATCAGCCGCTGTTACTTGTTATTGGAAAGACCACCAGATTAACATCATCGATACTCCTGGACACATTGACTTTACTGTAGAGGTAGAACGGTCACTTAGGGTGCTTGATGGCGCTGTGACTGTATTTGATGGCAAGATGGGTGTAGAGAGCCAGAGTGAAACCGTCTGGCGTCAGGCCGACAAATATGGGGTACCACGAATTTGCTTTATTAACAAAATCAACCAAACCGGCGGTGATTTTTACAAGTCTCTTGACTCTATACATGCACGGCTTAATAAAGCTGCTTTCCCAATCCATTTACCAATTGGTTTCGAACAAGGGATCAACGGAGTTGTCGACCTCATCGAGATGAAGGCCTACACATATAAAGAATTTACAGACAAAGAACTTACAGAGGGCGAAATCCCGGCTGACATGCTCGACAAGGCCAAAAAATACCGAAGTTTATTAATCGAAAATGCCGTCGCTGAAGACGAAGCTATGCTAGAGAAATACTTCGAAGTTGGTGAGGATGGCCTAAGTGTCGACGAGATTAAGCAAGCTATCCGTACAGCTGTACTTAGCGGTAAATTCTTTGCAGTTACAGGTGGAGACGGCCGAGGCGTAATTGTAGAAAAAGTGCTGGACTCTGTTGTAGAACTTCTTCCGTCGCCAATCGACCGAGGATCTGTTTGGGGCAAGCACGCTAAATCTGGTGACGAGATCGAGCGCAAACCAGACTCTGCAGAGCCTTTTGCTGGCCTAGCTTTCAAGATAGCAACTGACCCATTTGTTGGAAAACTTAGTTTTGTTAGGGTATATTCTGGTAAGCTCCAAGCCGGTAGCTATGTTCTTAATAGTTCTTCTGGCGAAAAAGAGCGAATTGGCCGAATTGTGCGAATGCAAGCCGATCAACGCCAAGATGTTACCGAAATTGTAGCTGGCGATATCGCCGCAGTTGTAGGACTTAAAGCTACTACTACTGGACACACACTAACAGATCAGGCCAACCCAATTGTGCTAGAGAGCATCACTTTCCCAGAGCCTCCAGTCAGTATTGCAATCGAGCCAAAAACCAAAGTCGACCAAGAAAAAATGAGCCTTGCCTTGCAACGACTTGCAGAAGAAGACCCAACTTTTAGGATCAAAGTAGACGAAGAAACTGGCCAAACCATTATTCGTGGTATGGGCGAGTTGCACCTAGAAATTATCGTAGACCGCATGAAGCGCGAATTTAAGGTAGAGGCCAACATTGGTCAGCCTCAAGTTGCCTACCGCGAGACTATCCGAAAAGACAGCGTGGAAGTCCAAGGTAAATTTATCCGACAATCTGGTGGTCGTGGTCAATATGGTGATGTTTGGCTCCGTCTTAGCCAGAACGAATCGGGTAAAGGTCTTGAGTTTATTAACTCTATCAAGGGTGGAGTGATTCCTCAGGAGTATATCAAGCCTGTTAGCGAAGGTATTAAAGAAGCCATGAGTAACGGTGTTTTGGCTGGATATCCTGTTGTAGACATCAAGGCCGAGCTGTATGACGGTAGTTTTCACGATGTTGACTCTAGCGAGATGGCCTTTAAAATTGCCGGTTCTATGGCGCTCCAAGAAGGTGTTAAAAAGGCCAACCCAGTGTTGCTCGAGCCTATCATGAAGGTTGTGGCCGTAACTCCAGAAGAGTTTATGGGTGATGTCATCGGAGACCTAAATAGCAAACGAGGGCGCATAGAAGCCATGGAAGACCTAGCGAATGGCGTCAAACAGATTACCTCATTTGTGCCACTTGGTGAGATGTTTGGCTACACCACCAACCTTCGTTCTATGACCCAGGGCCGAGCCAGCTCTAGTATGGAGCTAGATCACTATGCCGATGTACCTCCAAATGTAGCCGAAGCCATCATAGCTAAAACCAGCAAATAGGTATCGATTATGGAGGGGAGAGAATTCTCGAGTGAAGAACCTCAACCCATCATTAATGAACTTAGCTTGGCCAGTAGAGTCATGCTATCTATATTTAACCTTGGACTTATTAGTCCAAAAGAATTTAAAGTAACTCCAGAAGATATTCAAAAATATCAATTTAACCCCGAAGGAGATGCCTAATGAGCTGGCAAGATATTGTATTGACCATTGGTAATCTGGTTTTTATCGTAGCGTTAATCCCGTCAATCTTGAGTAAAGATAAGCCACATTTGCTTACTAGCCTTACCAACGCAACCGTCTTGTTTGTGATAGCTCTGGTCTATAGTACCCTACACCTGTATTTGTCTGGTGTGGTTTTGGTCGTAACCGGTTCGCTATGGCTTACTCTTGCTTGGCAAAAATACGCTAAGTCAAAAGCGAAATAACCCTTTACAACCGTATTGTAATCGGCTAAAATAGATTGGTAAATTGCGTGAGTCATTGAGATTTATGCGAAATAATTTTAAAGAAAATAATAGGAGAATATAATTTATGGCAGATTTTGACCGAAGTAAGCCTCATGTAAATGTAGGTACCATGGGACATGTTGACCACGGTAAGACTACTCTTACAGCTGCAATTACTCATGTACTTGCAAAGAAGCTTCCAAGTGCAGTAAATGTACCAAAAAACTACGACGAGATCGATAACGCACCAGAGGAGAAGGCTCGTGGTATTACCATCGCTACTTCTCACCAAGAGTACGAAAGCGAAAAGCGACACTACGCTCATGTTGACATGCCTGGTCACGCCGACTATGTCAAAAACATGATTACAGGTGCCGCCCAGATCGATGGCGCTATTCTTGTTGTAGGTGCAAACGATGGCCCATTGCCACAAACTCGTGAGCATGTTCTTCTTGCTCGCCAGGTTGGCGTGCCAAAGATTGTTGTTTTTATGAACAAGATGGACCTTGCAGATCCAGAGCTTGTAGAGCTTGTAGAGATGGACATTCGCGAACTTCTTGAAAAGAACGGTTTTGACGAAAACGCTCCTATCATCAAGGGTTCTGCTACAAAGGCTCTAGAAGGCGACACAGCTAACGAAGACGCAATTATGGAGCTTGTTAAGGCTCTTGACGAGTATGTTCCAGAACCAAAACGAGAGCTAGACAAGCCTTTCCTAATGCCTATCGAAGATGTATTTTCTATCAAGGGCCGAGGTACTGTTGCTACTGGTCGTATCGAGGCTGGTGTAGTAAAGGTTAACGACGAAGTAGAGATTGTTGGTATCCGTGAGCCAAAGAAATCAGTTGTAACTGGTATCGAAGCGTTCAAAAAGAGCCTTGACCAAGGTCAAGCTGGTGACAACGCTGGTATTCTTCTTCGAGGTATCGAGCGAGACGATATCGAACGAGGTCAGGTTATCGCCAAGCCAGGTTCTATCACTCCTCACACAGAGTTTGACAGCGAAGTTTATATCCTTACCAAAGAAGAGGGTGGTCGACACACTCCTTTCTTCAAGGGTTACAAGCCTCAGTTCTACTTCCGAACTACGGATGTAACTGGTGAGGTTGAACTTCCAGCCGACAAAGAAATGGTTATGCCAGGTGACACAATCACCTTCAAGGTAAAACTGCTTGCACCAATCGCTATGGAACAAGGTCTTCGCTTCGCTATCCGTGAAGGTGGCCGAACCGTAGGTGCCGGTGTTGTAACAAAGATCATCAAATAATCTTCTAGCAACACACCGTGAACCCCAGAAGTAAGTTAATCACTTCTGGGGTTTTACTTTTGGCGGATTGCTTTGTCGACTGGCGTCTATCGCTCGCTCGTCGTATGTAAAATACGACTCGCTCTCTCTTCCTGGTCTCCTCACACTCCATCCAAATGTGTCACTGGAAGGATCTTCCTGAGAAGCCAAAAAGAGCTCCCAAAATCGGAGCCCTTTTAATTTGTATCACCCAGTGAGATAATACAATTAATGAGTCCTGAAATTATATCTTGGCAAGAGCATAAAGAGCGTGAACGACAACAAGCTCAGGCGTCGCTTATTGATGTTGCGTTTGAGCACCCAGATGGCATTAGTGCTTGGAATATCAGGAAAGAGGCATGTGCTCGAGATCAAAGAGCTTTCTATGCATCAGATGAGAGACAGATCGAGCGAGAGGAAGAGCGACATCTAAGAGATGCAGGCAGGCCTGTGCCTTGGGGTATATCAAAAACACCTCCTGACGAGGCTTTGTATGGGCTGGTGCTTTCAGGGTTGAGAGAGTCGGGAATACTAGTCAGAAATACAGCTGATCTAATTGTTCTCGAACCAGAACTCTTCAACGAGAGACTCGTTGCTAAAGTTTCGCAGTAGATTTTTACCAACGAATCTGTTAAAATAGGCTAATCATTAATAAAATTTGCTGACTAAAAGTTATTTTGCTTTAAAGACAAAACAATGTTACAGCAAACTGAGCAATCAGGAAGGAACAACACCTTATGGTAGAGGCCAAAAAAACTACTACAAATAAAACAACTGAGGCAAAAGCTCCTACGGGCGGTCAACGAATTCGTATTCGCTTGAAAGCCTATGACCACAAAGTTATCGACCAATCTGCAAAACAGATTGTAGATACTGCTCTTCGAACCGGAGCAACCATTGCAGGGCCAGTGCCGTTGCCAACCCGTCGGAGTACCTTTACAGTGGTAAAAAGCCCACATGTATACAAAAAAGGCCGTGAACAGTTTGAGATGCGTGTCCACAAGCGACTTATAGATGTTCTAAATCCAACTCCTAAAACTATAGATTCTCTTATGAATCTAAGTCTTCCAGCCGGCTGTGACGCCGAAATCAAGATGTAGCTACTTTTTGAGCGTAAATTAAGATTGTGGTGGCGTCTCTCTGTGCGAGAGGCCTGGAGCTCTTTCTTCGGGCTAGGGGCACTGTTATTTCGATGGACAGTGGCGTATAATGACGCTTATGGCAAAGAAAAAGCAAAAATCTAAAAAAGTTGTGTCTAATCAAGACGGTGTGTATTTTTTAAAACTGACATTGTTTGTGCTAGTTGGCTCTCTGTGGATCAAGGTTACCTCTGGCGAAAACCTACAAATTCCAATACCAATCGGGCTACTAATTGGCCTAATGTTTGTTAAAAACGAGCACTTTCAGGTCGATCGCAAGATTGACTACGCGATTTTGCTCATCGCATCGTTTATTGGCTTTTGGGCGCCATTTGGCATATATATATCGTTATAAAAATTCCTAAAAAAGCGTTATTCTATAATACTTTTTAAAAAAATTACAACACCCAAAGTACTAGTGTTAGGCTTGACAAGAAAACCTATATTTTGTAGGGTAAAAATTCGTGCTTTTCAAAAAAGGGACTTTATTGGCACGAGTTTTGAACTAGAAAATTAAGCAATAACCAGGAGGGTTTTATGCGATTTACCGCAGTAGTTGCGGGTGTATTTTTGTTTGCCTTGATTTTGGCAACAGACAAACCGCAGGCGCAAGCCGAAGCAAATATTAACAGTAATATTCAACTGTCTTCAACCAAGATAGACAATGTTTTGGAAGAGGTTGTTGACGAGGCTAAGCGAGGCGATCAGCCCGCACCAGTGACTGCATCTGCAGAGTACACGGTTGTTAACGGGGACACTTTGGCAAAAATAGCCACAGAGCACAACCAAACATGGAAGAGATTATTTGATAAAAATCAGCAAATCACTGATCCCAATATCATAACTCCGGGCCAAAAGATTTTGATCCCGAGTAAGGATGAAGTATTGCCCGAACGAGCAGTTCCAGCCTCTGCGCCAGTACAGAGCCAGCCTGTAAGAGCTCCAAGAAGTAGCGCTACGGTACAGGGCGCACAAGCCCCAACGCAATATAGTCGAGGCGACTCTAGTGGCAATAGGTATTACTACGGATATTGCACCTGGTATGCCAAACAGAGGCGCCCTGATCTGCCGAATAACCTTGGGGATGCTATTAGCTGGGTGGCTCGAGCCAGAGCTCAGGGTATAGCTACTGGTTCTACGCCTAGGGTTGGCGCGGTTGGTCAACAGGGGAACCATGTTGTTTTTGTAGAGGCGGTCAACGCTAACGGCACAGTGACTATTAGCGAGATGAACTATGTCGGTCGTGGCGTGGTTAACAGCAGAACAGTGCCTGCCGGAACTTTCCAGTACATTTATTAGGCATTTGTTCTTGGGCACATACTTTGTAGAATTTACAGCATATTGACAGAGGTAACATTTTTGTGGTAATCTGTTATGGTAACTCAAAACAAAGTATGGCGTATTCGGAAGGTCTACCAACGAATAACAGAGGTAGAAACCACCAGGCGTCATCATTTTAATTGTTTGTCCAGGCGAAGTTGACTATATTTCAGGCGACTTGTTTTGGAAAAATAATACGCTGACAGAAAGAAGGAAATGAAAGCACTCATCACCCGAAAACTTGGTATGACAAGCACCATAGCAGAAGATGGCGCAGTAATTCCTGTTACCTTGCTTGCTGTAGACAAAAATGTAGTTACTCAGATTAAGAACACAGAAGTTGACGGCTATAAGGCTATCCAAGTCGGAACAAACGAAAAGAAGCGCTTACTAAACAAGCCACAGCTTGGGCATCTCAAAAGTTCTAAGGCAAGTGTGACTATTGTGCGAGAATTTCGAGTAGACGAATTACCAGAACAGATGAAGGTCGGCGATGAATTATCAGCCGACCTTTTTAGTGTTGGTGATGTAGTAGATGTAACCGGCCAGAGCAAGGGTAAGGGCTGGGCAGGCACTATTAAGCGCCACAACTTTCACCGGCAACGCAAGACTCATGGTGGAAAGGGTAATACTCGTCAGCCTGGATCTATCGGTTCGATGTATCCGCAAAAGATCTTTAAGGGCAAAAAGATGGCCGGTCAGATGGGTGCAGAGCGGGTGACTGTTAAAAAGCTAAAGATAGCTCTAGTAGACACCAATAAATCGCTTATTGGTGTGCACGGCGCTATACCAGGCCCTCGCAAAGGTATTGTTCTGTTGAAGGAGGCAAAATAGTATGGCAACTCCAACCTTTACCAAAACCGGAACAAAGGCAACCACTGCCGTGACTTTAGACAAAAAAGTGTTTGCCGAAAATGTGGAAAATCATGAACTATTAAAGCAGGCTTACACAGCTTATCTTGCAAACGGCCGAGAGAATTTGGCAGTTACCAAAACTCGTGGCGAAGTCCGTGGTGGTGGCAAGAAACCATGGAAGCAGAAAGGTACTGGGCGAGCACGATTTGGTAGCTCTCGCGTTCCTATTTGGCGAGGTGGTGGTATCACTTTTGGTCCAACTGGTAACGAAAATTATTCCAAGAAAGTCAACATTAAGGCCAAACGAAAGGCTATCCGCCAAGCACTCAGCCTTGCATCCAAGAGTGGGCAAATACTTGTTGTTGAGACATTTGACTGCAAAGACGGCAAGACAAAGCCAACCGTAGAATTGCTAAATAAGATTGGTGCTACCAGGCGAGTTCTTATTGTTGTTGCGCAAAATGACGAGCTTGTGAATCGAGCTACTAGAAACTTACAAGATGTTAAGGCAGTTCAGGCTCAGTATCTTAATGTGTATGATGTTATGAATGCTGATTTTATAGTAATTAGTAAAGAATCTTTAGAGATCATATCTAACTGGTTGGGAGGCGACAAATAATGTCCAAGACTATAGCCCTAAAACCACGAATGAGCGAAAAAACTTATGCTTTGTCGCAGACAGAAAATGTATTTGTGTTTGATGTCCCAACAGACATTAACAAGGTTCAGGTCAAAGAAGCTGTTCAAGCTCAGTTTGATGTAACCGTAGAGGATGTTCGCATACTAATAGTAAAGGGTAAGCGAAAAGCCTCTGTCCGCAAGCGGAGCCGAGGTGTTATGGGCAAGCGAGCCGATACCAAAAAGGCCTATGTCCGCCTTGTTCAAGGCGATTCTATCCCTGTTTTTGCCGCTATCGAAGAAGCCGAAGCCAAAGAAGCCAAGGCCGAAGAAAAGCTAGCTAAAAAGGCCAAGAAAGAGGAGAAAAAGTAGATGCCGATTAAAAACTACAAACCTACTACCCCTGGCCGACGAGGCATGACCAGCCAAGATTTTGACGGCATTACTACGAAGAAGCCGGTAAAATCACTACTTAGAGTCAAAAACCGAACCAATGGTCGCAATAATCAAGGGCGGATTACCGTTCGACATCGTGGTGGTGGAGCTCGCAAGTTTTATCGTCTTATGAACTTTAAGTTTGAAGGCGAAGCAACTATTGAACATATCGAATACGACCCAAACCGAAGTGCCCGAATTGCCCGAATCAAAGACACTAATAACAAATACCACTATATTTTAGCTGCCAATGGCATGAAGGTTGGCCAGACAATCAAGACTGGCGAAGAAATCGCCATAGAAACAGGCAACCGGTTGCAACTAAAGAATATCCCAACTGGTAGCGTTATTCATGCTGTCGAGCTACAGGTAGGTCGCGGTGCACAGTTAGGTCGGAGTGCCGGCACTAGCATCCAACTTGTAGCAAAGGACGAGAAATATGCACAACTTCGTTTGCCAAGTGGTGAAGTTCGCTTAGTAAATGTCGAGTGTTTTGCAAGTATTGGCGTTGTTGGCAACGAACAGCACCAGAATATTAAAGTTGGTAAGGCTGGGCGATCTCGTCATAAAGGTAAACGGCCAAGTGTGCGAGGTGTTGTGATGAACGCCGTAGACCACCCACATGGTGGTGGTGATGGTGGACGACACGGTATAGGCAAAGACCCGCGAACACCTTGGGGTCAAAAGACTTTGGGATACAAGACTCGCAGTCGCAAGAGTACAAATAAGTTTATTGTAAAAAGCCGTCACGCAGGGAAGAGGAAATAGTTATGAGTAGAAGTCTTAAAAAAGGACCATTTATAGACCCTAAGCTAGCCAAGAAGGTTAACGCTCTTGGCAAAGATGATCGCACGATTATAAAGACTTGGGCTCGTGCATGTGCTATTCCGCCAGAATTCGTAGGTCGCACAATAGCCGTTCATAACGGACGGGTGCATGTTCCAGTATTTATTACCGAAAACATGGTCGGCCATAAGCTTGGCGAATTTTCTCCAACTCGTAAATTCCGAAGTCACGGTGGTAAGCTTGCGAAAGGTAAGAAATAATGAGCGATACCGTAAAAGCTAGTGCCAAAAATGTTCGGATGAGCCCACGAAAAGTTGCTGTGGTAGCGTCTCTTGTGCGTGGGCGGACTGTTGCCGAAGCAGTAACTATCTTGTCTCACACTCCACGACGCTCTGCTACCCCTGTGCGCAAAGTGGTAGAAAGCGCAAAAGCAAATGCCGAAAATAATCACGGATACAAAGCTGACTCGCTAGTTATAACGCATATTAGTGTTACACCGGGCATTCGTTTAAAGCGATACCGTCCCGCTGCACATGGTCGGGCATTGCCGTTTGAGCGCAAGAGTTCGCATATTTTTGTAGAAGTTTCTGGCGAAAAGCGAGCAACCAAGAAACCAGCCGACAAGCCAGAAGCAACAAAGACCGAAGCTAAGCCAAAGAAGGAGAGCAAATAATGGGTCAAAAAGTAAATCCAATTAGCATGCGACTCCAGGTCAATAAAAATTGGCGAAGTAAATGGTTTGCTAACAAACGAGAATACGCAAACTACTTGACTAAAGATCTTGAAGTCCGACGAATGATCAGCACCAGCCTCGGTAGCCGTGCGGCTATTAACAAGGTAGACATAGAGCGGTCACCAAACTTGGTCACAGTAACTATTACTACCGCAAAAGCCGGTGTTG
The DNA here is from genome assembly GCA_964521095.1 of uncultured Candidatus Saccharibacteria bacterium. Lineage (GTDB taxonomy): Bacteria > Patescibacteriota > Saccharimonadia > Saccharimonadales > 2-12-FULL-41-12 > CAMTWJ01. The sequence continues at coordinate 81,850 of CAZFPJ010000001.1, forward strand.
TAATCGGCCGTGGTGGTTCTGGAGCTCAAGAGCTAAAAACTAAGATCGAAAAGATCTATGGTGTACCAGTTCGAGTTAATATCGAAGAGATTAAGAAACCAGAGATGTACGCCAAGTTGGTAGCCGAAAATATTGCACATCAATTAGAGCGAAGAATGTCATTTCGCCGTGCTATCAAGCAAGCATCTGCCGCTACTATGCGGGCCGGTGCTCAGGGTATTCGTATTGAGGTATCTGGTCGACTTAATGGCGCAGAGATGAGCCGTCGCGAAAAAGAGGTTGCTGGATCTGTGCCTTTGCACACACTTCGTGCCGACATTGATTATGCTGGTGTTCCTGCCAAGACTGTTGCTGGCATCATTGGCGTTAAGGTTTGGATCTACAAAGGAGAGTCGTCGTAATGTTGGTACCAAAAAAGACTAAATTCCGACGAGTCATGAAGGGGCGAATTACCGGCCCCGCAACTAGTGGTAATACTATCGCTTTTGGCCAGTACGCACTTCAGTCAATGGGTAACGAGAGAATCACTAGCCGTCAAATTGAGGCTGCTCGTCAGGCAATGACCCGATATATTAAACGAGGTGGTAAGATCTGGATTCGTATTTTTCCTCATATTCCAGTCACCAAAAAACCCGTGGGTCTAAAGATGGGTGGAGGCAAAGGCGCTCCAGAGTATTTCGTTGCCAAAGTCCGAAAGGGCACTATTTTGTTTGAAATGCAGGGTGTTAGCGAAGAAGTAGCGCGTGAGGCAATGCGACTCGCTGCACATAAACTACCAGTAAAAACTAGGTTCATCACCAGCGAGGACTCATTATGAAGGTAGTAGAAATTAGAAAAATGAAGACAGAAGAGCTGATCAAGAATGCAACAGAGTTGCGCGAAGAATTGGCCGAGTTAAAGAGGCGGTTGCGTATGGGCGAGACCACCAATGTCAGAACTATTCGTAACAAACGCAAGGATCTTGCTCGAGTTTTGACAGTAATGAGCGAACAGCTCACTAAGGAGAATCTATAGATGGCCAAGACACTAACTGGACGAGTAAGTAGTAACGCTACCAATAAGACTATTGTTATTACTACGCAAACCCGAAAAACTCACCCGCTTTACAAAAAGCAGTACACTGTGACCAATAAGTTTATTGCTCATGACGAGAATAACGAGTGCAATATTGGTGATCTTGTGTCTATTGTAGAGACTAGACCACTTTCTGCTAGAAAGCGTTACAAGCTAGAGAGCATTATCGAGCGAGCGACCTTAACCCAAGAAGACCGAGCAGTCATGGACAAGGAAGAGGCAAGCTAATGATCCAGCAAGAATCTCGTTTAAATATTTGCGACAACAGTGGCGCCAAAGAGATACTGTGTATTCGTGTGCTTGGCGGTACTCGTCGTCGGTACGCCCGTGTTGGCGACATCATTGTTGCTACTGTTAAAGAGGCTAACCCGAGTGGTAATGTCAAAAAGAAAACAGTCATCCGCGCAGTAGTTGTTAGGACAAAGAACACTATCCATCGCAAAGACGGTTCGTCTATTCGTTTTGACGATAACGCTGCAGTCGTTATTGGTGACGATAAGCAACCCAAGGCGACTCGTATTTTTGGGCCAGTACCCCGAGAACTTCGAGACATGGGATACTCTAAGATAATCAGCCTTGCACCGGAGGTACTATAATGAGCGTAAAACAACCAACTGTCTACAAAATTCGCCTTAAAAAGGGAGATAATGTAATTGTGCTCTCTGGTAAATACAAAGGCCAGACCGGAGTTATCGAGGCTACTCATCCCAAAGAAAACAAGGTAACTATAACTGGTATCAACATCGTCAAAAAAGCTGTAAAACCAAATCGTTTACACCCACAAGGTGCAATTGTAGAGATTACCAAACCAATGTGGGTTAGCAAAGTAGCGTTAGTAGAGCCGGCTAGCAAAAAACCATCAAAAGTAGGTTACAAATTAGATAAAGACGGCAAAAAAGTTCGTATTTATAAGCGAACTGGAAAGGAAGTAAAATAATGGCTACAAAAGAAAAACAGCAAGTCACTACGGCACTTCCTCGACTAAAAAAATTGTATAACGACCAAGCCAAAGACCTTCAAAAAGAGCTTAGTTTAGGCAATATCAACCAAATACCAGCCCTCGAAAAGATTGTCATAAATGTTGGTTTGGGTCGATCCAAAGACGACAAAAAAGTCTTTGAGGTTGCCACTAATACACTAACGAAAGTTACAGGCCAAAAACCAATCAACACATTTGCGCGGATGAGCATTGCGTCTTTCAAGCTCCGCGAAGGTAACAAGGTCGGCATGAAGGTAACCCTTCGTGGCGATCGTATGTACGAATTTTTGGACAGGCTAATAAACATTGTGTTGCCAAGGCTTCGTGACTTCCATGGTGTCAGCGCTAAGGCTTTTGACAAGCAAGGTAACTACAGTATTGGGCTTAGCGAGCAGTCTATCTTTCCAGAGCTTAGCTTTGAAGAAACTACAACTCCACACGGCATGCAGATTGTCGTAGTAACATCTACTAATAACCCAGAACACTCCCGAGCACTTCTAGAGAAGTTCGGTATGCCGTTCGAAAAGGAGAAGAAATAATATGGCCAAAAAATCTATAGTTGCCCGAGACGCAAAGAGAAAAAAGATGATTGAACAGTATGCTACCAAGCGAGCAGAGCTTAAGGCTGCCGGAGATGTAGAGGGCTTGCATTTATTGCCCCGCAACTCTTCGCCTACAAGATATAAAAATCGCTGTAGCGAAACTGGTAGACCGCACGCTTATATGCGTATGTTTGGACTTAGCAGAATTAGCTTCCGCGAGCACGCATCGAAAGGCGAAATTCCGGGCGTAACAAAGGCAAGCTGGTAAGGAGAATATATGGTATCTACAGACCCAATTTCAGACATGTTAACAAGAATCCGTAACGCGATAGCCGTTGCCAAAACAGAGATTAGCATGCCACATTCTAAAATCAAACAACAGGTAGCAGAACTTCTAAAGACATCTGGCTTTATTGATGGCGTAAAGGCCGAAGGCAAGGGCATAGAAAAGAAACTACTAATTACCATCAACAGCGAGTCGTCAAACGCTCGTATCACAGAGATCACTAGGCTAAGTCGTCCTGGTCGTCGCTGGTATGTCGGCGCAGATGACATACCAACAGTTAAGCGAGGCCGAGGAATTGTTATTTTGTCTACCTCTAGAGGTCTTATGACAGGCAGAGAAGCTAAAAAGCAAAAAGTTGGTGGCGAACTAATTTGTCAGGTTTACTAATAGGTTAATTTAAAAAGGAAATAAGATGAGTCGTATAGGAAAACTACCGGTCAAAATCCCATCTGGTGTGACAATCACTGTCGACAATGACAATATTACTGTCAATGGAGCAAAAGGTTCACTCACCCAATTTACGATGCCGGGCATCAATGTCAAGCAAGAGGGTGACGAGATTGTCGTAACCAGAATTAATGACGAGCCAAAAAACAGAGCCAAGCATGGACTAATGCGGTCATTACTGCAAAACATGGTTACTGGCGTTTGCCAAGGGTTCGAGAAAAAACTCGAAGTAAACGGCGTTGGTTTTAAAATTGCTCAAGCTGGGTCCGACCTAAAAATGAGCCTTGGTTACTCTCACGAAGTTGTTTACAAAGTACCCCAGGGTATTACTACCACAGTTGCCCAAAACACAATCACTGTTTCTGGCATCAGTAAACAGCAGGTTGGACAGGTCTCAGCAGAGATCAGGGCACTACGAAAACCAGAGCCTTACAAGGGCAAGGGTATCAAATATGTAGACGAACGAATTCTTCGGAAGAGCGGTAAGTCAGGGAAGGATAAATAGACATGAATAGACTAGATTCTAAGCGAAAAAATACCGAACGCCGAGCACACAGAGTGCGAACTATGGTGCGTGGAACTACTGACCGCCCTAGGCTTAGCGTTAATATTAGCAACAGGCATGTATCGGCGCAGATCATTGATGATCAGGCTGGCAAAACCTTAGTCTCCGCTACAACCGTTAAAGGTAAGCAAACTGGCACTTTGACCGACCAAGCCAAGCTAATCGGTGCAGATATTGGCAAAAAGGCCAAGGCCAAAAAGATCAAGACAGTAGTCTTAGACAGAGGTAGTAAGCTTTATCACGGACGAGTAAAAGCCTTAGCAGAGGCTGCTCGCCAGGAAGGACTGGAGTTTTAGCATTATGGACAGAAACCCAAGAGGACCAAGAAACCCAAGAGGGCAAGTCAAGGAAGAGAAGCAGTTCGAAGAGCGAGTGCTCAATATTGACCGAGTTGCTCGAGTAGTTAAGGGTGGACGACGATTCCGATTTCGTGCGCTTGTAGTTGTTGGCGACCAAAAAGGCCGAGTTGGCGTAGGTAGCTCCAAGGGAGCCGATGTAACAACTGCCGTATCAAAGGCGGTCGAAGTAGCAAAAAAGAACCTGCTAGACCTAAAGCTATACAAAGAAACCTTACCTCACGAAACGCAAGCCAAGGTTGGTGGCGCAGACATCTTGATCATGCCTGCTAGCGCTGGTACCGGGCTAATTGCCGGTGGTGTAGTGCGAACAATCTTAGAAGTTGGCGGAGTTGGTAACGCGCTTTCAAAGTCGCTAGGCTCTTCTAACAAGACTAACATTGCCTATGCAACTATCGAAGCTCTTAGTAAGCTAGAATCTGCTGATAATTGGGTAACTTCTAAGTCCAAAGTAGCACCCAAGAAGGCCAAGGTAAGTAAATAATATGAAATTTAATGAACTAACAATCAAAAGTAGCAAAAAGCCAACTCGAGTTGGTCGTGGTATATCTGCTGGTAAAGGTAAAACTGCTGGACGAGGTACAAAAGGACAGGGTGCCCGAAAAAGTGGTGGTGTTCGTCCAGGATTTGAAGGTGGTCAGATGCCACTTTACATGCGAATACCAAAACTTCGTGGTTTTACTTCGCATAGGCGTCCTGCTGTCAATATTTTTACCGACGAGCTAGACGGCCTCGGCAAAAGCTCTATTGATCCACATGTTTTGGCAGAACAAGGCCTCATAGAGAGCCCATACATCAAGGTAAAACTACTAGGCCGTGGTGAAGTATCTAAAAAACTGACCATCAAACTAACTTCGGCTAGCGCAGGAGCAATCAAGTTGGTAGAAAAAGCTGGTGGCTCGTTTGAATCAATTGACCAGATAAAACGACCTTCTAAGAAGGCGAAAACTACAAAGTAAGTTGTAAAAAACGCAAATATCGTTAGAAAAATATCTTCTAACGGCAACAATAGGGTAAAATGTAACAATGATTAGTTGGGGCGGTTTACAAAAAACATGAATTGGAAAATTATTCTCAAGTCTCTCAAAGACAAAGATATGCAAAAGCGTCTCTTTGCTGTTGTTGGTATTATCGTTGTTTTCCGGTTCATGGCACATATTCCCATACCGCTTGGAGACCCTCAGACCTTACGACAGGTGCTAGAAAGCCTGTTTACTTCATCCGACAGTTCGCAGTTTTTAAGCTTTGTTAATGTTTTGTCTGGTGGCGCTTTGGCTAACTTTTCTATTATGTTGGTTGGTTTAGGCCCATACATCAACGCCAGCATTATCATGCAACTGCTAACCAAGGCTATACCAAAGCTAGAAACTCTTAACAAAGAGGGCGAATTTGGTCGTAAAAAGATAAACCAGATGACCCGTATGCTAACTTTCCCGCTAGCCATCATCCAGTCTGTCGGTGCGCTATATCTAGTAAAACAATCTGCATCACAGGTTTCTGGCTTGGGCGATATTACTGCTAATAGTTCCTTGCTCCAATGGGTTTTGATGGTGTCGGCAATGACAGGTGGAGCCATGATGCTCATGTGGCTTGGCGAGCTAATTACCGAGCAAAATATTGGTAATGGTATATCCTTGCTTATTACAGTTGGTATTATCGCTAGCTTACCTCAGACCATAACTGGGCTTGTTAGTACCGTTTTTGACAACACCAAGTGGCAGATCCTTGGCATAACCTTGCCTGTTAGTCAGAAGACGGTGATCTACTTATTCTTTATATTCCTGGCAATATTACTGGTAACTGTCTTTGTCGTAAAACTCAACGAAGCCTCCAGAAAGCTGGTGGTTAATTATGCCAAGCGAGTTCAGGGCAATCGTACTTATGGTGGCGTTACGACTGTCTTGCCTGTCAAACTCATTACTGCTGGCGTTATACCAATCATTTTTGCAGTTGCGTTCCTTAGTGTGCCAAGTTTTGCCGGGCAGATTATGTCCAGTAGCAGTAACCCCAAATTCCAAGAGTTAGGGGTTAACCTGTCTACATGGTTCCAGACTCCTAGTGCTCAAACTTTCCAGGCGGGCGGTTGGCATCCGTACATTTACCCAGTTACTTACTTTGTTCTGGTATTCTTGTTTACCTTTTTCTACACCAGTATTGCTTTTAATGCCAAAGATATCGCAGAGAACTTACAAAAACAAGGTGGTTTTATTGCAGATATCCGTTCTGGCACCGAGACAGAAAAATACCTTACAAAAGTTGTTAACAGGCTAACTCTTTTTGGGGCACTAGCACTTGGAGCATTAGCGGTGGTGCCAATTGGCGCCGAGATATTCCTGGGCAACAACCTTGCTATAGGAGGTACTAGTATATTGATTTTGGTAGCTGTATCGCTCGAAACACTCCGAAAGATAGAATCGCGGGCTCTAATGATAACTTACAACCAATACGATGGTTCGGATTTCTTCCAGATGCCCGATGAGGACGAGAAAAATGCTGGTCGGTTCAATCGCTTAAAGAAACCGTTTAGGCGGTCTGCAAAATAATCTTTAGCTACAGGGGTTTACAACCTCGGTGGCTTTTGATATAATTCCTTGCAGTTATATTTATGGCAAAGAATAAGGAAGTAATCGAACTTTCAGGAACAATTATTGAGACGCTTCCGGGAACCCAGTTCCGGGTAGAGCTCCAAAATGGCCATCAAATCATAGCCCATGTCGCCGGTAAAATGCGAAAACATTATATTCGTATCGTTCCCGGAGACAGCGTTACGGTCGAGTTGACCCCTTATGATCTTACAAAGGGCAGAATCACCTACCGCAAATCATAACAATATTAAGCAGTGAGTCATGTTTTGCTAAAAAGCATGATCCGTATGACTCTCGCTTCAAGTGTAGCGAGACCCCAAAGAAGAAAGGAATTCTAACGGGATGAAAGTACGTGCAAGCGTCAAGAAAATCAGTCCAGACGACAAGATAGTCCGCCGTAAGGGTCGGCTTTATGTTATTAATAAATTTAAACCTAAGCACAAGCAGAGGCAGGGATAGTATATGGCTCGAATTTCTGGTGTAACCATACCCGCCGATAAGCAAGTACAGATTGCGCTAACTTATATCTATGGTATAGGTCCGCATTTTTCAAAACTTATCCTAGAAAAAGCAAAAGTAGATCCAACTGTTCGGGTTAAAAACCTAACAGATGCAGAAGTTGGTCGTATTTCCGAGATTATTGCCGACGACTATACGGTAGAAGGTGAGCTACAACGGCTAGTAACAGGTAACATTAAACGGCTCAAGGATATTGGTGCTTATCGTGGCCTTAGACACAAGAATAATCTTCCAAGTCGAGGACAGCGTACCAAAACCAACGCTAGAACTCGCCGAGGCAAGAAAACAACCGTTGGCGGAACTGCTAAGAAGGTAGCAGCAAAGACTTAGTATTATGGCAGAAGAAGTAGTAAAGACAGTTACAAGAAAAAAGAAGGTCAAGCGAACCGTTGCAGTTGGCCAGGTTCATGTACTTGCAACCTTTAACAACACTATAGTTTCGGTTACCGACACCAAAGGCGGAGTACTTACTCAGGCCAGTGCTGGTGCTTGCGGTTTCCGCGGTAGCAAAAAAGGCACAGCGTACGCAGCTCAGGTTGCTTCTGAGAAGGCAATTAACTCCGCAAAACAGCAATACAATTTATCCAAGGCAGATGTTTTTATCAAGGGTGTTGGCCTTGGGCGAGAAGCCGCTGTACGAGCTCTATCGTCCGCTAACATAAGTGTAGAGTCCATTACAGATGTTACCACCATTGCTCACGGAGGCTGTAGACCACGAAAGGCGCGGAGGTTGTAGAACATGGCACGAGATAGACAATCAATTGTAAAAATGAGTCGTCGTGAAGGCTATGCTCTTCATCCAAAGGCTCACAAGGCATTAGTTAAGCGACCAAATCCGCCCGGTCAACAACAGCGGTCTTTCCGCAACAAGCCTAGCCAATACTCTTTGCAACTTCGTGAAAAGCAAAAGGTAAAACGACTATATGGTCTTTTGGAGAGGCAGTTTAGAAACCTCATGAAAGAGGCAACCCGGGCTCAGGGCCAATCTGGCGAAGCGCTACTTAGGTTCCTAGAGCAAAGACTAGACAACGCAATCTACCGAGCGGGCTTTGCCGTTAGTCGTCGAGGCGCTAGACAACTAGTTACACACGGACATTTCGAGCTCAATGGTCGCAGAGTAGACATCCCATCCATTCGCCTAAAGCCAGGTGACAAGCTAACTCTTCGTAGCAAAAGTAAAAACAGCGACTACTTTAAGCGTCTAGACGAAGTCAGTCCAGCCGGAAACGATACTCCTGCATGGATCAAGGTCAACCGCAAAAAGTTCGAAGTAGAGGTTGTTGGTACGCCTTCCAGAGAAGAAGCTGAGATAGATATAAAAGAGCAATTAATAGTTGAGTATTACTCGCGTTAAATAAAGGAGACTAAATAAGATGTCTAAAAATATTCATACACCCGGAATCGTACATGTCGAAGAGCACAGTGCTGTTTCTGCAAGTTTTTCAATAGAGCCCCTACACAGTGGCTACGGGATGACCCTTGGCAACAGTATTCGACGAGTTCTTTTGTCTTCTATTTCTGGCGCCGCTGTAACAGGATTCAAAGTAGATGGCGCAAGCCACGAATTTACTACGCTAGCTGGCGTAAAAGAAGATGTAGTAGACATCATCTTGGCTCTCAAAGGAGTTCGATTCAAAGTATTCAGCGACGAGCCTCAGACTATTCGTCTTGTCAAGAAAGGCAAAGGCGCAGTTACAGCTAAAGATATCCAGACAAATGCCGATGTTGAAGTAGTGAATCCAAGTCATGTTATTGCGACCTTAGACGCCGATAAGTCAAGCATTGCTATGGACATAATCGTCGAAAAAGGCCGAGGATACCGCACCGTAGCAGAGTTTTCTGGCAAAAAAGTAGTTTCTGACCTCATTAGCGTCGACGCTATCTTTAGTCCAGTCCAGCGAGTTCGATACAAGGTAGAGAACACTCGTGTTGGTCAGATGACAGACCTCGATAAACTAATCATTACTATCGATACAGACGGTTCTATCACTCCAAAGGATGCCTTCGAAGAGGCTAACGCCATCTTGATTAACCAGTACACCGCATTGGCTGGTCAAACCAGAGTAGAAGCTGCACCATCGTTGACTACAAGCTCTGACGAGTCTAGCGCTAGCACAGAAGACGATTCTCCGGCTTTGATGACATCTATCGAAGACCTAAACCTTTCTGCCAGGACTACTAACGCACTTGTAAACAACGACATCCACATCCTAAAAGACCTATTCTCTCTTAGCGATGCAGAGCTTCGTGATCTAAAAGGATTTGGCAGTAAGGCCCTAGACGAAGTCAAAGAAAAAATGGCGGAGATGGAGTTCTAAGGTGCACCGACACGGATATAAAGGTCGTAAATTTGGAAGAGAGCGAGATCAAAGGCGCGCCCTTATCAAGGGTCTTGCGGATTCTCTGATAAAATACGAATCTATCGAAACAACACTACCAAAGGCCAAAGAGCTTAGCTCGTACACCGAAAAGCTAATCACCAAGGCTAAAAAGGGCAACCTTCATAGTCGCAGACAAGTCATTGCAAAATTGCAGACGCTTGACTCGGCTCACAAGTTGATGGACGAGATAGCACCAAAGCTATCTGCCAGAAATAGCGGTTATTTGCGAGTTGTTCGTACCAAGTTGCGTCGTGGAGACAACGCTCAGTTGGCGCGGATAAGCTTTGTAGATGATCTTAGCAAGCCGGCTCCAAAGCCAGTAGCCAAGGTCGAGACCAAAAAGGTAGCTCCCGCTAAAAAGACATCTGTCAAAAAAGCATCTACAGCCAAGGCTAGCGCCTCGAAAGGAACCAAATAATGAGCAACAAAAAGACTTATTCGCAAAAACCTACCGAAGTTAGCCGAAAATGGTTCGTTGTTGATGCCAGCGACATTGCTTTGGGTCGTCTAAGCACTGTAGTTGCCGGACTTTTGCTGGGCAAAGGCAAGCCAACCTACACGGCACATGTAGACGGCGGTGACTTTGTAGTAGTAATTAACAGCGACCAGCTAGTTGTTACTGGCGACAAGCTAAACAAGAAAATCTATTACCGACACACCCACTACCCTGGAGGCCTAAAAGAGACCGCTCTAAAGGACAAGATCGAAAAAGATTCTACAGAAGTGATAACACTTGCTGTTCGTGGCATGTTGCCAGCCAACAAGTTGCGCGACGGTCGTCTAAAACGCCTCAAGGTCTATACTGGTAACGATCACAATCATTCGGCTCAGGCTCCAGAAGTTCTTGATCTAAAGAAAGGTAAAGCATAATGGCATATTTTTACGCACTAGGACGACGCAAGAGTTCTACAGCCAGAGTACGGTTAACCCCAAAAGGCAAAGGTACAATCGTTATTAACGACAAGCCAGTTAACGAATATTTTGCGGACAGTCAGTACATAATTCACGAGCTAGAAAAGCCTTTTTCTGCACTAGAGCAAGAAAACACATACACTATCACTGTTAAAGTATCTGGTGGTGGAAATACTGGGCAGGCTCAGGCTATCCAGCTTGGTATTGCCAAGGCATTGGTAGAGATGAACCCAGACTACAAGAGCACCCTAAAGCGAGCCGACCTGCTTGGACGAGACCCCCGCGAAAAAGAACGAAAGAAATTTGGCCTTAAAGGCGCTCGAAAGCAACGACAGTTTACCAAACGATAGAAACCTCTTTGTTTTTGTTTGTAAGAGTTTTAAGTTTTAGCTCAATAAATTATGAGAAGTTTACGCATGTATTCGGGTATAATTAATAGTAATTATGAGTAAACAAGTAATATTAACTGGTCTTAGAGCCAATAACGATCTTCATATTGGCAATTATCTGGGGGCTTTGCTTCCTATTGTCGATATGGCAAAAAATAAATCAAAAGACTATCAGATCAATTTGTTTGTGCCAGACTTGCATAGTTTTACTACGCCAATCGACCACAGTAAATTGCAGGCTCAAATTATGCAAAATTTACGAGTTTTTGTGGCCTCTGGCCTGCCATTGGACGACGATAATGTTAACTTGTATCGTCAAAGCTACATCCCAGCGCATTCAGAGCTGACCATCATCCTTAACAGTTTTACTGGCTTTGGCGAGATGAGTCGCATGACTCAGTTTAAAGAAAAGAGTGCAATCACATACCCTGAAGTACGGACTTATGAGAATGTAATCCCTAAAGCCGAAGAGAAATCGGGCCTTAATAGACAAGTCAATGTGGTTGATGTGCCAAGAGCGCACACAAACAGCAGAACTAGTGTTGGACTTTTCGACTATCCAGTGCTAATGGCGTCAGATATTTTGTTGTACAACACTACATATGTACCGGTTGGCGACGACCAGTCGCAACACCTAGAGTTTACGCGTGACATTGCCGAGCGTATGAACAACAAATTTGGGGATCTGTTTGTTGTGCCAAAACCGGTCAAAGACCAGCACGCATTGTTTGGCAAAGACCAGGGTTTGCGCATCAAAGACTTACAAGACCCTTCTAAAAAAATGAGCAAGAGTGACGAGTCCGGTAAGGGCATAATATTTATGAGCGACTCCCCAGAGGAGGCTCGAGGGAAGATCATGAGTGCAACAACAGATAGTCTAGCTAGCGTAGCTTACGATCCTATAAACCAGCCAGGAATTGCTAACTTGCTACAGATACACGCCTTGCTAAAGGGGCAGTCTGTAGCAGAATCCGCCAAAGAATTTGCTGGGCAATCACAGTATGGCGAATTTAAAAATGCAGTTGCAGAAGTTGTGGTCTCCTTTTTGTCAGATTTTCAGAGCAACCTAAGTCAAGTTGATGATGCCAAAATTATCGACAAGCTCCAAAAGGACGAAGCCAAGATGGGTGATATTGCCCAGCAGACACTTCAGAAGGTTCAAAAAGCTGTAGGCTTAAGGAGCTAGCGTGGAGGATAGCGCTCGGCTTGATATTTTTGTAGCAAAACAATTGCCGGATTTACCCAGAACCCACGCTCGTAGACTGATAGACACCGAGCAAGTTCTAGTTAACGGTCAGCCTGTTACAAAAGCTGGGTATCGCTTGCGAGCTACAGACGAGGTACAGATACTCCAGTCTCATATATCCCAAGACATTCCTAAAATCAGTATCCCAATATTGTACGAAGACGAAGACTGCGTGGTCATCAACAAGCCTGTCGGTTTGCTGTCGCACAGTAAAGGTGCATTCAACCCCGAACCAACCGTTGCTTCGTGGCTAGCCAATATGTATACAGACAAGTCAGAGGGCGACCGTGACGGGATTGTGCATAGGCTAGACAGGGGTACCAGCGGAGTCATGATCTGCGCCAAAAACATCACCGCCCAAAAGTTTTTACAAAAGCAATTTTCTGTTCGTAAGGTCAAAAAAACCTACATAGCCTTGATAGAAGATACTATGGATCCGCCTCAGGCTGTTATAGATATGCCTATCCAGCGCAACCCAAAAGAACCCCAGAGGTTTAGAGTTGGAGCAAACGGCAAACCTTCTGTAACTGCTTATAAAACTCTCAAAACTATCAAACATAAAGACCATGCATTTAGCACCATAGAGCTAAAGCCGACAACCGGACGAACGCATCAGTTGCGTGTGCACCTAGGATACTTCAAGCACCCGATAGTAGGAGATAGCTTCTACAAGGGGTTAGAGGCTGACCGCCTGTATTTGCATGCCCAGTCGCTAGAGATTACTTTGCCGAACAAGCAAAGAAAAACATTTATAGCAGAGTTGCCTGCAGAGTTCGAGGAGCCAAAGGTATGAAGCCAATCACCAGTGCTTACACCGACGAACAGCTAGCCGTTCTGGCCAGCAACTCAATGGGGGTGGTTGGGCTAGTCGCTCCTAAAGGGGGCGGAAAGCAGTTCTTAGCAGAGCATTTAGCGGATACTATTTTGGACAGCCAGTATTTTGCATACAAAAAGGTAGTTGTTGCGGTTAGTAAAGACGGTACAGACATGGCCCGCGACCTACAGAGCTTTTTAAAGTTAACTGTACCGGGCAAGGACTCGCTCAAAAGAGTATTGGTCATAGCCGATTTCGATAACTTTGGGCATAATGCACAAAACGCTTTGCTAAAAACACTCGAGGAGCCACCCCTAGACACCAGCATCATAATTACGGTATCAGACACAAAAAAAATATTAGACACAATCCGCTCACGAGTCAGGTGGCATAGGCTGCACCCATTATCTTTAGACGAAGCAAAAAGTCAGCTCAAAGGGTACAATGACGCAGAGGTAGAAAAGGCTTGGCATATCAGCCAGGGTAGTGCTGGTTTGTTGGTTAATCTTTTGCAAGAGGGCAGTGACCACGAGATGGTGCAGGCAATAAACATCGCCAAAGAACTGTTAAAGCAAGATACTTACGGGCGTCTCGTACAGATAGACAAGATACTAAAACAAAAAGACTTTAACATGAGTTTGCTACTAGATGCCATGAGCAGGCTTTTGCGTTCTGCTCTACACAACGCATCCAAAAAGCCTTCTTCGAGCAAAGTTACAGCCACTCTAGTTGGCCAGATAAAGCAAGTATCAACAGCGCAGGATTTGTGCGACCGCAATGTACACTCAAAAGCAATTTTAACAAACCTATTTTACGCCCTGTAGGTTAAAAATGGTATAATGAGACACTAGATGTACGAATTATTAGCAGTCGCAGGATTTGGGTGGTTAACGCTTCGAGCTTTCTCTCACCACAAAAAAGAACTAGAGGACGACATTCCACAAAAGATGGTCGACCGAGTCGGTAAACTTTGGGATATTGTGCACCAGGGTATGCGAGACAACCGTTTGCTTCGTGCCGAAAAAGCACTTTTAACTATCCTCAAAATTGACGAAAAAAACGCCCCTGCTTATAACCGACTAGGCATTTTGTATGCCAAGCAAAAAGAGTACAAAGACGCTATAGACTGCTTCGAGATAGCTAGCGGTATAGACCCAAGTCCCTCAAGCCTACACAACCTAGGGCTTATTTATTACGAGACAGAAAACTACGAAAAGGCTTCTATAGCTTTCGAGCATGCCCTAGAGATAGACGACACTATGGCCGCAAGACACATCGCCCTAGCCAAAGCCCTAGAGCATATCGGTAACGAAAAACTCATGCTAGAGCACTTAGAACGAGCATCAGAGCTAGAGCCAAGCAAAGAAAGCCTCACTCTGCTCGCCAAAGGCTATCGCCAGCGAGGTATGGAAGACAAGGCCGACCTGGTCGAAGACAAGCTCAAAAAACTAGCAAAGCCAACAGCCACCACCAAGAAAAGTGCTAGACGCCTTCGGGTCAGGCGACCAAAACGCGTTGTATTATAAAAGATAAACTAGGTTAATATCTTTTAGTCTTCTTCGTCTGATTCGGGGCTAGTTAGCGCTCCGTATTCCGCCAACAAAGCGTGTGTTTGCTCTGCAAAATCTATGCCAAACTCTTCTTGCATCGGTTCATACATCTGGCTAGCCCCGTCGTGGGTTTCAGCAAATGCAATTACTGTTCCCAGAGTGTCTTTGATATGTTCGGGCAATCGCTCTGTATTAAAATAGTCAAAGTCTTGTTCGTACACCTCAGAAGCGTCTACGGCCCAACCGAGGGGCGTTTTTATTACAAAAACAGGCGCCGCACAATCTTCGTCGTACAAAAAACTTTCCATATCATGACAATCATCTTTGTTGCCATCTCCATAAACTCTGTCACCTATGTCTAGGTATACCACTCCGGTTCTGTCCACGATTAGTGAGTCTTCGGACACTACAAATACTTCATTTTCTGCAATGTCTTCAATGACTTTGGTCAGCTGTTCTTTGGGTATGCGGTGGGGTTCGGCGTCAAACCTGCCTTCAAAACTCTCAAACATGATACCTATATTATACAATAGAAGAATCAAATAATAAAGACATGCAGGGAGAGGGATTCGCCTCGCTTCCAGCGAGCCCGAAACTTCGCGATTGGCAAACTAGTTGCCATCGGAAGGTTTCCTTGCGAAATGCCACAGGCATTTCTCACCCCGAAGGCTTTCCCCTCGAGTGTTTGAATCTGTCCGGCCCAAGCAAAAACCCCACAAGATGTGGGGCCATTGCTTGGTGCAGGGTGTAGGATTCGAACCTACGAAGGCATAAGCCGACAGATTTACAGTCTGTTGTGTTTGACCGCTTCACTAACCCTGCGGAATATATCTGGAGCCACCTGTCGGATATCGCTTACGCTCCTTCCTGCGCTCCTCGTCCGCCGAACCTTCGGTTCTCATGCCGACGGGCTCGTGGAGCCACCTGTCGGATTCGAACCGACGACCCCCTGTTTACAAAACAGGTGCTCTAACCAGCTGAGCTAAGGTGGCACAAACTATTGATTTGTTAATTCTTCTGCTATAGCTGGTTAGAGCAAAATACTTATTAATCTATTCTGCAGTAAACTGCGCCAGCTGAGCTAAGGTGGCAAATTACAGATACAAGTCTATCAAAAAAATGCAAAAATTCCTAATCTGTTCAACTACTTTTTTATAGAGGTAGTTTCTGGTATAGTAAATTGCAGTTTGATGCCATCTTAGCTCAGGGGTAGAGCACATCCATGGTAAGGATGGGGTCCCGGGTTCAAATCCCGGAGATGGCTCCAATTTTAAGTATTGAAAAAACATAACTAATCTGTTAATATTATAACTTATGGCAAAAAAAGGTGACAAACGAAAATTAGTAGGACTTGTTTCGGAAGAAACAGGGCATAGAACCTATTACACAAAAAAGAATGTCCAAAACACTCCGGACAAGCTAGAACTACGCAAGTACGACCCGATCGCTCGCAAGCATGTACTATATGTCGAGACCAAGAAAAACCTCGGTCGAAACGAAGTCAAGCCTCGCAAAAAGTAATCAGACCTAGTCTAGCTTGGAAAAAGTCGCTCTAATAGCAACGACGGCATTGCAAAGGTCAGACAAGGCTTCTGTTTTGTCTTTGTCTGGAGGGCAGATAGCCTGGACTCTGGGTAGATCCCCTGTATCTTCCGATAGAGTAGGTAGTTCAAAATAAGATGCCTCGGCTTCGGTTTCGGACCCAAAGTCGCTGGCTGTAACTGTACGCGTAACGCAGTCCATATGGTATGTAGACTCGACTGCACAAAAGCCAGCTCTCAAGAATATTGCATGATAATAAGTAGCTTCTTGCCCAACTCGTTCTCGGGCTAGCGTACCAGCTTGTTCCAGCAGGCTGTTGATCCGTTCGTCATCGTTTATTAGGTCGTCACCCACGAGGTTGTGGTTGCGAGCATCCCACAATATAGAAAACAGCTCTTCGTAACCCTCTTGATCCCCGATTGCCATTGCATCAAAGTCTATCATTTTTGCCCACTCGGCGTTAAATTGCACTTTTGCGATACCCGGAATCTCTTCATCTGTCTCTTCTAGGTTGACATTGACTGTCAGTATCTCAACCTCTGCGTCGCCATTTTTGACCCCAAAACTTTGCTTATAAATAACGGGGGTAATCACTTTGCCATCTTTTGCGTCTTCTAGGTTGGCATAATCTAGGTCAAAGGTAGACTCTGTTTGCACAAAATACCCTCCCAGCATGTCGCCTCGCTGGCCTATAAAATTATAATGTTTGTCGGTGTATCGGCTGGGGTTTTGGTCGGGTATACGAGCCTCAATAATACTGCTATGAAGCTTTTCGGTTGCTAGTTGCATCAAGAACTCAATATCTGATTCGGGATACCTGTCCATTAGTATATTATAGCACAACCAATAAAATTAATCAACCAGGTAGGGAAGCGCAAAACTAGGCTTTTGCGGGATTATTTTTTATTTTTGACCAGACGGATAATCCCAGAGGATACGAGGCCTAAAACACCAAGCGGTATTGTATAAAACGCCACCCACCCAAAGGTAAACATAGTGTAGACTAGTTGCCCCATGGTCGTGTCCCCAATTTTGCACGAGTCGCCCCCTGCATATCCAGAACTACAATTTAGTAAATTAGATAACAAATTAGACAATATTAATGAGAGGATAGGGAGCAAAATAATAGCCAAGCTCATCCAAAACAGCCATTTATTTTTGCTAAACTTACTTTCAGTCTTCATAACTTTAGAATTGTATACTTAGCAAGAATAGATAGCAATCGTAGCTTTAGTTTGGGTGAGTGTGGACATAAGGGGTCTTACAGTGATTCAAGAAACTGTTTTAATACAACCGCGTGGTTTGCTTTGGGGTCTTTTGCTCCGTACAGTAGCGTCAGTCTGTCATTGCCTTTTACTCGGTCGAGTAGTTTTTGAGGCTCGGCGCTGGTTGTTAGCTCGCTTTGGTACTGCATGGCAAACTCTTCAAATCTTGCTGGATCGTGGCCAAACCAACGGCGCAGATCGGTGCTCGGCGCTACAGCTTTGCACCACTCATCAAGCGTTGCCACCTCTTTTTTGACGCCACGGGGCCACAAACGATCAACTAGTACACGATACCCATCATCTCCGGTGGGCTTATCGTAAACGCGCTTAACAACTATATCCATACTAACTAGTATACTCCCCATGTTCGCAAAAGTTCTCCGCATACTAAAGCAAATAACTAGCACGCAGGGCTCGATGAAGATGTTTTATTTAGGCCCTCTCATTTAGTATATTTTTTAATTCGCGAGCTGTCTTCACGGCTTTTGTTGTTTTTTGAATACAGCTCAACAAGTAGGATCTTATCGTTTTGGCGAATTGCGACAAACACGATGCGTAGTTTTTGGCGGTATTGTGGCGAGTCGGTATCAAGACGCATTTTGATTATCTCGATCTCATCGGTCGACCCAGGCAATATGGCAGCTTTTTTGCTAGCAAAAAACTGTTTGCGGTATTCCGCCAGATTATACTCTGGCGATTTTATGTATAGCGCCTCTACCTTCGAACGCACACGCTTAACATCTGACTGTATAGTCGGTACGCGCTTGGCTAGTGCTTTGATATCTTTTTTGAATTCTGGTGTCTGCTCAAAGTTCATCGTCCGGCTCGGTCACGGCGGTAGCAGTAGTTCGGTAAAAGGTATCGCGGTAATCAATCGGCTGGCCCTGCTTGGCCACAACCCACGGCGTGTCCTGGTGTGACAGCTCACTTAGTTCACTGGCAGACTTGTCACCCAGCTCGGCCAATGTGTTATCAATATGGCGCAGCTCATCTGCTCCTAGCTCACTTAGTGTCGTCGTCTTGAGCGGTAGATACTTCCTCTGTATTTTTTTGAAAAACTGAGTCTCTACAATCTCTAGCTCATGGGCAGATTCCATTCCTTTGACTACCGAGCGAAAGTCGGCTACTGGCGACGGTCCGTATTTGTTGTGAATATATGTCAGGCCGGTGATGCTGTGGCCTGTCTTTTCGTAATAATTGAAGTCGATGAAATAAAGTAGCTTATACAGCACCGTCTCGCCGACATTTGGTTTGGCGCCGACCTTGCCAAGGATATATAGCAACACTTGGCGGAGCTTTTCGGGCTGAAACTCTGGTGCGATATCTCGTGGAATAATCTCTGCTGTGGCAGTTCGCCGGTATTCCGCCACTGGCTCGTGGACACTGTCCATCGTACCGATATCGCCACTAATCAAATCCTCAATTCTTACACCGTAGTATTTACTAATCTGCTGCGCAACCTCGAGGTTTAGAGGACGCTTGCCAGTTTCGATACTGGCGTAGGTAGCACGAGCAATACCGATACCACTAGCAGCATCAGCCTGGCTCACGCCGGCCCTATTTCGTAGTTCTCGTATCGTCTTGGCTGTATTCATAATGCTTGCCCACTGATTATGCTTTAATGACTTCATTGTAGCTAACTCTACAAAATTAGTCAATCATACTGATACAATGAATTTATTTTGACGCTCACCTGGCTGTTCATGAGCATGGGGAGGAGCCAGTCGCGGAGGCGAGAGAGGTTTTGAGATTGTTGGCGGTTGCGGTCGATTTCTACATATTGCGCCTTATTCTCTATTATATAGCAAGATAATCTAGGTAACCATCAATTGTACCATCTTCTTTTGGGTTATAAATAACCTTTCTCCGATAGCTTTGTGTACTCGGAGCTTGAAACTATAAGGTGATCTATGACATCTATTCCCATAATCTTGCCCGATTCAACTAATTTTCTAGTTGTGTAGATATCCTCTTCTGATGGTGTGGTGTCTCCTGATGGGTGATTGTGGGCTATAACGATGCCGGCAGCGTTGTTGTCCAGAGCAATTCTGAAAACCTCACGCGGCTCGACTACTGATATGTCTAGCGCTCCGATTGAAACTATCTCACTAATTACGGATCCCTTTGTATTAATGCAGATAACTTTGAATATTTCCTTTTTCTCATACCCGATTTCTTTTATAAGCAGATCGGCTACCTTTTCAATGTTGATGAATTCTGTTTTAGCTGAACTTAAATTATTTTTACCCGATAATATTCCCAGTTCTCTAGCTAGTTTAATACCGAAAATACTTGATTTCCCCAGTCCCTTTATCTTCATTAGGTCGATATCGCTGGCATTTATAGTCCCGTTAGCTGTTCTGAATCTTGCAATTAACTCTTTTGCAAGTGGCTTGCAGTCTTTTCTAGGGATGCCGATGGTCAATAGCAACTCTATGATCTCATAGTCTAAAAATCCGGCGAGACCGTTATTTAGAAACTTTTCTCGTAATCGCTTGCGATGGCCGTCATGATCAGCCATGATTATTGTCTTCTTAGTCTCTTTTTGAAATATTCTTGCGTTTCGGGATCTGTACAATAAATAAAACACCCCTTCATGCCACGAGACATAAGTACTCTATATGTATTCTTTATTATCATATTTTCCATAATATCTGCTCTTGCAGGATCCTCACGACTAAGTTTTTTAAACCCAAAAATAGACTTATCTGTAGTTGCCCTTTTCGATATGTCTGTGAACATCTTTCCTTCCCTGACACTAAGGTCATCACCAATGATTACTCCTACATAATCTAGCTCGAGACCTTGGCATGTATGGACGCAGCCAACTTCAGTTACGGATTCGGCGTGCACTATCCATGATTGTCCTTGCTCATTCAAGTTCCATCGAGCTTTATAGCTGTTTATTTCGATATCAAAGAGCTCAGGATTTTTCTTACTAATCCAATTCCAGCAATACCCAGCGAGCATACGTGACTTATTGTTGTGCAAATTCTTCCCTTTGATTAATTCATGCATTTCTGAGGGATCATCTATAACACGAAAATCATAATCGATATCATCCAGAGTGGTGTTCGCGGTATCCCTTATTTGGAGCGCATCATCAAGCCATGCTAAATAGCCGTCTGATCCATTGCATCTAAACTGAGATTCAAGCTCATATTCACAGTAATCTGCCTCAAAAGATTCTGCCCATTGCTTGATTACATCAACTTCGCCGATATCCTTCAGTGTTACTCTCTGATCTTCGTCAATAAAGAATATAGTGGTTTTTGCTGAATTAATTAATTCTTTAATTTGATTTTCGCCTTTGTTGTTGAATAATCCAGACCTTTCATTTAGACGCTGTGCTTCATCGACTATCAAAGCGTCGAATGTGTTTGATTCTGTTTCAGTGAATGAGCCAGAGGAGGTAAAAAGGTTAGATATTCTCGACTTTGTAAATTTACCCGTAAGCATTACCTGAAAAACCTCTCGAGGGGCAGAATTTCTCGTCACATAGTGCGTAACAAGCCCTTGTTTTGTAATTTCAGAGAGTAGGTTAATGGCAACTACCGATTTCCCGGTCCCTGGGCCGCCCTTTACTACAACAACATTTTTTACACTAGATTGTGACTTTTGTGTAAGATTCAGAGCTGTTTCATAAACAATTTTCTGAGTATCTATCAATGTAAATTCCTTATTGCCTGTGAGCATCGAGTGCAGCGAATCAGCTAACGATTTTGATGGGCGAATCTTGCCCTTATCAATTTCATAAATTAGCGTTCCATTGTCCCCATACTTTACATATTTCTTGATAAAATCTCGTAGTTTAATAAAATCTTCACGGAAAAACGAGGGCGCCTTAGCTGTCCATTCTGAATAGAAGTTATCGTCTATGACACCATTCTCATTGGAATAATTATGTAGATATGCGCAGGGCGCTAGTCTGATGTCATTATCTTGCACGCTAGAGTTGTAGTCACTAAGCAAACTTGCATATGACCATGCTTGGTATGATGGATGATTAACCTCGCGCCCGTAAAAGTCGGCATGAAGAACAGCATCCTTACTAGTTGGGCGGATGCCCTCACTCCATTGTTTTAATTCGATAAGGATCGCACTTTTCTGACTATCGTCAGACCCAGTGATGATAAAGTCTATTCTTTTCGATGTCTGAGGTATTTTGTACTCTATGGCAATCCCTACATCATCAGGTATTTCGGTATCCTCAAGAACATTTTTCATATACTGCATCGAGTTAGTCCAGGAAACAACCTCTGATTTATTAGGTTTATAGCCCGTTTCTCTAATGTAGAGTTTTTCTATCTCTGCACTAATATTGTTGCTTAATGCGTCTAGGATAAAATTGCTTTTGGTCGCATCGTACACAATCACTTATTCAGCTCCGTATATTTTTTATGAGTTCCTTTAGCTTTGTCTATAGGGTATTTAGACTCATTTTGTTGCATTTTCCTCTCGAAGGCTTGCTTTAGGTCGATATTGGCTCTGTCTGCTAAATATAGCGTCCAATAGAGCACATCAGATAACTCTTCGCCAATTTCTTGTCCGTGATTTTTGATGTGGTCAGCAATCTCTTGCTCGTTTTTCCATTGAAAATGTTCCAGTACCTCGCTTGCTTCTAGGTTAAGCGAGATAGCCATATCCTTTGGATTGTGGAATTGACCCCAATCTCTTTCGATGACAAATTGGCGAACAATAGACTGAATGTCCTTGAGAGTAATCTCCTTTTTCTCACTCATAAACATCATTATACCTCAAAAACAGAGGGAAATCTGTTATAATTTTGGCAATGTCCATCAAGAAAATGCTAGATGAGTTAGGGTTATCGCCAAACGATTCAATTGTGATCGGCTCAGGCATTTTGAGTGCTTTGGGACTCCGCCAAAGTAAAGATATAGATGTTGTTACTACCAGCGAAGTTTATGCAAAGTTTGCGCAAAACTCTCGTTTTGCCAAAGTGATAAATCACGACAGAGAAATCTTGGTTGATGATATATTTGAGATTGGAACAGGTTGGAGTGTCTTGGGTAAAGACCAAACATTCAGTGATTTATCAAAGCAATCAGTCGTTATTGACGGTGTACGATACATAACTATTGAATCTTTGTTAGCGGTAAAGAAAAGTTGGTTAGCTGACGGCAATGCAAGACAGAAAGATATTGATGATGTTGTGCTAATTGAAAAGTATCTGGGTAAACAAAAAACTGGCCCGTATTAGCTTAGATTTTCTTGGCTGGAATGGCGGGGTTGATGTTTATCGGTGTGTTGGATAGATCTTCCCACCAGTAGTCGCCCGGGCCACGGACTTGTTGGATGTATTCTTTACGCTTTTGCCACCGCGCTGGATTACTAAAACGGACATGCAGGGCCAAATGACAGGCTCGGCAGATAGGGTGTGCATCGTCAAATGGTTTTGAGTAGTCTTCGTTGTGCAACTGGAGCTGCCCCTGGGTTGTATTACATAGTTCACACTTTGTAGGTTTTGGAAATTTGCCAGCACGAATAGCCTGAAGCTGGAGTCTGCCAACTTTCGCTCGTTCGTTTGCTGAAAAGCCATTATATTCGCGCATGGTTGGTTATATTTTAAACAAAATGCTTGGCAGGGGTGCCAGGAATCGCCCGTACCTCTTGAGGCACGGGTTGGAGACCAAAATAAAAGTCGATTGGCAGGGGCACGTGGAATCGAACCACGATCTTGGGTTTTGGAGACCCACATACTAGCCG
>CAZFPJ010000001.1:105128-219430 GCA_964521095.1 uncultured Candidatus Saccharibacteria bacterium
TTGGAGACCCACATACTAGCCGCTAACACTATGCCCCTATATGGTTGTAAAAATACTCATACATTGTAACAGATAGGCTTAACCTAGGCATTAACACTTTATTTTGGGGGTGGATTGTGCTATAGATTTATGTAGCATGTTGAACAAAATTATTCCTACAAAACCGCTTTTGATAGTTATGTATGGCTTTGCCGGCTCTGGCAAAACTACATTTGCTAGGCAATTTTGCGAAGAATTTGGCTTTGTACATTTGCAGTCTGACAAGATTGTCAAAGAATTGTTTGACGGCAAAACTGGCGATGAACACAAAGTGATGGACTACCTCGCAACAGAGCTTTTGAAAAGCGGAATTAGCGTTGTGTATGACAGTAGCCAATCTGCCAAGGGCAAAGAACGAAAGAAACTGGCAAACCTAGCCAAAGAACACAAGGCAAAGTCGTTGACCGTTTGGTTACAGATCGATGCCGAGTCGGCATTTGCACGGACTCAGGCCAGAGACCGCCGAAAGACAGACGATAAATACGCCGTGCAATATTCTGAAGATGCCTTTAAACAAGCTTTGGCTCTGCAACAAAACCCGTCTAGCACAGAAGAGTATGTGGTAATTAGTGGCAAGCATATCTTTAAGTCGCAACAGAGCGCAATCTTGAAAAAGCTGTATGACCTAAATTTGGTAAAGCCGACAGAAGTTACTAGTAGGATAGCCAAGCCACAAATGGTTAACTTGGTGCCTCATAGGTCGGATTTTGGTCGACGCAATATCTCTATTAGATAGCACATGGCTGTTTGGCAAGTAGCAGTAGAAGGTTTGGGTACAGTTAATCTGCATCGTCGCAAGGGTGTGCGAAATGTCCGTTTGCGCCTAGACGCCGAGGGTGGAGTGCATGTGGTGGTGCCGTGGTTTGCGCCAAAAGCTTTGGGCTTGGCTTTTGTCGAAGAGCATCGGCAGTGGATAGAAAAGCACCAAAATAGCTCTGTTCGCACCATACAAGATGGTGTGTTGGTGAATCAAAAATACAGGGTTGTGCTGAAACCAACCGATGGGAAGGTAATAAAGACCAAATTGGCGGGCGCGGACATAGTGGTGTCGCTACCAAGTACAAAAGCCATAGAAGATGAGGCTACACAACGGGCTCTTAAAAAGAAGATTACAGAAGTTATAAAAACCGAAGCCCAAGAAGTGTTGGGTCCAAAACTGTATAAGCTGGCCAATCGACACAAGATAGATTTTGCAGATGTTTCGGTGCGGATTTTGCGCTCTAGGTGGGGCAGTTGCAGCCAAGAAAAACAGATTGTTCTGAACGCTTTTGCCGTGCAGTTACCAGAAAACTTGCAAGAGTATGTGCTGTTGCACGAGCTTACTCACACCAGGCATATGCACCACAAAAAAGCTTTTTGGGACGACCTGGAACAGATATGTCCAGATGCCAAGTCTAGGCGCAAAGAACTCAAAGATTATCGCCCGGCCCTGCAGTTGTCGCACCCAAACGAAGCGCTTATGGCATAATAGACACATAATTATGAAAAAGAAGGCAAACAAACCAACTCAGGTGCTAGCAGGGGCAAGCTCTACCGAAGAAGCAATGCTAGAAAGAGAGAGGCTGTTAAGTCTAATTAATAGCATGGCTGATGGCGTTTTGGCAATTGATGAAAAAGGCGTTGTGGCTGTTTATAACGGTGCTGCGCTGGATGTATTGGACATCAACACCAACCTTGCCGGCAAGAATATCGGTGAAGTGCTAGATGTTATAGACGGCAACAATCAAAAGGTTGATATAAAAAAATATGTGCTTTCTACAACCACCCAGCAGACTAGTCGCGACCTGCGTTTGGTGTACAAAAATGGCGACGAGATAAACCTGTATTTGAGTGTGGCACCTGTGCGGTTGGGCTTTGGCAAAAAAGGCAGTCGCGGTTTTGTGCTGTTGCTTCGTGATATCACAAAAGAAAAGTCACTAGAAGAAGAACGAGATGAGTTTATAAGTGTAGTAAGCCACGAACTACGAACGCCGATTGCTATTGCCGAGGGCAATGTAGGTAATGCGCAATTTATTACCGAAAAGTCTGGTGGCAATAAGCAGATAGAGTCGGCGCTAACCGTGGCGCATGATCAGATAGTGTTTTTGAGTGGCCTTATTAACGACTTAGCGACGCTGTCTAGGGCAGAACGAGGCGTGCTGAATGTAGAAGTGACACCTATTAATGCCCACGATTTGGTTTTGAATTTGGCCGACAACTATCGCATGCAGGCCAAAGCCAAGGGGTTGTCTTTGCATACCAACATTGACCCTCGCCTGACTCTTTTAAAGTCGAGCGAGCTGTATGTTAGAGAGGTTTTGCAGAACTTTATAACCAACGCCATTAAGTATACCGAGAAAGGTAGCATAACTATTAGTGCCGAGCATGCAGACAATGGAGTGTTGTTTGAGGTGTCAGACACCGGCATTGGCATGAGTAAAGGTGATCAAGAAAAGGTGTTCGATAAGTTCTTTAGGAGTGAAGACTTTAGAACCAGGGCAAATTCTGGAACAGGGTTGGGGCTGTATGTAACCATGAAGTTAGCCCGATTAATACACGCCGAGATATCGCTTGTCAGCGAGATAGACAAAGGCAGTACCTTTAGCATCGCCATACCAAACCTAGAAGAGGTTGACCAAAAAACAAAAAAAGAGTAGTATTGACTTTAGCGACCTACTATTAATGTAGGTTTTTTAATTTTGGAGACTTTTAGTGGCGGTACGAAAGAGCACAAAAAAGCAAAGCGTCAGGGAAAAGCAGGCAAGGAAAAAGCCAGCTTCGTCATCGCGCGTTAAAACAGTGGTAGGTAAGGCTACTAAACCCTTCAAGAAGGCCCATAAAGCTGGGCAAAAAGAATATCATTTGCCAATGCCCAACAACAAGCTAGGCAGGCTGTTGTCCAAACGAGGACGCTTAGTACCAAAGTTTTTCCGCGAAGCTTGGGCAGAGATCAAGCTGGTAACTTGGCCAAACCGTCGGGAGACTTATCGCCTGACTATTGCAGTCTTTATATTTTCTATAGTTTTTGGGGCGCTTGTGGCATCGCTAGATATTGCCCTAGACAAATTATTTAAAGAAGTGATTATAAACAAATAAGCCTATCTTGAAAAAGGTTTAATACGAGAGGAATAAGAGATAAATGAGCAAACGATACGACTCTAACAAGCACTGGTACGCTATTCATACCTATAGTGGCTACGAAGAGAAGGTAGCCGAAAGCATTCGCCAACGAGCCGATGCATTAGACATGAAAGATAAGATCTTTGAGGTTTTGGTGCCAAAAGAAAAGATGATTGAGATCAAAAATGGCAAGCGAAAAGTTGTAGAAAAGCGAATCTTTCAAGGATATGTGTTAGTACAGATGAAGCTTAGCGAAGACGCATGGTACATTGTCCGAAATACGCCAAGCGTTACAGGCTTTGTTGGTACCGGTATCGACCCAAGCCCCGTTAGCGACAAAGAGATGGAAAAGATCAACAAGCGAATGGGTCTTGAGCAACCAAAGCACAAGATCGACTTGTCCGAAGGTGAAGTTGTAAGCATTATCGACGGTCCGTTCAAAGGTTTTGATGGCAGTATTAGCGAGATTGACCAGACTAAGGGCAAGATAAAGGTCCTTGTAAACATGTTTGGCAGGGAAACTCCAGTAGAGCTAGACAGTCTGCAGGTTAAGAAGGTCTAGTAGTTTACGACTTTGAGCAACCCAGAAAAAGAGCCTAATTTGTTTGAATTTACCGGTGAAGCTCCGGAGAATCCTGTTTCGGAGATACTTCATGTTGGTGAAAACTTTTTGCACAGAACAGAGGCCTACTTTGCCGAGACAACTGCGGAGTCAAAGGCTCTAGCTAAGGCCTTGGCCAAAGGTGTCCCGCAATATTCTAAAGAATCTGTCGACGAGATCCGAAGGATATTGGGGAAAACTATAGACAAAGAGTGGTAATTTGTTGTAAAATACCACTGTTACGCATTGAATAATTTGACCATCAAAGCTACAGCTTCTACGGCTTTGATAAAACTAAGTGGAGTATATATATGGCAGGCGCCAAAAAGATTAAAGCAAATTTAAAGATGAAGATTCCGGCTGGCAAAGCTAGCGCGGCACCTCCTGTGGGGAGTACCCTTGGTCAGTACGGTGTTAATATGATGGATTTTATCCAGCCATTTAACGACGCTACCAAAGATATGGGCAACGCAATTGTCACTGCGCACATTGTTATTTACGACGACCGAAGCATGGACTTTCGCGTTGTTAGCCAAGCAACAGATGACCAAATTCGGGCTAAGCTAGGAATTGACAAAGGTTCTGGCAAGCCTAATACCGAAAAAGTTAGCAAAAAGCTTTCGCAGGCCGACCTTCGCTCTATTGCCGAGACCAAAGCAAAAGACATGAACACCGACGATGTAGAAGCTGTGATGAAAATGGTGGCAGGCACAGCCCGTAGCATGGGTGTAGAGGTAGAGGCTTAGATGGAACTAGATAGCGTTGAGGCGTTAGGCCATAAACCAGTTAACCCGATTGTTCAGGAGAGATTAGAGATAATCCAGGACGCATACAAAGGTTTGGGTGTTCTTGGAGATATTGCGCTAAACTCATCTCCTGAATACGATCGACAGTCTGAAGAGGCAAATGTGGCGTTCACTGCCGTAAGAAAAGCACTATGTGAATTAACAATAGTTCATAATGTAGACCTGGATAGGTTAAAGAAATAAATAATATGACCGAGCATCATATCTCGCCAGAATTCATCGACAGTGCTGTGTCTCATCTAAAGGCTGTTACAGAAGAAGATAACAAGATTGCAACAACCAATACCTTGAGTTTATTTAGACAGGTTAAGATTATGGAATCTCGGGCAGACAGAGACTGGAACCCGGAACCATTGTTGTCCGAGCTTCAACCAGAAACACTAGAAAAACTTAGTGAAATTTTGGCACCCGATAAGATTGATGGAGCAGTTGCAAAGACCACCGATATTAATATTTTGGGCAAGTATATTCATGCGTTTGTTTCGGATATGATAAGGGAGAAGGCGGACTAGATGGAAGTTTTTTTGTACAGAAAGAATGAGTATCCAGAGGGCGAAATACTGATCGATCCTACGATCGAGCAAACTACCGACGCTTGGGCTAAGGGTCTCAACCCAGAAGCAGGCAAAGCATTGTTGCGTTTGGCTCGATCAGGTAAGCTGAATAGGACAGAACTAGAAGTTGTTGACCAAGCTTGGGATCAGCTAGGACAAGAAACGGGCGCTCCAGTGAAATTGGCTGACGAATACGATCCAGCCAAGCTCCCAAGTGAAGTTGGAGTCGTTAGTAGGTTTAGTTTTAAGGGATAGTTTAGATTAATAATAATTTTGTGGGAGGTTCCTAAGAAAAACCGTTTGGACCACGAGAGGAGAAGGAAATGGCAGAAGAAGCCAACAAATCAACAAAAAACTTAAAAGAAGAGGCAGTCGAGCCGGAAGCTCAAGTGGCTGACAAGGCCACAGAAGCACCAAAAGACACTACAACAGCCAAGGCCGGTAAGCGAAGCGCCAAAGCTATTGCAGAAGCCGAAGAAAAAGAAGCCAAAGAAGAGCGCAAAAAAGAAGCGCCAAAGTCAGATGAAAAGCCAAAACAACTGGCTAAGCCTGCTCGTTCGCGCCTGGAGCGCCGTAGCAAAAAGTATAAAGACCTAGCAAAACTAGTTGATTCTACAAAAACTTATAGTTTCAAAGAGGCTCTAGAGTTAGCTTGCAAAACTAGTGCTACCAAGTTTGACGCAACAGTTGAATTGCACTTGCGCCTAGGGGTTGATCCTCGACAGGCTGACCAGAACATCCGAGATACCGTAGTATTGCCTGCTGGAACAGGTAAAGATGTTCGTGTAGCAGTATTTGCAGAGGAAGATGTTGCCAAGTCTGCCCTAAAAGCAGGTGCGGATATTGCTGGAACAGACGAGATCACTAAGGCTCTAGACAAGGGTGTTATAGAGTTTGATGTACTAATAGCCCCACCTAACTTGATGGTTAAGTTGGCTAAATATGCTCGTGTGCTTGGACCAAAGGGCCTAATGCCCAACCCAAAGAGCGGAACGGTTACGGCCGATGTTGTAAAAGGCGTTAGCTCTGCCAAAGCTGGGCGAGTCGAATACAGAGTAGACAGCACCGGAATCATCCACCTTGGTGTTGGTAAAGTCAGTTTTGGTGCAGATAAATTGCTCCAAAATGTTGAAGCCGTCAAAGAGAGCGTTAAGCAAAATAAGCCATCTAGCCTAAAGAGTGTTTATGTAAAATCTATCACTGTGGCTACTTCTATGGGGCCAGGTATTGCTGTTAACGCCTCAGAAATATAGACCCAACAAACTCTTGTTTTTGCAAAAAAGTGTTGTAGCTTCGTCTATCTCTGTTGTCTAGGCATCGACCTATTAGGTACAATAGACCATAACTATGGGAGTGTATAGCAACAAGCAGATCAAGTCTGCCCTAAAAGAGGGGCATATAGTTTGTACACCTTTTAACCCAAAGCATATCTCGCACGCTAGCTTGGATGTGACTTTGGGTTATTATTATTACCGCACAGAGCGGATGAGCGGAAAATCTATATATAATCCGTTTGACGCAGAAGATGTAGATAGGTATTTTGATGGTTATCTAAAGGCTGTCAAGCATGGCGACTGGGCCAAGCGAAACGGCGTAGCCTTGCAAAAAGGCATACCAAAGGATCATCCGGTTATACCGCTTCGTCCTGGCGAACGAATTTTGGCTCATACACATGAGTTTTTTGGCATTAAGCCACCTGGGGCATATCAGGTGAAGGCGCGATCTAGTTGGGGTCGTAACGGCGTAGCAGTCTGTTTTGATGCTGGTTGGGTAGATCCGGGATATATTAATCGCCTTACGCTAGAGATATACAATTTGAACGAGCACGAGACAGTCCTGTTGCCGGTGGGCGAACGAATTGCCCAAGCAGTGTTTTTGGAAACTGGTGAAGTTGAAGGTAGTTATGGTAAAGGCCGAGACGGTGGCTTTAGCGGAAAGTATCAGCAGGGCGACAACCTAAAAGATATTATCAAGACATGGAGTCCAGACATGATGCTCCCTAGGGCCTACAAAGATAAGCGCAAAATGCCAACAAAGGTTGAGGGTATAAAAAAATATGAATGACCTACCTCTTGTAAGCAAGGGGGGTGGGCAATGAGCAAACAGCAAAAAGGTACATTTATTGTTGTAGAAGGTACCGACGGCTCTGGCAAAGGCACTCAGGTTGAGCTGTTGGTAAAATCGTTGGTCGACAAGGGTTATTCTGTCGCCCAGTTTGACTTTCCGCAGTATAGTGAGGCCTCTAGCCATTTTGTAAAACAATATCTAAACGGCAAGTATGGTACAGCCCAAGAGGTTGGTCCGTACACCGGCTCGTTGTTTTATGCGCTAGACAGATACGAAGCGGGGCCAAAAATCCGCGAGGCTCTAGAGCAAGGCAAAATAGTTATAGCCAATCGTTTTACCGGCTCTAATATGGCGCACCAAGGTACAAAATTTGATAGCGTAGAAGAGCGAAAAGGCTATTTTTTGTGGCTTGATCAGCTAGAGTTCGAGATG
Organism: uncultured Candidatus Saccharibacteria bacterium; assembly: GCA_964521095.1. Classification (GTDB taxonomy): domain Bacteria; phylum Patescibacteriota; class Saccharimonadia; order Saccharimonadales; family 2-12-FULL-41-12; genus CAMTWJ01. The sequence continues at coordinate 112,727 of CAZFPJ010000001.1, forward strand.
CTCAAAATACCTAGGCCTGACTTGTCTTTTGTACTGCGAGTACCGGCAGACATAGCTCAGGGGTTGGTTGATCAAAAAGACAAACGAGATTACACAGATAAAAAACGAGATCTGCACGAAGCAGACATATCTCATCTAGAAAAATCGGTAATTGTTTATGACAACCTATGTCAGTTGTTTCCAAAAGACTTTAAGGCAATTGACTGCACAAGGGACGGCAAAATACTGCCAATTGACACAATCCATGACCTTTTGACCGAAAGCGTTAAGCCCCTGCTACCTAAAAAGACTGCGTCTGAGGCAACTTTAGAAGAGATAAAGCCAGATAAAAATCCTTATCTAGAGCTATCTGCCAAGGGAAACCTAGTTGTCTCTACCGAAGGTAAGGAGTTTTTGGAGCAGGCGGTTAGCGACGCTACGGGCAATGTTTATGGGTTTAGTGATAAGTTAACACCACTCACTATCGCGGCAGCTATGGCACGGTTGAGTCGTCGTGGCGACGATATGCGCATAACCATCCTAGATGAGTTTGCGCTGGCAGTGGGCAAAGACGAGAGCTTACTAAAAAGGGTTATCACTGCGTTTGGAGACGATTCGGTCCAGCAGTTAGTTGGCCAGCATATGGTTGTAGAGAACGCCAGCAATTTATTGACCAAAAAGCTAGAGTGGGGCCGTTTAGCAGCCTACCTAGAGCAATCTACCCGTTATATTTATTACGATCAAAAGGACGAACAAGATAGGTATAAGTATTTTGTACCAGAGCACTTGGACAAGGCTACTAAAAAAGATTTTGTAAAAGTTATGGACCAGATTTTTGACTTATACTCTCATATGGTTCATGCGTTGACCGCTTTTGTGCAGGCAAATTCGAGCGTGCCCAAAAAAGACCGAGATGTTGCTTGGCGCAGTGCAACCCGAGCGCAGGCCTGCGATGCTGCTCGACCTATTTTGCCGGTTGCCACACAGTCCACTGTTGGCATATTTGCTTCTGGACAAGCGTTAGAGAGCTTGATTATGCACCTTTTGAGCGATCCTCTGCCAGAAGCAAGACAAACAGGAGAAGCTCTGCTAAAAGAGGCTCGCAAGACTATCCCAGCATTTTTGGAACGAGCAGATAAGCCAGAGCGAGGCGGGGCTATGATTGCCTACAGAGCGCAGACTGCCAAAAAGGTCGAGTCATTAGCCAAAAAATATCTCAAAGAAACCCATAGCGCCGACCAACAAGCGGTCGCCTTGACTGCCGTTTGGCCCCGAAATGAGTTGGATGTTGTAGCAGATGTGCTTTATGAGCATAGTTCTAGCTCGCTGGATGAGATTAAGTCTGAAGTAGAGAATTGGAGCTATGAGAAGAAAGAAGAGGTTTTTAGAGCTTTTGTGGGCGAGCGCCTCAATAGGCGACACAAGCCGGGGAGAGCGCTAGAAAAAATTCACTATAGCTGGGATCTGATGTGCGATTACGGGATATTCCGTGATTTACAACGACATCGGATGGTTGATGACCTGGCTTGGCAACAGTTAACACCACGGTTTGGCTACGAGGTTCCTAAGCTGGTTGAAGATGCAGGATTAACAGAGGTATTTGAGACTTGTTTTGACCTTAGCCTAAAGCTGTACAGCATTTTGCAGTCCAAGGGTTACGAGTTAGAAGCCCAGTATGCGACGCTTTTGGGGCACAAGATGCGCTGGAAGTTAACCTTTAATGCCAGGGAAGCTTTTCATTTCATAGAACTCCGCACCAGCCCCCAGGGACACACTGGCTATCGTAAGCTAGCCCACGAGATGTACCAAAAGATCGCCGAGACGCATCCGCTAATTGCCGAGTCTATGCGGTTTGTCAACCAAGATGAAGATCCAGAGCTTTCTCGGCTAGCTGCCGAAAAGTACACTCAGTACAAACTGTCCCAGCTTGACTAGTCTGGCAGAATCTTGTAGTATCTAATTTGTGATAAAAAATTCTTTTATTATTGTGCTCGTGGACATTAAGGCCTGCTAGGGCCGGTTCGTTAGCGATTCAATAATTTAAGAAAATTACATCAAAAACGAACCGAGGCAAAACTCGGTTTTTTATTTTTTTAAGGTATGACAACAGAAATTAACACCAACCAAAAACTATCTTACCCCGGTATTGAAGCGGTCGTTGCTGACTTTGAAGAGGCGCAGACAGAGGTTAGGTCTCGGTTGCGTTATCACGACCACCAGCCGTGGGACGAGTTTGATCAAAGATCTCCTGCTAATTGCCTGGGCTTTACAGCGTTAACCTCGGAAATACTAGAGGAACGATCGATACGCCACAAGGTAGGGTTTGTTAACGGCCACGCCATGATATATGCATTGATTGATGACGGCGAAAAACATGAACAGTGGATGTTTGACTCACTAGCACCAAGGCTGAACCAAAGGGTAGATAATGCATTTGTGCCCATATCTCACGAAGAAGATGACCGAGATTTTGCATTTGTATTTCCTGCGAGTATTAAAACAGATCACTTAAGTAGCGGAGTGCCTCTTGGGCAAAAATACCCCTGGCTGTCACTGGCCGGAGAATCTGCGCACCATAAGCTAGAGAGGCGAAATCCACTAAATCACCGACTATTAGCCACTCTGTACGCTCCAGCTACAGGAAGGGCTGTGTTGGCTAGTTACCAAGAGTACAGTAGTGGCATTGAAAACGAGCAAAATAATAGGGCGGCCCAGGCAGTCATAGCCATGAGTGGAGTCTTTCCAGATATAGATATTCGCTCGTACCATCCATCGACAGTGCTTAGGTTGGTAAAAGACCTATCTCATGAAGATCAGATAGAGCCAGCCGAGCAAGTGGTAGACGCCTTTTTTGATAGTTTTGAGGTTAGTAGGGACACCAGGGTCGACGAATATAGAGCAGATTGCTTTAGAGCGATATCTAAGATTACTGGTCAAGGTCATTTTGCAACAAAAGCAATAAAGCTATACGAAGACATCATGCGCCGGCCAAAAGCCCACAAAAGCTCGGTAGCTGGCAAGCTAGAGGCCTCTCGGACTCTAGCCTAGTCTTCTCTTGAACTTAGCAAGGTAGTTTGCTATAATTAACAGCGAAGTACCGAAGACAGTAGCGTTTGACCAAAGAGTTAAATATAAGAAGCTACCGAGGCAGTTGCAAGACATACATTTTGCAAACACTCATTTATTAGTCTTTGGATTGCTCCAGAGGCTTTTTTAATTGGTACTACAAAAACATAATCTAGGTCGATAAATAAGTAAAAGGGAAACGAAAATATGGCTTTATCCAAAGCAGACAAAGAACAGGTGATAGCCGAGCTATCGGACCTGTTAAAGGAGTCCAAGCTAACTGTTGTGGCTAACTATCAAGGTACAACAGTAAAAGAGCTGCAGGGACTACGCAAAGACGCCAAAGACAACCAAACTGTAATTAAGGTGGTTAAGAACCGCTTGGTTATACAGGCTCTAAAGGGTAGCGACAAGCTCAAAGATGTCGATACTAGTAGTCTAAATAGCCAACTTCTTTATGCTTTTAACAGCGTAGACGAAGTTGCTCCAGCTCAGGTGCTTGCTAAATTTAGTAAGCAAACGGGCAAGATGGAGTTTGTTGGGGCTATTTCGGCAGATGGACAATTTGTTGGAGTTGACGATGTCAAGGCTCTAGCTTCATTGCCATCCAAAGAGCAATTGCGAGCTCAGCTAGTAGGCACAATTTCTGCGCCAATTAGCGGATTTGTAAATGTAATGAGTGGTAATGTGCGAGGCGTGCTAAATGTACTAAACGCACGAGCCGAGGCAATAAATTAATAGATCTTATCTAGAATAAGAAGGAGAACAATTATGGCAGAAAACGAAAAGGTAGAAGTACCAAAAGAATTTGAAAAACTAGTTACCGAGCTTGATAAGCTTAGTGCGCTAGAGATTAGTAAGTTTGTTAAATTCCTAGAGGAATACTGGGGTGTAAGCGCTGCAGCTCCTGCTGTAGCTGTTGCTGCAGCTCCTGGTGGCGGAGACGACGCTCCTGCTGCTGACGCAAAGAGCGAGTTTGATATTACTCTAAAGGACGCTGGTGCACAGAAAGTAGCTGTTATTAAGGCTGTTAAAGACATTACTGGTCTTGGTCTTGGTGAAGCAAAAGCACTAGTAGATGGCGCACCAAAGGTCATCAAAGAAAAAGTAGCCAAGGACGACGCCGAGGTTGCCAAGAAAGCACTTGAAGAAGCTGGTGCTACTGTAGAGCTTGTCTAGGGTTTAGTAGACCTAAGCAAGTTTAAGGAGAACTGCGCATATTGGCTAAAACATGCTGATATGCGCTATTTTTCCACAGGCTGACTTTGACTGCGTGATTAATTCGTGTTATTTTACGCAAGTAAAGTCTATTTATTGAGACTAAACAAACACCGGAGATATACAAGAGGAAACAAATGACAGACATACCAGACAAGCAAATAAAAAGGTTACGATCGCTTATTTCTGAAGCCGAGACTTCTTTGGCTGCCGCTAAAGAACTTATACTAAGTCTACTCGGCGATGATCCAATCGCTACCAAGATCACAAAGGAAGAAAACATTGGCAAGGTTATCGAAGGTGTCTTTGACGGTCAAAACATGGTCGGAAGTGACAGCAAAACCTATCCGGTACCAGCCAACTATGCCAGCAAGTCCAAGCTAGTACAGGGTGATATCCTTAAACTAACTATTGCCGATGACGGCACATTTTTGTACAAGCAGATTGGCCCAATACCTCGCAAACAACTAGTAGGCTCACTAGAGCTAGAAGACGGGCATTACTTTGTTAAGGTTGGAGACAAGCAATACAGAGTGTTGCTAGCAAGCGTAACCTACTTTAAGGCAAAGCCAGGTGATCAGGTAAGTGTAAACATCCCCGAAGACGGCGATAGCGCCGAGTGGGCTGCTCTAGAAGCCGCTTTGTAAACAGCTTCTTTGTAATTAATACAATCTACAAGTTATGGCTAAAGAGCTATAATATATTGTTATATGGGGAAGGCATTATATCGGACTTATCGTTCTAAAACTCTTGATGAGTTAGTTGGGCAAGACCACATCTCGACTGCTCTTAAAAATGCCATAGAAACTGATTCTATAGCTCACGCCTACTTATTTACTGGACCTAGAGGGGTTGGCAAAACTAGTGTCGCGCGTATCTTTGCGCACGCTATTAATAAATTGCCCTACACCCCAGAGGATAGCCCAGTAGACATCATAGAGATAGATGGAGCTAGCAATGGCAGGGTCGACGAAGCCAGAGAATTGCGCGAAAAATCGTATATCGCCCCTGTTAGCGCAAAATATAAAGTTTATATTATCGACGAAGTGCATATGCTGTCTATTGGAGCATTTAATGCTCTGCTCAAAATTCTTGAGGAGCCACCATCTCATGTCATATTTATTTTGGCTACCACAGAGATTGGTAAATTGCCCGATACTATAATTAGCCGTTGTCTACACTTTACCTTTAGGTCGATTCCAGATAAAGATATCGTGAATCATCTTTCGGCTATTGCCAAACAAGAGAACCTAAAGATAGACAAATCGGCACTAGAACTTATAGCCAAGCATGGCAAGGGCAGTTTTAGAGACAGTATATCTTTGCTAGATCAGATGAAACATACCGGCCAAACAATAACCCTGCAAGATGTCGAGAGGTTGCTGGGGCGAGTCAGTGCTGACTCTATCGGCCAATTGGTGGACCTGCTAGAAAAGGGCAACACAGAGCAGGTATTGGGCATCTTGGATGAGCTTTATACGCAGGGTGGAACACCAGAGTCAGTCGCGAGCCAACTGATAGATGTTGTTAGGGGGCAGGTTGTTAGCAATACTAGCACCATACCGTCTAGCGTTGTTTTTGGACTTCTGCGGGCGCTAATAGCCGTCCCTGCGAGTCGCAATCCTCGCTTAGAGCTAGAATTATCGCTACTAGAGGCAATGCCTGCCGAGGATAGAAGCGTTCTTAACTCGGGCACAGACCCGCTACCGGTATCAACACCAGCGCCAGAGAGCAAAAAAACCAAAACGGCAACTGCTAAAGTCGATAGGCCAGAAGATATTGTATCTGGGCCAGTTGTAACAATAGCTTCAGAGTCTAGCGTGAAAGCCTCGGACACAGACTTTTGGCAAGCGATACTAGACAGTCTAAAAGAGGTCAATCGAACGCTATATGGTATTGCCCGTATGGCTAAAGTCGACAAAACAGACGATACGCTAACTATAGAATTTTCATTCGCCTTTCATCAGAGACAAATGAACGAGAACAAGAACAAACAGCTCTTGCAAGATATTATTGCCCAGCAAGACGCATCGATAATAAATATTCAGATTATTCATAAGGCTACCAAAAAAGATTTTGCGCCAGAGAAGAAAGACGACACTTTAAATAGCATAACCAATATTTTTGGGCCCAGCGAAGTGCTAGAATCATAAGTAGCTAAACTAATTGGTCGGAGAAAAACCAGTGACGACGAACATGGGAGCCAAAGTCCCCCCACAAAATTCAGATGCCGAAGCTAGTTTGCTTGGGTCTATATTGATTGACGGTGATGCCATCGTTAAAATTGCCGATGTTGTTAAGACGGAGGATTTTTATGATGAACGACATGGGCAAATTTATGAAGCTGCCAAAAAACTATATGCCCGACGGAGTCCAATAGATGTCCTTACTTTAGCCGATGAGCTAAAAAAGTCCGAGCAACTAGCCGTAGTTGGTGGCGCTTCTTATTTGAGTGAGCTAACAAACTTTGTGCCAACCGCTGCTCATGTAGTCACCTATGCCGAGATAGTTGCCGACAAAGCCATGCGCAGGCGACTAATAAAAGCTAGTGAAGAGATAGTACAGCTTGGTTTTAGTGAAGAAACCGCAGTGCAAGAGGTTATAGAGCAGGCCGAGTCGCAACTTTTTAATGTCAGCCAACAGTATGTCAAGCAAGATGTGGTAAGCCTAGAGCAGATCTTGGGTGAAAGCTTTGAGCGACTGGATGAACTACACAAAGATAAGGGTACCATTAGGGGTGTTCCAACCGGGTTTAAAGACCTAGACAATATATTGGCCGGTCTGCAGAGGAGCGATTTAATAATTTTAGCTGCTCGCCCCAGTATGGGTAAAACAGCTTTAGCGCTTAACTTGGCACATAGTGTTGCGGTCAAGTCTTCGCTTCCGGTGATATTTTTTAGTCTAGAAATGAGCAAAGAGCAGTTAGTAGACAGGCTTTTGGCAGCCGAGGCTGGCGTTGATGCCTGGAACCTCAGAACAGGTAATCTTAACGACACAGACTTCGAGAAAATTGGTCACGCTATGGGGACTCTAAGCGAAGCTCCAATTTTTATAGACGACACCCCAGGCATTACAGTTAGCGACTTACGCACCAAAGCTCGTCGAGAGGCGCACCAAAGGCCTATTGGGCTAATCGTGGTTGACTATCTGCAACTAATGAGTGGTGGTGGTAAATTTTCTTCTGGAGATTTTGGCAACAGAGTGCAAGAAATATCAGAAATATCTAGAGGCCTAAAGGGAATTGCCCGTGAGCTTAATGTGCCGGTGTTGGCTTTGAGTCAACTTAGTCGTTCTGTAGAAAATCGTAACCCACAGATTCCTCAGCTTGCCGACTTGCGCGAATCAGGGTCCATAGAGCAAGACGCCGATGTCGTGGCATTCTTGTACCGCGAAGAGTACTATAACCCAGATACCGAGCGACGAAATATCACAGATGTCTTTATCAAGAAACACAGAAACGGACCAACAGGGGCAATAGAGCTATACTTTGACAAAGAAAAACAGAGACTTCGTAGCCTAGATAGCAAGCACGCTACCCCATTTGATGCATAAACTGGTACAATATTTATTGTCATCATGAAAGAAAAACTTATAGATTTTTGGGCGCTTGTTTCGAAGCCGATTATTTTTTTGGCGGTAATTGCTGGCTTGGGTTTGGCAATTATCTTGCCTGGGTTAAAGGCATTCCGCTCGCTAGCCTCTACTTATGAAACAGCAGACAGTCTAAAGACAAGTTCTTTTGATCAACTTATGAACACCGCGTCATTTTTGCCTCAACGAAGTTTACAGGCTCTACTGTATAAGCTAGGGTTTGATCATTTGACTCACATCAGACTTATTTCGGTCATGATGGCAGTAGTTGCTTTAGTAGCTTTCTTTTTTATACTCCGTCACTGGTACACCACTAGGGTCTCGCTACTGGGAACTTTTTTGTTAGGCTCTTCCAGCTGGTTTTTGCATCAAGCCAGGTCTGCCGAAGTAGGTATCTCGTATATTTTGACGATAGTAGCGGTTATATCTATCGGCATATGGGCTAGCGAACGCAAAAAACCAGGTTTATTGCCTGTAGCTTCTTTTGTGTCAGCACTTACTCTTTATACTCCAGGGGTGTGGGTATTTTTTGTCATCTCTATAGTGGCTGGTAAAAACGAAATCAAGCTCATATGGAGCAAGATTAGCCCCGTTAATCGATTACTATCTGTAGTGGCATTCACGGCAGGACTGCTACCGATGATGTATAGTCTTTACAAAAATATACATCAGGAGGAGTTACTGGGGCTTACAGGAGGGCTAGAAACGCTAAATGCTAGTATTATTAGCTCTAATTTGCTCGGTCTGCCTCGGCAGTTGCTAATGTCCGGTATAGATGATCCATCTAGGTGGCTAGTCGGGACTCCTATTTTTGATGTAGCTACGGCAACTCTAATTATTTTAGGAGTGTATGCCTACCGTTCCGGGCTCAATCCGATTAGAGCTAGGGGTATTTTGATTGGCTGTGTTCTGTCGGTTGCGGTCATTGGTTTCGCTGGGGATGCAGGGATTAGCCTATTGGTGCCTTTTTTGTACTTATTGGGAGCTGGGGGTATAGGACTGTTGCTACAGCAATGGTTTTCGGTCTTTCCCAAGAACCCAGTAGCTCGGACAATCGGAGTAATCTGGCTGAGTCTTTTAATCGTTGGTGTCGGCTACTACCAGGCAAGCAGGCACTTTGTCGGCTGGCCTAATGCGCAGGCTACCAAACAAAGCATGGTAAAACGATAATTACATCTGTTACAATAATAGTAGAAGAAGGAGAGTATTGTGAGTAGATTTGATCAAGCCAAAATGTTAATGAAAGTAAAAAAGCTCCAAAAAGAGCTAGCCAAAGAAGTTATTACAGTGTCGGCTGGTGACGATGCCGTTAAGGTAGAGATAACCGGTGAACAAAAAATAAAGCGCATTCATATAGATCCAGAGCGAGTTGACTTGGACGATATTCGTGAATTAGAAAAGTGGACAGAAGAGGCTGTAAAAAATGCAATTTCTGAAAGCCAAAAACTAGCTGCCGAAAAAATGCAACCAATGATGGGCGCACTAGGCAACCTAGGGCTCTAAGTTTTACCGTATATGAGTTTACTGCCAGCGCCACTTCAGTCGTTGATCGAGGCCCTAGAATTGCTTCCGGGTGTTGGTCCGCGTAGTGCCGAAAGGTATGCCTATTATCTGCTAAAAAGCAGTCCAGACAAGAGCAACCGACTGTCTGCAGCTCTTAGCAATCTGCATGCAGGAGTAGCCTACTGCCCAAAAACCTTTGCCCTAATAGATAAAGATCAAGAGTTATCGCCACTTTATATCAGTCCGGACCGCGACAAAACAGTGGTGGCAGTTGTTGCGGATCCATTTGATATCATTGCCCTAGAAAAAACGGGCCAATACAAGGGCACTTACCATGTGTTGGGCGGGTTGATATCCCCGATCGACGGAGTTACACCAGAAAAACTGCATATTGATTCTCTAAAGGAGCGAGTAGCTGAAGACGGAGTAAAAGAGATCATTCTAGCTACGAACGCCAGCGTAGAGGGCGAGACTACCGCGCATTATATTGTTGATAAACTAAAAGACAGCAAGGTGGTTATTTCTCGTTTAGCACGGGGTCTACCAATAGGACTAGACCTAGAGTATGCAGACCACATTACACTTAGCCGTGCTTTGGAAGGGCGCCAAGCAGTCTAGTTATGGAAGCAAAGATAAAAGAACTACTAGATAAAGCTCATCATATTGTCGTCATCCAGGCAGACAATCCTGATGGAGACAGTCTTTCTAGCGCTTTAGCCCTCGAGCATATCTTGGAAGATGCTGGCAAGAAAGTCTCGTTATTCTGTGGTGTAGACATGCCCAGTTACCTAAGGTATCTGAGCGGTTGGGACAGAGTGAACAGCGAGCTACCAACTAACTTTGATCTGTCGATAATTGTCGACACCGCTAGCATTAGTTTACTAGAAACGCTAGAAAAAACAGGCAAGCTGTCTTGGGTCTCTAGTAAGCCCAATATTATAATCGACCACCACAGAACACCCAGCACTATACATTTTGCGACATTACATTATGCTAAAGAAGCTGTGTCCACTACCGAGGTAATATACGGGTTAGCAACAGAATTAAGCCTTGCAATCAACAAAGACGCGTCGATATTTTTGGCCTCAGGCATCCTGTCTGACAGCCTTGGGCTTACTTCGGAAAGCGTGACGCCAAATAGCGTGCATGCACTGGCAGACCTAATAGCAAAAGGAGCTAACCTGTCAAAGCTAGACAATGAGCGCAAAAAACTACAAAAGAAAAGCCCAGAAATCCTAAAATACAAAGGCCAACTACTGGAAAGAATAGAGTATAGCCCTAGTGGCAAAGTTGCTTATCTGTCTATTCCTTGGCCCGAAATAGAAAAGTATAGTCACCAATATAATCCGTCTATATTGGTTATCGATGAAATGCGTCAGGTCGAGGGTGTAGACATGGCGATTGCTTTCAAGCTGTACCCAGACGGTCGTATAACCGGCAAAATCAGAGCTAATTATGGAGTGAGAATCGCGAATAAGTTGGCGGAGCAATTTGGTGGCGGTGGACACGAATATGCCAGTGGCTTTCGCGTCACGGACGGGCGGAGCTATGAAGTTGTTAAAAACCAAGTTCTAGAAAAAGCTGAGGAGCTTTTAAATGAAGCTGTATAACACTCTATCTAGGGCTGTCGAAGAATTTACTCCCCGAGAATCGGGGAAGGTCTCTATGTTTGTCTGTGGCCCAACAGTCTATGATTTTTCCCATCTTGGACATGCAAAAACTTACACCCAGATGGATGTGCTGGCTCGTACTCTCGAGGCGTTAGACTACGAGGTGTTTTATTTGCAGAACATCACAGACCTCGACGACAAGATTATCCAACGGGCTAAACAGGGGGGCGAAGATTGGCGAAAATTAGCTAGCAGGTTTGAGCATGAATATAAAAAAGACATGGAGTTGCTTAACAATACATCTGTCTCAAAATACGCCAGAGCAACCGACCACATAGACGATATTGTTCGCCAAGTACAAGTTTTGGTGGACAAAGGCTGTGCCTACACTATAGATAATGACGGAATTTACTTTGAGGTGGCAAAATTTGCAGATTACGGCAAACTGTCTGGACGACAAGATGTCAAAGAAAACGATGCAGAGAGTCGCATAGACTATAGCAAAAACAAAAAAGGTTGGAACGATTTTTGCTTGTGGAAATTCTCTAAGCCGGGCGAGCCAGTTTGGGAAGCGTCTTTTGGGCAAGGTCGGCCAGGCTGGCATATTGAGGACACAGCCATAACAGAACATTTTTTTGGGGCCCAGTATGACATACATGGCGGGGCCGTAGATCTAATATTCCCGCACCACGAAGCAGAGATTACTCAAATGGAAGCAATCTCTGGCAAGATTCCATTTGTAAAATATTGGACTCACTCTGGATTTTTAAATATCAATCAGGCAAAGATGAGTAAAAGTCAGAACAATTTCTTTACAATCAGAGATGTTATAAAAAAGGGAACCGATCCAGTAGCTCTAAGGCTATTTTTCTTGCAGACGCACTACAGGTCGCCAATAGATTTTAGCTGGGAGAGCCTAGAAGCGACACAAAATCGACTAAACCATTGGAGGCAGTTAGCAGACCTAAAATGGCAACTACCAGAGAGTGCAGAAAACTTAGACATCATAGATTCATTAAAAAATGATCTTAATACGCCACAGGCCCTAGCACAGATTGACACATATCTAGAAAAAACCAGAAGTGGGTATACCAGCCCTAGTTCGCAAGCTGTTAGTATAATTAATAGTCTGTTGGGTATAGACCTGACTACTCAAGACATAACTGATGCTCAGAAAAAGCTTATCGTAGAACGAGAGGTAGCGCGAGACAGCAAAGATTGGTCAAAATCGGACAAGATTAGGCAACAGCTAGAAAATGAAGGCATCGGCCTTAACGATACAGAGCAAGGCTCTCTTTGGTATAGAATCTAAATTAACTTAGCTTTTTTAAGGCGTTCTTGGTAGTGGCTCTCTATGAGTATGCGTGCGCAACCTGCTACGGGTATTGCTACTAGTGCCCCCAATAAGCCACCGATGCTTGCACCCAAAATAGCTGCTACAAATACTATTAGTGGAGTCAGTTGGTTACTGCGCGACTGTATGTACGGCTGGAGAGTGATGTTTTCTATCTGTTGATATATTACAAAGTATACAGTCATTGCTATAGCCAGAGGGAGAGAAACAAACAGACAAGCCGTTACTACTATGACCGCTCCAAGCGTAGCACCAATTAGGGGCATTAGGGCAAAGACACCAACAATGCCACCAAGTGCAATCGCATTAACACTGGTGTCAAAGACCTGATTTGCTATCAACAGGGCAATGCAGGCGAACACGCCAGCTATAAATGCTATCAATAATTGGCCGTTTACATAGCCCGTAACTACCTTGTACATTCTCTCTACGGTCTGTTTGCGGTGAGCTTTCTTAGAAGCTGGCTGTATGGCCAATATGCGTTCTAGCCACTTTGGACCCTCAACTAGCATCATAAATGTTAGCACCAATATAGTAATTGTTCCCGCCAGAGTTGTTCCGATGGTCGTAGCTGTAGATATTGCTGGTTGGCTAATATCGCTAGTTTTACTACTGATATCTTTGGCTAAGTTATTAACCTCATCCTGCAGGCTGTATCGTTCTACAAATCGGCCTGCAGGCGAGTCGCTGGACTTTAAATCTTCAATAGTCTGGGGTACGCTCTTAACAAAATCAACAGTTTGTTTTGCTAAAGGCGGTATGACCAAGGAGAAGAAGGCAACTATGGTAGCTATAGCAATGATGTAGGCAATAGCTGTAGCCTTAACTCGACTATTGCTTTTGAGGCGCTTAGCCAACCAGCTAACAGCAGGGTTAAGCGCTATCGCTAAAAAGAAAGATATGGACAGCCATACCAATGGCTGGGCAATAGCGTGCAGTACGCTAAGCAAGGTTAGCATCAAAGCAACCAACACCAATCCTTTGATGATAGTTAAAGTTTCTATAGATATTGTTACTTTTTCTTGGTTTTTAGACATTATTCACTCCCTTTGGTATCTCTAGTTTAAGTATGTCTATTTATGCGCGTTTTTGCAAGCGTCGATATTCTGTCAGCAACCGCTGTCCAACCACAGATATATCGTACTGCCCGATCATTGCTTGCTGGAGTTCATGTAGCTTCTTTCGTTTAGAGCCATTATTGATAAAATCTGCCAAAATCTTGGCAAAACCAGCAGTGTCGATGGGGTCAAACAAGGCTTCGGGGTTTTCTAACACGCTTTTGTAGCCTGGGTTATTGCCTCCTATGACAACACCAGCCTTGGACGCCATGGCTTCTATGAGAACTATTCCAAAACTTTCGCCTCCCAGAGATGGAAAGACAGCTATGTCCGCTTGATTCATGTACTGCGCTTTTTCTTTGTCACTAACATATCCTCTAAAGTGGACAAAGTCGGACATATTGTTTTCGGCTACAAATTTTTCTAACCTTGGGCGGTCGTAGCCATCGCTACAAATATTTAATTCTACCGGATGTTTTAGCGTATTTTGCTTTAGGGCGTAGCTTAGGGCTTGCAATAGTTCCATACAGCCTTTTCGTTTTACCAACCTATTAACATATGTCAGATAAACTGTGTGAGTCTCTTTTGGCAGAGGCTTTTTTGGTGCAAAATCGGCTATAACAACAGGGTTAGCAAGCACTTTTGACTTAATCCCAAAATAGCGTTTTGCAAAGTCTTTGGCCGGCGAGGAAACGCTAAAAAAGGTAGATACCCTGCGAATACTAAAAAATTGAACCTTACCCAGCAGATAGCTTCCTATTTTGGCCCAAAAGCCAAAAGGTAAAATATGAAAAGTTCCAACAACAGGTGTTGTCTTTGATGCAATAGAGACTAGTTTACCTCCAAAGAAGGGGCTATATGGGGTTTGTATGTGGAGTACATCAAAGTTTTCTTGAGCGAGCATGTTTTTGAGCTTGGCCCGAGAAGTGGGCAGGGGTATGTTAAGCTGGTTGCCCCCGTTAGATCTAACAGATACATTTTTGGCCAACGAATGGATATTTTGTAGATCAGTTCTAGTAGTTTGACCACACAGATAATGCACATCATGACCCAGTGACCTAAAATACTCTCCTAGGGTTACTGTATATTTTTGAACGCCGTCTAACCGGTCTAGACCGTCATCTATTACAAAACCAATCTTAAGCTTATCTTTTGTCATAGGCTTTTTTATAAATATTTTCGTACTGGTCGATAATATTTTCATAGTCATTGGCCTTGACTCTGTCCAGGGCCCATTCTCGCCAAGCTTTTCGTAGCACATTGTCCGTAGACAATAGCTTGAGCCTTCGAGCAAATTCGGCCGTATCTGCCGGGTTAACAACAGACAGTTGTCCACGCCCATCCAGGACGGATTCGTATCCAGGGTTGTTGCCAGCTACCACTACGCAACCACTGGCCATAGCCTCTAGTAAGACTATACCAAAACTTTCACCATAAACTGCTGGCGAACAAAATAAGGTGGAATCTGCAAACAGTTTGGTTTTTTTGTGGTCGTCTATGTAGCCTAAGAATTCTATATTTTGTACACCTTTGTCCTCGGCTAGTTCTTCTAGCTTTTCTCTGTCTGGACCATCTCCAGCAATAACTAGATGAAAATCGCTGTCTTCTTTTTCTAACAGAGCGAAGGCTTTTATAAGATATTTAAGGCCTTTTCGTTTCTCTAGTCGTCCAACATAAAAGATAGTTTTTTCCTTGCGCGCCTTGTCTTCGGACTGCTTGCAACTAAACTGCCTCAAGTCTATGCCGTTAGCTACTATATTGATCTTTTGATCGGTTAGACTACTGGCATATTTGGCGGCCGCTGGTGATACAGCTGTCAGAACATCTAGATATTTAAGGATAGACTTCGTGTAGGGGGTGATAACTTTTTCTATTGTTCTACCCATCATTCTGTCTGGTATAGCTGCATGAAAAGTGCCGATGTTAATAGCGTTAGACCGGCTCAACATCTGCCTAGATAGCATAGGAGCCCACGGCTCATGAAAGTGTAATATGTCAAAATTTTCGCGCTCCAGCATCTCGGTTAATTTATCCAAATCAACGCTGGCCGAAAATTGGGTCGTCGTACCATAGCCCTTCCATTTGGTAGCTCCGCCAACCATAATAATGCCTTCTGGCTGGGCAGGCCCGTTATAGTCGCGTGGTTGAGGGGTAATGATATGTGCATCGTGCCCACGCTTTACTAGGCCTTTTTGTAGGGCTAGCACAACTTCTTGCACTCCGCCACCAAGAAACATGTTATATGGGCAAACTAATCCAATTTTCATATATTACTTAGGTTTATTCCTTTAAAATAACAGGCTTAAATTAGGAAACTTGATAGATATTATAACAGATTACTTACGCAGTAGTCGCCGGAGCTTCTCGGGTACAAACGGCCCGGCCTCTTTGGCTGTAGCAACAACGGTAGGCATGTGTCCAGTGATTTTTGTAGGGATAACATCAAAATCTGTATAAATAACGCGCATATGTTGCTCTACTATCTCGTTGTCAAAATACCGATCATTTTCTACGGCAATATGATGAACTGGCAACTTAACTTGCTTATTGCATAGGTCGATTGTCAACATCTCTTCCATAGTGTGCATGCGAGTTCTGACATCATTGATCTGCCACAGATTAGTCTCGAAGGCAATCCGTTTATCTAACTCAT
This sequence comes from uncultured Candidatus Saccharibacteria bacterium, assembly GCA_964521095.1. Taxonomy (GTDB): domain Bacteria; phylum Patescibacteriota; class Saccharimonadia; order Saccharimonadales; family 2-12-FULL-41-12; genus CAMTWJ01. The sequence goes on from CAZFPJ010000001.1 coordinate 128,759, forward strand.
CCTGGTCGGCGTCTTTCATTTTGCTGTGCCTGCCAGCCACTAACTTATAGGATTTTTCTATGACAAAAGAGTTCAGGCCCAAGTACCGAAGTAGCGCGGAAGACACTGGCCACTTAAAAGCCCAGGATAGAGTGCGAAGCCCCCAATAGGATAGCGGACTAAACTTGAAATCGTCTTTGTGTACAAACCCTACAAAGCTAACCACTAGGTCTGTTTTAGTAGCTAATTCTGGGTATTTTTGGAGCATCCTGGTAACTATTAGGAACGAAAATGAAGTAGCCATAATACTAACCCGTCGTCGTTTGTACCGCAGTTTTATAAAGGACGCCAGGTAGTCTGCATAATTATCCACCGTTGGCTTTTTGCCGATTTTATAAAAACTATCCATGCCACCAAAACCGGGTAAATCTGGTGTAGTGACTGCGCCGTAACGGTTTAGCACCTCCACCATACCAAATGATCTTTCTAGGCTAGCGTGGTGTCCATACAAAAATAGTATTTGTTTATTTTTGTTTTTGGGCGCCGGTAAGTGTAACAGCCGGCCGTTTAGGCCGTTTATATTCAGTGGGGTAATGCATTTTTGCATTTTAGAATCTTGCATACAATACAGCTAAATGTACCTAAAAACAGATTACAAAGCAACCATAACCAATTAAAAACGACCTGCTGGTACAGGCCGTTTTTGGTGTCCGAATGAGCCAAAATCTATTCGGTTTCGATGTCTAGACCGCCACTCTCTTTGAAAACAAAGTTCAAGATGATAGCAGCTACAACACCCTGAATCCAGCCGATCACGAAGGCGACAATAGGGTAGAGGACTACACCTATCGCAAAAATACCTACGCTTACGCCAAGACTTCGCACAAAAGAGCTGTCGTCGGTTATCTCTCCGGCAGCCGCCGCTACGGTAAAGATTAGTCCAACAATAAAGGCTATCGTAGCCTGGACAATACCCACAACTTTACCCAAAGACCCAACACCGACTTTTGTAACAGTAATTTTTTTCATTATTTATCTCCTTAGTTAGCTTTATTTAGCAAGTCGCTTCATGTCGTAAGACAGTGCAACGATGATCGGTCCAGTTATTAGAGCATATAGTCCCAATATCCAAACAAACGCAATTCCGGCGCTAGCTGGTTGTAACAATACTGCAATACCTGCAACAACAGATATTAGTCCCAAAATAACAGAGACTGTCTTGTGTGTAGCCACTTCTTCTTCGAACAAGCCACCAAAAACCTCTATTAGGCCCCGCACTACTAGCACGATACCGATTATGAGGATAAAGGTTGCAAACGCGATGGTTGGGTGTCGAAGCAAGTAAACACCTACACCAAGCTCTACCACACCCAAAGCTACTGCCAACGCTCGTCCTAGCAAGCTACCCTTGTTGTTAAACACACCAATCAAGCCCGAAACGAGCGAGATTAGACCAGAAGCCACAATAAATGCGCTAAACAAGTACACCAATGTAACTAGTGTTATGGCTGGCCAAAAAACCGCCGCCAAACCAAATAATATTGCCAGCATCCCACGGAATGCCAATGCCCCCCACAAATCCTTGTCGTTATTTTTTGCCATGAACCCTCCTTTGGTTAATAGATTCTCTATTATCTATACTTCAGTTCATAAATTAAGTCAATAAAATAGGGGTTATCGTCAAAAATATTATAAACATAAGCAATATGCTTGCAAACAATTAACGATTTATTTTCTGTTTCCAAGGACTGTCCTTGGAAACAGGAGGTGTGGGGAGAATGTGAATGGAGGGTGTTGCATTATGTTCTCAGATGTGGTATGATTGTGGTGTAAAATAAATGGTGAGGAGGCAAAGTCTTTATGAATAACCCAGAGATACGCCAAGAACAAGTATTGAACAACCCAGAACTACAGCCACCGGTAGGCATTGACCAAGTTACCGCAGAACAACAAGCATCATTAACCCCAGACCATAACCTAATGGGCCGCATCCGCGAGTCTAAGCTATTAGTAGGCGCCACAACCCTGCTGGCCGCCGGCGCAATGGCAGTTGGCGCCTCTAGCCAGGTAGAGGCAAAGGGTAAGTTTACGAATAGATATCAGGATAAAAATCAGGGAGTTTTTTTTGGCACAAAAATCACTCAACAGATAGAGCGTTGCCAGGATATGAATGTTTCATTTAGGAGATGGGATAATTGGACTCAGTTTAAGTACCCATATGGTAGCATTGAGTCTCAGCGAATATCTACCAAGGTTGGCAAAAAGAGCATATCTGTAGTTACAAAATTGAGAGATACAAACCTAGACTCAGACGTAGATCATTTCGCAAGAGACCCTAGAGACGGAAAGTCTGAATTTAGTTTTGGCTGTAGTTATCTGACAGATAGCAATACAACACTTAATTTAAGAACTCGGAAAAGTAAGGCTCCTATAAGCGCAGAAAAGATAATTAGCTACCAAGAAAACCCACGGATTTTTCACCAGAAACGGTTTGTTACCAAAACTTTTAAGACCAAACTAAACTTGCCCAAAAAATTAACTAAGCGAGACCTAAAGAAGGGCACTTACTGTGTCAATAGTAAGCAATTTAGCGAGTCTATTGCCCGGCCGTTTAATGTTAATGCTATTGATCCTAGCACGGGTCGCCTTATTGACCCTTCGCAAAACACAGGAATGCTTCGCGAAGGATATGTAAACCCCGCCCCTAAATTCAAAACTTACAAAAAGTGTATTACTAAAACCAAGCAGTACACCCTGAAGCCAGCAAAAGACAGCCCCTGGACACACTACCCCTACTAAGGTCCTTGTAGTCTATTTTGCGGGCAGACAGGGTTGTGGTAGTATAAAGACTTCCAATTTAACAATTTAAAAAAATATAAAGAGTACGGGGAGAGAGCTCGCTTGAAGATCCGTACAGCAACCTATTTTAGTTAGGTGCTCCATTGAGCCCGCTTGAAAACAAGCAGGGAAAGATGTTTGCAATTGTCGTCATCCTTTTTGTTTTTAGCGCGTCTAAGCAGAAAGGATTTTTTAATTGCCAAAACAACATACAGTTCCAAACTTTGAGTCTATAGAAGCCCTCAAAAGCGGGCTAGAAAAGAAAAATGCTTACGAACAGTGCGATTTGTACCCCCGAGACGGCCAAGAGCTTCTAGGGGACGCCGAAGCTACGGCATCACAGCTAATAGGCGTAGAGCCTCATCAGACTTTGATATTTAACAACGGCATGGCGGCTACAGATACAGCCATAGAGACCGGTTTGCATCACGAAGGGGCAGGTAGCGAATCTTTAATTGCTTCATCGGCAATACTCTATTCTCAGTCTGGCGCGCGTTTGCAAAGCTATGCACGACTTGGTTTACATACATCCAAATTTGATAGCGGCGATCAATCAAGCATAGAACGAATGTTAGATAAAAAACCAGAAGTAGTTTATGCCGAAACTGTTGGCAACGGCCCAGGAACACCAGTGTTGGACTATAGGCTACTGCTTGACGCAACTCGCGACGACGGATGTTCGCCGGTAGTAATATTGGACAACACACTACCACTTAGTACCGGACTACCATTAGCAGAACATTTGACGGAAGACGATAAAGTAATAGTGGTAGAGAGTGGCACAAAGTCGTACACTCAAAACGCCGAAATATCTGGGATTGCATACACCAAGCACCCAGAATTGCTTAAACAGTTCAAAACACTAAGGCGCGAAAAAGGATCTATCCCAGGCGTTGGCAGTACAGAACGAATCAACTTACTCTTGCCAGAGTCAAAACGGTCTTTTGATAGTCGCAACAGAGATTTATTTAAAAACACAGCCATCTTAGCTCGAATTCTAGAAGAAATAAGCATTGATAGAAAAGATTTCCATGTAACTAACCCCAGTCTTCAAAGTCATGATAACTTTCAACTAGCAAATGAACTCGGTCTGCCCGATGGTGGTTCGCCCGTACTTTTCTTGCAACCAACAACCCCCGATACACATATAGATCTTACGCAAGCTCTTTGGCAGAGTCCTGAAGTGCGACAGCACGCAGAGTTGGGTCAAAGTTTTGGTTTTGATAAAACTCGAATTCTGTACGACGATCGTTCCGGAACTGTGCGAATATCTGGCGGGGCAGATACCGATGCAGAAGCTTTAGGTCAGGCGTTTAGGCAAGCTCTGAGCGAGGAATAACAGTAGCCCCAATTTGCACAAATAACTCCTCGTTGCCACTAAATAGGTGGTCGGCTTCTGGTATATAATTTATGCAGTTTCCGCTTTTAGTTTGGCATAGTTTTTCTGCAAAGCTTTGTCGACTAGGTGAGTCGTCTCGTCCAGCATAGATGTCCAGCGTTCCACGAAACTTCAAAAACCCCTCAAGCACAGCTTCTGGTTCAAACCCCGGGTCTGGGTTTATAAGTGTTAAACCCTTTACCAGAGGGTACTCATGCGCAAACTGGGCCAAGTTACGAGCTCCAGCAGAAAAACCCAAAGCATAGACACTAGAATGGGTGCTAATAGATCCTTTTGCCAGGTCGCTAGCTTTACCAAGAGCCAGCCTGGCATTCTTTTCTTCAGATTCTGGAGGCCAAAGCTTATCATCATAAATATTCGAACATTGAACAACGCTGGCGCCCATGGCTTTTAGTCTTTCGGCAACCTGGTCGTATCTAGTATCTCCTTCTTTCTCGCCAGATACATTGGCGCCCATTCCAGGCAAAATTAGTGCTATCGGCTTTGCTACACCCTGATACTCAATCTTGTATTCCATAGTGCATAGATTGTATCAATAAACTATTGCTTAAACACAAGCGCTAAAAGTGGTCGCGAACATGGCTAAAGCTGTAATCCCAAGTAGCGTTAGCCTTTTTGTGAGGATTAAAGATGTGGTCTGGGTCAAAGATGTCCTTGGTTTGCTTAAATAGATCAAGCACTTCTTTGCCATACATCTGCTCTAGCCAAGGCCCACGCACCAATCCATCGTTGTGCTCGCCAGACAGCGAACCTTTATAGTGCAAAACCAAGTTATTAACCTCGCGCATGGCCGGCTCCAGCTTGGCGCGGTCTTTTGGATCTTCCAATTGCATCAATGGTATAACATGAAAGTTGCCGTCGCCCATATGCCCAGCCAGCGTTGCAAACAGCCTGTACTTTTTGATAATCACTTCTAGCTTTGGCAAAAACTCCGACAAATGCTCTGGATTTACAATAAAGTCGTCGATAAACGGAGCCGTATGCTTCTCTTTAACTTTCTCGCGGAGCAATTGAAAGCTGTACCTACGCATAACCCAAAATTTTTGGGCACTTTCATCTGTTGGCAGTGCTTCGAATCCACTAATGCTGTACTCTCGTCGGACTTTTTCTAGCTTATTCTGAAGAGTTTTAACCTTTTCAAAAATTTCGGCGTCGCTGTCGCCCTTGAACGACACCATTAACACCATTTTTGGCCGTTTGGTTAGTTGCAAGCCGTCGGGGATTAGGCTAAAAACTAGCCTAATAAACTTACGCCACCCCAGGATTTTTAGAAAGTTGGGCATAAACCGAATAGACAGCCACAGCGTTTTGTTGTCAAATGCTTCAAATCGCGAGGGTTTGTGCTTGACCACTGTGTCTATTAGCCCACCCAGGTTGTCTGTGTCTTTCAAAAATATTACCAATAGGCCACCTTCGGGGCGGGCCTTTACTACCTTAAAGTCGATGTCTGTTACTAGGCCAAGGGTTCCTTGGGCGCCTACAATTGCTTTGGTTATGTCAAAAATACCTTTTTCTTTATCCCAGACATCCCACAAATGGTATCCAGTAGAGTCTTTGCTGACATTTGGTTTGGCAGACTTAATCTTGTCGTAGTTCTTGTCGACCAGTTCAAAAAGCTGTTTGTACACCTTGCCTTCAAATGTTTTTAACGCCATTTTCTTGTCTAACTCGGCTTTAGTAAGTGGTTTTACCTCGCGCTCTACTCCGTCGGCAAAGACGAATTTTAGGCTATTTATAAACAAATCGGTTTTGCCAAACTCTATGGATTTTTCGCCTCCAGAGTTGTTGTTGACCATGCCTCCAACCGTGCAGAGGTCACGACTAGCCGGGTAGGGAGGTAGTAAATACCCCAAGTCCCGCGAGGCTTTGTCAAAGTCTCTATAAAACACTCCGGGTTGAGTCTTGGCAGAGCCACCTTTAATAACCCCAATTTCGTTAAAACACTTCTTAAAATCTACAATAATAGAGTCGTTTATAGCCGCCCCCGACATATCTGTGCCAGCGCTTCGGGCCGTTAGGCTAAGGCGCGGATTGTCTTTTTTGAGTTTTGCAACAACAGAGGTTAGTATCTGCACATCTTTAGAGTTTCTTGGAAAAACAACAACTTCTGGGCGGATCTCGAACAAAGAGGCATCGTGACTATAAAAATCACGAGTTTTGGTACTAGTGTCTATGTCGCCACTAAAACCAGCTGACTGGATAGCCTCAATTATTTTTTTCATACAACTCTATCTAGCTTAAACCGGTTTGATGCTTTGGACAAGATGCTTACGGTTTACAACCCGCTAATGTATAATCAAAACTAATTAATATGCGAAAAACGAATATACTTATCGTCGGTGGGGGCTTTGGAGGGGTAAAAACTGCGCTGGAATTATGTCAGACACCCAATTTTCGGGTGACTCTTTTATCTAACAAGCGCAACTTCGAACACTATCCAACGCTGTACCGTACCGCTACTGGGGGCAGGAGGGCTATCTCTAGTATTCCCTTAAGCGATATTTTCGGGGGCAAAGATGTCGCAATAACCTATGGAACCGCCAAAAAGCTAGATCGCCAAGAAAAATTTGTCAAAACTAGTGCCGGAGAGAAGCTAAGCTACGATATTGTGGTTTTTGCGCTTGGCGTAGTTACCAACTACTTTGGCATTAGCGGACTAAAAGAGTACTCTTATGGCATCAAGTCGCTAAGCGACGCCGAGGAATTGAAAAGACACCTACATAAACAGCTAGTTACCGAGGGCAAACCAGACCTCAACTATGTAGTCGTGGGCGGTGGGCCAACTGGCATAGAACTAGCTGGCGCTTTGCCATATTATCTAAAGCAAACCATCAAAAAACATGGCCTAAAGAACCGCAAAGTCCATGTAGACCTGGTAGAAGGCGCTCCTAGGCTCATGCCACGCATGTCCGTAGCTTCGTCGCGGGCTTTTGCAAAGCGCCTCCGCAAGCTTGGAGTCAAACTGTATCTTGGCAAGCCAGTTCAGGGCGAAACCTCTGATGCACTAATGGTCGGTGGCAAGCCAATCCGTTCGCACACCGTTATTTGGACCGCCGGCATGGCCAATAACCCATTTTTTGCTAACAACAATTTTGCTGTTACCCCCAACGGAAAAGTGCAGGTAGACCAACACTTACAGTCGTCTCCCGGAGTTTTTGTTATAGGCGACAATGCCAACACCAAATATTCTGGCATGGCACAAACAGCCCTTTACGACGCCATATTTGTGGCAAATAACATCAAAAGAAGCAATCTAGAACACAAAGAACCCAAAAACTACAAGCCAAAAAGGCCTGTTGCCGTAACTCCTGCTGGGCCATACTGGGCAGTCGTATCTTGGGGTAAAATAGAGTTTTATGGCTGGCTAGGCTGGGTTATGAGGCGCGGAGCAGACTGGTTGAGCTACAAAGACATATCTCCTTGGTGGAAGGCTACAGAGCTTTTGCTTGCGTCCGAAGATCAGGAAGACGCTTGTACTACTTGCGCCAAGCACGACAAAACTATGGCGTAAGTCGATTTATGTCGCGTGGGAACAGGGTGGCTTCTTTGACATTGTTTAGGCCAATTATCTTTTGGGTTAGGCGCTCTAGGCCCATGCCAAAACCACCGTGTGGAGGCAAACCGTACTTAAATGCTTGCAGATAATACTTAAAGCCCTCGGCTTCTGGATCGCCCTTGGCTATGGTTTTGAGCTGTTCTAGCAGTACAGAGTAACGGTGTTCACGCATACTAATGGTAGCTATCTCGACACCCCGAAAGATCAGGTCTGCTCGTTCGGCAAGTTCGGGGTTTTCCTCGGATTTTTTGTGATAAAACTTCATCTCGCTAGCTGGCCAATCCACCACAAACACTGCTTCACTACCGTATTTTTTGGCTGAGTAGTCAGTTATCCAGCGCTCTTCGTCTGGCCTTAGGTCTTTTTCGCCCTTGGTGTCTGTGCCGGTTGCTTTGGTGTACAGCTCGTGGATCTCCTCCAGGCTCATGCGAGGAATCGTATCAGGCAACAATACCGGCTTGGCGCGTAGGCTCTCTAGCTCTGCTATTTTATCTTGCCACACGCTTACACAAACAGACTTCAAAAGCCCCTCTACAGTGTCCAACAAGCCGTCAAAGTCAACAAAGCCCATCTCGGCATCGATATGAATAAACTCCGTCATGTGCCGAGTTGTAGCACTCAGCTCTGCCCGATAAGTTGGGTTAATCTCATAAGCTCGCTCAAACACGCCAACCATAATCTGCTTATAAAACTGTGCACTCTGGGCCAGCGTTGCCTCTTTGCCAAAATAATCTAGCTTAAACACCTCTGCGCCACCTTCGGTAGCTTCTGGCAAAAGCTTGGGCGAGTTAAACTCTGTAAAGTCCTGCGCATGAAAATACTGCCTAGCAGACTCTTTTACGCTAGCTTGTACCTTAAAAATGTTGGTTTCTAACACATTTCGCAGGCCAATCACTCGGTACTCAAACAAAGTGTCCAGGTTTTCAGACTTGTGGTTGAGCGGTTTGTCTATCTCTATTGGTGGCTCGTCGGTAACGGGCACCAAGACTTCTATGACTGGTTCATGTACTTCCACTCCACCAGGAGCACGGTCGTCTTTGGTGACTGTACCTTTTATTCGCAACACCGTGCCAATCTGCAGGCCACGAAGTTTTTCTACTTCGTCTTTGTCTTTAATCAGTATCTGGGCCAGGCCACTACGATCTCGCAAATTAATAAAAGTCAGCCCACCAAGCAACCGCTTTTTATGCAGCCAACCTTCTATAACTACAGGTTTATCAATGTGTTCGGGTAATTGTTTTGTCAAAATTCTCATGTATTAGCCTTATTATACAATTAAAAAATCATAATTAACAGATAAAGCCGTGCTATGACTATTAACTTTATTAATCGAGCAAAAATTGCTACACTTAATCAGCTATTTACGGTAAAAATAATTATCGATAATGGGATGTGGCCAAGTGGTAAGGCACCTGGTTTTGGTCCAGGCATTCGGGGGTTCGAATCCCTCCATCCCAGCCATTTTCAGGAAAAGTTTGGAATTGTCGCTCTCACGAGCGATTTTTTCATTTGTAGATTTCAATTCTTGCCACAGGCAAAAACCGCTTTCCGCCCCCTTTCGGAAAGCGGTTTTTGAGCCAGCCCCGACAGCTTTTTTATCGCCAACGGCGATGAGGGTTTTACCTCGCATTGCGAGGTTCGAGCCAAAGATTTCCGACAAAACGGCTTTTTGTCCGTTGTAATCGTTGGTATCAACGATTTTACAGATAGATTGTGCGGTTTCCAGCCAATTTCGCATAGGTTCTAACCAAGAATTTTGGTTAGCTTGTAGATTAGCCAAACTTTCCTCTAAACTTTTCTTTTCGCTCAAAATCTCCGATTTTTTCGCCAAAAAAGTTTGGCGGTCAATGTCTTGGTCTAAATAACTGTCTAGCAAAATCTTTTGTTTGCTGTTGAGCCGGGCAATCTCGTCTTTTAGATTTGCTACGGCGGACACGTTGTCCGCATTTTCGGCTTGCTCGTCCTCTGCCATTTTATTGGTCATAAAATTATACACTTTTTCAGACATGGCATAGTCGCTGAGCAGCGCCGAAATCTGCGGTAACAAATCTTTTTCACGAATTGCTGGCTCAACGCATTTAATGGCTTTGTTTTTGCGAGAGCAGCGATAATACGTCCAACTATGTATGTTGCCGTTTGCCTGCGTTTTGGTTTTTGTTTCGGCTGTTATTGCCATACCGCAACAAGCACAGCGTAGAACGCCTAAAAACGGAATTGGTTGCTTGGTTTGCGGTTTCTGGTGTCCTCGCTGGTCAATAACCACTTGGACTTTGTCCCATAGCGACTTTGACACGATCGGCTCGTGCCGACCCTCGTGGAGTTCGCCGTTATAGATAAAATGTCCGTAGTAAAAAGGGTTTTGTAAAATGCTTTTTACTTTGTCGTCCTTAAATAATTTTCCGCCACTGGTAATTGCTCTGTTTTCTTGTAAAAAATCGGCTATATCTGCCATTGTTTTATCGCCACCAGCGTATAGCTCAAACATTTGTTTCACAAGTGGTGAATACCGCTTGTCTAGAATAATTGTTTTTATGCGAGTGTCATTTAGGTAGCCGAACGGAGCGATAGACGGAAAATCACCGTTGCGGACTTTTGCCCTTAAACCTCGCTTGGCGTTTTCGCTCAAATTATCTACATAATACTTGGACTGACCAAACATAATAGACAACATAAACTTACCTTGACTGGTGTTCTCAAACTGGAAAATTGGAAAACGCAGATAATTGAGCGATGTTTGGTCTAACAAATAGATAATTTGTCCGCCGTCAATGGAGTTGCGAGCCAAGCGGTCGGGGTGCCACGCCAAAATGCCGTTGGCTTCGCCATTTTCAATTCTTTTAATCATAGAATTGAAAATTGGTCGTCCTGGATTTTTGGCGGTGCGTTTTTCTATAAATTCGTCAATAACCATTAAATGATTATCTCTCGCAAACTTGCGGAGTTCCGCAAGTTGAGCGTCAATGCTCAAAACCTGCTTATCTTCCGTATCGGTACTTTTGCGAGCATACAAGATATATTTTTCCATTTTTACCCCCTTAAAACTTAAAAAGCCGACCTGGTGCAACACAATTCAGATAAACTAAACTGTTCCAAGTCGGCTTTTTAAGCCAAGAAAAAAGTTTATCTATAAATTGTGTTGCCCTTTTATTATACGACTTTTGCTCGGTTTTGCGTTAGCAAAACAAAACCCTCATCGCCGTTGGCGATAAAAAAGCTGTCGGGGCTGGCTCAAAAACCGCTTTCCGAAAGGGGGCGGAAAGCGGTTTTTGCCTGTGGCAAGAATTGAAATCTACAAATGAAAAAATCGCTCGTGAGAGCGACAATTCCAAACTTTTCCTGAAAATGGCTCACTTATACGAGTTTGCCCGAACCTATTTTGCGACCAAATGCGAGAAATGAGATTTTCGGCGGGTCGGGTCGGGGGCGACCCGCCGAACTGCTTCACAGATTTTTTGTCCACCTGAATTTCATTAAATATTGTATAATTTACTCATGAATAAAAGTCATCAACAAGCAAAACGACTAACCACGAAAGATGTACAGCGTATGTCTAATGATGAGATCATCAAGTATGTATATCTTGAGCATAAAAGATTGAAAATGCCCGTTGAAGATGTCTGGGAACAACTTATTGATAATTTTGGAAAGCAAACTATAAGCGATATGCTCGGCGGCAGCGAAGATTCCTTGAATAGTACTGAAAATTTTGACGGTGATTCAAAATTCGGAGCGATAATTATGGTCTATGCTATTGTTTTTGGGATTATTTGGTTCATTTTTAACAGTCTTATGAATAATAAGTTTGAAGCAATGCAATTTGCTATCGTTGTTTGTGGTATCGCATCAACCTTAATCACCATATTGTTCATGAATGCTACCGGTAAAAATGAGAGAAATTATCTAAATGCTGTAAGTAAAATACAAAGAGCCTACTCCGTATATATAAACAAAGGCTTCAACGATCTAATGGGTAGACCATTAGACTATGTAAAAGATGACAACTAGGCATTATCCGTCATTCGTCAATGACAAAACAGATGAAGATAAGCTAGCAAACATAATAGTCAGCACATCTTTGCTAGATGAGGTTTTGTCCCTGTGGCTAACTAATCATTTTTTGAAGATTGATGGCACAAAAAAGAACGAGAATGATAGAGATATTCTTGAGAAGTTAATTTTAAGCAAATTAGGTTTTAGGCAGAAAAGCGAAGTGGTCTGTAAATTGCTGAATAGCAATTCTAGCCCAGTAAAATTGAAATCAAATTTATTTAGAATTGGCGAGATAAGAAATCAAATAGCTCATAATACTGGTTGGCTCGGAATACCTAATAACATAAAAGAAGTCTACAGCGAGTTTGATGGGTTAATGGTAGAGCTAGAAAGCTTTATAGAACTAACTTATTCTGAGTTTCAGCATGACATGGATCATGCATATAATCCCCAATAGAAACAGGTGGACAAAAAATCTGTGAAGCAGTTCGGCGGGTCGCCCCCGACCCGACCCGCCGAAAATCTCATTTCTCGCATTTGGTCGCAAAATAGGTTCGGGCAAACTCGTATAAGTGAGCCAAGTATCGTTTTGAATTCCAAAGGTCAAGAAGGGAAACTACAGCCATGTCGAAAAAACTAAAATGCCCAAAATGCCACAGTAAATACAAGAAGATAGTTGTTCAAATTGTAGACGACAGGACTATGGCCGTTTGCCAAAATTGCGGGGACACATTTGATGTAACTGACAGGAACCAACCAGAAAGCCAGTTGCGACGGGATAAACATACAGTTCAGAAGGATAAAAACATAACCAATCGAGAAAGGATTGTGGCCTTCTCGAAAACATCCTTTGGAATTATATTGAGTTTCGTCTTATTTCCGCCATTGGGTGCAATATTGTGGTTCAGATACAAAGCAAAGCCAAACAAAAAAACCAAAGCCCTCGTGTCTAGTGTTGTCTTTATATTCTGGATAGTACTAATTGCCTCAGCTCAAAGTGGTTACAAGGCTAGTTTCGATATAGATGGAAATAAAGTAGAAATTTCATGTTCAAAATTATGTTCGCGTTTTGACAGCTATGGTGACAAAGATACCTTAAGGCATCTCGCTATCCTGGGTGTAACGAGTGTAGACTCAATGCCAAGCGACAGAAACGGAGACAGTGTTGACCTAACGGTTGATAAAGGGGCCAAGGGAGGTATTGGTTTAAGATTGAATTATAAAGATAATAAATTAATAAGTATTGTAAATATTGAACATCCCACTATCATCTACTACTCTACCGATCAAACGATAAAGACACAAGACTACCCTAGCAGTGATGAGATTATTAGGCTAAGATCCGAGATTGACAAGAAAAAAGCCCAGGAAGAACAATCCAGAAAAGAAGCAGAGGCAAGAGTGCCGTCTGACACAGACACCAGTGAACTCTGCAAAAAACAGTTCAACCAGGATTATCCGTACAAGGGCAGTAAAGTTCATTCTATAATGGGAGTAATAGCAAATAATAAACGCTTTGATGACTCTCGCTTTTATAAAGTTGAGGTGACTATAGAAAATGCTTACGGCGCCAGCAGAAAATCTGTTATGGAATGTACAGTTCAAAAGTCTGGTGACAGCCTTCAGATAACATCATTCTTTGTGTACTAAATATACTTCAACCTTGAGTGCGCATTCGGGGTGAGAACTGCCGGTGGCAGTTCGCAAGGAAACCTTCCGATGAAAGCTATGCTTTCAATAGCGAAGTTTCGGGCCTGCCGAAGGTAGGTCGAATCCCTCCATCCCAGCCAGTATTTTCCTCAAAGCCCTTGTGGGCACCAAGCCATAGCTAAGGATACTTACTCTGTGAGTGTTACCGTAAGTATTTTGATTAGAATCACAGGGTTAATAAAGCTATACTTAAGTTAATGAGCAAAGCATGGACAGAATAGCTAACTACCCAAAATATGCTCGTCAGTTTTGTGGATCAACTAGAAAACTCCCAACAGCGCGCTAGAAAATCCTGCCCATAGGCTATAATAAAAGCATAAGTAGAGTTTTTGTATTTATGCAGGTTATAGAGCCAAAGAAAAGACCAAAAAGCAAAAGATCGATCGGTAAGCCGTTTTATGTGCTGGCCTTTGTCGCAATTATTGGGGCAGGGGGTTACCTGGGCTACACAAAGCTACCTAGCGAAAAAACTCCTGAAAAGAGCCAAACTGTGCAGAATAATGCAGTTGTGCAGTCGCCACCAAAACAAGGAGTTTTAAAGACTTATACGGGTGAGGAGTTTAAAAACCTTTATAACTCTATTGCCTACCCAAATACCCGCGAAATTAGCGAAGAAACACCGATAACCGGCAACCCTGATGCCGATGCGCATATCCGTAAACTTGCCGTAGCCAGGGGGTATTTACCAAGAAGCGCACCAGTATCGGACACCTTTGTTAGCGTAGACCGTGTCCACAAACTGCAAGAGCGGGCTTCTCAGCCCTGGCTGGATATGAGGCAAACAGCCCGGAACGAGGGCTACATGCTGGGGCTAACTGCCGGATACCGCTCGGCGGACGACCAAAAAACAATCTTTTTGAACCGTCTTGCGGGGTTAAGCCCTGTAATGATTGCCAATGGAGCTGGCGATGTGCAGATAAACCAAGTACTGCGCTCTACCGCATTGCCGGGCTATTCGAGACACCATACAGGCTATACCATTGATATCGCTTGCGAAAACGACCCATACCCCGTCTTTGAAAAATCCAAATGCTTTACCTGGCTGTCTGCCAATAACTACGAAAATGCCAAAAAATTTGGCTGGATACCTAGCTATCCTGATGGCGCTGGCCCACAGGGGCCCGACCCAGAGTCTTGGGAGTATGTTTGGGTAGGGAAGGATATACTGACAAAATGATCCGCGTATCGGACAAAGAATTTGACGACATGGTTGCAGAGAGCTTTTCTGCTATATCAAAATTACACCTAGACAACCTAGAAAATGTAGCCATAGTGGTCGAGGATCATCCGACCGCCGAGCAAGAGAAAAAACTAGGTTTGCGATGCAACCAACTGCTGTTTGGGCTGTTTGAGGGCGTTCCTAGGCCTCAAAAGGGTTCGGGCGGTGTTGTGACTATGCCAGACAAGATTACTCTGTTTAAGGGCTCTCTTTTGCGTGGGAGCAACAACAAGCTAAAACTACGCAACAATGTCCGCAACACCTTGTGGCATGAGATTGGGCATTATTATGGGCTCAATCATACCCAGATTCATAAACTCGAGCACAAACACCACTAAAATTTAGTGGCAGAGCTATCGTGGTAATGCTATAGTTATAGCTAAGGTTAAACATTGGGAAATCTTTGAACAAGAGACATAAGTTTTTGGCAATTGCATTTAGTCTTGGCGCCATCTTGGCGCTGTTTGTGGTACTACTAAAAGACAAGAATTTTGCTGTTTTAAATCCAGCTGGACACATCGCCAGCAGACAACTAGATTTACTAATATTTACTGCTCTGTTGTCGCTTGTGGTGGTCGTGCCGGTGTTTGCGCTAACTATATTTATTGTCAAAAAATACCGAGCAGATAACGAGGCCGAGCACCAGCCGGACTGGGATAGCAACAATTGGCTAGAACTACTTTGGTGGGGGATACCCATTGCCTTGATACTGATTTTGTCTGTAGTGACATGGAATTCTACCCATGAACTAGACCCTCGAAAAGGTATCGCATCGGACAAAAAAACGCTGACCGTACAAGTTGTAGCTATGGAGTGGAAATGGCTATTTATCTACCCTGACAAAAATATAGCCACTGTAAACCACCTTCAGATACCAGAAAATACACCCGTAGAGTTTCAGATTACCTCTGATTCTGCCATGAATTCGTTTTGGATCCCAAACTTGGGCGGGCAAATATATGCCATGACCGGTATGTCTTCCAAGCTAAACCTTATTGCCGACAAGCAAGGAACCTATGAAGGAGTGTCATCTAACATTAGCGGAGAAGGCTTTTCTGGTATGAAGTTCCAGACAAAAGTAACCAGCGAAGCAGATTTTTTGAAGTGGCAAGATTCGCTTAAACAATCTGACAATACACTAAACCAGCTCGAGTACGCCAAGCTAAGCCAACCCAGCAAAAATGTCGCCCCACTATTTTTCTACGGCGTTCAGGACAATCTGTATAATACAATCATCATGAAGTATACCGAGGCGCCTGGAGCAAAAAAGGATAAAGCCGAAAACAAAATGCCAAACATGGACGAGATGAACCATTATGGAGGGCACCACTAGATGACAAGCTTTTTTAGCTTTTTAGCTTTTAAAGACCCGATTTTGCTGGGTGGACAACTGAGTGTGTTGTTTGGCGCGCTTACTGTGCTTGCTTTGCTAACTTACTTTAAGCGCTGGCGCTGGCTATGGACAGAATGGCTAACCACACTAGACCACAAGCGCATAGGTATCATGTACCTAACTGTGGCGACTATTATGCTCTTGCGAGGCTTTGGCGACGCCGTTTTGATGCGCGTGCAACAGGCGCTGGCTAGCGGAGATTCTACCGGCATACTGCATGCGGATCACTTTCAACAGATATTTACCGCTCATGGCACCATAATGATATTTTTTGTCGCCATGGGGCTGATGTTTGGCATCATAAACCTCGTGCTACCCCTGCAACTAGGGGCTAGAGATGTGGCTTTTCCTTTCTTGAATGCTACGAGTTTTTGGCTTTATGCATCCGGCGCAATCCTGATTAATTTGTCCCTGTTGGTAGGAGGGGAGTTTGCGGCGACAGGCTGGCTGGCTTATCCACCGTTATCTGGCCTAGAGTTTAGTCCGGGGCCAGGAGTTGACTACTGGATTTGGAGTGTCCAAATAGCCGGAGTTGGAAGTCTGCTGTCTGGCATAAACTTTATGATTACCGTCCTCAAAATGCGCGCACCTGGCATGACCTTGATGAAAATGCCGATGTTCCCCTGGAGTGTTTTTGCCAGCATGATTTTGGTGGTCTTTACCTTTCCAATCTTGACTGTGACTTTGGCTCTATTGTCGCTAGACCGCACCATTGGTACGCACTTCTTTACAACCGACCTAGGTGGTAACGCCATGATGTACATTAACCTTATTTGGGCATGGGGGCACCCCGAGGTATATATTTTGGTATTGCCAGCTTTTGGAATTTTGTCGGAAATAGTGCCAACCTTTTCCAAAAAACGCCTCTTTGGGTACACATCTATGGTTGTGGCACTAATGTCTATCTCTATATTGTCCTACCTGGTCTGGTTACATCACTTCTTTACCATGGGGGCGGGCGCCAATGTCAACGCATTTTTTGGCATCATGACTATGGTTATAGCTATCCCGACGGGGGTAAAAGTCTTTAACTGGTTGTTTACCATGTACAAAGGACGGATCCGCCTAGCTAGCCCGATGGTGTGGTTTTTGGGATTCGTATTTACCTTTACAATTGGTGGCGTAACTGGGGTTATGCTGGCCGTTCCACCAATAGATTTTCAGGTGCACAACAGCCTGTTTTTGGTAGCACACTTTCATAACATGATTATTGGCGGAGTAGTGTTTGGCTATTTTGCTGGCATAGTCTACTGGTGGCCAAAAATCTTTGGCTTTACCTTGCACGAGAAGCTTGGCAAACTAGCGGCAAAACTATGGGTACTTGGTTTTGCTGTAGCATTTATTCCTTTATACATTTTGGGATTTATGGGAGCAACCAGGCGCCTAGAACATTATGATGCATCACTAGGGTGGCAAGGATTGTTTATAGTAGCAGGCGTAGGAGCTGGGATTATTGGGGCTGGCGTTTTGGTGCAAATAATACAAATAATTGTTAGTGTCTTCTTGCGCAAGTACAACCGAGACACTACTGGCGACCCATGGGATGGCCGAACCCTAGAATGGTCAATTCCATCACCGGCTCCGGTTTATAACTTTGCTCATATACCTGTTGTGTCGAAGCGCGATCAGTTCTGGGAGACAAAACTCAGCAAAACTAAGAACGACCAGCCATACAGAGCCATCCAGCTACCAAAAAACAGTCCTTTTGGAATGTACATAGGCATCTACGCCTTTTTGGCTGGCTTTGCTGTAATATGGCACGTTCCATTGGCCGTATTGCTAGGGGTTGTTGGGATTATCTCGTGCCTAGTTATCCGTTCGCTAGATGACGAGACCGAATACACCATACCTGCCTCGAAGGTAAAAAAGATCGAAGAAACTGCGAGGGCCAAAGCATGAGTAAAGTTGCACCAGCACACAAAGCTTCGCACGACGAATCCAAAACTACCCTAGGTTTTTGGATATACCTCATGACAGACTGCGTCATGTTTGCCACACTCTTTGCCGTCTTTGCAGTTTTACAAAACGCTACCTTTGGCTCGGCTAGTGGTAGTGAACTATTTAGCCTAAACTATGTATTTTTGGAAACTGTCATCTTGCTGACCAGTAGTTTTACTGCTGGGCTTGCCGTACTAATGATGCAACGACGACAAAAAAACCATACTATGGCTTTGTTGGGTGTAACATTTTTGCTTGGACTAGCTTTTGTCGGCCTAGAAGTTCACGAGTTTGTAAGCTTTGTTAACGAAGGCAGTAGTTGGCGGGAAAGCGCTTACTTATCTTCGTTTTTCACCCTTGTAGGGACACACGGTT
Source organism: uncultured Candidatus Saccharibacteria bacterium (assembly GCA_964521095.1). GTDB lineage: Bacteria > Patescibacteriota > Saccharimonadia > Saccharimonadales > 2-12-FULL-41-12 > CAMTWJ01. The sequence goes on from CAZFPJ010000001.1 coordinate 147,156, forward strand.
TGCACATTACCGCAGGACTAATCTGGCTAAGCGCCCTCATGGCCCAATTGTGGAGAAGAGGTTTCACCCGAGTAACTACCCGACGGGTAGGACTATTTAGTCTGTTTTGGCACTTCTTGGACATCATCTGGATTTTTATATTTACTTTTGTTTACCTGAGGGGGTCGCTCTAGATGGAACACGGTAAAGTAAAAATGAAATCCTATGTAATTGGCTATGCCTTATCGCTACTTTTGACTGTGGGGGCTTTTGGTATAACGATCAAGCACATAGATTCTAATGGTCAATTCTTATCAGCAGGACAGATTGCTACCTACCTAATTGTGTTCGCACTTTGCCAACTAATAGTACAGCTAGTCTTTTTCTTGCACCTGGGCCGAGAGTCTAAACCAAGATGGAACCTGATGGTGTTCTTATTTATGATCTTTATGACTTTGGTGCTGGTGGTTGGCTCGCTATGGATTATGGCCAACTTAGAGTATCAACACGATGGCCACCAGCCCACCAAAGACTCTCCAGCCCGAATAATAGAAGATGAGGGAATGGGACACCATCACTAATGCTTGGTGCCTACTACAAACTCATAAAACCTGGTATAGTCGGCGCCAATGTCATGACCGCTGTCGCAGGTTTTTTGTTTGCCTCTGTTAGTCCTTTTAACTGGCTAGCTTTTGCCGGTATGACAATTGGTACGACACTGATACTGGCTTCTGGAACTATAGCCAACAACTATATAGACCGGTCTATAGACAGCAAGATGAAGCGCACAAAGAGTCGGGCCCTAGTAACCGGGCAGATCTCTTCGCTACATGCCTTGCTCGCCTCGATACTGATGGGCTTTGGTGGACTAGCTTTGCTAATTTTGTGCACCAATACACTGACTGTGATGGTTGGTGCTTTTGGGTTTGTTAGCTATGTAGGCATATACGGATACGCAAAACGAAAGTCTTATCTTGGTACGGCTGTGGGAACCTTGCCGGGGGCATCGTCTATGGTTGCCGGATATGTAGCGACGACGAATTCATTTAACCAAACTACGCTAGCGCTATTCTTGATTATGGCAGTCTGGCAGATGGCACATTTTTATGCTATAGCTATCTTTAGAAAAGACGAATATAAATCTGCTGGAATACCTGTAATATCTGTAAAAAAGGGCGTTCCGACTACCAAAAACCACATAATTTTCTATACGATATTATTTATTCCTAGCATTGTAGTGCTAAAGATAGTATCAGACCTAAGCGTAGTAGCCTATTTGGCTCTGATAGCTCTAGGCTTTTGGTGGCTCAAGGTAACTCTATCCGACAGAAGCCACCCCAAATGGGCTCAAAAGGCTTTTGGCAGTTCGCTAACGGTACTAATAGCTTTTTCGATCATCATATCAATAGACGGCCTGATCCGCTAATTTATGCCTCTTGCTGTATCACATATTTTTTTAGACATTGCACTGCTGATGTCGTGAGAAGATCGTACTTCGTGCAAATGCACATTTTTATTGGCTCGAGCAAACATCTTGAGGTTGGCAGTATTCATTAACGGATCGGCCTTGCCATATACGATGTCTACCGGGATTGTGATAGATCTCGCTATGTCTCCAAGCGATGGAGCCTCGATAGTATTCCGTAGACTCTGAGCGAAAGGGTACCAACTGTCTTTATTTAGATTATATAGCGTTCTGTCCCTCTTTATCATCTGAAGAAACTGAGCGCCACCAATGGTCAGGTTTGGCCACCTTAAAAGTTGATCATAGATATACAACAAAGTTTTATCAGAGATAGTTGCTCTCCATCCGCTAGCCTTGCTATCGAATTGATTATTTTTGTAAAAGGGAAGACTGCACAGGATAATATGATTTACGCTACTCCCGTAAGTACTGGCGTAGTGCATTGCTAGAACAGCCCCCATAGAATGTCCTACTAATATGAAAGGTGTGTCTATCTTCTGTTTGGTTAAAGAATAATGAATGCTACGAATATGATCCTGGGGGTCATAGTCTATATAGTCTGGCTTTGGAGATTGACCAAAACCCAACAGGTCTAAGGCAACCACTCTAAAGTCAGCCTTTAGCTCACCTACAACCTCAGTCCAGTTGCCTGAATCTGTATTTAAACCATGGAACAACACTATGACGGGCTTTTTTCTAGACCCATAAGTAGAGACATGTAGTTTATATGGCAAGTTTAAGACTCTATGAAGCCAGAACTTTGCTCTTTGTAGGTTAACCATCTTCTTATTATATGTTAATTGACAACGCCGTGATGCTTATGTTTGAATATTCGTAGTATATGGCCAAAACAAACTTACTTAGTAACAGATTGGTGCGGACCACAAAGATACACTTTGTTTTTGTGGCATTACTGATTGCCCAGATAATCGTCTATGACGCCTCCAAACTAATCCCACCAGAGACGGTTATGAAACGGTGGATGATATCTGCAGGCTTACTTGCAGTTACTGCGGTCATCTGGTACCTAGCAAAAAACAAGAGTACTTCGGAGTTCTACGACAAAATACTGTTATTTTTGTTGGTGACAACAGATATAGCTATCGTGTCGTATCTTATTTACGGCTCGCGTGGCATGGCCAGCAGGGCAGTAGCGCTGTATGCTATACCAATATTGGTTTCAGCCATTGCCCTAAAACGGACTGCTGTTTACGCCACAGCTGTTTTGTGTATCGCGGCCTATACCACAACTGCTGTTAGCTATTTTGTTATGAATTTTAACGAGGGATATAAAGTAGAACTATACGGAGAGATTGGATTTTACTCTGTTGTCATGCTGGTAGTTGCAGGATTAACCACCACACTCATTACCAACAACAGGAAGTAGATTGCATCGGTTTTTTAGTAAGTGCTTGTGGTTTGATATTTGTAATATCCGTTGTATTATGTGCCCATGACTAATCACGGAGAGACATTGCGTCCAAACTGGAATATTATATCGGGTGAACACCCCGAATCTGTGCAGGCTGTTGCCGAAACTCTGGAAGAGATGAGTTTTAAGGTAATATCTAGCGACCCAAATGATTGGTTAAATTTTTATAGTGACCTCGAAGCAAAAGAAGTCGGACTAACTATTCCTGTGTTTTTTGACAGATCAGTTGAAGATCGGAGGTTGCACAGAGACAACTTTCGCATAGATATTGAACGAATTACTCTGCGAGCGATTAATCAGTACAAATGGCGTAATGTATTCCTGATAGATGAGTATCCTGTGGAATCAAACGAAACAGAAGGTATGCCTCAATTATCGGAAACAAAAAAACTAGCTCGAGAATACAGTGACTGCGATATCCCGACGCATATCATTTTACCCCGTCACCACAAAGAACAGGCAAAAAGTATAATAAAGCGCATAGACGGATCGATCATCGCGCCACATTTTATGGATGATGACATGCCCCACATGGGCTAACCTGCTGTAGTTTTTAGCAAACAATTTGACGGCAGACGCCAAGCGTCTTTATAGTATTCTAGATATTATGGCGAACAAACAAACACTGTACTCAGATATTCACCTCAATGACTCTTCGATAGCCCAAGCGCTTAACTATATAGAAGACCGCTGGGACAGCTTGGAGCGCTACAATCCAGATGACAAGGGGACTTTAGTAGGACTGCCTTATCCATATATAGTGCCTAGCGCGCATAGTGGCTCTGGCTTTTCGTTTGACGAGATGTACTATTGGGATAGCTTTTTTATTGCTCAAGCCTTGTTGATGACAAACAAAGAAGACCTGGCTAGTGGCATGTTAGAAAATCTGCTGTATATGGCTAAGCGGTTCGACATTATCCCTAATGGCAATCGCTATTACTTTACCGGCCGATCCCAGCCTCCACTACTAACTACCTATGTCTTGGATGTTTTTAAAACCACCGAAGACCTTATATGGCTACAAGACAGCATGGCTGTGGCCGAATATGAATACACTACGGTATGGATGGGTAGTCAGCAACCAAACTGGCGCAATGTATTTCATGGATTAAGTAGATACTACGACATCAACCTAGTAAACTCACTTGCAGAGGCCGAGAGCGGGTGGGACATGACTACTCGCTTTAACGATAAATGCCTAGAATACATACCGATAGACCTAAATTCCTTATTGTATAAATACGAGATCGACTTTGCAGAGGCGTCCGAATTGCAAGGAGACCAAGCAACTGCAGATGCATGGAAAGACAGAGCCAGCGAGCGAGCCGAAACAATCAACCAGTACTTATGGGACGACAAAAATAAATTCTTTTTTGACTATAACTACGAAAAAAATCACTTTTCTAGCGTATGGTCGTTGGCTTCTTTTTATCCACTTTGGGCAGGACTCGCTAGCGACGAACAAGCAAAACATCTGGTTAAACATCTGGAAAAATTTATGGACAAAGGTGGCCTGTTGACCACTCTACCCACCAAGAACAAAGGGGGCGACCACAAGCATCAATGGGCGCACCCCAATGGATGGGCGCCCCTACACTGGATTGTAGTAAAGGGGTTAGAGCGATATGGATACAATGATCTTGCAAAGAACATTGGTCAAAAATGGCTAGAAACCAACACCGACTATTACGAGAGGCATGGGGTATTTCGCGAAGCCTATAATGTAGCAAACCCCGCCAGCGCCCCAGAGGCAGGACTATATCCACCACAAATTGGATTTGGCTGGACCAACGCAGTCTATATTAATTTTGCTATCGACTATACGGATATAGGTAAAGAGTGGCAAAGCAATAACAACGGCAAGCCCTCAACTATTAGGCGCATTCTGCGCAAACTCAAAAGAATTCTGCACAAAAAACTGACACCGTAAATTATTTTTTGGCAGTAGCTTTTTTAGGCTTTTCTGCAGGTGCAGACTTTTTATCTTTTATAGGAGTGTAGTAGCTCTTTATTTGAGCCAAGATGTAAAGACCGATTAGTGTTCCTAGGAGCGAACCAACGATATTGCCGAAGTCGCCATAATCCGAGATAAACACGAACACACCATAAAACAAGTTTAGTACAGTGCTAAGTAGTAATATGTTCCAACCAGTCTTTTTGTTTCGAGCTTTTAGCCCAGGGAAAGCATATAGCGCTAGTGCCCCCTGAACAACAATCACAGCTAGGGCAATATAAAAGAAAAGACCGATGTTATGCGTGCTGTGCACTGGCTCGGCTCCATAAGCCTTGAGCCAATCATTCGCATTATCTACAAAACGGTTGACCGTATGAGCTGACTTCCACAAAGCTAACCCAGCGAACAGAGATATAGCACCAACCACCACCGATATCCAGGGTAGCCACTCTACGATAGCTTTGCGACCATTGTCTGGTATCTGAAAAGGCGCTTTCTTTACTAGATACTCTTCCATAGCATCTTCGACTTTTTTCTGATTCATAACTGATAACCTCCGTTAATAACTAATCGTAATATACTGCTATATCTAGTGTATTGCAACTATAAAATATATGGTTGTGGAAAAGCATACGGTGTAGAATATAAGGTAAGCGCATGGATGACTACCAAAAACAATACGACAAGTTAAACCCCGAGCAACAGAATGCCGTGTCTTGCATCGAGGGGCCGGTGCTAGTTGTAGCCGGGCCAGGAACGGGTAAAACACAGCTAATCGGTATGCGTGTTGCTAACATCCTAAAGACAACCGACACAAATCCCAGCAACATATTGTGCCTGACTTTTACTAACAAAGCTTCTAAAAACATGAAAGACCGCTTACTCAAGCTGGCGGGGCCGACAGCTCGTAAAGTATCCGTCAAAACTTTTCATAGTTTTTCTGCCGAGATTATGAATCAGTATCCAGAGCATTTTTGGAACGGCGCGACTCTGACTACAGCCCCCGACACCGTACAGCTAGAGATTATCCAAGATATCTTGGCCAAGCTACCGCCAGACAACCCTTTAGCTTTAAAATTTGCTGGCAAATACACCTCCATAAATCCTGTTTTAAAGGCGATCCAGCTAACCAAAGACGCCGGACTAACGCCTGGGAAGCTAAGGGCGCTGATTAATGCTAACCTGGCATATATCGATGTGGTTGAACCACAAATGACAGACATACTATCTCAAACCCTTGGCTACAAAAAGTTGCCAGACATACAAATAGCAATTAGCAATCTACCAGACCAACCCATAGACAAACTCATCAGTCCGCTCAAATCCCTTAAAACAGTTATCACAGATAGCCTTGCCGTAGCCATCGAACTAGACGAAGGAACAAACAAAACTACCAATACCGGCAAATGGAAGAGTAAGTGGATAAAATCTATTAACGGACAAAGAGGGATGCATGACGAACGCAAACGCAACAACTGGTGGCTAGAGCTCGCTACTGTATACGAACAATACCGCAACAACCTACATGAAAGAGGATACTATGATTACTCGGATATGCTTATCGAGGTTATCTACCAGATGGAGCACAACCCGGAACTCTTGGCTGATATTCAGGAGCGGTACAACTATGTCATGATAGACGAATTCCAGGACAGCAATTATGCGCAACTCCGCCTAGCTCACCTGGTAGCAGACCACGAAAGTGCCAATGGCAGACCAAACATCATGGTGGTAGGAGATGATGACCAATCTATATACGGATTTAATGGGGCCGAGCTTAATAATATGCTGTTTCTTGAGGAAACATACGAAGATGTTACCGAAATTGTGCTAACCAAAAATTATCGATCTAACCAAGCGGTCATAGATGCTTCGGAAAAGATTATCCAGCAAGCTAGCGATCGGCTGACAACTCGTCGTCCGCACCTCGATAAAAAACTACAGTCGGCCAAAGAAAAACGCCAGGGAGATATTGCTCATTATATATACCCGACCCGAGAGCACCAGCTCAATGAGGTAGTGAAGCAGATCAAAGCCTATCGGAAAAAAGATAGTTCTTGCTCTATTGCGGTGTTAGCTAGAGGCAACGAAAGTTTGCGGAATCTGTCGGCTATACTACTGCAAAACGACTTACCGGTTAGCTACGAGCAACAAAATAACATCCTAGACTTTGAAGTCATTAAGCAGGTAATTACACTAGCAAATCTTGTAGCGGCTATTCAGGACAATAGCAAGGAGCAAGTAAACGCCCTATTGGCAACAACCCTCCGACACCCTATGTGGCAAATAAACCCTAGTAGTCTTTGGCAACTAGCTGTACAGACAAAAGACAAAGACTGGCTACAAACCATGAGCAACAGCTCCGACAAAACACTTGAGGACATTGCCAGTCATTTATTTTGGCTGGCCTCTCAGGCAGACCACCAACCCATAACACTTGTTATCGAGTACATCATTGGCCTGCGCCCGGGCGAAAACTATACCAGCCCAATCAGGGAATACTTTGCTAGCAAAAAATATATCGACAATGAGTATCTTTCTGCTTTGTCCGCTCTTCAGCTTTTGCGCCAATTAGTGCGCGACTTTTCACAAGGGAGCAATCCAACCTTACGAGATTTTATAAATTTTATAGATATAAATACGGCAAATAACAAAATTATATCCGATCAATCGCCCTTTGTTAGTGCGAGCGATGCAATCGAGCTATATTCGGTCCACAAGGCTAAAGGTTTAGAGTTTGACATAGTTTTTGTTATAGACGCCATAGAAGACAACTGGAAGCCAAAGGCCTCCCGCCAGCTCCCGCCAGCTAATTTGCCCCTGCAACCACCTATGGAAACCGACGATGACTATGCACGACTATTGTTTGTAGCTACAACTCGCGCCAAGCACACTGTCATAGCTACCAGCTATGATCTCGACCATGCCAGCAAAGAAGTGTCTCCCGCTAGCCTACTTCGAGGCATGACCGAGCCCACTGTCTCTAATGTCGACTACACTACAGAGCAGACAGTTGAGCTATTAGAGCAATTCTTGCGCTGGCCACGACTGTCTCATACCGAAGAAAAGGAATTTTTGAAAGGCAAGTTAGAACATTTTTCGATTAATGTTACTAACCTGTTAAACTTTTTGGATGTCAGCAGGGGAGGGCCGAGCTATTTCTTTGAGCGAAATATTTTGCGCTTACCAGAAGCCAAAACAGGTCCACTGTCGTTGGGTACGGCTGTTCATGAGACACTAGAGTTTGCTCAAAAGTTGGTTAACAAAGATACTTTTAACCTTAGTCAAGTTATCGACGAATTTTACACCATTTTGTCAAAAGAATACCTGCCCGAACTCGAACAAAAGCGCCTCAGAGAACAGGGCATATTGTTGTTGAATAGCTTTTTCGATATGTATTCGCTCCCCAAAGGCAGTAAACCGGAACAAAGACTAAAAGCCGTTCGACTGGACAAAGCTGTCATAGACGGCAAATTAGACCGCGTTGACGAATTGTCAGAAAAGCTAGTTATCGTTGACTACAAAACAGGTAAACCTTTGTCTAGCTTTGACACAACCAACAAAGCCCAGGTTATTAAGGCCTGGAGACAAAAAACACAGCTTATTTTTTATGCTTTGCTAGCCCAAAACCACCCTCTATTTGGACAAAGCAAACAAATCGAAGGCCAAATGATTTTTGTTCAGGCCGAATCTGCCAAAAATCTTATCCGCGAATACACCCCAACTCAACAAGAGATCGATAAGCTGCAAAATATCATCGAAGTCGTTTGGGATAAAGTCAAGCAACTAGACCTGCCCGACACTTCTGACTATTCGCCAGACATCGAAGGAATTCAAAAATTCGAAACAGATCTACTGCTGGGAAAAATATAAAGATACAAAAGGTTGACCGCGGTGTGCAACAAAAGTAGGCAGGTCACCTTTGGTCAAAGTAGCACTAACGCTAAAAGTATAAACAAGCATAGAAACTAGAGCCTGTTTTTTGTCGTGATCGTACTCGAATAGTTCGTCAGAAATTCTCTTTAGTCTTGCTACATCAATAGGGAATATCTGCGCCTTGCCATCAGTAGCGTTTCTTACTGCGCCCTGGTCGGCTGTCATGTCGTCAATATCTGTGCTAACCACAATTGCCACCTCATTATGAGAATCGGCAAGCTCTGCTACTTTTTTGTTCCGCTTCAAAAGCTTGGATAAAATCGAACCACCCTGATAGGCTTCTTCGCCTACAACTTTAGACTCTGATTCGTGCATAACAGCGAAATTGTCAAAAGACTCATTCAAAAGTTCGCCAAGTTCTGTCCTGTCAAAGGCTGGATCGATTACAGTATCGACAGCTTTAGTAATCTCCTCGCGGTATCTGCCGATGTTTTCGATGATAGCCGGCGCTTCATCAATCGCTCCACAGCCAGATTTGCCGTCAGAACAATTAGTAACTGTATGTGCGCCAAAATCAAGGCCTGCTTCTTCTAGCCTAAACATACCGTATTCAAAAGCATCTGTCAGATTATCTTCTTTGGGGTTAATTGCGCCATTACCGATCAGTCCAGCGGTAGCCATGGCAGAACCACCACCAAATATTTTTGCCCGTTGTTTCTTGGTGTCTGCACTGTATCTGTCTGCACCCTTAATAATAGAGGCCGTATCGCGACCGTCAGAACAACCATCGTCGTCAGACTCTATAGCTGTCATACCTTCTTCTGAACGAATTATTCCCTCGGCAGTAGCCATATCATGCCTACTTAGGTCACCCGACACAATACGCTCCTGGACAGATATACTACCGTGTCCAAAGCCTAGCCCTTCTGGTGCAATGCACTCTACCAAAATCGGCCCTTTTTCTAATTCGTTAGTTAATGGCATGCGCTCTGCTCCTGTCATTTGTATTGTTGGTTCCTTTTCGTAATTCATATTTTTATAGCAAAGACCTCATTTTAGCACTCCGTCAAAATAGTGACAATACTACTACATATAGTGCTATTTCTTGGCAGACACGCTACATCTAGTGTCTATGCGACCGCTTGCGGACACCTGCTAGCTTGAGCCGAACGGCCGAACGATCAACTAAAGCCTTGGCCTCTTGCAAAGACACTTCGTCTTTAGCGTTGTCTTTGAGTTCTAGGGCTCGCTTATAGGCCAATTCTGCCTCGGCTTCATTGACTCCACTAGCCGTATCTACATCATCTACTAAGACGGTTATCGTGTTGCCTAGCACCTCAACCGTACCACCATATATAGCGACAAACTCTCTATCGTCGTCTTTGACTTTTCGTTCTTTACGAATTGCTACGAGCCCCGGAGAAGCGACGCTAAGTAAGGGAGCATGCCCCTCGTTAACAGCTATATCTCCAGCCATGGTCGGTATGACAACCTCAAACACGGCATCATCAAAATGAACACCGCTTAGAGTGACGAGCTTTAGGTTAATCATTTTACTTCGCTTATCGCACCTTTCATATAGAAAGCACTCTCTGGCTTATCGTCGTGTTTACCATCCAAAATTTCGGCAAAACCTTTGATCGTGTCTTTTAGCGAAACATATTTACCTTCGTTACCAGTAAAGTTAACCGCCACATTAAATGGTTGAGTAAAGAACCTTTGGATCCTTCGAGCTCGCTCAACGGTTTTCTTGTCTTCATCAGAAAGTTCTTCCATGCCCAAAATAGCAATTATATCTTGAAGGTCTTTGTAGCGTTGCAAGACTCGTTGAATTTCACGAGCAACACGATAGTGTTCTTCGCCTACAACTTCTGGGTCAAGCAGGGTAGAGGAGCTGTCTAGCGGGTCAACCGCAGGGTACAACCCAAGCTCGGTCAAAGACCGGTTTAGAGCAATCGTGCTGTCTAGGTGAGCGAAAGTTGTAGCAGGAGCAGGGTCGGTAAAGTCGTCGGCTGGCACATATACTGCCTGGACAGAGGTTACAGAACCCTTTTTAGTACTGGTAATTCGCTCTTGTAGCATACCCATCTCTTGGGCCAAGTTAGGCTGGTAGCCAACTGCGCTAGGCAAGCGACCAAGCAGGGCAGAAACCTCTGCACCAGCCTGCGTAAACCTAAAAATATTATCTACGAAAAGCAAAACATCTTTACCTTCGTCACGGAAGCCTTCGGCAATAGCTAGTCCAGACAAAGCTACACGCAAACGAGCTCCTGGTGGTTCGTTCATCTGACCAAACACAAGACTGGTCTTGTCCAGCACGCCGGATTCTGCCATCTCGTGGTAAAGGTCGTTACCTTCACGGGTTCTCTCGCCAACGCCAGCAAACACAGAGTTGCCACTATGGAATTTAGCAATGTTGTTAATTAGCTCCTGAATAAGTACAGTTTTACCCACACCTGCGCCACCAAATAAGCCAACCTTACCACCCTTGGCAATCGGCGCAATTAAGTCGATTACCTTGATGCCTGTTTCTAGTATCTCTACCTTGCCACTTTGCTCTTCAAGAGTTGGTGGATCACGGTGAATCGGCGCTCGACTGTTAAATGTACCGCCTTTACCATCTATTGGGTCACCAATAACATCAAACATCCTGCCCAAAGTGTCCTTGCCAACAGGCACCTTAATTGGGTCTCCGGTATTTATAGCCTCGTCGCCTCGTTTTACTCCTTCTGTAGAACCAAGTGCAATAGACCGTACACTAGTTTCACTTAGGTGACCAGCTACTTCTAGCATAAGGTCTCTTTTGCCAACCTTTAGCTTTAACGCGTCGTATATAGCTGGCAAATTTCCTTCCGAAAATTCTACATCAACAACAACACCAACAACTTGGCTTACTTTTCCTTTAGTTTTATCTTGTGCCATCAAATCCTCCTTCTTTATAGCTCTTCTGAGTCAAATACACTCGTACTGTCTCGTCCGTTTAAATATCTTTTATAATCTTCTGCCAATAACTTGGTAAATCCATCAGTTGAAACAGCAAGCTCTTTGTAGTCTACATCGCTTCGGTCGTCAAATACCGATGCAGGTAGCTCTGCAGAGGCTAGGTCATCATATATTAAATCTTTTGCTACCTTCGCTGTATCCGGAGAAGTAGTCTGCAAATTATCTAGCCCAATAGCCATGCTAGCAACTTCTGTTCTGGCTAATACTAGATCTGGATAGGGTATAACCCACACATCCTCGCCAAGAAATAGCTCATGCTTATTGGCCATGTCCTTCATTACAATATTAGCTACAGCCAAAGCGGCAGCCTCTGCAATCTCTTCTTCAGGGTTAAATTCACCATTAAATGGAGCTTCGTGATTCCTCATGCAGTTACCGCCTCTGCACCACCTGCTATTTCGGCTATCTCCTGTGTAATGGCAGCCTGACGGGCGGTGTTAAATTCTAGAGTTAAATCATCAATAATATCTGACGCATTATCGGTTGCATTTTTCATAGCAAGCATTCGCATAGAGTGTTCGCTGGCTAGACTTTCAAGCAACGCCTGCCAAAGTTGTGCCTCAATCAGCCTCAGGGTCGCATCTTCTACTATTGCGTCGATTGATGGTTCAAAAAATGCTGTCTCTAGAGGAGAAAGCGTAGCCTCTTCGGGTAGTGGGGCTGGCAAGATCTGTATAGTCTTAACCTCTTGTCTGATGTTAGACAAAAATTCGGTATATATTACCTCTACTGCATCAACTTTTTCTTGCTCGAACAACTCTAGGGCAGTAGTTAAAATAGGACGAATGTCGGCAGAGGTCGGCTCTTTGCTAAACATTGGGTAAGCCCCAACGATCCCGATGCCTTTGAGGCGCGCAATAAATCGGCCTGCTTGTCGGCCAAGAGCTATAACCTGACTGTTAACTTTTTGCTGTTCGTTGTTTCGTAAAGTCTCCGACAACACCTTTAAAACATTGCCGTCGTAAGCCCCAGCCAAACCGCGATCACTGGTAATTACAATACTCAAGCGGTTTTTAACTGGTCGCCTAGAAAACATCGGGTGCAAACGAACATCCGAAATATTACTCATGCGTCCAAAAATACTATGGGCAGACTCTCGATAATCACGAGATGCTAGAGCGCTCGCCTGAGCTTTACGCATCTTACTGGCAGCAACCAATTGCATTGCTTTCGTTAGTTGCTTAGTGTTCTTAACGCTACCAATTCTTCGCTTTAAAGAGGTTATGGAGCTCATTTATCTATTTTTGCTCCTTGTAATCTTTGCTAACCGCTTCGGCTACCGACATAATTAACTTCTTCATTTTTTCGTCTGGCTTGTCGCCCTTGTCTAGTAAGTCCATTTCCTTTTTGTGCTTGCGTCGCAATTCGTCAAGGAATGATTTTTTACAAACCTGAATATTGCTAACAGAGACTTTGTCAAAAGCCCCCTCGGTAGCACCCATCAACATAGCCGTCTGTTCCCAGACAGAGTAGGGAGTATATTGCGGTTGCTTGAGTAATTCGGTGAGTCTCTGACCCCTGTCGATACTGTGCTTTGTGTCGGCGTCTAGGTCGCTACCAAACTGAGCAAAGGCAGCCAGCTCTCGGAACTGCGCCAAATTTAGTCGCAAAGATCCAGCAACACTCTTTACAGCCTTGGTCTGAGCCGAACCGCCGACTCGCGACACACTAGTTCCTACTGAAATAGCTGGGCGAATACCCTGATAAAACAAGTCTGTCTCTAGAAAAATCTGACCGTCAGTTATAGAGATAACATTAGTCGGAATATATGCACTAATATCGCCAGCTTGAGTCTCGATAATTGGCAGGGCAGTTAAACTACCGCCACCTTTTGCTTCAGACAATTTAGCCGATCGTTCCAAAAGTCGTGAGTGCAAATAAAACACATCACCAGGGAAGGCTTCTCGTCCAGGTGGGCGGCGAAGCAAAAGGCTCATCTGTCTATAGGCGGCGGCGTGTTTAGATAGGTCATCGTAAATAATCAAAGCATGCTTTTTGTTGTCGCGGAAATATTCGCCCATAGCGGTACCGGCATAAGGTGCTAGGTACTGCAAACTAGCTGGGTCGGCGGCAGAAGTGGACACCACGATCGTTTGATCCATCACACCTTCGCGTTGCAATCTCTCTACCAACCGAGCAACCTTACTGGCTTTTTGGCCAATCGCAACATAAATGTTTACAACACCGGTCTTTTGCTTGTGCTGGTTAATCATCGTGTCGATAGCCACGGCAGTTTTACCGGTCTGGCGATCACCAATAATTAATTCTCGCTGACCTCGGCCAATCGGCACCATAGCATCGATCGCAGTTAGTCCAGTCATTAGTGGCTCGTGCACGCTTTTTCGGTCTAGTACGCCGGGTGCATTTTGCTCGATTAGACCAAATTCTTTAGCTTTTATTGGACCTTTTCCGTCCAATGGTTGCCCAAGCGGATCTACTACACGGCCTACGAGCTCTGGACCTACTGGAACCTCAAGAGGCTTACCGGTCAGTCGCACTTTTGCTCCTGCGCTTACCTGCTGATCACTGCCAAGCAACACCGCACCTATTTCATTCTCTGACAAGTTAAGCGCAAAAGCAGACACTTTACTGCCGTCAAGCCCTTCAATCTCTAGAACCTCGTTTGATCCACAACCTCTTAAGCCATAAATCCAAGCAATGCCATCGGCTGCCCGAGTAACGATGCCTACACTCTCGATCTCTGGCCTAGTTTTTAGCTGTTCAATGGCTTTTTTAATGTCGGCCGATAATTCTTTTACTGATAAATCGCTCATTATTTCCTTTCTTATTTAGCTGGTTAGAGCTTTTAACTTATTAAGTTTGGCTTTTACTGTCATATCTAGTGTCTGGTGAGGGAACTCTAAACGAACCCCGCCAATTACCTTGGGGTCTATATTTTCGTTAATGACAATATTACGGACAGTCTGGTGGGTTTCTTTAACTACTTTTTTGATATCCGCCTTTTCTGAAGCCGTGACAGGATGCGCTGTTGTAGCAGTTAGTTCAACAACACCTTGGTCCTCAAACAAAACAGTCAAAACATCCCTCTCTATAGAGCTTAGGTCGCTAACCGTGCCAGACTCCACCAAAAAAGCTGCAACTTGCTTAGCTATAGTTGCAGACGGAACTCTGCCAATATTCTGAGCGATATAGTTAACAACTTCGGCTCTAGAATAAGTACTCATTGTCTATATCTGCTCCTTTAGTACTCGGTCAATTAAAACTGCATCTTTTTTAGCATCTAGCTTTTCGCTAGCAACTGCCTCTGTAGCACGAATAATCAAATCAACTGCCTCTTTTTCTACAGCTCGCTTGGCTCGCTCGGTTTCTTGTTCAATCTTTTGCTTGGCGTCTTCCATTAGTAGGCCAATCTTGTTCTGAGCAGATTCTTCCGCCTCTTTAATGATGATGCCGGCCTGAGACTGCGCATTAGCCAACACTTCGTCGGCATGCTTACGAGCTTGGCTCTTAATCTTGTCGACTTCTTTGTCTAGCTTTTCTTTCTCTTGACGCATTTCGGTAGTCAAGCGAACGCCGTCTTCAATGGTCGATCGTCTAGTATCGAGTATTTTCACAATCGGTACAAACACGAATCTGCGCAACACTAGGAAGACAAATATCCAAGTCACCAGCTGGATAACAAAAGCTTTGGGATTGATACCAAGCGCCGCTATACCAGAGGCTTCTGTCTCTGTCGATCCAAACATTACTAATATATTTTGTGTCATATCGTTAATATAAGTTTTCCTTATTTAAGAATAAATATAGAGGCGAACGCGATCAGACCAAAAAGCTCAGCCAACGAGACAAAGATAAGTACCTGTCCCAAAAATTTAGCACTTTCTGGGTTCCTGCTTACACCGTTCATGAACGCTGCTCCAATAAGACCAATGGCAATAGCTGGCCCCATCACACCAAATCCTAGCGCGATACCTTTTGCGAGTACCGCATTGTTAGCTACTTCTGCTGCAAATAATTCCATGTTTTTCTCCTTCTTTAATTAAATAATGACATGCTTTGCACTGACAAACAACAGATTAAAAACACCTATAGGCGTGCTTCCTCATTTGCTGTGTCATGATTATGTGCCGTGGCAACAGCCAGGTACGAAATACAAAGCACAACAAAAATATAAGCCTGCAATAGGCCGACAAATAACTCAAGTAAAGTAAAGGGCAGGGCAGCCAATGGCGCAAGCCCACCGCCCAAGTAAGCAAAGACTGCTATCAAAATTTCACCAATCACTACATTCAAAAATAGTCGCAGAGCTAAACTTATAATACGAGTTAATTCCGAGAATATCTCCATGGCGCCAAGTGCTAGTGTCATTGGGTTTTTAAAGCTCCCTTGAAAATAATGACCCAAGTGCTTCAGCAAACCCGACTCACGAATAGCGAGCGTCTGTACGATGACAATCATCACCACTGCCATAGCTAGCGTACCGTTAAAGTCTGCTGTAAATGGACGCAATAACGGGGTGCCATCGTGATGAATCGCAGGACCAATACCGGGCAAAAGTCCAAGCCAGTTGTTTATGACAATAAAAAAGAAGGTGGTTACAAAAAATGGTGCATATTGCACAGCTTTTTTACGCGAGCCTAGACTATCAGCCATAGTGTTCACAATAAAATCTGCGCCAGCATCAATTAATGAAGCGACTCCTTTTGTACCCCCAATGCGAACTTTGCTCTTTGCCCAAACCAAAAACGCTATCACCAAAACAGCGCATATCCAACCGTATAACATCGAGTTGGTTATGGCATATCCGTTTATTTCAAACAGTTTTTCTGGAGCTATGGCAATATGAGGGCCATCAGATGTTGCGAAAAATTTCATGCTTTCTCATCGCCTCCCGTTGGCAATTTTTTTATAATATCCCGAACAACCACAATAGAACCAAAAACACCTAACGCCATTCCTAGAAGCGTCAAAATAGGCTCACTATTGATTTGCTTATCTACAAAAACTCCTATCAATGTAGGCACGAGAAATACCACAGCCAATCGCCAGCTCATATCAAACATGGTTATCACGAACAATTGCCTAGCAGTGTCAGCGGCCCGGTCAGGTTCTTTTTCAGTCGTCGAAGTGTCGGCGGCTTTAGTCATTACTTGCGTTATTCTAACAGATACTACAGCTCAAATACAACACCTTGTCATCATAAAATGCTATTCTGCATATCATATATGTACAGCAAGCATGCTATTTTATGGGACTTAGACGGCACTCTCTTGCCTAGTAGACAGATCGCCTATGATGTTTGGAGCAGAGTGTTTTCGGAACTCAACATAACCATGCCAGACCAACAGATCTTTGCAGACGATTTCGGCATGCATCTGAGTAGCTTTATCGAAAAACATGCAGGGACTCAAGCCGACAGAGAACTGCTTTTGAAAAATTTTCTAGAGTATCAGCTCGCTCACTACGACAACATCACTTTCTACGGTGGCTCGCACGAAGTCATTGGCAAATTCCATGCAAACGGGTTCAAACAAGCTGTCGTATCTAGCAGAGGACAGCAGGGTAGAGGCAAGGCCGGCACAAGATCAATCGTCGAAAGCTCTGTCATTGCGCCGTACATTAGCCACATCGTCTCGGGCGACGATGTCAACAACCACAAGCCACACCCAGAACCTTTATTGCTGGCGCTAAAAGGCCTCCAAGTCAAACCAGAGAATTCCATCATGGTAGGAGACAATGTCGTCGATATTGTGGCGGGCAAACAAGCCGGCACATATACAATTGGAGTCAACCACGACCGCTCCCAAAACACTACAAACGCCATGAAAGAGGCGGGGGTCGATGGCATAGCCTATAGCATGGATGAAATTTTTGCTATTGCAGACAGGCTCCTCCGAGCTCTAAACTAGATACATATGAGTTTGGACGATTTCAAAACCAAAGAGTCGGTTATAGTAGTTTATACCGGCGAAGGCAAGGGCAAGACTAGCGCCAGCTTAGGGTTAGTAGCTCGTGCGCTCGGCAGTCGCTGGAGCGTGGCATTTATCCAGTTCATCAAATATTGGGGAGTAGGGGAGCATGTATTCCTGCGTGACATCAGCAACTTGTACAAAGATCAGTTGCACTTTTATAAGGGCGGTAAAGGCTTTTATAACGCCGGCGAGTTGAGTGCCCAAGAAATTAGCGAAGCAGACCACAAGAAAGCCGCCCAAGAAACTTTTGCCGAAGCTCTAAGTTGCGCCAGCAGTGGCAAATACGACCTGGTTATCTGCGACGAGATCAACAACGCTGTCCACGACGGACTCTTGACTGTAAAAGACCTAAAAGAGTTGCTCGCCAAACGCTCACCCAAGACCAGCCTATGTCTAACTGGCCGTAACTTTCCAAAAGAACTACTAAATGAGGTGGATATTGCCACAGACATGACCAAAATCAAGCACCATTTTGATGACAAATTCCTTGCCAACCCCGGTATAGACTATTGACATTACTCTAGTTTTTTGATATAATATATACTTTATGTCAGAATTTATTACTGAACACGAACAAATTGCATTGCAAATGGAAGGCAAAGTAGACCCTATAGTCTTTGCGGGCATAACTGGCGAGGGGTACGACGAAAAGGGTGGCCTTAGCCACGACTCTGTCCACAGTAGTCCGTGTGGATCCAACCTCTTTAACGCCTTTACTCGTGCTTGTTATCGTCTACAAGAAAATCCAAATGCAAACCTATCCTCAGAGGTAATTCGTCCGCCAGAACAACTAAGCACCCTAGGGTCATACTTAGTTAACTTGGTAAACGACACTCACACAAGAAACAAACTATTGCCAAACAATTTTGTTAGCAAAAAAATCAACAAATTAGTCCTAAACGAGATAGATGGTTGTTGCGATGCCGAAGAAAACTTTATGAAAGCCTTGGGTCAGGAGAACGAGGGGGTACCCGAAGTGTACCCAGAACACAGGCTGTCCAAAAACAAAATCTACATCGATGACGATGGTCAACCCTTGCTTATCAGAAAAACCTACGGCGAAAAAAACACACTGTCGCTACAAGATATTTCGATCAATGGAGTAGCCTTTCCAGCCGGAACTCTATTTATTTCGCGAGAGCGAGCGCTAGGGCATAACCACAGACAAGACAAACATTTAACCATAAAATCTCTCCGAGATATTTCGAGGCTGTCACCCATACGCCTCACAAAATATGCTTTGCCCACAGAAGAGCAAAATCTAGCAGTTACTAGAGAAGGTTTGTCGCCTGAGTTTTTGGCCCACTGTGGGCAAGACACTGTATTTAATCTTGAGGAACTAAAATCATACCTTCCAGAACAAAGCGAGCTAAAAGAAATCGCTAGCAATTTTCCGCAGGCCAAGCAGTATAATAAATCTGCATGGGTTCCAATCTTAAGCTCGGTCTAAAAAGAAAGCCACGGTCGCTTGGTGCTGTTGTGTTGACTTTGCTGTTGGTGGTGGCGGTTTCATACTTGAGCAACAACTCTCAAAAAATAGAGCAGGGAAGCTCTGCTATCCAAAGCCAAAACCCTAGCACCTACACTGTCACAAAATTTTACGATGGCGACACAATTGCTATCAACATGAATGGATCAATTGAAAAAGTTCGCCTAATTGGCGTCGACACACCCGAGACTCATGACCCCCGTAAGGCCGTTCAATGCTTCGGCCAAGCTGGAGCAGACTTTACAAAAAATCTGATAGGCGACCAAAAGCTTCGCCTAGAAGCCGACCCAATCAACCAAAATCGTGACCGCTACAACCGGCTACTGCGCTATGTGTATTTACCAGACGGCAGACTAGTTAACGCCGAAATTATCAAGCAAGGCTATGGTTTTGCCTATCTTAGTTTTCCGTTTACAAAAAGCGATGAGTTCCGACAACTCCAAACCGAGGCCAGAGAGCAAAATAGAGGGCTGTGGAACAGTTGTACCCCGTCACCCAACCAATACGGTGGCTTCACTAGCAACGATGTCACTCAATAGGTTTAAGGCCAACCATTTTTTCAAAACTATAGATTAGAGCAACTACAAAATACAGCAAACCAAAAGGCAAAAGAACAATAAATAACGCCCACCTAGATACTGGATGCAGAGAGTCTTTTTGGGACATCTCAAGACTACCAAGCGCCCCGTGCCTCTTAATTGTCCTGTGTTTTCTCTTTTCGTATTCTATAGCTTTTGGTAGATAGGCCAACCTTTCGCCATCTGTGTGTATTATTAGCTTTTTATCAAAAACTACTCTATCCCCAAGCGCTTTAATTAATATAGACAAGTCCTGATCTTCGTGGACCTCGGAGTCTTTTAGCGATGCCTTGCCCTTAATCTGAGCCCACATACCTTTGGTGATGACCATATTCGGGCCCCAAAGCACCTGATAGCCCAGAACCGAGTACATATGCCAAAAATATAATCGAGACCAAAAAACCGACCGCAAAGGCGTCAGATTGCTAAAAATATATGTCTTACCCGGACCTGTCAAAGCTACGGTATTTTGGCTACTCATCTTGGACAAAACCCTCTCCACCCAGTCTGGAGCAACTACAGAATCAGCGTCCAAACGAGCCAACAAATCACCCCTGGCTGTCTCGAAGCCTTTATTGCGAGCTGGTATCAACCCCTGTTTTTTCTCGTGCAACAGAGTAACAAACGGATAACTCTTGGCAATTTCACAGGTACGGTCTGTAGAATTATTATCAACCACTAGCACTTCGGTGGGTGCAGTTTTTTGGCCAGCAATAGCGTCAAGACAAGCAGGCAAGTGGCTTTCTTCGTTGTAAACTGGTATGATAATCGAAAGCGTAAGCGGTTTATTCATAAATATATACCTAAAATCATAGCAGATGGGCACCAACAAAAAAATCAACTCCAGAGGGCGAAAGAAGAAAAAACAAAGCACAAAGAGCCGTTTTGTCGGCTTGGTTTGGGGCAATCGTAATTGGCTCTTCAGAGTCACTTCAATTATTGTCATTATTTGTAGCATCATTTTTGCAGGGAGCTATGGTTTGGCCCATTGGTACCAGCAAAAACATGCCAAAGAACCCCTTGTAGTTGGCACGACTTTTATCCCTCGTTACGCTCGCTATTTTGGACTTGATCCAAAAGAAACCCTCCATGCGATTATCTACGACCTAGGTATCAAGAAACTCCGTTTAACTAGCTACTGGAAAGACATCGAACCAACCCCAGGCACCTACAATTTTTCTGATCTAGACTGGCAATTCAAAATGGCCGAAGAGTCTGGCACTAAAATTAACCTATCTGTAGGGTTGCGCCAACCCCGCTGGCCAGAGTGCCACGCCCCAGACTGGGCAATTAACCAACCCAAGGAGCTCTGGTACCCCGAGCTTAAAAAAGCTATGACCGCCGTTGTGGAAAGATACAAAAATAGCCCAGCGCTAGTTAGCTACCAAGTAGAAAACGAATATTTTATGGAAGTATTTGGCGAGTGCCCAGACTTTGACCGCAATCGCCTTATCGAAGAAACCGCACTAGTCAGAAAGCTGGACCCAAACAAACCAATCGTCATCACCAGAAGTAACAATTGGGGCGGATTCCCCCTAGGACAACCAACCCCCGATGTCTATGGTGTTGCCGTGTATAAACGGGTTTATGACTACAATATCACTCACCGATATTTTGAATATCCGTATCCACCCTGGTTTTATGCAACTCTAGCCGGAGCAGGCGAGTTAGCCAAAGGCAAGCCACTAGTCATCCACGAACTCCAAACCGAACCCTGGATGCCAGACGGTTACGAGATAAACAAGATATCCGACATACCCGAACAAAACAAATCCATGAACGCCGACCGCCTACGCAAACGCATCCAATACGGAGAAGAGTCTGGCCTACGGAGTATGGATACCTGGGGAGCCGAGTGGTGGTACTGGCGCAAAGTCAAAGCAGGTGACCCTAGTCTTTGGAATGTAGCCAGAGAGGAAATTGGCAGAATCAACAAAGAGAATTCCACCAAACTGAATTAAACTATTCCATAATATATTGTTATTTTTTGCAATATCCGTCATACTCTAAGGTGTTATGGTCAAGAAAAAGCCCACTACCAAAAAAATCCAAAATCGCCGAGCCCGGTTTGACTACCAGCTGGGTGATGAGCTAATTGCCGGACTTTCGCTGTCTGGCAGAGAGACCAAATCTCTTAGGCTGGGGCATGGCCATTTGCGCGGAGCTTTCGTAGTTTTTAAAGACAATGAGCTTTGGCTGACAAACGCTACTATCACCGGTTTTGCTGGCGCACAAATAACAGAGACCGAACAAGTTAGAAACCGCAAACTCCTGGTCAAAAAACGCGAGCTAAAGGCACTATTAGAGGCCAAAAAACAAGGTAAAAGCTTGGTGCCTATAGAGCTGTTAACAGGCGGGCGTTATATCAAGCTCAAAATAGCGGTAGGAACCGGCAAAAAACGCTATGACAAACGCCAAACAATCCAAAAAAGAGACCAAGAAAGGTCGAACTTGCGAGAGCTCAAAGACGCGTAGTATTTACAGATACAGGCTTAATCGTTTAGAATAATCAGGTTAGCTTTCAAAAAACAATAATCCCGGGTAGCTCAATGGTGGAGCAAGAAGCTGTTAACTTCGAGGCTGTCGGTTCGAATCCGACCCCGGGAGCCAGACCAAGCACTAACAGAGGTAGACCGGTTTCCTAGACCGGTCTTTTCTCTTTTTTGGACTTACCCCTTATCTGTTAGCTGGTTCGAGTCCGGCTTCCCTATATTCATAAACGATAGTCTTGTTGTTGGAACCGTCAAAAGGATCGAAGGTTGTCGACTTACTCCTGTAAATTGGTTCTATAAGTGACCGTAAAGCCCCATAGTAATCAAGTGGCGAGAAAGGAGACCGGGTTCCTGGACCGATGACTGATTAGATATCTCTAATTATAATATAAACAAGGTAGCGGTTAATTTAACGCTTGTCTAATGCTACTGTTTTTGTCGAATTTATAATCGTACCCACGAATAAGTACGGCAGGTTTATTTGTGCCGCGCTGACCCATGATTAATGCAGCTGATGCAGCGAGCATGTCGCATACGGTCTCTTCGCTTACTTTTGGTTTTCCAGTCTCATCAATTGTTTCTGTAGATCGAATCGGGGGTAGCCCATATATTCCGATTGCAATTTGTGTCGCGCCCTTTTTGTCTATACGCCCGTCGCTATCGGTTATGATTACGCCCACATTTA
The DNA here is from genome assembly GCA_964521095.1 of uncultured Candidatus Saccharibacteria bacterium. Lineage (GTDB taxonomy): Bacteria > Patescibacteriota > Saccharimonadia > Saccharimonadales > 2-12-FULL-41-12 > CAMTWJ01. The sequence goes on from CAZFPJ010000001.1 coordinate 170,042, forward strand.
TGCCAGTTGCTTCCAGAATAGTTTTTCCAATTACTCGAGCGCTCGCATCTGCATCTTCTGGAAGCAAGATAACCTCTTCAGGCCCATTTTTGTCTACTCCGGAACTCGTCAAGCGCAAACCATTAGGAAGCCACCCAGCGATATAGTTGTCGCCCAAATCAATCCGGCTGCCGTCAGGTGCACCTGTTTCATCAATGATAACTTGTACGGCACGAGGGTCCTTACGGGGTACTTTTTGGTGAATTTGTTCAGCAATCTCACTGACCTCAACCTCGGATAAGTTCTTGAATCTGCCTTCAGCGATCGAAACTGCCTTTGAGGCTACACATACGATATCGTTTTCTTGAAAATCTATTCCCGCTTGTTGTGCTGCTTCAACCAATATTTGTCCCACATTATCATCCTGCTCTATGTACGGTATATTCGGTATTGCTTCTAGCTGGATGCGCTCACTCATAATCAACTCCTGCTGCTTCAAGTATGTTTCTGGTACCTATTATAGATGCAATTGATGATTCAACCTTATTATTTGTTGCGCGTCACAACTTATTTAAGCGATAATACCGATGCAGAAAGTGCAAAAAAAGACATACTGAATCAAGCAAATATTATTACTGAGGTCTTTCAGGCAAGAGCATTATGAAACTACTATTAACCCGTCATGGCAAAACAAAAGAAAATATCGCCGGGATTGTGCTAGGTCAAAACCCAGGAGAGCTTAGTGACGAGGGGATTGCTAAAGCACTAGAGCTGAAAGAAAAGCTGAAAGAATACCATATTGATGCGGTCTACTCTTCAGACTTAAAGCGGTGCATTGACACATCAAAACTTCTTACGGCCAATACAAATATCGATATTAAGCTCGAGCCTCGTTATAGAGAAATCAACTTTGGCCACTACCAAGGAAGGCCATATAGTGCGGTAAAAGGCGACTTCATAACTCAAATGGATCTTGCCTTTCCGGGTGGCGAATCGAACAATCAACTTATAAAAAGAGTTATCGATGCGACGAATGAGCTGTTAAAAAATCATAAAGATCAGACTGTGCTAGTCGTAACCCATTCTGGCCCTATTTCAGTCATAAACGCAGCGGTGAAGCAAACTACTTTTAGTGAAGAGATAGACAATAAAGCAGACCATAACGATATCATCGAAATAGAGCTAATTAATCCACTTGAATATCCTCGGTAACGAAAAATTTGAATAGTACCAGCCTAGCAAAATTTTTCTATAATAACGTCCACATCTTTCATTAAGTTTGGGAGTTGGAGTGCCTTGCCGGGGGTAATCCACTGAAAGTCTATGTGTTCACGCGGGCTGAGAGTGATGTTGGGCTTTTCCTGGAATGAGGAGACAAAAATAGGAAAATCTACGATAAATGTATCGTATTCGATTGGAAGCAATCCTAGGTAATCCAGAGACTCCGTATCTAATTTAATACCTGTCTCTTCGAATACTTCTCTAGCTGCAGCTTGCAGGTCGGACTCGTCCTTTTCAACTTTCCCGGCTGGAATACCCCAAAGTGATGGATCTGTTTCTGTTTCCGAACGATACAGTAGCAAGATCTCATCACCATTCCTTAATATGCATCCCACGACACGTATTCTATTCTTCATAACCTAAGTATATTTGACAGTCTCTACTATTCATAATAAAAGTTCTTTTATTCTTCTTAGGTGTAAGCTAAAGTAAAGCGAGCCTGAAATAGGGTGGTAGCTACTGCTGGTTCGAATCCAGTCGCCGGAGCCATAAAAAATCCGTAGCCTTTTAGGTTGCGGTTTTTTTATTTCTAGGTCGGGTTCGAGACTATAGCCCTGACAGCTTGCTGACGGTAGGCTGTTGGTTCGGTCATTAGTATGTTGCCCGAGATAATTTCTCGGCGCATTAGACTAATGTGCGTTTATCCGACCCCGGGAGCCAATTTTGAACTTTTCTAGATTATCTAGCAAGCATTCATGTTGGTTAGATTTGCTATAATCATGTATGTGAAAAACAAATCACTTTCAGCACTAGAGTTCCTTGTGGGAGAATACGAATATACTCTTTACAATGCATGGTTTCTTGATAGCATGGACACCAAAGTTAAAGGATACGCGGAGATTGAGCGACTGCATGATGCGTTTATAGTTATGCGTAGCACTGATGCCGATAAAAAACCTGATGATGTTTGGGTAATTGGATACAGCGATCCTCAGCAAAGATATCAGGCATTTTCCTATGACCAACGAGGAATAGCTCGTATCTTTGATGTTAATTTTGAAGGCAAAAAGCTAGTATTTTCGCGTGAGGACGAAGATTTCTATCAAAAAATTACGATAGATGCTACGGATAAGGGCTTGCATTTTACGCCTGAAGCCTCAGAAGATAGAGGTAAAACTTGGCGCAAAGATTTCGATATGAGATACATCAGAGTTAAGTAATAGCCGTAACATCAGTCCGCGACCTGTTATGTTAAGCCATGGAAATGCTTCAACACAAAAAACTGGAAGAATCACCGCAAATAGTGTAACTTTTGGACAAAAGGTGCTATAATATGCGCAAGCAAGTGGTTACTATTGCCTCTCCGTTGTTATTGTTAGTTTTATGCTAGATACTATCGCGAGCAGAAATAATGAACGCAAGCGGTAAAATATAAGGAAAGGAATATTAACTAATTATGTCAATGAAACTATATGTAGGTGGCCTACCTTACAGCGCTACCGAGCAAGAGCTAAACGACTTCTTTGCTGCAGAAGGCAAAGTAGTAAGCGCAGTCATCATTAACGACAAGTTCAGTGGTAAGTCTAAAGGATTCGGCTTTGTTGAGTTCGAAGACGCTACAGAAGGTAAGAATGCTGTCAACAATTTGAACGGCAAAGACTTTGGTGGACGATCTATCACTGTTAACGAAGCTCGACCACGCGAAGAACGACGCCCAGGTGGCGACCGTAACTTTGGTGGCAACAGCCGACCTCGTTACTAAACGAACGAACTGTTCAACCGCAAAAAGCCTCGCAACCTAAAGCGAGGCTTTTTCTATTTCTGCAATTATATGGCTCTTTGGTACAGCACCAATGACTGTACTTTTTATCTCTCCATCCGCAAAGATTATCATATTAGGAATACTTTGCACCTGATACTCTTCGGCTAATTTATGGTTGTCTATACTGCCTTCGACATCTATCTTTACTATGTCTACGATATCGTCGTGTTTTTGACCTAGCTCATGCAAAACTGGCGCCATAGCATGGCAGGGCGGGCACCACTCGGCCCAAAAGTCTACCAAAACAGTCTTTTTATTCTTTAAAACTCTCTCTTCAAACTCATCTCTGCTAGAAATATTACATAAAGCCATGAGATATATTATAAGCCCTAAAGACCGGTCTACGCCAAATACATGGTAAGCTTGTGTTATGAAAACAGTTTCTGAAGGGACTCATCATAAACTACCAGAGGACCTAAAAAAGGCCCTATTGGCCGACGAAGACGCCTTAGAGCGCTGGGAAAATATAACACCACTAGCTAGGAGCGAGTGGATATGCTGGACTATCACTGTAAAACAAGAAAAAACCCGCAAAGAACATGTCAAAAGAACAGTCGAAGAGCTGTTGCAAGGCAAGCGACGACCATGTTGCTGGGCTGGTTGTCCACACCGAAAAGATAAATCAATGAGCCCTTCTCAAAAATGGGTTTTTGGTAAGCAAAAATCGTAATATCTCTACCGTTTTAAGTCTATCCAAACATCGTTTTGGGCGAGATTAGCCTCGTTGCAAGGGTCGATAGATCGTTTCCATCTGAGCGTATCATCCATTGATCCATCTTTTGGGTTGATGTTTGTGTAATGGAATATATGAGCATTTGTGATTGCGTTGGTGTCAACTTGCTCGATTTGCGACAGATTCAACCCATCTAGGGGTAGATGGGCCGACCACATAAGATCACGGTGAGTCATTAGTAGCGCAGTATCATTACTGCTTAGTAAACTATCCAAAAAAGTTGTCAGCCTATCGGCAACTCTTAGCAATGATTCTCCTTCGGGGGGAGTCCAGTGAAATGGATGCTCTAACATATGCTCGTAACTATCAGGGAACTGTTCTTGGTGCTGTTTTTTTGTCATACCCTGCACAGCACCTCTGTCGCGTTCTGTGAGTGCCGGTTCGCGTACCCACTTTGCACTTGGGTCTAACGAATTCGCAGACTGGAGAGTTCTGGGCAGGGGAGAAGTTAAGTGCGCATCAAATTTATCGAGCGAATAGGGTTTTAGTATAAACTGAGCAATCCACCGACCAGCCTGCTGGGACTGTTTGTGCCCGAGCTCTGTTTGGCCTTCATCTTTGGGGTGCTTGCTTGTAGTATATTCTTCGCCTCGTTTCCATGCCTCGCGCCGAGCATCACCTTCGCTCTGCCCGTGGCGCACTAGTACTAGGTGTTTTGGCTTGTGTTCTGACATATTATCTTTAGTACCCTAGCGGTACATTCTGTCCTTAAATCTCTCATTAATATATACCAACACTGTCCCGGCGCTCAATGACAGCATCATCAATGCTGGTGCAAAAGAGTGGTACCGCTGGTAGGTAAGGCCCAAAATTAGAGGAGGCAAAAAACCACCAAAACCACCGATAGCGCCCACTATGCCAGTTACAGAGCCAACCAAACTCGGCTTTGTTCGTCTAGATAAAATGCCAAATACCGCGCCATTAACACAGCCCAGAACAAAAGCTAGCGACAAATATAATACGGTAGTAGCAAGATGTAGCGTCGGCTGAAAAGCAATTAACATAGCCAGAACCACGACTACAAAAAGGGCAGGGGGTATAACCCTAACCGCACCCACCTTATCACTCATCCAACCGCCAAACGGCCTGGCAATGGTTGCTAGCAATATAAACCCTGCCGCCCTGGTAGCTGCATCTGTTAATTCCAGATTGTACTGAGTTTTTAGCAATACAGGCAAATAGACCCCAAAAGCTACAAAAGCACCAAAAGTTATCGCATAAACCACAGATAAATCCCAGGTCATCCTCTCTTTACTAGCCAACCGTAGAGATTTGAGCGGTGGGGTTTTTGCTGGCTTCCATAGCGGTGAATCTTTGCCCCAAAGCAAGAATACTCCGCCGATCATAGCCAAAAGCCCTGCCACTATGAAAAAAGTTTCGCTCCTGCCAAAATGATTAGACATTGATGGAGTTAAGAATCCAGAGAGCGCTGTTCCGGCATTGCCCATACTGTACAGTCCCAGCATTAAACCTCTTTTACTTGGCTCGAACCAAGCGCTGACAAAAGGGATACCAATCACAAAAGAAGCACCGCCAAAGCCCAAAAAGAAAGCCACAAAAACCAGAGCCCAATAGCTAGAAACGCATGCTAATCCGACGACCGGCAAAACCATGAACAGGCTAATAACGGCAAACATTTTTCGTCCACCAAGCTTGTCGGTTAAAGCACCAATAAATAACCGACCAAGCGAACCGATAATGACCGGCACAGCCAGCAAAACAGATAGCATAACCGGCTCTAAGCTTAGTTCTTGAGCGTACTTTACGCCCAGCGGGCTAAGTAGCGACCACGCCCAAAAATTCAAGATAAGAGCACAAAATGCCATACCTAAGGCAAGATAGGCATTTTTCCGTTGTATTGTGTTTGTTTCTTTCTGCACGATTAACACATTCGATTTTTAGATCGCGCCTTCCCAGTCGAAAAGCAATGTATCTTCGCGGTAGCCACCACGACCACGACCAATCTGCGAATAATCGTCCGTAAACTCTATAGACCTTATCCATTTGGCCGATTTATAGCCCACTTTGTTCTCAACCCTTAGGCGGATTGGGTCACCATGGTTAAGAGGCAGGTCCTTGCCGTTCATCTCATAAGCAAGCATCGTTTGCGCGTCTTTTAAGTCGCTAGTCCGAATACTTGCATAGTAATTGTAACCATCTGCATAGACATCGTAACAATGAAATACAGCATACTTAGCACCTTTTTTAGGCTTACATAGTTTCAATATATCGCGCGTTGGCAGTCCAGCCCACTCGGCAACACCAGACCAGCCCTGAATGCAGTTATGCTTGGTAATCTGAGTCTGTTTACGCATAGATTTTATGTCTTCCATAGATAGCTCTATGGGATTATCTACCATGCCATAAATCTTTAGGCGATAATCTTTAAAATGCCCCTCGCGAAGCTTGTGATATTCTTCGGTTTCTGGAGGATAACCATTGACCCTAAAAAATGGTGAGATGTCTTTCTTGCTATATTTCTGGCGAGACCTTAGCCCACCAAACAGAAGCCTAACGATTGGGGTGTAGAACCTAATTAAGATACCCCTGAGTTTAATCGGGTGGCGTAGGGTAAATAAAGTCGCCCAAATATTAAAGACAAGAATAAGAATAGCTATTATAAAGAACAGTGTTAGCGCTTTGGCAAAGTCCATATCAGCGTTACCCGAAACAAAAAGTCCTATACTACTATAAAAGTGTAGTCCCATAGTGATGGTGATATGCATCAATATAAATAGCGAGAAACCGATCATTGCTAGAAAGTGCAAGCTCCGTGCCACCTGGCGCCGGCCACCAAATATTATTAAATACTTTGGGAATCTGCCAATAAATGCTGGTGACATAGCCAGCCCCGACAAAATTTGCACTGGCGCCAAAACAAAAACAATTAATGCATAGGTTATCTGTTGGAGGGCATTATATGTCGCACCCTCAGGCGGAATATTGAGCGTTAAATATTGACCCATAACATTTATGGCCTCAGGGAAAACACCCCAACTGGTCGGGATAAGCCGAGACCACGCTCCAGTTGCTAGCATAAAACCCATGTATATTGCGCCTGTTACAACCCAGATGATCGCAAAGGTAAAGTGCCAATGTCGTCCTGCCCCCAAAAAATCATGGGCTCCCGGTAGAGCAAGAGCTCTTTTCGGAGGCGATTCTGCCTCGTCACGAGCAGTCCAGAGCTTGTCCTTTGGTTGCACTTTTTTACCAAATCGTATCCACCAGTTTTCGTCAGAAGTATGGTCCGTCCAGTACAGCTTTGGGTGGTCGTAAAGAATCTGGATGCCACTACGAATAAGGATTATGAGACAGAAAAGATTGATCAGATGCAGAATCACAATAAATAACGGTAAGTGAACTGTTTCCATATTGATACTATACCTTACAAGTCAACAATTTAGAAAATACAATGCTTTTGTTTAATCTGACAATATGCTACTCTTATGGACGATTAGTAAAACCATAAAAATAAAAAGGAAATAAAAATGAAAAAAGCCGAAAGAAAGATAGTAGACAAGGTATTCATATTGCTAGGTGTAGCTGCAACTGCCATGCTCCTAATAGTCGGAGCGCTAGCTTGGTATGGACAAAGCTTTGCATCTAACATGGTAAAGAATGAGCTGTCTGCACAGAGGATATTTTTCCCAGAAGCCAATAGTCCAGCCCTCAAAGCATTGCCGGACAGCGACAGGGTAGAGATGACTAAATTCGCTGGGCAACAGCTAACTACTGGTCAGCAAGCTAAAGTGTACGCAGACAACTACATCAAACCCCATCTAGCCAAGATAGCGGGTGGCAAAACCTACTCCGAAGTAAGCACTTTATCTATGAAGGATCCTAATAATAAAGAACTACAAGCAAAAAAAACAAGCTTATTCCAAGGTGAAACACTAAGAGGCATGCTAATCGGAAGTGGTTATGCTTACTGGACATTTGGCATGATAGCTAAATGGGCAGCCATAGTTGCATTTGCTGGAGCAGGTCTAATGACTGTCCTGATGCTTCTCGGATTACGACATATCTCTAAGGCCTAGTTGATTGGCCAACAATCAGTCCTGGTTAGATCAGACTACTGCGCCTACAAAGTGACCAATTATTCCGGTGACCAGCATGGCTATCCCTCCGCCAATCAATACTCGAAAAGCGGCCCACCATCTGTTACCTCCGCCAATAAATGCGCCGACTGCACCAGAAGCAGCCAGAGTAATCATCGCAGAAATAACTATTGCCCATGCGTTGTGCCACAACAAAGACGCTAGGATTGGCCAAACCGCACCAATCGTAAAGGCTATTGCCGATGCGATGGCTGCCAACCATGGGCTAGGCAAATCATCTTCGTCGATTCCAAGTTCATCGCGAGCGTGTGCTCCAACCGCGTCGTGCTCGTGCAGTTGTTCTGCTACTTTCTTAGCAAGAGATGGCGTTAACCCCCTCTCTACATAGATAGCTGTTAGCTCAGCTTTTTCTCCTTCTGGGTTTTTGGCGATAGATTTCTCCTCGATAGCAATATCTGCCTCTTCGCTGTCTCGTTGAGAACTAACAGAAACATATTCGCCAGCAGCCATAGATAATGCTCCAGCTACAAGCCCGGCAATACCCGCTGTCAAGATTGTTGCTTGCGTAGCAGTTGCGGTCGCTACACCGACCATAATTGAAGCTGTCGAAACAACCCCGTCGTTAACACCAAGAACGGCGGCCCTAAGCCACTGTGATCTATGAGATTTATGTTCTTCGTCATGAGGTTGTGAAGGGGCTACAAAGTCTGTAATGTGTTTTGTCATCGTACAATTATACCAAAAAGCTAACTGCCTATGCTTGCAAAATTAACAGAGGTGGGTTATTCTCATGCGTAGAAATGTCTGTAGATGTAATAGTTGGTCTGCAACGAGGAGACGAAGGCAAAGGCCGATTCGTGGACCTCGAGGCAGAAAAATATGATGTGGTAGCCCGCGGTAATGGCGGAGCTAATGCTGGCCACACCATAGCTCCAGAGGGCTTGGAACCTTTTGCGCTCCACCAGATTCCTTCTGGCATAGCCTATTCTGACAAGATAAATATTATAGGTAATGGCACTTATTTAGACCCCCGTAGACTAACCGACGAGATTGCAGATGCTAGAAATTCTGGCTTACAAGTAAGTCCAGAAAACTTACTTATAAGTGACATAGCTCAGTTGGTATTACCTCACCACATTAGATTGGACCACATCAGAGAGGAAGGGCGAGGCAAGCAGGGTAGCACTAAGTCTGGTATAGCTTTTGTTGCATCAGATAAATACTTACGAGAAGGTGTTCGTGCCGAAGATATATTGGGTGCTAGCAAAAAACAACTACGGAGTATCGCTCTAAATGGATTGACGGACATCTACACAAGAGTCACTGAACCTACAAAAGACATATCTGCCGAATTCAGGCAAGAGGCCAACGAGTGGGCAGATGCCTGCGAAGAGCTCAAACCATACCTAGCAGATACCGTAAGCACTATGCGTGACTTTTTAGCAGATGAAAAACGCGTATTAGCCGAAGGCGCCCAGGCCTACTGGCTAGACATAAACCATGGCATGTACCCCTTTGTGACATCATCTTCTACTACTGTTAATGGGCTTATGGATGGGTTAGGCCTGTCCCACAAAGATATAGGCCGAGTAACCGGCGTGGCAAAGATGGTCCGCTCGCATGTTGGCGGAGGGCCTTTTGTTACTCGCATCACCGACCCAGCGCTGGCAAAAAACCTTCGTGGAGAGAAAAATGATGTTGATGGCGAATATGGTGCGACCACCAAACGCGAGAGAGAAGTCGGCTATCCAGACTTTGTAGAACTTCGTAATGCTATAGATGGCAACGGCGTAGATAAACTGGTTTTGTCAAAGATGGACTGTGTCCACAAGTTCGGCGAAACAGTATTTATTGCCCTCGAGTATGAACTTGACGGCAAAAGAATAAGCAGAGCGCCAAGTTCGGCTAAAGACCTAGCTAAATGCAAGCCGATCTACGAAGAACTACCAACTTGGCCCTCAAGCCTATCTTTTGTCCAATATCAAAATGAACTACCTGAAAAAGCAAAGAACTTAATCCAATTTACAGAAGAATCTTTGGAGGTTGATATCTCTATGATAGGTGTTGGACCAAAGCGAAATCAAGTTGTCGACCTCGAACGATAGACTCCTACTGTATGATGTCGTGAGGCCGTGATTCTGCAATGCCAGAGTTGGTTATACGGGTTAATTTAGTCTCTCTGATATGCGATTCTATATCTGGTGCGTTAACATAGGCCATACTCTTTCGCAGAGCAAGCACCAACTTGCCCACAACATCATGTACAGACCCTTTGTATGGCACATAGCCCTCTACACCCTCGGCCAACATAACGGCCGAACCGTTATCTTGCCCGTATCGAAGCCGGGCGGCCACACTATCGCGCATAGCACCTAAAGACCCCATGCCTCTATAGGCTTTTACTCGGCTGTTGTCTGATAATATCTTAATCTCTCCGGGAGACTCGTCGGTTCCTGCTAGTAGACTCCCTAGCATAATTGAATTTGCACCAGAAGCAATGGCAATAGATGCATCACCCTTGTCTACAATGCCACCGTCGGCACAAATTGGAACACCTGTATCACCAATAGCTCTATGGCATTCGGCAACAGCCGAAACCTGGGGGCGACCTATGCCAGTTTCTTGCCTGGTAGTACAGATAGATCCAGGACCTTGCCCAACCTTAACCCCGTCGGCACCGTTAGCCACTAATAGTCGAGCCGAAACTCCTTCTGAAACATTACCAACAACAACATCTATATCCGGAAAATCACCCTTCATGTTAGATAGTTCGGTTACCACATCTTTTAAAGTCCTAATACCAAATTGCGAATCGCCAGCCGCACTGTCTATAACCACTACATCCACATATTCTTTTATCATGTCGAGTCGTTCCAGCGCAGACTCTCCGGTCGGGATCGCTGCTCCAACCCTGAGCCGACCCCTGCTGTCAAGATTAAAAGGGCTCTTGTCTTCCTCTACCTTTCTGCGAGCGTCCGAATACAAGTACATACCTTCTAACCGCCCGTCTTCACCAACTAGCGGAAGTGTTTTTTTCTTATTTTTTCTCATAGCATCATATGCATCGGCGATGTTTGTGCCTGGCGCCATACTAATAATCTCGCTCTTGGGCGTCATAGCATCCTGGGCCTTGTCGTTACTATCCGAAAACTCAAAATCGTTCTGAGACAACAAGCCGACAAACTTGCCGTCTGCATCGATAACCGGAAAAGTTCTAAAGTCTAGGCGCCTATCTTCGCACTCATTCAAAATACTTTCTATGGTTCTGTCTTCATCAAAAGAGACTGGAGTTTCTATGAGGCGATTCAAGCTAAGCTTTACGCGCCTTACTTCTTTTTTTTGCTCTTCCGAAGACAAACCAGCGTGCACAATGCCAATTCCACCGAGTTCGGCCATAGCAATAGCCATATCAGATGTAGTCACGGTATCCATGGCCGCGCTTACAATCGGCACCTTTAAATCAACATTTCTAGAAAATCGAGAAGCTATGCCTACTTGGTGCGCGCCCACTTCACTAGGAGCAGTCCGCAAGCGGACATCATTAAAAGTCAGAGACAGATCTTGTTGTTCTAATCTGTCAAAAAAGGCTTCTTTCTCTGGAGTAAACATAAAAACCCTCCTTTTTGTTCTAAAAATTGTAACACACGAACCCAGACAATCCGTCAAAAAACTATGCTAACAAGCTTGTGGTTGAACTTGATTTTTTAAGATGCAATAATAGTAGCTTCATGAAAGACAAACCTTTTAGTTACGAAGAGTTTAAAAGCATCTATTCTAAAGTGCCTCGACTGTGCGTAGATTTGATAGTCCAAACAGAGGAAGGCATTTTGCTAACCAAACGCGCTATGCCACCGTGCGAGGGGCAGTGGCACTTGCCGGGTGGAACCGTCTTGTTTAAAGAATCTATACCTGAAGCAATCGACCGAGTAGCTCAAGCCGAGATTGGCATAGGCGTAGAAGTTGTCAAAAATATAGGCTACATAGAATTTATGAAAGTCAACAACCTAGGCGGATTCGATCATCCGATTAGCCTTGCGTTTTTGTGCAAACCAAAAACTCTAGACATAAAGCTAGATGCGCAAGCATCCGAATACGCATTTTTTAAGGCGATACCCGAGAATACCCTAAAAGAACAAGCAGACTTCCTCCAAAAAACCCTCGTAGAGACTGTAATCTAACTCACAGACAATTCAGATTTCTCTCAGGTATAGTCTATAATGTAGGTGTCATGAGAATATTAATCGTAGAAGACGATCACAAAATTGCAGGGGCCATTAAACGAGGTCTAGAGAGGCAGTCGTACGCTGTAGATGTGTGCTATGACTCGGACAAGGGGCTAAGCATGGCCCTAAACGAGCCGTATGACCTTATTATATTAGACCGCATGCTACCGGGCTCTACGGATGGCATTGGTATCGTCAAAACCATGCGAGAAAAGCAAAACCATACACCAGTTTTGCTACTAACAGCCAAAGATGGTGTGTTAGAGCGCGCGGCTGGTCTCAATAGCGGGGCAGACGACTACATGACCAAGCCCTTTGCCTTTGTGGAGTTAATTGCCCGCGTTAGGGCGCTACTGCGTCGACCAAAAGAGACTGTTGATAACATCCTAAAATACGAAGACATAGAAGTAGACACAGAAAATTTCATAGTCACCAGACAGGGCAAGCATATTGAGCTAACTCATCTAGAATTCGCTCTACTAGAGTTTTTTGTACGCAACAAAGAACGCACCCTTAGTAAAGATCAGATTATTCAAAATGTTTGGGACTATGACGCCGATATCTTACCCAACACCGTAGAGGTTTATGTTGGTTATCTGCGCAACAAAATAGATCGTCCTTTCAAAAATAGCCCAGATCTCATAAATACCAAGCGAGGCTTTGGCTACTTTTTTGGACTAAAGCCTTAAAGGTGCATCAACAATAATGTTTAAGAAAACAACCTTTCGGCTAACAGCTATCTACCTAACTATCCTCATGTTGATTAGCTTGTTCTTTAGCGCTAGCTTGTACAACATACTATCCAACGAGCTTAACCGTAGTGTAGCGCGACAAACACAGATGCTAGACAACTCTCTGTTTGGACCAATAGCACCTTCGTACGAAGACAACCTCCACTCTCAACGCGACAAGATTTTAGATGATGCGCACAACAGACTGGTTTTGCGTATAGCAATAATAAACCTGCTTATTTTAGTAGGCGGTGGACTGCTTAGCTACGCATTAGCTCGCAAAACTTTAGAGCCAATCAGGGAAGTCCACGAGTCTCAAAGTCGATTTATAGCCGATGCCAGCCACGAGCTACGCACCCCAATTACAGCTATGAAGACCGAAGCAGAGGTGGCCTTGGATGATAATAAATTATCTTCGGTGAAAATGAGAAAGTTATTACAGAGCAACATCGAAGAGCTAGACAAGCTGACCGCATTGACCGATGGACTTTTGCGTTTGGCCAAGCTCGACGGCAGTAGTCATCAAAAAGATATCATCAACATCGACGAAGTTATTCAAGATGCAATCGACAAAGTACTACCCCTGGCTGAAAACAAAAAGATACTCATTAATCCTCGCGTTAAAAAAGCTAAAATTATCGGAGATAAGCACCTAATAACCGAGATGCTGGTAACGATCTTGGACAACGCTATTAAATACAGCCCTAATAAAACAGAGGTCTCGGTCCGAACAATATCGACAAAAACTCATGTCAAAATAGCCGTTTCGGACTGCGGGGAAGGCATCCGTGCATCCGAACTTGGCCGTATATTTGACCGATTTTATAGAGTAGACGGATCGCGCACCAAAACAAAAGCCGGAGGCTATGGGCTTGGCCTAGCTATAGCCAAGAGTATCGCAGATAGTCACAAAGGCTCAATTGATGTTGCCAGTAGTACTGGCAGTGGCACGGTTTTTACAATCAATCTGCCTAGAGTATACTAATCTCAAGATGACACCAGATGAATTTACCAACAAAGAATTAATGTTGCCAGTTGGCGATGGGCATAAACTATATGTTCATGACTGGGGCAAAAAAGATGCCAAATACCCGATTGTCTTTTTGCACGGTGGGCCAGGCAACGGGTTTAGCGACGGATACAAACAACGATTCGTGCCAACCAGGCAACGCGTGATATTTTTTGATCAACGCGGATCGGGCAAAAGTACTCCTGGTGGATCAGTCAAACACAACACGACTCAAGACATAGTAGAAGACATCCAAAAAATTACCAACCACCTAAAGCTCCAAAAATTTATTGTAGCTGGTGGCTCTTGGGGGTCTTGTCTGGCTTTTGCTTATGCTATCAAATACCCAGAGCAGATTCATGCCATGGTACTTGGAGGGATATTCACCGGTACGCAAGCAGAAAACGACTTTTTGTTTAAGGGTGGTTACCAGGGTTACTTCCCAGATGTGTGGGACGATTTTTTGGCGCGCACGCCAAAGGAGCACCACAACGACCCATATGACTACCACATCAAGCAGGCTTTTAGCACTAACAAAATCAGTGCCAAAAAATCCATCTATGCCTTTGCGCAGGTTGAACACGCGCTACTGCGACTAGACGACCGTTTTAGCCCAGATAGCTTTGAAGAGTTTGATCCAAATGGCATGAAAATCGAGATGCATTACATTAAAAACAATTGTTTCCTGCCAGAAAACTACATCCAGAACAACGCCCACAAACTCAAAATGCCTATCTGGATGGTCCAGGGGCGTTACGATAGTGTTTGCCCGCCAATTACCGCCTATAATCTGCATAAAAAACTACCGAACTCAGAACTCATCTGGACTACTGCTGGACACGCCAACGACCGCGCGAATTACGATGTTGCACGGACACTACTCTTGTCCCTAACTTAAAAATCTAAAGAGCTACTGCTTGCGTGCCACCCGCAAAATTTGTTTAATAAACACATGGAAATGGCAAATCCAGAAAAATTACCTACCGAGGCACCATACCCGGCTCTATACGAAGTCAATGAGGCCCCTGAATTTATCGAGCCAGATCCCACTATCGAAGGCGTAGACTCTCACGCAGAGCGAACCATACTGTATCTACTGGCACAACCAACTTTCCAGGTCGCACACCCTAAGGCGTCTGCAGAAATACGAGGCGCACTGGACTTAACAAAAACACAATGGGAGAAAACCTGCAGAATGCTACGAAACCAAGGAATAATTGCTCCTACTAGCGCATCTGACTCAATATATGATATCCAGCTAGACCCCGTTGCCATTGTAGACAAAGGCCTAGGAAAGCAATTTGTAAGCATACGAGTGCTTGGCGCTATCGAGCAAAAAGCTCACTTGATACCAGATGATTTGG
Organism: uncultured Candidatus Saccharibacteria bacterium; assembly: GCA_964521095.1. Taxonomy (GTDB): domain Bacteria; phylum Patescibacteriota; class Saccharimonadia; order Saccharimonadales; family 2-12-FULL-41-12; genus CAMTWJ01. The sequence goes on from CAZFPJ010000001.1 coordinate 185,182, forward strand.
TCGACCCGCAACAACCTAGCCTAGAAACAAGGGTCAGGAGCGCCCGTCTGCGAGCAACTAACCAAAAAGAAAGAAAAGAGTCACTACAAAAAGCCCAAGACGAACTAGCTGACAAACGACAAGAGACAGAGCATTATAAAATATTAGCTACTCAGGTTTTCAAACAGGTAGATATAAAACAGAAATCTGTAAGAATAAACAACGGCAGAGCATTGGTTTTCCAGTTTCCAGGATTTGCTACTCGTTATGACCCTAACCATTTTGCAGAACTCAACCCTCTACATAAAGCGCTCCTAAGCATAGGTAATGCCTCGACTTTTCAGCAAAATGCCGAGCAACACAAACAATACATAGACAAACTAATCAATAAAAATGTCACCCCACCCACAACTCTATCAAGTATGGCAATACAGAGAATAATTGAGCAGGGCATGAGTCTCAACTTGATAGAGGGAGAAGATGAGAAATACAAACTACAAGCAGACGGTATCGGCGTCTTAAAAGTTATGCGCGCCGATAAAATAAGCATGAAATTTTTCTAAAATTCTGTTAGAAACCTTACAAAAATTTTGTAATAAAATTCATAGATGATACTCTAGCTCATCTGTAATATAAAGGTGTATTGATGATTAATATTATGTGATTCGGGGCATCAATACGGTCAACTTTTAAGCAAAAAACGCCACAAGCGAAGTTCGAAGCTGGAGCACAAACAATATTTTATCCAGCTAAACGCGACGATTCGAACCGCCAGAGCGTTTTTTGCTTTTTATAAACTTTGTAATAAATTTTACGAGAAACTAAGTAGCTTTACCGTATCATGTGACACAAGTTTATGTTTTATGTAGAACTACCCAAAGTCAAAAAACCCAGAGCAGGCCTTATGCCTATCCTGCCTACGGCTATCATTTTTGTAGCATTAATGTCTAGCACTCTCTGGGTGTGGGGTAATGCCCACAACAGAGTGGATCAAGATCGCAAAGATATAGTCAAAAACAATATAGATGAAGCAACTAGTAAAGTTAATGACCGCATCAAAACTTATGAAGAAATTATGAGAGGGGCTAGCGGTCTGTTTATTGCATCGGATAATGTAACCGCCGACGAATGGAAAACTTATGTAGAGACCTTTAACATCAAAGACAGATACTCTGGTGTTCAAGGGATAGGGTACGCACCAATAGTGTCAAACGATCAAGCATCTACCTTTACTCAAGATGTTATTCTACAAAACCCATCTTTCCAGATACACCCACCTAGCAACAAGCAATACTTTGTGCCTGTCTTGTATTTTGAGCCATCATCTCCCACAACAAGATACGGCTATAACCTCAATAGCGAGCCAGCCAGAGCTAGCACTATGGATGAAGCTGTTCGCACCGGGACATTTACCCTAACTCCACTATTAGAATCGGTTATCGACCCTGCAAAAAGCCAAAAAAGCTTCATCATATACTATCCTCTATTCAAAAAAGGGCTACCCACGAACACAGTAGGCCAGCGAACAGAGGCTAGTAATGGCTTCGTATTCGCCCCATTCCGCCTAGATTCGCTACTGTCTAACATAAGTGACGGTAGCCAAGACCAGCTCGGCTTTAGGGTTTATAGCAGTAGCGACCACTCTGAGAGCAATAAACTTTATGAGACTGCAAACTTTAAGTCACTCAACAGCAACCCTGGCAGACAGATGAATACAACCTCGTTAAAGCTATATAACCAAACATGGACATTTGACTTTGTTAACACCCCTAATATTGGTACGCCAGAAGTCAGACAGCGCCCTATGACCGTATTAATAGCAGGCGTCCTGGTTAGTTGTTTGATCTCTTTCTCTGTATACATGCTCTTGGCTTACCGAACCAAGGTTATGGCCTATGACGAAGAAACGAAGCTACAGAGCGCAAAAGATGAGCTTCTAGCCTTGGCCTCCCACCAGCTACGAACGCCAGCTACCGGTGTCAAGCAGTATGTTGGCATGCTCCGTGAGGGGTTGGCTGGAGATATTACTCACCACCAGAAACAGTTACTAGACAAGGCGTATGCCAGTAATGAACGGCAGTTAGCAACAGTTTCCCAGATGCTGTCTGTTGCTCGCATCGACAGCGGGAACTTGCAATTCGATAAAGTAGACACCAACATATCAAAGATGCTCCACGACATTGTTGATGAACAACGCAAATCCATAAAGGACAAAAATCAAGTACTCACTACCCATATTGCACGAAAAATTCATGCCAAAGTAGACAGACAGCATCTCCGGATGGCTATAGAGAATTTGCTTAATAACGCTAGTAAATACACACCAACTGGAGGCAAGATATCTGTACGACTGATCGACGAAGGTCAGACTCTGAGTATAATCATCCGTGATCAAGGTGTAGGTATAAGTCCAGAAGATGTGCCTTTGCTGTTTAAAAAATTTGTTCGTATACCGAACAGCCTCACCAAAAAAGTTCCGGGTAGCGGGCTTGGCCTCTACCTGGCAAAAAATATTACAGAGGCGCACTCTGGAGAGATTGGCTTTAAATCTGTAAAGGGCGAGGGCACAACCTTTACCATAACCCTGCCAAAAACTGGTGAGTAAAATATCTTACAGAATACTATATATTAACAACCTAGACTGAGATGATTGCTAAACTTAAAAAGCAAGGGGACAATGGCAAAAATTCTAATTGTCGAAGACGAACACATACTTAACGAAGCCTACCAAACGATCCTAAAAAGCAAAGATCACGAGGTAAAAGCAGCTTACGACGGATTAGAAGCCCTCAAAATTACCAAAAAATTCACCCCCGACATTATATTGTTAGACCTTCGTATGCCAAGACTCGGTGGCATCGACTTCTTAAAAAAGTTTGACCCGAGCACAAATTATCCAAATACAAAGGTTATCATCTTTAGCAACCTAGACATGGAGTCAGAGATAGACGAAGCCTACGACCTAGGTGCGCACAAGTACATTCTCAAAGCTTGGGCCTCACCCAAAGAATTACTTCGCATTATAGACGAAGCTCTCGTCTAAGCTTTATCGTTGCAGGTCAACACTCTTAAAACTGTCTTCGCCCATGGCTTCGAGAAGCTTGTCTATGTCTACGCTATACTGCTGGTTCGCATAGCTTATCACTTTTCTACTGCGCAACTTATTCAACTCAACCGCGACTGTCTCGCGGGTCAACCCTACTAGCCCGGCGATGTCTTGGTGAGTTAACTTGAGATCTATGTTGCTTATATTTTTGTTAACTCTACCAAAACGACGAGCCAAATAATAAAATGTAAATAGTAGCTTATCTATTGCCCGAGCTTGCTCTAGGGCAGTCACCCTCAATAGCGCCGCTGTATACCCGGAAACATACTTGTCAAGGAACTTGGCTGTCACCGATGGGTTGTCGTCAACGAACGCCTTAAAGTCCGACCGAGGAACCATAACCACCTCACAATCAGCTATGGCTTCATAGAAATAAATGGCACCGGCCGTCCTGCCAAAAGCCCAAGATGTAGACAGCACATCACCAGGAAGATGAAAGGTGACAATTTGTTCCTCGCCCTGATGCGAAATATTAAAAGACTTTGCCACGCCCTTTGTTAATACGAAAACCGCTCTGGGCACCTCGCCCTGATACAAAATAGTCGAGCCCGAGCTATAGCTTCGTGATCGCCCATTATCTAATAACGGCTTCAAGGTTTTAAGCAAAATATCACCTCTTATTTGTTACACCTACATTGTACCCGACTTAACCGAGATTCGTGTAATTTTTATTACATGCCGTTTGTAATAATCCTCGCAGACAGCCACGACATTAAATAGTTAGTATGTAAGAGCTTACAACATGAAGGAGGTGATCATGTACGAGCATATGTCAACAAGCGAGTTAGACGCACGCATCCATGCATTTTTGTATCGGAAGCAAGAAAGGCTCGAAGAGCTCGAGAAGCTAGATACTCAAAGCCTAAGCCTAGAGGATCCTAGCGAGCAAAGAGAGCTAGATCGACACGGATGGCTAACCCCATCCACTAGCGCTAATTTGTGAACAGAAAATAAAATGCACACGAACTAGCCCGTAGTTTAATTTGGCATAAAAAGATAATACTAAACTAAAGGAGGGATCAAGATGTACTATGCGTACAATCAACGACCTTATAAACGACAAAAAATACACTTAAACTCTAACGATGTCGACCAAGTGATTCGTGAATTTGGCGACGAAGCCTAAACAAGAACCGTCAATACCATATACAAAAGAGCCGTAAAATTTAATACGGCTCTTTTGTTTTTTTGTTGTTGAAAATGCTTTAGCTTGAGAGTACAATAAGGGTGTCGCATTAATAAAATAAATATGCACGAACAAATACCAACAAAAGAACACCCACCGGTTAAATATTTAGATTCATTAGAGTCGAACACTCCAGGGCTAGAGCTGGGTGAATACATTGACAATAGATTTGTTGTAGCTAAAAAACCAGATATGTGGCTAAGCCAAGAAGAACTGACCTCTGGCATTCATAATGTTCCCATAGCCACTACCGCCTCTTCCGACCTCTATAAAACTATCGACCTAGCCACCGCCGAGGATGTCGTTGTCAAAATTAGCCGAAATGATGACCAAGAATCATCGGCCAGACACGAACGAGAAAGAATAATATCCGAAAGCCTAGTGCACCCTCACATCATACCCGTAGTATCCAGTGGTATCCATGTGTTTGAAAACGGCATCGAGAGGCCTTATATCGCCACAGGGTACGCTAAAGACGGCGACATTAGGCGAGAAAAGGCATCAGATGAAGAGCATGCTCAAAAAATCATTAATCACCTCGCTCAGATAGCTGTCGCTCTCGAGTATGTTCATGGTCAAGGCATAGTTCATAGAGATGTCAAGCCACACAACATTTTATCCGATGGCAATAATGCTTATTTGTGCGACTTTGGTATTGCTACGCCAATTTTCGATCAATCCGAGCAAGAACCTCTTATCAAAACACCGGTCGCCGAAGAAGCCAGTCATTATCAACAAACTCGAGAGGGCAAGGTTGTTGGATCAATTTCATATATGTCGCCTCAACGAGCAGAAGGCAAGCCAGCTACTCCGGAAGATGATATTTTTGCCCTTGGTGCCACCGCTTTCCAAGAACTTGCCAACACTTTTGCTTTTGAACCCCTGAACAAGAAGTCAAAGATAGAAGCATTCCCGTATCACCATACCGGCGATCCGATAGGCAGAGAAAACTTGCCAGATTTCGTACCCAAAGAAGCCGTCGATACAATTTATGCTGCCATAGAGAAAGACCCAGACAATCGCCCAACAACCAGCGACTTCGCTTCCTTGCAATTAGCAGCCTAGATATACCAAGCACTGACTTCTTCTGATAGAATATTATCTGTCAGGAGTTTTTGAATGCTAAAAAATAAATCATTATTAAGTTTGTTTAAAAAAAGAGTAAAGCAATCCGATGAAACACCTAGCCAAAAGCTAAGCCTATTCTTTTTTGATAGACCCAAGATAACTGCCATCCTGTGGGTGGCTCTAATAACTTTTGGAGCACTTAGCTACACCACTTTTCTAAAGAGAGAGGGATTCCCAAGTGTTCAGACTCCATATGCCTTTGCACAAGGAACCTACTTGGTTAATGACGCCTCTAGGGTAGACAATGAAGTAGCAAAACCCCTGAGCGAATTCCTCCTCAGACAAGAGGGAGTCAAGCAAGTTCAAACACAGAGTTTCGATAACTTCTATACAGTAGTTATCTCTTATCAAGAGGGTACTAACGCCGAGACTAAAAGCAGTAGCCTTGGGCAAGATATTGCTAACAAAAAATTATTGCCAGAGAACGCCCAAACCAAGTTAGAAGCATATAAATTTGGCTTTACCCCCCGGGGAGACAATATGGTATTGGCATTTTATGGACACGACAACCAATCTACTGCCGAACTAGCCCCGAAGGCCAAAGAAGCTTCTGACTTTATAAAATCTCAAAATCTGAGCTTAGTCCAAGATATATCTGTTATTGACCCCTTTCAAACTGCGCCTAACCCCTTAACCGGACAGACAGAGACAACTCAAAAGAACTTTGATCGTTTTGGCCAAAGACAAAACAACCAAAACAAGTTCCATAACTCCGTTAGTATCGGAATCACCGCAAAGAAGGGAGCCGATAATCTCGAACTAGACAGACAAGTCCAGGGAGCCCTAGACAAGCTAAACCGCGAACCCAGCTTACAAGACTATCACACCCTAGTCAGTGCTAGCTTCGCACCACAAATTAACGACCAAATTAGCGAACTACAAAAATCACTGCTAGAGGGTTTAATAGCTGTGTTGATTGTTGGGTCTATCGTTATCGCTCTACGCGCCTCACTAATAACTGTCGTCGCCATGATTACTGTCATTGCTATCACCAATGCCATCTTGTTCATAACGGGTCATTCACTGAACACCATAACCCTATTTTCCCTGATACTTGGTCTGTCGCTTATTGTGGACGACACCATCATTATGGTCGAAGCTATCGACGCCCAAAGAAAAAAACAAAAAACCCCAAGACAGGTTGTCGCGGTCGCCACCCGCAAAATCAGTCGGGCAATGATCGCCGCCACCTCAACGGCAGCACTCAGTTTTGCTCCTCTGTTATTCGTAAGTGGTATCTTGGGCACCTTTATTCGTTCGGTGCCGATAACTATCATCTCGGCTCTTGTAACCAGTTTGCTTGTAGCTCTAGTTTTTATACCGTTTTTTGCTCGCTTCATACTGCTTCGCAAGGGGCAGTTAGGTAAATCAAGCAATAGAGAATTCTCGGCCAAATTTGAGGCATCGGTTGCAAGGTTTGTCTCCCGGCCAATGATCTGGGCCAAAGGTTCTAGCAAAAAACTAATCAGTGTTGGAGTAGTCGCAGTATTAATTGGCCTTGGCTTTATTGCCGGCAGTGGCTTGATAATGCAAAAAGTGACCTTTAATATATTTCCGCCCACCAAAGACTCTAACCAGTTAATGGCAACCATAAAGTTTGCACCCGACACAACCATCGAACAAGCCGAGGCTACCACAGACAGGGCTAACAAAATATTTGGAGACATTATTGGTGAGAATTTTATACAAACTGCTTATTATGGACAGGGAAGCGTAGAGAGCGCAGTAGCCTATATAGACATAACTAAATACACAGACAGAGACATCCGCGCGCCCCAAATTGCCGACAACATCAATAATGCCTTTACCGGATTTCAGGGGGCAAGAGTAGAGGCTAATCTAGCAGATATAGGACCGCCAGCCTCTGCATTTTCGGCCCGGATTGACTCATCAAAAAACAGAGATAGCGCTATTAAACTTGCCAATGACATAGCTAGTAGTCTAAACAACACGAAGATTAAAAGGACCGATGGCTCAACCGTAAAATTCAAGACCGTGGTAGTCACCAATCCCAGCATTCAAACTCGCGAAAACAATAAACCCTATGTTGAAGTAACTGCAACTTTTGCAGACAAAGACACCACCACACTCGTCAACCTAACCAAGCAAGCCGTAGAAAAAGAATTCACCAAAGACAGGGTTGCCAGCTACGGATTAGACAAAAACTCCCTAAGCTTTAACTTTGGGCAAGAGGACGAGAACCAAGATAGCTTCAAAACGCTAGCTCTAGCTTTCCCGGTCTTACTTTGTGTCATATACATTATGTTAGCCTTCCAGTTTAAAAGCCTTCTGCAACCATTGCTCATATTTTTGGCGATTCCATTTAGTCTATTTGGTATAACCCTTGGACTATACTTAACAGACAATGCTTTTAGCTTTTTTGCTATGCTAGGCTTTTTTGCGCTTATTGGTTTGTCTATCAAAAATACAATATTACTGACCGATTATGCCAACCAGGCAAGAAAAGCTGGTATGGGGCCGGTAGATGCCGCACACGAGGCACTAGCCGAGAGGTTCCGTCCACTAATTGCAACCAGCCTAACTGCCGTCTTCTCGCTCATCCCGCTGGCTATTACCAGCCCATTCTGGGAAGGCTTGGCCGTCGTACTTATTGGAGGACTACTATCCAGCACCCTGCTAGTAATTCTAATATTCCCATATTACTACCTGATCAGCGAGTTCTTGCGTAATAAGATTTCACGAGGCAAGGGGCTAAGCTGGATAATCATTACCATCGTCTTAGCTATAGCCATATCTAAACTGTCAACCAACCTAGCTCTTAGCGCACCTATTATATCGGCAGTTATCTTGCTCGTATTTAGGAAAGTCAGAAAATAGTCTATACTGCGAGATAGCTAACTTTAAGGAGAGGCCAGAAATGTCCAGCAATAACAACGATATCAACAATTTTATGCCCAAGATTGAAATTCCTGCATATTTACGAATTAGTCGGGTATTAACCTACATCATGTACGCATGGGTTGTATTTGGAATAGCAGTGATCCTCATGAGAGTATTTTTGCTAGCTTTCTCGGCAAATTTGCAGGCTCCCTTTGCTAAGTTCGTCTATACTACATCCAATGACTATCTCGATCCATTTCGAGGCATATTTCCACCTCGTCACATAGGCGAAACAGGGTACCTAGACATCACTGCGCTATTTGCTATTATTGTTTATCTATTTGTAGCCTGGCTATTTTCGTCTTTGGTGGTATTTGTGCAAAGCAAAATCGACCAAAACATAGAGGCTCAACAAGAAGGCTTCCGGGCCAAGCTAGCCAATACTATCCGTGGCAACACCAAAAAGGCCTAGGACAAAAACACTCTAACAGAAGAAGTCCGTATCTTTTAACTCTTGGGGCATGAACCCTTTTGGGTGTTTAAAGTCTGCCTTCCACTTAGTGTCTTTACCATAACCTAGATCTTTCATGAGTTTAGTAGGTGCATTGCGCAGATGCAGGGGAACTGGTAAATCAGGGTACTCCTTGACAACATCCAAGGCCTTGTTCATAGCACTTGCTACCTCACGAGATTTAGGCGCTTTTGCCATGACTAATGCACAATGAAAAAGGTTGTATTTTGCCTCTGGCAAACCAATTTTTTCTACGGCCTCAAAGGTAGATATTGCTATGTTCAAAGCCGCCGGCGCAGCCATGCCTATATCTTCGCTAGCAAAGATGACCATACGCCGGGCTATGAACTTGGGGTCTTCGCCAGACTCACACATCCGCGCCAAATAATAAAATGTCGCGTTACTGTCACCACCTCGCATAGACTTAATAAAAGCACTAACAACATTATAGTGGTGTTCTCCAGCCTTATCGTAGACCGGCAATCTACTCTGGGTAGCTGTTCTGATAACTGTTTCATCCACTATGCCATCTCCACTCAACTGCAGGGCTAGCTCTAAATTACCCAATGCAACCCGGGCGTCACCACCAGACAGTTCTGCTAGCAAATCAATACTTTTTGCTGGTAGTTTTTTAGCTGTGATCTTTTCGGTAGCAATAGCATTTTTGAGTATTTTCAAAATCGCCTCTTTGCTCAATAGCTCGAGCGTAACCACCCTCATCCGACTCAATAGGGGACCAATGACTTCAAAACTCGGGTTTTCGGTTGTTGCACCAATCAGAACAATTGTGCCGTCCTCGACCCAAGGCAAAAATGCATCTTGTTGTGCCTTGTTAAATCTGTGTATTTCATCTACGAACAAGACAGTCTTCATCGCCAACCGTTGGTTTTGCTTAGCTCGCTCGATGACTTTTATTACATCTGCTTTGCTGGCAACTACCGCACTAATCTCCATAAATTCAGCGCCCGTTTCGCTAGCTACAATCCGCGCCAGCGTAGTTTTGCCACTGCCCGGCGGACCCCACAAGATTAGGCTAGCCTGCTGTTTGCTGTCTACTATCTTTTGTATAATCTGACCGCCAGCCGTCAGGTGCTCTTGCCCAACTACTCCATCCAAAGAATTGGGGCGTAATTTTTCTGCCAATGGTCTTGTCATACCAATATTGTACCAATGCCTCTAACTAAAATGATACAATGAAAACAAGCAAGAGAAGGAGCCCTAGATCACATGACTCAAAATTTTGTCAACGACAACATAACGCTAATCTTGATAATGCTAACTATAGACGCCACTCTCAAGGCAGTAGCCATGTGGATGGCAGCCCAAAAAGGAGCAAAAGTTTGGTTTGTTTTGCTGTTTATCCTCAATACCGCCGGGATATTGCCACTATTTTATATCTTTTATTTCAGCAAACAACAAAAGCCTGACAACAAAAACTAGGCGTTTTTTCTGTTCACAACAACTGGTTCGGTAGGCTCTGAGTTGCTTTGAGGAGAGTTGCAGACAGTAAGTTCGTATATAGTATTTTCTTTAACTGCTCGCAATTTTAATGATCCAACACAGTTTGCTGTTTCCCGCAGTCTCTCTTCTCTGATGACAGCCTCTGCCTCGTCAAGCATCTCCAAAGAAGATTGCGCCAACCCTCTCAAGCCCTCGACATCGTCATCTTCCTCAAAAATCCCAATATCATGAAGCATGGTCGCTAAACTACTTGCCGACTCTTCATCCATAACAATGTCCGATATAGCGTCAAGTTGTTGCTGTCGTATCGACTCAAGAGCTTCTATGCGTTTTTGAGCGAGTAAATCTCTGGGGCAACCCTGACATGGATTATTTTCAAAACCTTTATTCATACTTCTATTATACCATTATGTGGTATTGTAGTCAATATTCTAGTTATGATGGTATTTGCTACCTGACAAGATGCTGTAGCTACGGTATAACTGTTCGACCAAAATAAGTCGGACCAATTGATGAGGAAAAACCAAAGCAGACAATCCAACAACTCTGTCCGCTCGATCTTTTAATGTGTCATTAACTCCATATGCTCCACCTATGATAAGAACCAACCGTTTGACCGAATTATTTTGTGCGCTATCTATCAAGTCTACTAAAACCTTGTTCGTAGCCTGACTGCCTGTTTCGTCTAGCAAAATCACCATATCATCACTGTTTAGCCTGTTCAACATAACCTCTGACTCGCTGTCTTTGTCCGAAGAGGGGATTATGTTCCAGGTTATCTTGCAATAATGCCTTAACTTTTTTTCATAAAAATTAATCGCATCTGCCAGCAATGTGTCATGCTTTTTACCTACACAGATTATTTCGATATGCAACATTTTATAATTATAGCTAAGAGCTTCGCAGGGCTTCTATGGGGTCTTTCCTAGACGCCTTAACGGCTGGGGCTGTACCAAATATAACCCCTACGGCTACCGATACAAAGACAGACACTACAACTGGTTGCCAGGTAATTATAGGTTGCAGATTAGTAGTGACTCGCAAAACTATATTAATCACTACAGATGTCATAACACCTACCATCGCGCCCCACAAAGACAGCACCATCGCTTCCATCAGAAACTGCGAATATATCTGTCGGCTTGTTGCCCCAACGGCCTTTCGTATGCCTATCTCCTGAGTCCGTTCGGTTACAGAAACCAACATGACATTCATGATACTAATTCCACCCAGCAACAAAGATATCAAAGCGACCGCTCCAACCAAACTCGTGACAGCAGTCGTTAGGTTGCTGGCAAACAAAATGCTGTCACTAGATTTGATGACACTAAAGTCTTGCTGACCACCATGCTCTTTTTGGATCACCGAAGTTATGTCCGAGGCGACCTGCTTTGTTTGGCCCTCGTTATCAACCTTGACCATCACCTGATAGAACTGGCCGTTACCGCCAGTCAGAATTTTGCCAACCTGATAAGGTATCAATATGGCGTTATTAAAATTACTATCGTTAGATAGTGGGCTAGGACTTGTTTTTTCTAGCACGCCTCGTACCACGAATTCTTGGTCTCGAATTTTCAAAATTTTGCCAACTGGCACATTTTCGCCAAATAGTTTCTCGGCCACTAATGGCCCAATAACTGCGACTTTTTGCGAAGTATTGTCGGGTTCAAAAAAAGCACCAAACTCTACCACCGCCCCAGTAAGAGCTGGCATATTGCCAGTTGTTCCGACAATCTGAGCACCTTCGTAGGTTTTTTGGTCATAGCTCGGAACAGCGCTAACAACAGAGAAGGGGACAATCCTGCTAACGCCATCCACCTTGCCTATAGCCGACACATCGTTATCAGTTAACGCAATCGCTCCAGACGGCGCATTGGTTAGATTGCTCATTGGCGATGATGTCAATTTGCCCGGCTTGACCACAATAATGTCTCCGCCTTGTTTGTGTGCCTCACCAGCGATCTGATGTTTTAATCCTTCACCTAAAGACGCAATAGTCACAACGCTAGCAACCCCAACTATCACGCCAAACAGCGTCAGTAAGCTACGCATACGCCTTGTTCTAACCGAGGCAAGAGCTATTCTGTAATTTTCGCGGAGCAGAGAAAAGCGGATCATTTTTTATCCCCCGATTTTTTGCGTTTTGGCAATTTAGACTTTGTCCGTCTTGGTCGCTTGGCTTTTGTTTTTCGAGGTTTCTTGGTGTCATCTTGCTCAAGTGACATCAATGCAGACACTCCTGCCAAGTCAGACTCTTCGCTAGTTTCGCCCTTGAACAAGGTTGTTCTTTCTTCGGCATCCTTGGCAACAACACCCAATTTTTTCTGTTCGTCATAAACAATCATACCGTCATGCATATACAAGATTCTGGTTGCGTACCGGGTGAGCTCTGGGTTGTGTGTAACCATCAATACCGTATTTCCACCCTTGTTAATCTCGCTAATAAGTTCCATGACCAAGCGAGAAGATGCACTGTCCAGGTTGCCGGTTGGCTCGTCGGCAATGATGATCGCCGGATCATTAATAAGCGCCCGAGCAATAGCTACTCTCTGAACCTGCCCACCACTAAGTTGATTAGGCATATAGTAGGCTCTGTCACGCAAGCCGACTCGCTCTAGCATTGACATCGCCACCTTTAGGCTCCGTCCACGATTGCGCCCTTTGTAGGCCAGAGGAAGGGCGACATTTTCTATGACTGTCATTTTAGGCAACAAGCTAGACGACTGGAACACAAAGCCAATCTTGTCGCGACGAGCTTTTGCGCGCATATTACTCTTAAATTTATCGACATTTCTGCCGTCCAGCATAAATACCCCATGAGTTGGATGGTCAAGGAGACCAATTACATTTAACAATGTCGACTTGCCAGAACCACTGGGGCCCATAATAGCTACAAATTCGCCTCTTTCCACTTTTAAAGAGACTTCTTCGAGCGCTACAGTGGTAGCGTCACCGAAACCATAGAGCTTGCTGACATTGTTTAAGTTAATTACGGCCATTTCTAACTCTAGTTTAACCCCTTAACACAAACAGTCGCAAGCCCTGTTAGAGTATTTTGTATTGTAATTTTGACAAATATAAAAATATATTCTAACTCTAACGGGGCAAGGTGTTTTTGTAATAATTTTTATATACATAAGCAGTATTTAGCTTTCAAAAGATCCCATGATAAAATTATCTTGTTACGGAGAGGTGGCCGAGTGGTTGAAGGCGCACGCTTGGAAAGCGTGTAAAGGGGTGACTCTTTCGCAGGTTCGAATCCTGTTCTCTCCGCCAGGAGAAGGATGACCAGGCTTTATGCTTGGTCATTTTTCTCTTTGGAGAAAAGATTCGAACACTCTGGTTCGATATTTGAACGGTTAGTGAGAATATATGCTGAACCCTAGAAAATAAATCATTACAAAAAACAATTTTCTAGGCGAGAAGCTATAATCCTGTTCTCTCCGCCAGTTCAGAATAGTAGCTTTAAATTCGACGCTTATGCTTGCGTTAAAACAAACAAGAGTTTATGATTTTAGATTGATTATGATCAATCCGGAAATATTAAAGCCACTTCAAAATCACCCAGAGGCCATCCAAGCGCCCCTAGATATGTCTGTAGATATATCCATAGAATACAACCAGCCTTCAAAGCTAGAGTTTGCTCTAAACACAATATTCCCCCAGGTCTCAACTCTTATAGACCCTCAGGATACACTCCTCAGAAACCCAGAAAAAATCATCCAGGGACACCAAGGGCTGTCAGATCAAGAAGCGAGCGTACTGCAAAAAAATCTTGTTGGGCATATTTCTCTAGCTGACATAGCCACAGAGCACAAAGTCTCGTTAAGAGAAGTTAGGGAAGCCAACGAAGAGGCGAGAGCCAAAATATATTCCAAGCTAATCTTGGAAGGGCATAAACACCTCACCCCCCAAGAAAAAGTTAACAACTGGATGACTTCGCTAAATGACTATTCTTTCTTGAGCGAAACCGACCTAAGCTTTGTCCGCAGAGAAATGCCGAAACTCCTAATACATCACCAAACCAGTCAAGAAGAATCCTCTACAATTTTTAGCCTACGGACAAAAAATTATGACGAGGGAACGCTATGCACTCTGCGAGCCAGCGGTTTACTCGACGCCTTTTCGAACCATAAAATATATAAGACTCCATCATCAGACCATATTATTAGACTGTTTACGCCAAAGCTTGACATAAAACCCCTAGAAATGAGGGCTGTCGTAGCAATAGACTACATCCTAAACAACCCTGATAGATTAAACAAAATATACAAAAAGCACGACTAGCCCTCCTTTACTGAAGCTGGGCATTTTAGTAATATTAGAAATAGAAAGACTCTAAAAATATTTTATTTTTGAGCAGGAGATCATGACTAGACAAGAAGCAATCGCATCAGAATATTTTCGCCAATACAGGCACAAGCTAGGATTCTCCAGTCAGAATGCAGTAAAAAATTTTTTGGGGGCAAAAGATATTACGCCGACGGTCGACTTGAATTACATAAGCCTCCTCAATAAAAGACTCTACGACATACTCGATAAGATTAACCATATCGTAGTCGAAGATATCAAAATTAACGACCTGAGCACCTTCAAAAAAGAACACATAGATGAGCCTCTAGAAATAATGCGGGCTAGCAATATTCTATCTGTACTGAACAACCAAGGCAGACGACCAGAGCAGGTTTACTACTCTTGGATGAGAGGCTATGTTTTGTCAAATTACTTCCTAAAAGCCTTGGGGCTAATCTTTGAGGTAGATATCTCTGATATCGATCTAATCGGTGATGATGACTTAAAAAACATAGAGACTTTTAGACGAACCCCCAAAGCAGACCTAGAGATAAAGATGGGTGAAAAGGAAAGAATCAGGATAGAGATGCAGTCTGGTTTTGCTGGCACAAACGACATCAAACAACACAAAGTACTCGAAGCTAAAAGAGTTTTCCATGACTTAAGAGTACATACTCTAGCCATACACTTTGATCTATATAATGGACAGGTAGCCTTTATAAGATTGGACGAAATAAAAGACGACAGCGTAAACTGGATCACTAGACAGCAAATGGAGGGGCAGACTGTCTTTAATATTGAACAGAATTATTTTGTCTGGAAAATTACAGAAAACCCAATCCAATATAAGGATCTCGTTTTTGCTTAAGTTCTCCTATGAATAAGCCTAGGAAACTAAAAGTCATAGATCTATTTTCTGGCGTAGGTGGCTTAAGCTACGGATTCGCTCATGACGATAATTTTGAGATTGTAGTTGCTAACGAAATTTTGCCAAAAATGGCAAAAGCCTACTCTCTCAATCACCCAACGGTCAAGGTCTATACAGAGGACATCAAAGACTTTAATGCAAACAAAGTCGAGGAAGACCTAGGAATCAAAGCAAGAGATATCGATATCATTGTCGGAGGACCTCCTTGCCAAGCCTACTCTACAGTCGGCAAAAGGTTAATCAATGACCCCAGAGGAAAATTATTCCAGGAATACTATCGAATTTTGAAAGAGTTCAACCCAGAATTGTTTCTTTTCGAAAATGTCAGGGGGTTGTTATCTATGCAAGGCGGGGAGCTTCTTGGGACAATAGTCGCTTTGTTCGAATCATTGGGGTACGAAGTGCAGTATAGGCTTCTAGACTCCGCCGAATACGGCGCTCCACAGGTAAGAAAAAGAGTTATTCTTGTCGGCTCAAAACTTAAAGCCAAATTTGAATATCCACCGCCAACACACTACAACCCAGAAGGAGCGATTAGCTTATCCCAAACGAATCTAGCACCATACATAACTTTAGAACAAGCAATTGGCGACCTGCCGTTCATCAAGACAAACGAAGAAAGTTTTAAGTATTCAAGTAAGCCCCAAAATGAGTTTCAAAAATTAATGAGAAAAAATGCCCCAAAAAAGTTAATGGATCATAATGCCCCAAAAAATAATGATAGATTAATAAAGATGATGGAATTATTGCCAGACGGAGGGACTCCAAGCAACTTGCCAAAACACCTGCGCCCAACATCCGGATTCAAGAACACTTATAGCCGTCTTTGGTGGCACAAGCCCTCCACCACCATAACAAGAAACCTGAGCACCCCCTCATCGTCTCGCTGTATTCATCCAAAAGCCCCTCGACCACTCACGACCAGAGAGGGAGCAAGGATCCAGTGCTTTCCTGATGATTATCAATTTTATGGCTCTCGGAGTGACAAGAATCTACAAATTGGTAATGCGGTACCAACGGTTTTGTCCGCTTCACTTGCTCGATCAATCTTGGATAACTTCAAAAGTGATGGGCTAATTTAAAATCATGTTATCTTATAGTCATGAGTAGGCGCCCAATATTAGTTGCCGCAGGAGTTCTGGAAGTCAACGGCAAACTGGCGTTAATCAGATTCAAACGAAACGCATTAGCCGGGTATTGGGGTTTGCCAGGGGGTAAATTTGACAAAGGCGAGTCGTTGCCCGAAGCCGTCGAGAGGGAACTGCTAGAAGAGCTAGGCTTGCAGGTCCAATACCAAGAGATGTTGGGCGTGCTCGACGAAGAAATAAAAACCAAAGACGACACCCAGCATTTCATGATGTTTATTTGCAGAGTAACACCCCTAACCAAATTCAATCTCAAGAGCATAGACCATGACGAAGGCACTGTAGACTGGTTTTCTAAACAAGAAATCGAAAACCAAAAAATCCCGATTGTACCTAGCGACCAACAAATCATCACCCGTCTAGCACTCGGCCACGAACGCGGATATTTTTATAGCCAGCTCGACATGAACACAAAACCACCCACGCTAACTAGTTTTAGTCATTAAGGATTCAATCGAGGCAAGACACCCTCTGCCTGCAGTAACTCAGCAAATCGTGCAGACGAAACCCTGCTTAACATGTCCGCTTCATCCTCTATCATGTGTCTGTTGTTGGTGCTAACTGCGTCAAACCTATATATCTCTTGGTCATGAAAAATCATTTCATCGCTATATCCACAATCACCACATTTTACAAAAGCTAACCATTCTTCATTATCAAGTTCTGCGCAGAGAGTATCTAGTCGCTCATCATCTTGATTGTACTGCAAAAATTTGCCTTGGCAGTCTGGGCAAGTATCCATACTATGCACTGGCTGGCCTAGGTCTTTTTCTTGATCATAAAATTCAGACATTATCTTTATATTATAGCACAAAAGTCAATATTTAGCCAATACGCGTGCCGATGGCTTGACCTTTGGTAGCGCGGTCGATGTTGAGGTGTTTCATGGCATCAAAAACAATGACTGGCATCTTGTGTTCCATGGCAAGCCCTAGCGCTGCTTTGTCCATTACCTGGATGCCGTTGTCTTCTACAGACTGCTGATACGAAAGTTGGTCGAACTTTTTAGCTTCTTTATGCTTGTTTGGGTCTTTGTCATAAATTCCGTCTACTTTAGTGGCTTTTAAAACTGCTTCGCAGTCAAGCTCAAGAGCCAGCACTACCGCTGCTGTATCTGTTGTCAAGTAAGGTCGGCCTGTACCTCCAGCCGTAATCACGACTCGACCTTTTTCTAGATGTTTCTCGACCAATCTATGTATAAATTTTTCGGCAACTTGTTCTGCAAAAATGTTACTGACACATCTGGTTGCTATGCCATTGTGCTCAAAAATATCGGTTAAAGCCAGTGCATTAATCATGGTGCCAAGCATCCCCATATGGTCGCCGGTTACTCGCTTGATCCCATGCCCAGCAATCTGTGCACCACGCACAAAATTGCCACCACCAATCATAATAACTATCTGTGTTCCGTCCGCAGACGCCGTTTTTACCTCGTGAGCCAACCACTTTGCCACCTCAGGGTCTATGCCGCCTTCGAATTTTCCAGATAGTTGTTCGCCGGAAAGTTTTAAGAGAACTCGTTTGTAAGCCATTGAATTTCAGTATAACAAAAAAAGACCCCAAGACGATACGGTTTTCGTTGGAATATTGTATTTTTGACAATTATGTTCTATAATATCGCCATGAACGAATGGGAGCCAAAGCCTAGATTTGAGGTGCCAGACGACCTGCCACTATATTCCTCCTCGGACACATCAGATGTTGATATTGAGATGTTTGATGACATCGACGGATTTGACAACCCTGAATCATTTGCAGAATCAGCCGAAAGTCGTGATGCCGAAGGCTTAGAACAGCAAGCTAAAGATGCATCTACAAATCGGCAGAAGATTCTCCAGCATAATAGCTCTATAGTTGGAGAAAACACTCTAATATCACCAGGTTGCCCGATTGGTGAACAAACTAGTATCGGCAACTACTGCACAATAGACGCTCTGTTCGTTGGCAGAGAAGTATCTGTAGGCGACAGAACAAGAGCAGATAAAGCTGTAGAGTTAGGTGCTCAAGGAAAAGCCAGTAATTGGCAAGAGCCTGCTGTAGCTATTGGCTCGTCTGTGACCCTGTATAATGGCGCCAAGATTCGACCAAATACAGAAATTGGGGATAGGTCGGTCATCGGCAGAGGGACTATTGTAGGTTTCAACCCTATGTCTGGAGGAAAAAATAAAAAAGAGAAAAAATCTAATATTAAAGATTCTCCAAAAACCATAATAGGCAAAGACTGTCTGGTTGGTAGCAGGGCAAAGATCGAGAGCGGAGCAATTATTGAAGATGGGTGGACCGTAGCAGATGGCACATTTGTACCCAAAGATTTTAGGGTTCAGGACATAACAAACAACCAAAACAAGATAATCGACAGCGCCACTATCGATAAATGGCAAATGAAAAGACGATCGCGCAGATAATATCTTGATATAATACCTACATGAAGCTGTATTCGTGGAATGTCAATGGGATCCGCGCCGTTATAAACAAAGGGGCTTTTGCTGAATTCATAACCAAGCACCAACCAGATATTTTGTGCTTGCAAGAAACAAAGGCATCGAAAGATCAGGTAGAGATTGACCTGCCAGATTACCACGAATACTGGAACAGCGCCGAAAAAAAGGGATACTCTGGTACAGCTATTTTTAGCAAAACAAAACCACTCGATGTGGTCAACAATATCCCGGAAGACATTGCCAAAAAGTACAAGCTAGACGACGGCTTTGGCAAGACCAACCACGAGGGTAGGGTGTTAGCCTTGGAGTTCGACAAATTTTGGGCGGTCACTGTGTACACACCTAACTCAAAGGGCGACCTTGGCCGTCTGCCACTGCGATACAGAGCCTGGGACCCAGCATTTTTAGAATTTGTAAGTAGGCTAGAAAAAGATAAGCCCGTACTCTTCTCGGGCGACCTCAATGTTGCCCACCGCGAGATTGACCTAGCTCGACCCAAAGAAAACATTGGCAAACACGGCTTCACATACGAAGAGAGGGAAGGCTTTGATAACATTTTACAAGCAGGGTTTGTCGACACTTTCCGCGCGTTTTACCCCGAGCAAACAGATGCCTACAGCTGGTGGACTCACTGGGCCAACGCTAGAGCTCGCAATGTTGGCTGGCGCATAGACTACTGGCTAGCCAGCCCCGAATTAATCGGGCAAATATCTGATGTGCAAATTCACGCCGATATCATGGGTTCCGACCACTGCCCAGTTAGCATAGAGATAGATATATAATAGTAGTATGAGTAAGAGAAAATTAGGAATTCTTGGAGTTACACCTGTTATTCTTTTTGCTTCTTGTTGGTTTGCAGTAAATTGGAACGAACAACGGAACAATACTGCATGGAAGAACGCAGAAACCAAAACCCTACAACAACCTGTATATATACCACCTACCAAAGAATCTCTTTTAGAAGCAGTAAATGCTGAGAGAGCTAAAGTGGGGGTTAAGCCACTTGTTGTGGACCCTAGAATAGAAGCCTCTGCCCAGCTAAAAGCTAACGATATGGTGGAGAAGAACTATTTTGGACACATTATACCAGGTACGGATAAAGTTCTATCACCAGAGATGGATAGATTACTTTCTTCTGCGTGCGTTGATAGTAGCGAGAATATATACTTTGGTACAAAAGAATACTGGAGTACTACCGAAGCCATAAAATGGTGGTATAACAGCCACCCCCACAGAGAAGCTATGCTATCAAATAGATCGGAAATTACAGGTTTTGGTATCGCTGGAGATAAGATAGTACAGCATTTCTGTGACATCAACTAATGCCTAACCCCACCATGCCAAGAAAATCTTTAATACTCTTATTGCTCATACCATAAAAATACCAAAATATACTTAATTATTCTAGTCTGACTCCAACAAACAGGAGAAAGACAAAATGGGATTTTCGGATAAGTCGGTAGCCTTCGGCTATAATAGTACTATGAAGAAGTTTGCGGTTTTTGATATAGATGGCACGCTAATACGATGGCAGTTGTACCACGCTATTGTAGACCAGCTGGCTGGGCAGGGTCTTTTGGGTGAGAACGCCAAGCAAATCTTGCATGAGGCCAGAATGATCTGGAAAAATCGCGAACATGGCAATGCTTTTGCTGAATATGAAGCCACTCTGATAGAAGTCTACGAAGCATCGCTCGACACTCTAGAACCGAGTGAGTTCGACGAACTAGCGAGCAAAGTTATCCAGCAATACAAAGACCAAGTTTATACCTACACCAGAGACCTAATAGAAGAACTAAAAGGCCAAGGCTATTTTTTGCTGGCCATCTCTGGTTCGCACCACGAACTCGTAGAGCAACTAGCAAAGTATTATGGCTTTGACGACTTTGTTGGCACGCAGTACAAAAGGTACAACGGCAAATATAGCGGTGAAAAATTTGTACCCAGCCTAGACAAAGCTAGCGCATTAAAATCTTTGATTGAAAAAAATAATTTATCGCTAAAAGGGAGTTACGCGATAGGGGACAGTCACGGTGACGGCGTCATGCTAGAAATAGTAGAAAACCCAATTGCCTTTAATCCCGACAAGCGCTTGCTGGACATGGCGACAAAAAATGGTTGGCCAATAGTTGTAGAGCGCAAAAATGTAGTTTATAAACTAGACAGCAAAAACCGCACATGGTAGCCTAAAACTATGGCGAAAAACCTAATTAACCAGCTCCTCATTCTCCTCGGACTCCGAGGGCTGTGTTTACAAATGGTTGAAGCCAGGCGCAAAAGACGCTAACCGACCACAGCCCAAGACAAAACAATAGGCTTTAACCAAAAGCCTATTTTTAATTTTTAAAGAAAGACGAGTATGAATAACACAACAGAAACCTATCCAGCGCAGACAAAAACCGAGGCCTTTGAAGTGCCGACTACCCAAACAGAGCAAGTATATCCAAGCTACGGAGTTTCGTACGCTGGCGAGCTGGTGGTGTCGCAGGTTATCAAAAAGCCATATAGCCCAGACAACGACCCCGTTGGCTACGGTGTATAAGTTACTCCGGTGCAGTTTGACCATGGTCTAGTAAACATGAGATTATAAGTATATAAATGGAGGTGCAAATGAGCCAAGAAGCCGATCCACAATCGATTATAATCGAGGAGCATAAACGCAAAATTGCGATAGCCGAAGAACTGTTAATAGAAGCTGCCCTAGAAATTGCCCCCTGCACAAGCCAAGATTTACGAGACAAGATTGAACTAAAATGCTATGAACAAGATATCTCTACTGCCTTGGGCGATGTTGCGCTTTGCAGGTTAATTGACAAAGGTGAACTGATCCAAGAATATAACCTCACCTTAAGCCTCCCGGATGAAGCTCAGGTAACTGCAGATAGCTTGAGAAGTCTTGACCATTTGATATGAGTTGGCAAAGGCAGGAGCTATCCCAACCCCTGTTTGCAAACCTGCTTTGGAGTAAGCCCGAAAACAAACACAGTGCAGGCAAACTATTAATAATCGGCGGACAAAAAGACAACTTCGCTTTGCCGTCAAAAGCCTATCAAGCATCTACGAAAGCTAGAGCAGGGACTGTAAATACACTACTACCCGATAGCCTGCAAAAGGTTGCGCAAGCCCTTCCTGGCGTAAACTTTGCACCCAGCAATAAGAGCGGGAGTTTTGCCCGCACCGCTTTGGGTGAGTGGTTCGAACAAGCATCTTGGGCAGACCGCGTTTTGCTAGCTGGCGACCTTGGTAAAAACAGCGAAACTACTACAATTATTGATGGCTTTTTGCTTAAATACAGCAACCAAACAACTCTAAGTCTTGATGCCCTCAAAAGCTCCAACATCCCCTTGGCTCAGATTATCAATATGCCTCTAACTCTAGTAATCGACTTTGTCACTCTGCAAAAAATTGGTATCGAAGTGGGGCTATTGACTCCCTTGCAATCCACCATGCCCATAGCAAATCTTGCAGAAACACTGGGGTCTTTAACCAGTAAACACCGGGCAAATATCGTATTGCAACATAGCCAGAAGTTATGGGTTGCCTCAGGCCAACAAACAAGTAGCACTCCTACCCAAAAACCCATAGACAACAGCGAACTGTCTGCCGTTTGTTCTGTCTGGCAGATGCAAAACCCTACCAAGCCGTTCGAAGCCCTCACCACCGCCTGCTACGAATACCTGGGTATGGCTACAGCCAATCTTTGATGCGCTGCCATAGGCTAGGGGAGTTACTTGGCAGTTCTGCCGGCTTGTCCTTGACGCTCTTTACTGTGCTAGCTTTGTTGGTTCCAGGATCTGGGAAAATCTGCTCACCAACCACAATTAATCGGTTAGTAGACATGCCTGGCGGATCACAAGTTACCAGTGTCATAGTAGCCTTTTTGTCGTTTGCACCAAGCACCGAGATATCCTTGGGTGTAGTTACATATTTTTTGAAAACCTTGTAGACATAACGCTTACCGTCTTTTTGAACAATAAAGGTGTCGCCTTCGTCTAGACTTTTTAGCAGTAAAAAGGCAAATTTATACTTTCCTTTATTTAGCATGTTACTGCTAGAATGCCCAAAGATGACGCCATTGCCCAGCTCTCCAGGGTTAGGCGTGGTCGAATAGTGCAAAACTCCTCGCTCTAAAGCTGTCTGGACCTTCTTTTCTTCAATACTTGGCTCGTCGTACACCACGGGGGCTTCTAGGTTAATTTTTGGGATAATGATTTTTGGCTCGGGACCAACTGGGCCATTGTTGCCTGGGTCGGTGATAATCGGTGTAGATATAGCGTAGCTAGGCCTAATAAACGGAGTAATAAACCTCTCGTTGAAAAAGCTAAACATCAAAATTAGAACAACAGTTGCCCCCATACTGAGACCAAAAGCCAACGCCTTAACATTGTGCTTTGCGCCGACATTGTTGCGCTTTGGCTTTTGCACTCGGTCCAGAAGCTCTTGGCGCATATCCACAGCCTGGCGTGCTGGTACAGACTCGTGTCGAGGCCTTGTTCTGTGAGACATCCGAGTGGTCGATGCAGGTCGGGCAGAATGTGGTTTGCTCTGTGGTGCTTCTAGTTCGGATGCAGGAGAGCTCTCTTCGGGTTGAACTATTTTAGCCGAACGACTATCTTCGTGCTTTTTATAAAATTCTTGCCAAACCTGATGCTTTCCCTCATCTGGCAGTTGCTCATAATATTCGTGCCAAGCCATCTGAATCTCGGCCAGAGAACGCCCCGAATTACTAAGTTCTCGCATGTAGCGTTGATGCTTACTTAGGTGCCCATGCGCACTCATTACATCTTTTACTTCTTGTTTTGCCGAAGGTTCATTGGCGTACAGGGCATCTAATTTATGCCGTATTGCATTGGCCGCCAAATTGTCGTCTCTGTTGTCTTTTGTCATATATATCAATAGCTCGCAGATTAACTAGCGAGTCTACCTCTATTATAGTACAATATCTGAGTTCTTACTTACTCACTCGGCCGGAGTGGCGGAACTGGTAGACGCGCACGACTCAAAATCGTGTGGGGCAACCCATGAGAGTTCGAGTCTCTCCTCCGGCACCACAGGGTTTGAAATTCCTAGCGAGTTTCAAACCCTGTGTCTCGTTAGAAGGCTTGAACTCGAAAAGAGTTTTTCAATCACCTAAAATTTGTCCTGAACTTTCTATTGGTCTTCTGGGGTGCGTAGGGCAGTTTGTAAAATGTCGAAGCCACTAGTCTGAGGCGCAACATTATAAACAAAAGTATAATCGCGGTTAAAGAACACTGGCAAAGTCTTGTCCGAATTCATTAATTTCTGTATATTTTGGCCGTCGTAGTCAAAAATCATTGTCTGGGTACCGGTATTGACGATTATCCTATGCCCGTCCATCCATACTGGCTTGACCGACTGGTAAAACAACTCTGGCAGGTCGTACGCAAAAGTACGGTCATTTTCGGCATCATAAACTCCGAAGTGCTGAGAACTGTTGACCATAATAAATTGTGTGTTCTGCGAGAAAGCAAGGTTACTAATGGGACTAGTTGTCTTGAGTATCGTAATAGGTCCTGGTCGTTTGTCTTTGTTGTCGTTTATGTAGTTTTGAGGGTTTTTGTACACAAAAGTTTTCTGCTCGGCGTCTGAGCCAACAGCCACAAACCAGTTGTTGTCATAACGAGCTATCTCGAGAGGGATATTAGCCGAGATTGGCAAATCTTGCAGATTATATGTTTTGTCACCATCTTTCAAGAACACTCGGTTCTTGGTTAGCTCTTTGGTTATGGCCTGAGCATACAGCAAAACATTATCACCGTGGGACTTATAGCTTGTCACATCCGTCAAAACTGGTGTTACTTTTTTGTCTTTTAGGTTGGCTTTTTGCAAAACCCCACCAGCCGAAGTGTACAAATGCAATAGGTCGGGCTTCTTGTCTAGCAAGGATACTTTGTCTGGATTGGTATTTAATTGCTTATTTACATTAACCGACTTACCAGGTTCGTCACGGTCCAGAACAATATATTCAAAACCACCCGTAAATTCGTGTTTTATAAGGACATTTTTGTTGTCGCTGGCCCATTCTACAAGTGTTATACGATGTTCTCCTGTAGCTGGATTGAACAAACCAGCAGGGAAGTTAACTGTGCTAGTTGTTGGTTTTTTGTCCTTGAGAGTATTCAGGTCATATTGCGTAAAACTGCCTATACTTGCACCAGTGGTGTCACTGGGCAATAGCACCCACCGCCTGTCTGGACTCTGCAGACCAACGGAGGGGAGCTTGTTAATCGTTTGCAGGCTAGTCGACTGTAGTTGGCTAGGAATAAGCATTGGGTAATTAAACCTTTCGACATAGCCACCCTTCATTTCAAAGTTACGACTCCAATCTCGATAACCGTCTTTTTTAAGACTAAGGCCATATTGCCCCTCGGGCAGGGCCAAACGAGTATTGGTTTTGTTGCGTTGTTGCACTCCATTTACATAAACATTGGCCTTATCTGGGGCGCTATCCACAAACACTAGTCCGTTGCGAATAACATTGCCGGTTCGCTTATCTACATCAAAGCCGTACGCCTGTGACACCAATATATATGTGCCTATAACCACAATTAGGCCCATCAAGGTGTGTCCGATGGCCAATCTTATGGAGTGAGCGCGCTTTTTACGGGGGTCAAGAAAATCCATTAACCTTAAGTATATACCAAATACTTTACGATTAGCACATCAAGGTTTACACTAAGGGTGCAATAAACCAAAGATAGCAAGTAAAGCGAGGGGACCTAACTTTGGCCGAACCAAAAACTACAATAGAAATAAACGGCAAGCGCTACAATGTCAAAACTGGCGCGCTGATTGATGCTCCACAAAAATCTGCCCCCCAACCAATAAATCCAGCGAAGTCGTCTGGAGTAATAATGGACGGCGTGGTTCCTAGCAAACCAAAGCCAGCAACAACCCATACCAAAGTAACTCCATCGGCAGAACACCACAAAAAGACCAGACGATCTAAAACCCTCGTTCGTAAAGGACTCAAAAAACCATCTCACAAGGCCGAAAAAACTACTCCAACGACAAATTTGGGCAACGACATGGCTCGCCTCAACCGAGCCCACAATACAACTCAAAGTAACCAAATTAGCAGGTTTAGCAGTCCCGCCGTGCTAAAAAAACATATCCGTCCATTACCTGTTATGCGTCAAGGTGCAAGCAACAAAGCTCACATTAACTCCAATTCTCATGCTCAGCCCACTCACACTACTCCGACTATTCAACATTTTGAGCAAGCCATACACAACGCTCAATCTCATCTAACAGAATATTCCGAAAAGAAGACTCGTAGATTCCTAAAAAGCAAAAAAATGAATGTCGTATCAGGCAGTCTGGCAGTCTTGTTGCTAGTCGGCTTCTTTGGCTACCAAAATGCGCCTAACTTGCGTATGCGACTGGCTGCTACTGACTCTGGTGTCTCGTCAGCCCGCCTACCTAGCTACAAGCCTGCTGGCTTCGGTATAGCCAATAAAATCCAGTCCGAACCAGGCAAAGTAACCGTCTCGTTCAAATCTCGTACAGACGATCGCAATTTTACTATCACGCAGTCTTCCAGCAACTGGTCCAGCGAAGCTTTGAGCCAAAACCAACTAGCCAGCAAAACCAAGCAAACTTGGCAAGAGCAGGGAAAGACCGTCTATATTTATGATGACACCAGTGCAACTTGGGTTAGTGGCGGAGTGCTGTACAACATCGACAACAAGGCCAACCTCTCGACCGACCAACTCCTCCGCATCGTCAACAGCCTCTAGGTAACCTTATAAATACACAAAGAACCAATCAAAAGTAATTCAATCTGTTAAAATATACCTAATGAACAACAAAACCATGGTTACCGCACTTGAGGCTAGAATGAATTTTATCTTTGAGAAATGGAACGAGTCGTACAAAAAGTACGATGAAGTGAATATCGGAAAAGAAAAATTCTTTATAGCCCGAGAAGCTTTGCAGAGTAAGTTGCTCTGCAACTTAGCAGGCAAAGGTGGTGCGTAGGCATGGTTCGTACTAGATTTGCGCCGTCACCAACAGGCTACATGCATGTTGGCGGAGTACGCACCGCATTATTCGCGTGGTTAATCGCCCGTCAAAATAACGGCGAATTTATTTTGCGTATCGAAGATACCGACCAGGCTAGAGAAGTAGAGGGTAGCGCCCAGCATATCCAAGACTGCTTGCAGTGGCTTGGACTAGCCTGGGACGAAGGCCCAACTTTTCAAAGCCAAAGACTAGAAATATACAAGCAATACGCCCAGAAACTAATTGACTCCGGCCACGCCTATGCCGACCCCTATACCCCAAAAGAGGTTCAAGCGTTCCGCGAGCTCGCCCAAAAAGAGAAACGGCCTTTTTTGTACCGCCACCACCGCCCAGAAAACCCACCCCAGTGGGACGGCACTACCGCCTTGCGGTTTCGGTCTGATCCAAAAAATTACAGCTGGTACGACGAAGTTATGGGAGATCTTGCAACTGGCCCAGAAGTTATCGACGACTTCATCCTCATAAAGTCAGACGGATTTCCAACCTACAATTTTGCTCACATTGTCGACGACTTTGAAATGAACATTACTCATGTTATTCGTGGACAAGAGTTTTTGGCCAGTATGCCAAACTACCTCAACCTTTATGAAGCTCTCCGTATAGATACGCCTGTCTTTGCTACTATCCCGCACATTATGAATCAGCACGGCAACAAAAAACTCAGCAAGAGAGACGGCGCAAAAGACATCCTAGAATACAAAAATGAAGGTTTTTTGCCCGAAACAATGGTAAATTTTCTGGCTACACTTGGCTGGAACGACGGCACCGAGCAAGAAGTCTTTAACACCTCCGAGCTTATAGAAAAGTTTAGCCTAGACAGAGTGGGCAAAAGTGGAGCGCACTTTGACGAACGCCGTTTGCTGTGGCTAAGTGGCGCACATATTAGAGAGCTACCGATGGATGAGCTGTTCGAGAAAGTGCAAAATTACTGGCCAGAAGAAGCTAAAAAAGCCGATGATGATTACAAAAAAGAAGTGCTAGGGCTGGTCCAAGAACGCCTCAAATATTTTGCAGAGCTACCAGAGCTTACCAGGTTTTTCTTTGTCGATTTGCCGATAAATCCAGAGCTAATTAGCACACACAAGCAACTCAAAAAATACGATTCAGCGCAGTTAAAAGAACTGCTTGAAAAGGCAAAAAACACCCTAGAACAAAGCGATTTTTCGGTAGAAGACTTAAAGGAAAGGCTCAACAAACTACTCGAAGATACAGGCGAAAAACCAGCCGTACTTTTTAGCCTTATACGCATCGCCACCACACAGAGTCCAGCCAGCCCAGAACTCGCTTCGTCACTGGCTACTCTCGGCAGAGAACGAGTCATGGCTCGCATCACCCAGCAAATCGATTCACTATAAAGTCAATTTTGGAAAATTAGCACTACCGTTGTAAAATGGTGACTATGAAAGACGATATCCGTCCATCTTTTGAATCACGAAAACCAGAAGAAGCAACTCCTCCACCAGACATAGTCGAAGAAACCATCGACCTTGCCGTACAGCCAAGTCCAGCATCAGAAATCGGCGAAGAGCAACCACCAGAAAGCAATTTGATCACTAATGACGAGGGTGGAATTGGCGTAGTAGACGATGTCACCGAACAAAAAAAACGACTTCATCACAAAATCACCGAGCTTGGCATGAAACTATGGCCAGAGAGCAAAAAACAGCGCATTATCGGAGCTATCATCATTGTTTTATTGCTGGCGGTCGGTGCAGGAGGAGTTTATGCGCTCAACAAACACTTTAACAAAAAAGCCCCTCAAGTAGCTCCCCAGGCGGTCAAAAAAGAGGAGCCCCCAAAAACTACAGAAGCATCCAAGCTAACCGGCGCCGAGGTGCCACTTGGCACCAACAAACGACCAATAGTATCTATCCAAATAGAAAACAGCCCAGATGCTCGTCCGCAGTCTGGTCTTAAGGATGCAGGAGTAGTCTTTGAGGCAGTGGCCGAAGGGGGGATTACCCGTTTTAATGCCTCTTTTCTAGATACACTGCCAGATTATATTGGTCCAATCCGCTCTGTTAGGCCGTACTATGTAGATTTTGTAGCACCTTTTGACCCTGTGTTTGTCCATGCTGGTGGTAGTGCGGATGGCCTAGCTCAACTCCGTAATATTGGCCTCAAAGATCTAGACCATGGTGCCAACGCCAGCGCTTTTCAGAGAGTCTCGGAACGCTACGCGCCACACAACCTCTATAGCTCTATGGCCAAACTAGACACAGCCAGCAATAGCCGAGGATACACCTCTA
The DNA here is from genome assembly GCA_964521095.1 of uncultured Candidatus Saccharibacteria bacterium. GTDB lineage: Bacteria > Patescibacteriota > Saccharimonadia > Saccharimonadales > 2-12-FULL-41-12 > CAMTWJ01. The sequence continues at coordinate 214,496 of CAZFPJ010000001.1, forward strand.
GTAATACAGTTGGTTTTGCCCGTAACGCCAAGGCTAATCCGGGCCAACCAATCACCGCTAAGTCTGTCGACTTTAACTTGTCGGGGTTTTTATACAACGCTCACTTCGACTACGATCCTGCCAGCAATAGCTACTTGCGCAGTCAGGCCGGCAAACCTCATACAGATTTGCGAAGCGGAGCACAGCTAACACCAAAGGTTGTCGTAGCAATCGTTACCGACTACTCCCAAAGAGGCATCTACTCGGTTTATCGTATGAACGGGTCGGGCAAGGTTGTTATCTTTCAGGACGGCATTGCTACAGAGGGAACCTGGACCAAAGGCGGAGCCAAAGAACAATACAAATTTACCGATGCATCTGGCAAAGAACTCAAGCTAAACCCGGGTCAAACCTGGGTAACGATGCTTGCTGGAGCAGACAGAATTAGTTACAAAGCGCAGTAACCGCTATGGGTGGCGAAGGACACTTTGAAAAGCTAAAACAATCTATTGCACTTTACGCAATTAGTCTCATATTCATTAGCGGGGTAGTTTTGATTGGGACCTGGCACATGTTATCCTCTCTGGCACTGCCACAAATAGTGCTATTTGGCATATTGTTGAGTATCTGGCTTATCACGAGCGTGATCTTTGGGTCCTTAATAGCAAATCGTGCGCTCAAGCCCCTGCAATTCCTATCTCAGGCAATCTTGTATGTATCTCCAAACCAACACCTAGAAGTCGCACCAAATCTCGACAAGCTAAAAACTGGCCACGAGCTCATCTCCAACCTCGTTCGGCAAGTATACGACTTTGCTAGCAATACTAGCTTGGCTCTGCCAAAAGCCAATGAGACAAACAATATATTAGAACAGTTACCTCTACCTGTAATTGGGCTTAACAACAAGGGTGAGATTACGCTCATCAACAAAACTGCCACTGCTTATCTAGAGCAAACCGAGAGCCTATTGGGCAGAAATATCTACGAAATAATGGACCTGTCTTTCAAGAATCACCACACCCTAGACTCGTGGCTAGAAACAGTACGAAGCACAAAAGCTACCGACAAAAAAACCTGGGAACATGTCCAGCTACAATTACCCAGCGGGTTGCATTACATAGACATAGCCGTCGAGTTTCATAAGCAAGAAGGCGAAGGTACAGAGACAAGTCTAGTGCTGTTTGATCATACAAAAACCTACATCAAAGACGATGATGCCCTCAGTTTTATCGCCTTAGCGGTCCACGAGCTTCGCACTCCACTGACTATCTTAAGAGGATATATAGAGGCCATGAACGAAGAATTGGCAACAACAGCCAGTCCAGAAATACAAGGTTTTATGCACAAGATGGAAGCCTCGGCCGAAAATGTTACTACTTTTGTCAGCAACATCCTCAATGTTGCCAGAGTAGATCAAAACCAACTATCCCTAACTCTTGCACCGGTAAACTGGGAACAGTTGCTAACAAAAACTACCGATAATCTGCGTTTGCGAGCCAAGGTGCGAGGCATAGACATAGAGCTAACAGTAGCCAAAGACCTGCCCCAGGTAGCCGCCGACACTACAACAATAAGTGAAGTAGTCAACAATATCGTCGAAAACGCCATAAAATACAGCGCCAAAGAGCCCAATCCTGGCAAAATTGTCGTTACCTCAAAACTTAACCAAGAAGGCTTAGTGGAAACGACTGTGCAGGATTCTGGATGTGGTATCCCTGTGGCTGTATTACCGACGCTATTCGAGCGCTTCTCGCGCAACCACAAAACTCGTGCCGTTATTAGTGGCAATGGTCTTGGCTTGTTCTTGAGCAAAACCATCATAACCGCCCATAAAGGCAACATCTGGGTTAGGTCTACGGAAGGGCAGGGCAGTACTTTTGGGTTTACCCTAATGCCATACGACAAACTTGCAAGTCAAGTCCAAACAAACGACAATAAAGACATGGTAGTTCCCGCCGAGGGCTGGATTAAAAACCACACGCTTTACAGGAGATAGAATGACAGACACACCAGTGATCAACCAAAAAAGAAAAGTCCTCTGCATAGAGGACGAGCGATTTATTGGCGAGCTATATACCCGCGCACTCACCAAGTCAAATTACGAGATTACAGTAGTGGCTAGTGGCAAAGAAGGCCTTGAGAGAGCCAAAAGCAACACTTATGACATAATCCTACTAGACCTCATGGTGCCGGACTTGCTAGGGGTAGATGTGCTATCTGACCTGCGCCAAAGCATGCCAAATTTGCGCGCCAAAGTTATAGTTACGACCAACCTCGAGCAAGGCAAACCAGCCCGCGAAAAAGCCGAACAGCAAGCCGATGGATACATCATCAAAGCAGAGGTAACTCCACGACAGCTTGTAGAATATCTAGACACCCTAAAAATATAAAACCCACCCAAAGAACAAAGGTGGATATACTAGCCATAATCTGGTGACCCCACGGAGAATCGAACTCCGATTTCCAGGATGAGAACCTGGTGTCCTGAACCGTTAGACGATGGGGCCATACTGTCCTTATGAACAACAATTATACATCGTTATGCTACCAGATAAAATACTCTGGTAGCATAAGCGTTTACCAGATATAATAAAACCAACATGGAAACCGTCGATAAACGCTGGTATGTGGGCTACTCGTGGTATATCACCATTTTTGCCGTTATCTTGGGTCTACTGTCGCTTGGCGGTCTGTTAATAAATGGTTTTACCCCCTTGGCCGAAAAGTGGGGTTGGACTGCCGTGACACTGGGCGTATCTGTTATTACGCTTATTTTTCGCCTTACTTACTACCCAATTGCTCTAAAAAATAGATCTCAAGACTTGAGTATGGTAACGCTCCAGTACGCTGTGTTCTATGTCATTATGATTGTAAATCTTATTCACTTAACCGGCTGGCTACACTCTTGGTATTTAATATTTTTTATCCAAGTAATCATCTTTTCAGGGCTTTTCGGTATTTTTACGACTATTGGCACTATTCTGCTTATCACTATGTATATTGTCCTAGCTCTACCAGAAGCCAGCAGTAACGATATACTAAAACAACCGGTGACTATCTTGGCGATACTGGGAGCTTATTTGCTATGTATAATTAGTTATTTTTTATGGCGAACCCAATATTTAGATACCGAGAATCAACAACTATCCAAACTTAGCGGGGCTCTAAAGAGTAACAAACAACAATCCGAAATACTAATACAGTCAATCGTTGATGGAATTATTGTTACCGACACCAAGGGGACCATTAGTTTAATCAACCCCGCAGCGTCCAAACTCACCTTGTGGCCTGCCGAAGAAGCAACCGGCGTAGATGTCAGGCTAGTGGTAAAGCTAGCTACAGAAGACGGCAAACCCCTAGAAGAAGGACAGAATCCTTTTGCTACTGTCTTTGCTCAAAAAAAGAGCATCGAACAGGTCATGAATCTTATTAGTAGAGACAATAAACAAAAAACTGTATCTATGGTTATCTCTCCTGTCGTTATACCCAAAACCCAAGAGCTGGCTGGCGCTGTTGCTGTGGTACGAGATATTAGTGTAGCCAGGCAAGTCGAAAGACAACGAGCCGATTTTATTAGTACAGCTAGTCACGAAATGCGAACACCGGTCGCTGCCATAGAAGGCTATCTGGCGCTAGCCCTAAATGACCGCGTCAGCAAAGTAGACCTAAAAGCCCGTGGCTATCTAGAGAAAGCCCACGAAAGCACCCAGCACCTAGGTAAACTGTTCCAGGACTTACTAACTAGCGCCAAAGCCGAAGACGGCCGACTGGCTAGTCACCCGATAGTTATTAATGTCAATGAGTTCGCCGAAAAAACAGCCGAAGATCTGCGTTTTAGCGCCCAGAAGAAGAACCTGGACATGGAATTCGTAATCAGTAACCACGAAAATACTGGTATGATGGACGCCAGTCGACGCATCTTGCAACCCCTGTATTTTATTCATGCCGACCCAGACCGAATCCGCGAAGTCATTACCAATGTCTTTGACAACGCCATAAAATACACCGAAGAAGGCAGAATTACTCTGTCTATTACTGGCAACGATAGTGTGGTGCAGATAAGCATCAGTGATACAGGACCTGGCATACCAGCCGAAGATTTGCCTCACTTGTTCCAAAAATTCTACCGAGTAGACAGCTCCGCCACCCGCGCCGTAGGCGGGACCGGCCTTGGCCTATTTATTTGCCAAAAAATAATCGAGCTATACGGAGGGCGGATCTGGGCAGAAAGTACTCTGGGCAAAGGGACTACCTTTTACATCAACCTACCGCGAATATCCAGCTCGCGGGCAGCCCAACTACAGCTAAACGAAAACCCCACACCTCAAGCATAAACATGATACAATTAAAATAACCATGATTCACTACATAAACAAGGGGTAAAACAATGGCTAAAATAATGCTGGTCGAGGACGATAATAATCTACGAGAAATCTATGGCGCAAGACTACAAGCCGAAGGTCACGATATCGTATCTGCTAAAGACGGGGAAGAGGCTCTAGCGTTAGCCGTCAAAGAAAAGCCCGATCTAATCATCTCTGATGTCATGATGCCTCGCATTAGTGGCTTTGACATGCTGGACATTTTGCGTAACGCCCCAGAAACTAAAGACACCAAGATCATTATGATGACAGCCCTGTCTCAGGCAGAAGACCGCGCTCGCGCCGACGAGCTAGGTGCCGACCGCTATCTAGTAAAGTCTCAGGTCACCCTCGAGGATGTTGCTAACGCCGTCCGAGAAATACTGAGTGACGCAGACGGCGCCACAGCTTCTACAAACGCCACTAGCCCTTCAGAAGCTACCACGGCATCAACCGTACCAGCCCCTCCAGCACCTCAGTTAAACGGGGCAATCAATCCCTCTGTCGAACCCGTAGCAGAACCAACCGCTCCCGCAGAAGTAGCTAGCACTCCGACGCCACCTCCAGAAGTAACGCCAGAACCCGTAGCAGAGCC
>CAZFPJ010000001.1:219530-313749 GCA_964521095.1 uncultured Candidatus Saccharibacteria bacterium
GAAGTAACGCCAGAACCCGTAGCAGAGCCCACACCAGAACCCGTAGCGGAAGCTCCAACGCCGATCAAAATAACAGTCGACGAAGCTCCAGAAGAAACTCCAGCGCCAACTGTTGTGATGCCACCTGCGATCGACGAACAGCCAGAACCAACCCCTCCAGAGCCTGCACCAGAACCAGTAGCAGAAGAGCCCTCCACTCCTCCTGTTGGGCCAAATCTTACCGAAGCTCTTGCCTCAGAGGGCGGTGAACAGCAAAATCAAACTTCTGATTCTTCCACCGGAATCAGCAACCCTCTAGAAGACTCCTCGAATACCCAAAAAGTTATAGAGCCTATAAATGACCTGACCAAAGGGCCAGACCTTGACGCATTACTAAAGGCCGAAGAGGCAAAAGCGCAACCGCAGACCAACAGTACACCGCCACAAGCGCCCCCAGCCCCGCCAGCAACGCCACCTACAAACGACCCACACAGCAACATTGCCTTATAATCAAGGCATGCGAATCAATAAATACCTAGCTTTACACACGGATTTATCTCGTCGTAAGGCCGATGAGGCCATTGAAGCCGGCAAAGTAACAGTCAACGGGAAAAACGCGACAGAAGGCTTGCAAATAGGCCCGGACGATATTGTTATGCTTAACGACCAGCCGATTAACCAGACTCCAAAAATGACAACCATAATACTTAACAAACCAATCGGCTATGTCTGTAGTAGAGTCGGGCAGGGTAGCCCGACAATTTACCAACTACTACCACCAGAGTTTCAGCACCTAAATCCAGTTGGCCGACTAGACAAAGATTCGTCTGGATTATTACTAATGACAAACTACGGCGACATGGCCAATCAACTAACTCACCCCCGTTATCAAAAGACAAAAATATATAAAGTCACCCTAAACAAATCCTTAGAACCACTTCATCAACAAATGATCTCGGATTTTGGAGTCGCCCTAGATGACGGTCCAAGTAAATTCATGATTGAGAAAACAAAAGATAGTTTAAAAATAACAATGACCGAGGGAAGAAACCGTCAAATCCGCCGTACTTTTGAAGCGCTAGGCTACACAGTAACATCACTCCACCGCACGCATTTCGGCTCGTTTAGTCTCGGGAAATTACAATCAGGCAAAACTACTGTAATAACAGATAAAAATGTTGTATAATAGTCATAAATGAGCAAAAAGAATTTTCCATTGACGGCCTTGGGCCTAGAATTGTATTTCTCTCCGAGCAACGAAGAGAGCTGTGTGTCTGATACAGCGACCCGAGTAGCGCAGGAGAAGATACAACTTATAGGCCAAGAATGCGGACAGAGTTTCGAGCTCTGCCCGAAAGCAGGTACGCATGGGGCGTAAGGGAAAACTACCGATTGTAGCAATAGTCGGACGAGCCAATGTTGGCAAGTCCAGTCTGTTCAATGCAATCCTAGCCCGCAGGGAAGCGATTGTCGCCAATGAGGCCGGTACCACCCGTGACAGCATTATGGCCAAAGCCACCCTCTGGGATGGCCGTAAAGAGCAAAACTTCTGGATTGTCGATACTGCTGGCATCAAAGACCCCGAAGACGACTTTGAATTTACTATCCAAGAGCAGATTGCTCAGGCTTCAGATAGTGCCGATGTTATCATCGTTATGACAGAAGTTGGCGCAGTTATTAGCGAAGAAGACCGCCGAGTTGCCAAAATGGCCTTAAAAAGCAAAAAACCGGTTATCCTGGTAGCCAACAAACTAGACAAATACAGAGGTCAGGACCAAAGTCATTTACAGAAACTTGGCATTAAACCAATCTTTGCGACCAGCGTCACCCAATCTCGCGGTATAGACGACTTACTCAATTATCTCGCAGATAATCTACCAAAAGCCACGCTTGCAGATGATGATGACCGCCTGCGCATAGCAATCCTTGGTCGACCAAATGTTGGAAAATCCGCGATATTCAATACTCTGGCCAAAAAACAGCAGGCAATTGTCGCCAACAGAGCGGGCACCACCAGAGACATTAACCGCATCGCAGTAAAATACCAAGGGCGAGAAATCGAACTACTAGATACCGCCGGCATCCGCCGTAGTGGCAAAATAGAAAAAGGCGTAGAAAAATTTAGTGTTATCCGTTCTCTATCTGCCATAGAACAAGCCGATGTCTGCTTGCTCCTCATAGACGCCAACGATCTACGCGTACAACTAGACCAAAAAATCGCCGGAATAATCAAAGAAGCAGGCAAGGGGCTGGTTCTGGTCGTCAGCAAATGGGATAGTGTCGATAAAGATGCCTTCACTAGAGACCAACTAGCACCCCAGATTGCCCAAGATTTCGACTTTGTACCCTGGGCACCTCTAATCTTTACCAGCTCTGTTTCTGGCCAAAATGTCACCAAGCTATTCGACATCGCTATGGCAATATCCGAACGCCGAAAAACTATTATCAAAACTACCGAGCTAAATAAATGGCTTAGAAGTGTCATTAACAAACACCCTCCAGCAGGTCTCAAAAATCGTAGTCCAAAACTAAACTATATCGTCCAAGAAGATGACAATCCCGATCCTAGCTTTAAGGTGTTTGGCGCACACACCAAATTCTTGCACTGGAGTTATAAACGATTCATGGAAAGGCTACTCCGCGAAAAATATGATTTCGAGGGAACGCCAATCCGCTTTTGGTTCATCGAAAAACACGAAACACACAAACACGGAGTTAGCCCCACCAGGAAGGGCAAATAATGGGCTTGTTCCAGAGGCAACAGTTCAATAACGAAGCGCCCCTATACACCATGGGTGGGCAAGAAACTTATCTTATTATTGGCCTTGGTAACATCGGTAAAGAATACGACAATACTCGCCACAATATTGGCTTTGAGTGCGTAGACTATCTAGCCGAGAAAATAAACACATCCTCTTGGATTGTCAAAAAAGATCTCAAGATACAAGAAAGCTCTGGCACTCTAGACGGTCAGCGCATAATCCTAGCAAAGCCAACGACTCTTATGAACAATAGCGGGGAAGCCGTGTCTGCAACTCAACGGTTTTACAGAGTAGATGACGCCCATACCCTGGTGATCCATGACGAACTAGATATCGACTTTGGTAAAATCCGGGTACGCAAAGGCGGTAGCGATGCAGGCAACAACGGGGTCAAATCGCTCATACAATACGGATCGGGCGACACTTGGCGCTTGCGCTGTGGTATAGGTCCAAAGACTCCAGAACAGATGGATAGCGCCGACTTCGTATTGAGCAAATTCTCCAAAGCTCAACAGTCAGAGCTAGAAAAAATTCTAAAAGGCTCGCTTGTAATTGCAAACGAATTCATCTTCAATAAGGGTAATCTAGAGTCCGAAACCCGTAGTTTTTTATAAGTTAATCTCTTGGTTTTCTAATAGTTGCTGTAGGTCTGTTTCTGCAGTCGCCATCTGTTGCTCAACGAACATATCTATAGCCCTCCCAAAAATCTTGGCCCGATTCTCGATCCTGGCCAGTTCTGCGCCTTCCATAGTCCCAATGATCGGCTCAGTTGGGTCTATTTTGTCTACTAGCTTTTCGAAGAGCCTAACATCGTATTCTTGTCTTCTGGGGATGTCTTCGATAAATAATTTACTGCTTTTCTGCCAACCCATTGTGCGCAGTTCTTTGCGACTCAACTTAACTTCGTTACCTTTAATCTCCATGTTGTTGGCCTCTTTCTATAATTTCTTGCAATTCTTGCTCTATTGTTAGCCCTTGCTCTCTTGCAAGATTTTTGTGAACATTGTTAAGAAATATACTCCTAGAGTCTAGCTTTGCGCCTTGCACCACAAGCATAGCTCGCGTTGTCATGTCCAAGCCGTCGTCTGCCCGAAGATCTACTAAATCCTGTATGTCGCCCTGTAATTGATCTCCAATTTCAGCTATGTCAGACCTCTCAATTGGACTAGGATAGCCCGTCAGACTTTGCTCGGTTTTACTCAAAAATATCTTCTCGCCCTTAATCTCCATAAGTGTCCTTCATTATAACTTAAATACTAAGAACCAAAACTTCTATCCTTACTCTAACTGAAAAGAGCCTCCAGAGGGGGTGGGCACCGCTGGAAGCTCATTTCAGGAGATATTGTCTAAAGAACAATACCTCCAAAACCCTTCAACCCACCCTAGGACAAAGCGTCGAAGACCAAAACTCCAAGGTTTCGCGCCTCTGCAAAAGCAGAATACTCATCATACTTATCCGTAAAAAAGGGAATAAAGAGAAAAATCTCTTTAAGTTAAAGGGGTAAGTTTGCTTTAGAGCACCTCGCTCATGGCGAGGTTGAGATATACTAGGTGGAGGGTAACTACCTATATACATCTTTCTCTGACACATCAACCACTATAAAAGCGTAGTTAACGAGTCAGAGACTCTAAAACAATCTAACATTGGGGTATGTAATGTACATAAACTCAAAATTAATATCTGAGCTTACAAGTTGCAATTTTAGCAAAAATAGTTCTTTATGTCAATACTTTTACATATATTTGTAGTCTATGCAAAATCAATTTAAAATAAACACTAGCACAATTAACTCCGGTGACAATAACTTTTCAGAACGCCTAAGTCAGCTATCGGATGCTCCAAAAAAACTCTATACCAAAGGACAAGACCTAGATAAACTGCTGTCAGCACCAACTGTCGGCATAGTCGGCTCGCGCAAAGTCAGCACTTACGGACGCCGGGTTACTCAAAATTTTGCCTACGAATTATCCAAAAGTGGGGTAGTAGTCGTTAGCGGGCTTGCCTTGGGAGTAGACAGCATCGCCCACAGAGCAACTCTGGACGCAAAAGGTTCGACTATTGCTGTCTTGCCGTGTGGCATAGAGTCTATATATCCAGCCTCTCATGTGGGTCTAGCAGAGCAAATTTTGGATAGAGGCACACTAATAAGCGAATATCCTGCAAGCGAACGCCCCATGAAACACTACTTTATTGGGCGCAACCGTATTATCGCTGCCCTGAGCGACATACTCATTATTACCGAAGCAGCCGAAAAAAGTGGCTCCTTGCACACAGCAAACTTTGCCTTAGACCTAGGCAAGCCCGTCTTTGCCATACCTGGCAACATAGATAGTCCTACTAGTGCCGGGACCAATCAGCTAATCCGATCTGGCGCCATACCAGCTCTTAGCCCCAAAGATGTCCTTGAAGAACTGGGCATAAAAGATACAGACAGAACAGCCTACATACCAGAAAATGAACACGAAAAAGAGATTCTTACAGCTATTGGCAAAGGTGTCCACGAGACCAACCTGCTGGCCAATAATTCTAATCTGCCCCTAAATATACTGCAACAACAACTAACACTCCTAGAAATCAAGGGCGTCATCAGAGCAGAAGCCGGACGATGGTACATTATATGAATTACACGCGGGGGCCCTATTGCAATCAAAAACAAAACCGCGTAGTCTGTAAGTTTAACCGCTAAAGCTGTATTATTAGACAAATGAGTAAACCAAACCTAGTCATAGTAGAAAGTCCTGCAAAGGCTCGTACTATCGAGAAATACCTCGGTAGCGACTACTCCGTCAAAAGTAGCTTTGGTCATATCCGTGACTTGCCAAAAAAAGGTCTATCTATAGACAAAGAAAATGATTTTACACCAAAATACGAAATTAGTGACGACAAGAAAAAAGTTGTCAGCGAATTAAAAAAACTTGCTAAAACAGCTCAGACAGTCTGGCTGGCCAGTGATGAAGACCGCGAAGGAGAAGCTATTGCTTGGCACCTGTGTGAAGCGCTGGGCCTCGACAAAAAGCAAACCAAACGGATTGTCTTTCACGAGATTACTAAACCAGCTATTGAGCACGCCATTAAAAATCCCCGAACAATAGACGAAAATTTGGTTGATGCCCAACAAGCTCGTCGCGTATTAGATCGTTTAGTAGGATACGAGCTCTCTCCCGTACTATGGAAGAAAGTAAAAACTGGCCTTAGCGCTGGACGCGTCCAATCTGTAGCAGTTCGTCTAATCGTCGATCGAGAACGAGAAATTGCCGATTTTACAGCATCGTCCAGATTTAAAGTATCGGCCTTATTCAAAGCAAGTCAGGAAGAAATTAAAGCAGAGCTCAGCAAGCCTCTGCCCGATGAAGCTCAATCTACAGACTTCCTAGAACGCATAAAAAATAGCAAATTTACTGTTTCGGACATCTCTAAAAAATCTGCTATACGCAACCCAAGCCCGCCATTTACAACTAGTAGCCTCCAGCAAGAAGCGGCCACCAAATTAGGTTTTAGCGTCAAACAAACCATGGCAGTTGCTCAGCGCCTATACGAAAACGGCCATATAACCTATATGCGTACTGACAGCACCAACCTATCGGCTACAGCCATATCCGGTGCAGAACAATATATCAAAAAAAATCTGGGCGACCAGTATCACCAAGCTAGACAATACAAGACTAAAAACGCTGGCGCCCAAGAAGCTCACGAAGCAATCCGCCCGAGTAATTTTGCCATCAAAGACGCTGGCGACGATGCCACGCAAGTAAAGCTGTATAATCTTATCTGGCGACGAGCCGTGGCGAGTCAGATGGCCAGCACAAAAATAGAGCGAACCGAACTGACTATAGACATCAGCGGACAGCCAGAAACTTTTATAGCAAAAGGGGAAATAGTAGTCTTTGACGGATATCAAAAAGTCTATGGTACTGGCAAAGAAGACACTGTATTGCCAATTATCAATCAGGGAGATGTCTTACCTCTAATAAGCGCCACGGCAATCCAATCTTTTGGTAGACCACCAGCTCGCTACTCCGAGGCATCTCTGGTTAAAAAACTTGAGGAATTAGGCATCGGTAGACCCAGCACCTATGCCCCAACTATATCGACCATTCAGGCAAGAAAATACATCGAAAAGAGTGACTCCGAGGGCAAAGAGAGAGAATTGATTAATGTCACCCTCAAAGACAGCAAAATCAATAGACAAATCACCACCGAGACAACAGGGGTGGAGCGCAACAAACTACTACCCACTCACCTGGCAGATATTGCTACCGACTTTTTAGTAAAATATTTCAACCAAATTGTAGACTATGACTTTACCGCCAAAGCCGAAGCCGACTTTGACAAGATAGCCAAAGGGGACCAAAAGTGGAATGCCGTAATCAAGGCCTTCTACAAAGACTTTCACCCCTTGATCGAAAATTCGGCCACAGTTAGTCGACAAGAAACCAGTAAAGCCAGAACCTTAGGCGAAGACCCAAAGACAAAGAAGCCCATCATCGCCAGATACGGCCGATATGGCGGTATGTTGCAAAAAGGCGAGGTTGAGTCCGAAGAGAAGCCAGCATTCGCAACCCTGCCCGAAGGCGCCACCGTAGAAACCGTCACTCTAGAGCAAGCCCTCGAGATGTTTAAGCTACCAAGGGAAGTCGGCACAACCGAGGATGGCGACATCATAAAAGCCAACATCGGTCGGTTTGGGCCGTATATACAGATCAACAAACTCTTTGTGTCTATTAAGCCACTCGACCCGTTGTCTATAACCGAAAAAGAGGCTCGCGAGCTATACAAAGAAAAGCTCCAAAAAGAAGCCGACAAGCTCATAAAGCAATTTGACGACAACATCACTATTATCAAAGGTCCTTACGGTCCATACATAACCGATGGCAAGAAAAACGCTCGCATACCAAAAGAAACAAAACCAGAGGACATAGATCTTAAAACAGCCAAAGAACTACTCGCCAAAGCCCCCGCAAAGAGCAAACGCCGATCTCGTCGCTCTAGCAAATAATTATTAATGCACATATTGGACATTAGTGTTGATTTAGTGATACAATATACCTAAGTAAAAAAGAGAGGGAACTGTTTGACTATAGCTAATTTTAGTGTTATAATTATGCTAATAGTTAACCGTTTACACTGAGTAATTAGGCAAGGAAGCACGACTATATGACACAAAAGCAAATAGAAGAAGCAATCAAAGCCATCCTGGCGAGTATCGACCGTGAACGCGAACGCGAGATAGTTGCACGGCGCTACGGACTCTTTGAGCGTCGAGAAACCCTAGAACAAATAGGGGAGCTACTTGGAATTACCCGTGAACGAGTCCGTCAGCTAGAAAAAGCTGTCGTAACCAAGCTAAGAGAAGCATCTTCAAAGGGCGACATAGCGCCCATAAACGAGTTCGACAAGCAATTGACAGATTCACTAGCCGAACTAGGTAATGTAGCTCGCGTGTCTACAATTGTGGAGCATCTAATCGGCAAAAAGGGAACCAAGGTTGACGAATCAAGAATAGCCTTTATAGCTGACCTAGCTCCTAGCGTTAGCCTCATTTCTGACAACGATCACTACTACCAGTCTGTGTCTATCACAAAAATACACGATGACAAGAGTGTCCAGAAGCAAGTAGCCAAACTAGTAGATACCATCAAATCACTCGGAGAACCGCATCCTATCGAAAAAATCACCGAGGTCGCTGGCCACACAGACGCCAAGCATGTAGCCGCTCTTTCTAGCACTTCTAAAAACCTAGCTACCTTGGGTGGAGTATGGGGTTTGGTCAAATGGCCAACAGTTAACCCAAAAAATATTCGCGACAAGATTTATGTTGTACTGCAACAAAATGGCAATCATATGCACTTCAATGAGATCGCCAAATCTATTAAAGACTCCGACTTTAAACGCAAAGATGTAACAACTCAGGCAATCCATAACGAACTTATCAAAGACAAGCGCTTTGTGTTGGTAGGTCGTGGGATATACGCTCTTAAAGAGTGGGGCTACAAAAAGGGCACCGTTGCCGACATCATCACCGATGTATTAAAAAAGGCCAACAAGCCCTTGCATCGCGACGATATTGTCCAAGAAGTCCTAAAAAGTCGTTATGTCAAAGAAACTACAATACTTTTGAACCTACAGGGCAAAGACCAATTTAAACGAGTTGCCAAAGCAACCTACGAACTCCAAGAAGCCTAAGAAACTCAACAAAAGCCCCTCAAAATACAAGTGAAGCCTCACGAGAAAACACCACCATTAGAGCCCATAATGTCTAGCGCACCAGAGCAGATCGGACAAACAGCCATATCTCTGGCTCAGGCAAAAACTAACTTACCATTTGCTTATAGATTGCCAACTATACGCAACCAGGCCAGTGAAGGGCAGGTAGTCAACACTAATCCACCTCTGGCACACATACCTCACCACCGCTTTGGTGACCGCCTAAACAAGAATAAAGACTAACCCTACACAACTACTATGGAAAAATGGGAAGTCATACCATCGGTTAGTACAGCAACCGGCCCAACAGGGGCGGGAAGAATGCCGATGGGGGAGTTTTTAGGCAGATTTTATCCAGATATAGAAAATCCAGTTATAGACATTGATATAGATGCTGTCCAGCAGGCTATAGGTACCCTCAACATCGCTCCCGACGCCACTCCTGCAACCATACGACTAGAAATAGCCCCTTATATAGATCCGTTCACTGAAAGTGGCATACGCGGGACTATGGGCTTTGCCAGGCCAAACAAAGACGGCGAAGCAGACTCCGAGATAAAAATTGGCTTAGGAGAGTTAACTCAAGAAGGTATGGGCATATACTCTGACAAAGATCGTCAAGTAACTGTTGTGCACGAATTACAACACGCGGTAGATTTTGCGAGCCCGTCAATCATGAACAAACATGGCAAGTTCAAAGAGGCATACAAAGAACTAAAGCTCCATGCGCCCTATGATCCACGCCGCCTGATGCTAACTGGCATCATAAAGTTTGTAAATACTGTCGATAAGATCGTTAAAGATGCCAAAACTCCTGATAACCCCTACACCTATCAGGAGATACAACTATACAAGCAGGCCCAAGATGTCTACTACAAATCTCCCCTAGAAAAACGAGCCCGCAAGGCTTCCAAGATAGCAAAAAAGATCCCCCAGATCATTGGCGTATCTAATCAACTATCTGACGAACAAAACACGAACATCGAATAATTGATAAAATTTGTAATAAAATACAAAATCAATATAATCCCACGCAAGTCTAAGAACTAGAAGACAGTAGGGCAACAAGCAAATAAAACAAACTTTGGTTAAATTTTAAAAATAAATCAAAAACTACAAGCAGAGCAGTGATACAGCAGGTCTTCTGGAGATATAAACATCATGTCGCACAATGTATATTTTACGACTTTAATATATGTTTCATAGATGATAACCAATACCTCCCCGGCTAGGGGAGTTTTAGTCTGTTACGCCAAAAATTCCTCGTCGCTTAAGACCAAAGCCCTCTGTGTAAACTAGCACATGGATATCCTCATGCACTCCTTAGTTACTGCCCCCGTAGCTATAGGTGCTATGTCGCTAAATAGTTTTCCACAATGTGGATTTGCATTTTCACGCTTTTCACAGCCTTGTAATATTTTTTACATATCCCCTGCTTTTGCCGCCCTACTCTCAATATTTTGACTTTTGGGTTATTAAATTGTTTTAATATGTTTTTTTGTTTTTTCTACTCATCTACACAATGCGAACAAAAAACGAACTAGGAGAGGAGAGTGGGGTGCTATTTTACAAAAGCTCGTTCTGGAACCCTTATGTCGATATACTCGCTTGGCTGAATTTGATCGTTCTCTAGCCTCTCTCTTATAGCAAAGAAGGTGCCTATCCCCTGCCTAGCATCTGTCTTGAGATTAAATTTTACGAAATACTTATCTTGGTCAAAGCGAACTCGTATCTCTGTACCTGCAGGCTGGAGCTCTATCTGACTAATCTTTATGTTTTTAGCCTCTGATTGCCTATACAACTGCTTAACATATGCAATCTGCTCTGTGGTTAGGGCTGGCTTGCCTAAAGACAATGAGGTTGACGAAGTGTCTACAATAACTGGCAAATCACTTACCGACAATGTTGGTGCTTTATCGTTCAAGTCACACAGGACTCGCCCATTGCTCCCTATAATATATGTGGCATTGTTACTGCTAACCAGCGCTTCGGGTTCTGCCATCATAAATTTAACCCTTGGTTTGTGTTGCAGAAACGGAGTCGTAACTACAATTTCTTGCAATTCGGGGAATTCTGCTTCTATTTGCTCTGATAGCTTTTGGTTATTAATTGTTGGCTTAAGTCTATTCCAAATAGAGGAGTTTAGCTTATTATCTATACTTTTTTGATACTCTGCTCCGTCCCTTACAAAAGCTTGTTCGCCGACGATATCTAGCTGAGCATGGGTATCCAAAACAATACTCCTGACAAATATAGCTAACAAGACGACTCCACACAACACATACGGTAGCCTCTTGACCCACAACCTAGAAGTTTGACGAGGATCCTCAGTAGCTCCCCTGCCGAAAAGCCTATCTCTGGAGTTCCTAGACGATCGATAAGAGAACACTGGTTGCTTTTTCTGCTTTGACGACCTCAGGAGTCTGGCGCTATGTTTATTGTGTTTCAACTTCAAGAAATATCTCCAGCGCTACGGGCTTGCTTGATTAACAAATCACTTAATAAATCGGTTGCGCCATCAGGCACTAGTTTGTGTAAATTATTACCAAGTTGAGTACGCATCTTGGCATCGGTTAGCAAACTATCTACCGTATTTTTTAGTTCGTCTCCAGATAAAATTTGATTCTCCTCTAGCACTATGGCTCCACTGGCTTTTTCTAGAATTCTAGCATTGTGTAGTTGATGCCCGCCCGTCAAATACGGGTTTGGCACTATTATGCAGGCCTTAGCTTGGACTGCAAATTCAGTAATAGCCGTTGCTCCAGCACGAGCAACTATAATATCTGATGCAGTAGAGTAAAGTGACATTGGACTCAAGAACGAAGACGCCAAAACTCTAGGCCTATATTTTGCATCAATATTCTTATACACATCCTCGTTGTCTTTACCTGTCTGATGTATAACAAACAAATCTTTGTGTTGCTTGAGAATATCCGGAATAATGCGACTAACCCCAGAATCTAGACGCTGAGCACCGTTACTCCCCCCGGTAATGAGCATTATCTTTGATTTTTTGGCATAGCCAAGTTTTTGCTTGGCTGAGGCCATGTCGGACGAAGTTACTTTTGTAAAATCTTTACCGACTGGGACACCGACAAAAACTATCTTATCTTTGCTATAACCATAGTTCTCTACGGGCATGCCAACGGCATTAACCCGAGCCTTTTTACCAATAATCCTATTAGTTAGGCCAGCGATAGCGTCTGAGTCATGAGTGATGTACGGCACTCTCAATATTCCGGCAGCCAGCCCAATTGGAACACCAACAAAACCACCTTTTATAAAAATAATATCGGGCTTTTCTTGCCTCAAAAGTCGTAGACTCTGAATAAATCCTCTTGCCAAACGGAATATATCACGAATATTCAAAAGAATAGTTTTTATATCCAAGCTCTTAGCAATGGATTGTCCATGATAACGACGCAATTTGCCTGCCGAGATAGTATAGGCTCTATCGATCCCAGCACTATCTATATCGATAATGGACGAGAACTTGCCCCCTTTTTCGGAGACAATAGACAGATAGATGTCAGGCTGTTTCTTGCGTAGTCTATCAGCGACCGCCAGAAGTGGCGTAATATGTCCGCCGCTTCCCCCGCCGACCAGCATAATTTTCATTACTGCTCTCTCCTGTTGTTACATTGCGTACTGGTGCAAAACTAGTATACCGTGATATCTGAAAAACTATACCCAAAGCCCCCATGACAAACACCAAACTAGTTCCCCCGTAGCTAATAAAAGGCAGTGTTATTCCTTTTAGAGGCAGAAGCCCTATCATGGCTCCAATATTGATCATTGCCTGCACGCTCACCCAAGTAAGAACGCCCGCAACTACCAATCTAGAAAACAGATCTGAACTATGTATAATTATTTTCCTAAACCTGGCAAAAAGCCACATATACAGTGTTATCACCAAGCTAACACCTACAAACCCAAATTTTTCGGCAATGACTGCAAATACCGAATCGTTAGCGGCTTCCGGCAGATATCCATAGGCCTGCACGCTTTTGCCTAGGCCCAGCCCAAACATGCCACCACTTCCAACTGCTATCATTGCCTGGCAGGCCTGATACCCGCTAGCCTGACAATCTGCCGATGGGTTCAAAAATGTCTCTACTCGTTGCCGTCTGTAACTACTAGTAGAGATTGCCAGCAACAACCCGATCGCAATGACGCCAAAAACTAACAATATACGACCAACAGGCAACCCTGCCGTAAAAGACATAACCATAATAATGGCTACCATAACTCCGGTAGAGCCCAGATCGCTCTCTAAAACCGACACAACTAATCCAATCAATGCCATTAGGATCAACAGAGGCCTAAGGGTCTTACTGGTCGAACTCATAGAGTCAGAATTAACTCTATCAACCAAAAATACAGCCAAGCCAATAACCAAAGCTAGCTTTATAAGCTCTGCCACCTGAAACGACATCCCCCCCGCCTGAATCCAGCGCGAAGCACCGTTCACCTCACTGCCAAACAGTTGAACAGCACCCGCAGAGATTAGTGCAGAGATAGCAAGAGCTTTCCAACTCCTCTTCCAGGCATCAATAGGCACGAAGCTACATATACCAAAGACTATCAATCCAAGCAAAATAGCTACCACCTGCTTGCCTGTAAAGTAGTTCTCGCCTACATTACGAGAAGCCGCTAGCCCAGGGCTAATAGAGTACACAACGACCAACCCTATGCCAAGCAAGGCTAAGCATAGTATCAATAACATATAATCTGGCCGGTGTTTTCGTGACAAAACCCTACTATCCCCCGCCCTAGACGGAGCTACTTGTCTATTTGGACGAGCCAGCTTGCTTGGTTTTCTGCCACGATGACTAAACATACCTCACCTCTCTATATATGATAAGCATCGAGCAAGAAGATCATTAGTCCAATTACACCAAATACCTGCCCCATAACCCAGAACCTCATGGTGACCTTGGTCTCGGGCCAACCTGAAGCTTCGAAATGGTGATGTATCGGCGCGACTTTAAAAATCTTCTTTCCTCGAATTTTCTTAGATAATATCTGTAGTAGCGTAGAACCTGCTTCGGCCACAAACACTGCTCCAATAATTGGCAACAACAAAACTGTATCGGTAATCATGGCCACCACCCCCAGGGCCGTACCTAATGCAAAAGAGCCTACATCTCCCATAAAAAACCTAGCCGGATAAATATTGAACCATGTATAGCTCAGTAACGCTCCAACCACCGTCATACAGAAGCCAGCCACACCTAGGCGCCCCTCCAAAAAAGCGATGATCGCATAAATAGCAAATGCCATAGCAACCAAGCCACCTGCAAGCCCATCAAGGCCGTCGGTTATATTGACGGCATTTGCAGTACTGACTATTACCAGAACAAACAAAGGTATAATCAGCCAACCAATAAAGATACTGCCAAAACCAGGCACATTAATGCTATCTACATCTAACTTAAAGTAAAAGAACAATCCGCCAATCAGAGCTATCGCAGTCACCAGCAAAAACTTCATCTTGGAATTTAGCCCAGCTATGCCCAACCCATTGCCTCGTAAATTAATGATGTCATCTATCAGCCCAACTAGTGCAGCGCCAACAAAAGCGGCCAGAGGTAACCATGTTTGCTCTCTAGACAGATTAAAAAGAAGTGTCACTAATGTTACAGACACCAAAAATATTAACCCAGCCATGGTTGGAATATGGCGTTTGTGTTTTTCTTCGTGCAATTTAGCAAATATCTTGGCCTTTTCGCCTGTTACTGCGTCAGTCCGGGGTCGCTTCCACCACTCGTATTGATATGCCAAAGTTGTATAAAGAGGCGTTATAATCATGCTCATAGCAAAGCCTAAGAAAGCTAAAAATAGTATCTCTACTAGCTGGCTGTTCTCGATACTTATCAAAAATGAGTTTGTCATAGTTTTGTTTTATCCTTGGTTAGGTCTGCTACTTATTATACCGCTTATCGACCTTGTTACCTATACTCTATAGCTACGGGCTCATGGAGTAATTATTGATCAACATATCGGCAACCTTGCCAAACATAGGTGCTGCCGCTTTTGTGCCAGCATATCCAGGAACATGGGGCTCTATCATGCTCACCATAATCACATACCGTGGCTTGTCTGCTCCGACATAACCGACAAAAGTTCCGTTATAACGATCGTCATAATACCCACCGCCACTCTTGGATATTTCTGCAGTCCCAGTTTTGCCACCAATTCTATATCCTGGGCGCTTCAAAAAAGTATAGTTTTTGGCAACAGAATTTTCGTGCATCAATCTCATTTCTTCAGAGACCTGTGGCTTTACTACATCAGATCTAACAACTGCAGGCTTACCCTTGTCTGGCTCGACCAAATGAGGCTTATAATACACACCTCCATTAACCGTAGAAGAGAATGCCCCCGCAAACTGCAGAGGAGTAATATTAATGCCCTGCCCAAAGGTTGTATTGGCGTATTGGATGTTCAAGCCCCAACCGTCATTTGGACTAGGGACATAACCCTCGGACTCATATCCCTGCTCTATCCCCGTCTTCTTGCCAAATTGATAATGATTGGTTAAGTAGTCATACCATTTATTTCGTGCTTGTTCATTAATCTTTCCGCCCCCTAGTTGCATTAGCACCCATGTAGCACCTGTATTAAGCGAATACCTCAAAATATCCGAGGTCGAACGAGTTGCCGCACCACCATCTTCCTCCACATTTCTGATCGTTGCCTCGTCTACCTTCCAGTAACCTGGGTCAGGATAGGTAGTGTTGGCGTTAATAACCCCTTCGTTCATACCAGATGCCACCGTCAATGTCTTCATGACAGAACCAAGCTCAAAAGGTGCTCCAACAGAAGCATTGGCAAATAAACTAGTGTCGCTGACTTTATAAAACTCTGCCGGGTTGTAGGTAGGATAATTAGCCATAGCTTTAACTGCACCAGTAGATGTGTCTAGAACAATCACACTGCCCTGTTTTGCCTTGACCGAAGGCACATGCTCTTTTAGCATATCTTCAACCTTGCGTTGCATCCCAAGATCAATAGTCAAAGATACTTGCTTCCCTTGCACGGGTTCCTGCCTAACATTATCGCCATTAGCCGCCAAAGGCACTCCACGAACATCCGTAATGGCCTTTAGTGCACCGTTTTTACCTCTTAGCTCTTTGTCTAGATACTGTTCTATACCATAAGAACCCTTGCCTTCGTCATTAACAAACCCAAGCAACTGAGACGCTAAAGACCCTTGGGGATATGTACGGATAGACTCAACCCTAACCCCAACTCCCTTTAGCTCCAACTTCGTTATTTGGTCATTCTGAGACTTATTAAGCCTCTTGGCTAAGACTGCATAGCGAGTCGATTGCTTCATCTTTTTCTTGTAATCCGAGGCATCACCTTTAGTGACTTTCGCTAGATCCTCAGCTGTTTTGTCTGCATCCTTTATGTATTTAGGGTCTGCAAACAAGGTATAAGTATCTTCATTCAGCACAATTGGCACCACCGCACTGCCGTCGTGCGCCGTGATAATGCCTCTCTCGGCAGGGATCTCGTACTCTTTATACTGCCCACTCATAGCCGCCTGAGCATAATATTTGTGCTGGATAACCTGTATGTAAAAAAGTCGCAGTATAAAAATTGCAAAGATAAATATAACTACACCAAAAAATAGGTCTAATCTAACCGCACTATGTTTGAGTGATGATCGTTGCATATATAAAAATTAAGGCAGGTCCGCTCTTTTACCCCTGTTGTGTCCTAAGACTACCTTACGGTTGCTGTAGGAGCCACCGACACTAAGTCTTTAGCAGGTGCACTGTTCGCCACACGGTCCAATGACTGCAACCTTGCTGCACTCAATTGTAACTCGTCATGCTCTTTTTGGAGCTGAGAATACTGTTTCTCATAAGCATCTACCTTGTAACCGCTAGCATTGGTTTTGGTAACCTGAGTTAAATACAAGAGCCCGAGCAAACAGCTCAAAACTACTAATATAACTGTGTTGCTAACTGGTCCAAGAGCTCTTGTTTGGTCGCCAAAATTGACAACATTTTGATGACGAGTGGCAAATTTTCTGCGCCCCATCGATAATGAACTTGAATATGTCATATTTCTTTTTGTTTTGTTTAGTTTAATATTTGTTTTTGGTGCTCTCTCTCGCTTTTTTTACGAGAGAGAGCTTGAGCTTTACGCTCGCGCTTGGCCTATATAACCTTTACGCGGATTTTGTAAGCTCGGGAAGTGCTTCTTACCTGTATAGGCATGGGGCATCCCCTTTTCTATATTTTT
The DNA here is from genome assembly GCA_964521095.1 of uncultured Candidatus Saccharibacteria bacterium. Classification (GTDB taxonomy): domain Bacteria; phylum Patescibacteriota; class Saccharimonadia; order Saccharimonadales; family 2-12-FULL-41-12; genus CAMTWJ01. The sequence goes on from CAZFPJ010000001.1 coordinate 236,736, forward strand.
ATTTTCGCTACGGCCCGAAGTTTTGCACTCCTTGCTCGTGGATTAAAAACTATTTCTTTTTTGCTACCCGATATAGGTGACTTGGTTATTATACGAACTGATGCATCGTACCGTTCCCCGCCTGCTTCGGCAAACGCCAACTTAACCAGTCGATCCTCGAGGCTATGAAACGAAATAACAGCTAATCTGCCTTCGTTACTGAGTAACTGCATCCAAATCGGTAGAGCTTGTTCTAACAATACAAGTTCTTGATTTACAGCTATCCTTAGTGCCTGAAACACCTTAGTAGCTGGATGTGTCTTTTGCCAGCCCCTAGAGGTTCGAGCAACAATCGTTGCTAGCTGAGTAGTCGTTTGGTACGGACGATGCTCGATAATCAACTTAGCAACACGCGAAGCCCCTCGGACTTCACCGTATTTATGCAGAATGTTTGTTAACTCAGCTTCGCTAGCGGTGTTAACCAAATCTGCAGCAGTAGTTGACTGCCGTTCGTCCATGCGCATATCCAAAGGACCTTCCTTTGAGAACGAAAACCCACGCATAGCATTGTCAAGGTGCGGTGATGATACACCAAGATCTGCCAAAATAAGATCGAACTTTTTACCACTATCAAGTAATTTCTTGCTCGCAGACAAGAAATCGTCGTGCATAACTGCAACCGATGAACTCTGTTCAAAGTTCTCTTCGAGGTAAGACACTGCATTTTGATCGCGATCGACCAAAACAAGTGAACCTTGTGGACCTATCTTTTTGGCAACTTCTTGCGCATGACCACCGTAACCGGCAGTTAAGTCCAAATATGTCTGCCCCTCTTTAGGCGACAGTACACTTATTACCTCATCGAGTAATACTGGTATATGTTTGTTTTGACTCATTTTTGTTTTTCTTGGGGTATATGCCCGTAGAACGCATTTGCTCTACAAGATCACCTATTCAGCAGCCAGTTGTTTATTTTTTGAAGTTTTTGTTTTTGTAGTTTGAGAAGTTTTAGTTTTTCTATCAACTTAATTTAGTTGATGGATAGAACTTCTCTGTAAGTTTTTAGAGACTTATGTGTGAGGTGGAGTTTTGGGAGGTGTTTTAATAGAAAGTACGAGGGTTTTTATAAAGTGGTTATCCCTTTGATTCCACTTACTGACTGCCAAATAGCTAATCTCGGCTTTGCTACGATGACATATGCTTTTTTTGTTTTATCTAACCCAAATTTTTAATGTACTACAACGCCGAAACTATTTAGTCTCGGGTGCCATAAGCCGCCAATATCGCCCAACCCCAACAGCAACAATATCTTTATCTATCCCAGCATAATCAAGTTGATGCTGTTCAAGGGTGATACGACCCTGCTTCTCGTCTATGCTAGTTTCGACTTTTCCCATACGAAACTGGACATTCAAATCAGCAATCCGCTCATCCAAGATATCGCCATCTAGGCGAGGCTCTACCAACTGATCCCATACCTCTTTCGGGTACAAGTGCAGATAGGCGTCAAACCCTCTTGTAACAACCGCCCCGTTCGCAAAGGCATGTCGAAGTTCGGCAGGTATAGTCAGCCTGCGCTTCGAGTCCAGCTTGCGTTCAAAGTAGTCGATGTTTGACATTGGTAGCCTTCTATTAATTTGCTAGTGGTTTTTGTTTTTTTGGTAGGAAAACTGTTTTGGTTTTACCTACGATTACCCACTAACACTAGCTTACTACCCACAACTCCCCACAAGCAAGTCTTTTCTACCCACTTTACAGGTAAAATACCCCAAGTTATCCACAGATACAGGCTCAAACACAATATCTAGCGTTAGCTGGGTATAGCACAACACTAGGCTATCTATCGCCCTCTAGGTTGGAATGAGAGACATCCTTATATTGATAATTGATTAATTTAATGTTATAATAAAGAGATATGTCAGAGTTCATTGTTGAAAGACTTGCCTACCCCAAGCTCAAACCAGAAGAGACATCCCTTCGTGTGCCTGAGGTAGAGGAAGGTTTATACAAAGAAAATCTAGAGATTATCAACCGTTCATTTCGAATCATAGAAGATCCGTCTACCGGCAAGCGATTCGAGATTGCTACGGCCGGAGCACCTCATGACCGTACCCAGACTGTTGACTGCGAAAGCTCTACTTATAGATCTAGCCTATCCAACAATGTTGGCAATGCTGTTGAGTTTGCCGAAAACGCTAGTCTGCACCCAGAACGAACCCGGCTGTACATAAGCTCTCTTGGCAATGGTGGCTCATCATATTTTGATAAAAATGAGCGCAGACACCTCCGCGAGACAGGCCGGTTCACTCATGAAAAACCTAACGGCCAGCCAGAAGCATTGCCCACCATCCAAGCCTTAGCAGGCGCCTTAAAGGCCAACGACCTAAAAATTGGGCGCATATCTGCAAACTCTGCTGGAGGGCCACTGGCCACTGCCCTATCACTTGAACTTCCTGAGGATCAACTAACCCATATCCATCTCAAGGGCCAACCAAACATCTCCGAGCGAGGCTTGATCCGTGACATGTTTTTCGGCATGTTTATAGTAGAAAACATGATCAACAACCCTAAAAATGAAAAAGCCAGCCAAGACCCCTGGAAGATGTCTTACCAGCTAAAAGAAGAAGCCGAGACACTCCTTGGGAACATACACAATGTAGATGAAAAAGAAATCGCTCTGACAGGACTAAGCTACCTAACAAAATTATATACAGATACGAAGGCATATTCGCGAGGAGCAGCTAGCATGAAAGACATCATGGTAGACAGAGGTAGTCCAATCGGACCAGCTGTTTTCGACACACGCAACATGCTTGCCAGACACCCAAAACTCAAAACCACCTTTCATTTCACAAAACAAGACAAGCTGTACCGGTCTTTTAAAAATGACGAGTTTCATCAATTTGGCGACATAGAGAGGTTCCTAAGGCACCTTCGCTGGAGTCTTCATGACAAATTCGCTCAAGACACCGAGGCAATCTTGCACGACGGAACACACGCTGACCACACCCACTACCCATCTCGTCGTTGGGCCGTAGAAAACTACGCCTTCAAGCGTTAAATCGTCGCTTTGACTAAAATAGGCATATGGTCCGATATGCCTCTAGGTAAAGTTTTTACCAGATTAAGTTCGGCATTAAAAGTCGTTACAAAGTCAAAATGCCCCTTGAACAACAGGTTTCTGTAGGTTGGGCTGTCGGCAAGGTGCATCTCATAACCATAGCTCTCTATGAAATACTTCAGCCTTTTTTTGAATAGCGGATAGTTATAATCGCCCACCATAATTGTTGGCGTATCGCTACTGCTCCTGTTTAGCTTTTTATACGCATTGGCTATTTGTTCTCTGCGCATACTATTTGGTGTCACCAAATGCGTGGCATGGAACGAAGCAATATTGATATTTTTACCAGTCATATGGTCATGAAATTCAGAGAACAATAACCTCTCTCGGTCTTGAGCAAGGATCTTTTTGTAAATAATCTTCTCGTACAAAGTTTCTTCTAGCAGACAGCTCTCGCTATAAAGCTGAGAAAATCTGCCCTCTCTAGCGTAGATGGCGAGCCCTAGGTGTCCAGACTTGGTTGTGCCCTGCAAGGACAGCTCACCAATACGGCTTGGCATTCGCGCAGAATAACACTCTTGTATGCAAATTATATCTGTATTATGATCACCCACTAGCTCGTCTAGCTCACCAAGAGCTTTATTGAACTTGAGGTTATAGCTCAAAATGTTTATCTGGTTTAGGTTTTTTGACTTATATGATTGCATCTTTATTTCGCTAATGTCTATTCATACACTAAAGCGCGTTTAGTGTTTAGAGTCAAGCCAAGTAGCTAGCCATTTGGCACTAGGTCTGATCTTTCGTTCCATGTTTTTATTGCGCTTAACTTCTACCAGACCAAACTTTGGCCACCAGCCGTAAGCCCACTCAAAATTATCAAGCAAACTCCAATGCAGATAACCCCTAAGGTCAACCCCTTCACTTATTGCCTTTTCCATGGCAATTATTGACTCCTGCAACCACCATTGACGGTACTCATCGTCGCCATCGGCCAGTCCATTTTCGGTTACAAAAATTGGCTTTTTGTAATGCGCCCAAGTCCGTAGCAACAGCGGATACAGACCCTCAGGCTCCATGTACCAACCAAGGTCATTAAGCGGGACTTTGGGGTTTGCTCTCTTGCCTAGCCCTTTGTAATAATCGCTAAAATAATAGTTCACACCTATAAAATCTTGAGTCCGCCTAATACGATTCAAGAACCACCAATTCCAAAAATATCGCATAAACCTTGTCGACATGGCATCCAGTAAATTACGCGGACGCTTTGCCTGTATATTGGCCAAGCTAGCTGCTGTTCCAACCTGCAAAGTCGGCTTAGCTTTCTTTAGTATTTTGTAAGCCTTTTTATGACACCTAACCATATTCCAATATGTAAACGACGCTTTAATGATATTCTTTTTGTTTGGAGGCCACTCGCCAGTAATGTACCCAAAAGTAACAAAATTGTTAGGTTCATTCAGCACCAAAACATACTCGACATCGTCTATTAATTCTTTGGCTATCTTTTTTACAAAAGCTTCAAAATACTTAACATTTTCTAGCTTTTCAAAACCACCCTTTTCGTCAAACCAAACAGGTACGGTCCAATGCCATACATTCAAAAAAGGTTCTATCTTTCTTTTGCGCAATTCGGCAATATACGACTTGTAGTACTCTATTTCTTTATTGTCCCATTTGCCTTCTTGAGGCTGTATGCGCGACCACTCTATCGTAAATCTAAACGAGTTCAAGTTAAGCTCTTTTAGTATGTCAAAGTCTTCCTTGTATCTGTTGTAGTGGTCAACCCCGTCTCCAGAGATATAGTTTTCTGGCTCTTCGGCCTGCGACTTTATATCATGCCATCTGGGTAGCCAACTCAATCTTTGGTGTGCAGTCTGAGCTAGGTCGCGAGCATTGGCTAGCTCAAAAACCGTCCACTGGTTATGATTACCGCCCTCAACCTGATGCGACGCCGTACTAGCCCCCCAAAAGAAATGCTTTGGAAACACATCTGTATTTTCGTCTTGCTTCATCTGCCTACTATTATAACCTACTCTGACAATCCAATGGCTTGCCTAGGGTCACCCGAAAAATTTACTTCGTCAAACAGCACCATAGCTTTTGGAGTCACTTTGTATAGACGATGCTGGGCAGTTCCTGCTTTATAATTTTTTACAAAATCTTTACCAACACCGTACTTGGCAACATATTTAGATGCCACAGATTCAATCTCATCAATATCGGTTATCATCTCGGCTACACCTTCTACCTGCAAACCTATAATCGGCCAATCATGTTTTACCACTATCGCAACTGCAACTTTATTATGATTTTTTATTTCTTTGCTATGTCTTCGTTCTGGAGTGCTCATCCAATACAGGTTTTTCCGTTCGTCGCAGACAAAATACACTGTACATATCCAAGGCTTATCACCATCGACAGTAGCAACCTGCATGAGCCGAGAGTCTTCTAGATATTCTGCTACTAGTTTTTCTTTGTTCATAACATTATTGTACCAAGCTATCTACCCAATCCCATATAATATTGCCTGTTTTTGTCAGACAATTTTTCGATGGCGTACCGTAGTTGAGTACGGGGCATTTCGTGTGCATGCTCGTCCAAAAAATCTAGCAATATGGCTTCGTCTATTCTCTTACCAACTTCGCGGAGCATCCAGCCCACTGCCTTTTGGATTAAATCGTGTTGATCGTGTAGCAAAATTTCTGCAATATCAATAGCCTCTCCAGCACTTCCCTTTTTAATAAACGCAAACGAAGCAATCATGGCTACTCGTTTTTCCCACAAATTATCGCTCTGGGCTAGCTCTATTAATTTTTGATGCGAAGACTGTGCCACCAAATATTCGCCGACCACCCCTGGCGCCGTGACATCTACCAGATCCCAGTTATTGACTCTACCTTGGGCTACATTGCGCAGATACATTTCAAATATTTCTTTCTTTTCTGGCTCGCTGGATTTTGGATATTTGTAAGATAAAATTATTAAGCCCGCCAGTCGATGTTCGTGAATTGGGCTATCCAAAAGTTTTTGAATTTCAGGGTATGCTAGACTCACAAATTGTTTGCAGACTTTTCGAGTATTCGGCACCCTAACTCCTATAAAAACATCTCCCTCTCCGTACTCGCCTGGGCCAGTTTTGAAAAACCTTTGCAACACCACTGCGTCGCTGTCGCTAGCATATTTTTGTAACTCTGCCTGAAGCTGACTAGCCGTCATCGGTATATCCTTATTTTTTGCGGTCAAAATATCTTAGCTGTTTTTTCTGCAGATCCAAACGGATGATGTATTTTTCGAAAGGTTTTAACAAACTCGAATATTGCCTGTTTGGTGCTAGCACCTTCAGCATTTTCTTTTTCTTATGCAGGTATTCTATGAGTCCATAAAAATCGCCATCGCCCGAGACAATCACGGCTTTGTCGTAATTGGGCAATTCTTTCATGGCATAAAGTACCAAATCTGCGTCTATATTCCCTTTTGTTGGAGGCTTATCTTTTGCCTCTTTCTCCTCTTGGGTCAAATTAATGTCTAAAGTTGGCTTAAGAACAACCAAAAATCCCAGTTCGTGCATATATTCGTACAAACTTTCGTGCTCTTGCATATAGCCGATAAACATATACGCGTTCACCACATTGTATTCATCTTTTAGGTACTGCCTAAACTTTCGCCAGTCCATCTTAAAGCCGGCCTTTTGTACGCCAAGGTTCAGGTTTTGGCTATCAATAAAAGCATACGCTCTTGGCTTGCCCTTGCTAGACCTTCGTTTGATAATTTGCTTTGGTTCCATAATTTTTTTCTCACTTTTCTAATTTTAATAATGCTAAAAATGCATACTCATGTCCAGCCGGAACCGCAAAAGGCATCCATTTGTCAGACTGCTTTTTGTTGGACTCTTTATAAAATCTAGCCCCTAAAGTATCGCCGAAAGAAGCCGGCTTTTTGGGAGCAATGAACTTTTCGATTTTACGAGCCGACCACTTCTCTATCAGTTTCTTAACCTCATCTATACCCAAAACTACATGGGCGCTAAACAACACATAGGTAAAGCCCATCTTGCTATTAATTAGTACTGCCTCGTCATCTTTTAGATATTCCACCTTGGCAATACTCATAATATTGCCATGCGCTTTCGGCAAGGCAAACTGCGCCAACTTATTGCTGGCCGAATCATAACGAAAATTTCGCGGTACTCCCATTGTGATTTATTTTACCACCTTTGGTCTCTATAACTTTATCGTAGCAAGCTTTTTAAGGGCACCAACACCGGTACACCCTGCTCGGTACGACCAGAAGAATACACATCAAGTTGCCCCTGATCGATAAAGGCTCTACTTGGGCCAGTTCGGCAGTAAGCAAAAGATACATCAAACATCTCTGGATATACATCTACCGTTCTTTGCATATCGCTAAATAATATCCCCTGACCATCACCGCCTCGCTCCAAGTTATCCTTTGTGCCAAACATAAAGTCTTTGGCGCGAATTGGCTTTGCCCTAAAAAGAGTAGAGCCGTTTAGGTAACTCAGCCTCTGCTTATTTAAGCCTATCTGAAATTCTTCACCTTCGAATAATCTATGAGCCAGCTTACCAATCATGCGGAGTTTTTCTACTCTATCCATGCCCCCTGCTTCTACGATAGCCCTAAGCTGGCCAAACACTCTGTCGCCTTGCAAATCCTCAAAACTATGTGCATCAATTGGCTGAGTAGGCTCTATATAACTACCATCTGCGCAAACCATGGTTGTTTCGGTAATACTGGCAATTCTGCCCAACCCATCTACTCCTGTAACAGAGAGGTCGCTGTGTACTACCATGTGTGTCAGCCTTTTGTAGACATCATCATGCTTAGGGTCATAAACATCCATCAAAAAATAGCCGTTATAATATCCTTGAGCAACCAGTCCTCCCTCTAGCGTAGTAGCCAAATCACCGGGCCCCGAATCTTTGTAGGGCAAACTCAGTATGCTAGACTCTCCGTATTCATCTATGCCTGGCGTCAATATATCCCCAGCAACCGCCACCTGCTTATTTAGTAACGGATTAGTCCCATCGAGCTTATTTATTGCTTCTTGAAGCTCTGCGTTCGCCTCTTCGGTAAAATCGTTATAACCACTAATCTGCCTATCCATCTCTCCGGCCTCGTGGTTCAATGCCCTCACTAAATCTAAAGGGCCTTTCTCTATCGACATAAGCTCATCCTACATCCGCGCCAGACATAGCGCAAGCATAGGCGCGATCTAGTCGGCTAGGTATTTGGCCTCGACCTGCTGTTGGTTGATGCCGTTTGTTATGTCTGTAAAACCTTGAGCCTGCAAAAAGCCTTTCGACACATTAGATCTACTGCCACTTATGCAGTACAGCACCAGTGGCGTATCTTTTGGAACATCTTTTAACTTATCGGCTCCTGACATAATCTCGGCGGGTGGGATATTAATAGCATCCTGCACATGCCCTCTTGCAAACTCTTCTGGCTCCCTAACATCTATAAAAACTGTATTCATGGGTTATATTATACCAAAATTACAAAGTTAACATTAACGAACCCGAGACTATTACGGCGATAGACAAGGCTTTTTGCGCCAATACTCGCCTAGACAAATCTTCTGGCTCCAGCCCTCTAAAAAACCGCATCAACAAGATCGCCAAAACCAACACAAAAGCCGACTCAAAGGCCTCGACTGCTTGCACAAAGGCAATCGGCACCAAAAGTATCGCATAGTTATGCGCTACCCTGCCCGCATTGCCCACAATATTACTAAACAGCATGATCGCAGATAGTTTGCGCCGCCTGCTGGTCCTAAACAATCGCATAAATTGTTTGCGATTGCGTGACACCAGCAATATAACAAGGCTGGTCATAACTGCTCCAGCAAAAAACCAAACCAGAGCACTCTGGAATCCAATACTCTCGTAAGACATCTTAAAGCCAACGCTCCCCGCAACAGATGCAACGCTAGATGTAATAACTAGCGCCATAACCACCCAGTTAACTCGAAACATGTGCTTCACGACCCGACTATCCACCAATATACCACCGGCTACGATAATTAATATCCCTAGTATATGTATAGGAGCAATCTTCTCACCCAAAAATACACCCGCTAAGATAATGGCAAAGATCGGCGAAAAAGAATACAGTGGCGCTATCCGGGTGACTTCTTCCTTTTTGACGGCTTTATAATAAAAATACCCTGCACAAAAATTTAAAACCCCACCAATTATGGCTGGAACAACCTGCCTCCAGGTTGGCACAGTTGTAGCAATACCCGGATTAAGGGCAATCATAAAGACAATCACCACCACCCCGGTCAACCCAGACACCAGGCTAATCTGCATGTTTGATACACCTCGGCCAAACTTTGTAATACCCACTTTATCAATATGGTAAGTAGTCGCCCAAATAAGCGGAGCCAGTAGTGCTATAAAAAACCAATGTGGAATCATAATATTGTTTATTTTTGTTTATTTACCTGCCTATTATACCATCTTATGGGTGGCACAGAACAACCCGTATTGTTATTACTTTACCGTATTATTTCTATTTTAGTGTATTAGGTTTCTTTATGTCGTTTTCTTTCACGACAAGTTGGTGTAACGCCTCAAAGACATCTTCTTGAGCAAAAGATATACCCGTTGAATGCCTTAATTTTCTCCTTACGCAGTTCACTACATCGCTGGTATAAACATGTTTAGAAAGATTCTCTGGAGTAAGAGCATCAAACCGTTTCCAGTATGTTTCGAGTTCGTTTTTTAGTATTGCATGCTTGCACAAATTGACTAAATCTTCCGAGCTTTGTTTCATAGTTTTAAGGTCGCTAAGGTCATATTCAAACACTTTATGTATACTTATCGGCTTATCGAAAATTACTCTATATAGCTGTATCTGTTTTCCATTAAATAGCATGATCCAATCAATGCCTTCATTGGCAGCATAGCTTACGCTCTGTCTCAAATGCCTTTCGTTCAAATCAAGCTGTATAGACTTCACCTCAATAACAAAATGCTTTTTCCGTGCAATCTGAATAATATAGTCTGCGTACTCACCCCTGATGTTATATTCGGTTTTAATATCTTCCAATTCTACATAGCCCAGAACTTCAGTCAAGAAATAGTTGACCATTAGCCTGGTACCTGACTCATCCAACTCCAGATTTGTCTTTTTAGTTAAGTATTTTTTTCTATACTCTCTTAGTCTTTTTTCTAATTGGTTTTTTTGATGCAGAGTAGGCATTATTTTGCTCCTAATTTTAGATTACTTATCTTAACTCGTTCCTGCTTGGTGGTGTCGCGGTGGCGAATTGTGACGGTGTCGTCTTCTAGTGTGTCAAAGTCTATTACTACGCAGTATGGGGTGCCAATTTCGTCTTGTCGGCGGTAGCGTTTGCCGATGTTGCCGTTGTCGTCCCACATGACAGCGCCGTGTTTTTGCTTTAAGGCTTTATAGACTTCCCTAGCCTTTGCAACCAACTCTGGCTTGTTTTTAAGTAACGGTGACACTGCGTATTTAACTGGAGCAAGGTGTTCTGGGAGCTTCAAGTACACTCTTTTTTCTCCGTTAATTTCGTCCTCTGTATACGCACTCGTCAACACTGCGACAATTGCCCGCTCTACACCAAAACTTGGCTCTATCACATGCGGAACAAACGATTCTTTGCCGTCTTTGGTGCGGTATTCCATGTTTTTGCCAGATTCTCTTTGGATGTTACCAAGGTCAAAATCTGTTCGATATGCCAGACCAAGCAATTCATCGCGCTTGTGCGGGAAATCAAATTCAAAATCGATAGTTCGTTTGCTGTAATGTGCCCTGTCCGCCTCTTCTACCTCTAGCTTGTGAACTGATTCTTTTGGCAGACCTAGCTCACCTAGGAAAACTTCAATATCTTTGACCCACTTATCAAATTCTGCCTTCCAGCTATCAGGGCGGATGAAATATTCAATCTCCATTTGCTCGAATTCTCGAGAGCGGAACACAAAATCCCGTGGGCTAATCTCGTTTCTAAAAGCCTTGCCGATCTGTCCAATACCAAATGGCATATCTGGGTAAAAGCTATCCATCACGCTCTTGTAATTTGTAAATATCCCTTGTGCCGTCTCTGGCCTCAAGAATACAGTATTTTTACCTACATCATCTCTTGACTCTGTACTTATTGGAAGCTCTATCGTATCTATCTTTTCATCATCGAACACTCTCAATAAATCTTTTACTTCTTGTTTTGAAGCCTTCATTGTTCCTAAAATATCTGCAGTGGGGCCAATCTTTGTTTCGAACATCATGTTGAACTGCTTTGCTTCGCCAAAAGTGCCTGTTTTGCCACAAGTTGGGCATTTGCCTCCCTCCAGGTGGTCTGCCCGAAACCGCCCTTTACAGTTAGCGCACTCCACAAGCGGATCTGTAAAAGTATCTACATGACCGCTGGCTTGCCAGACTTTTTGGTTCATCAAAATACTAGCATCTACTCCATACATGTCCTCGCGGTCATCTACAAAAGTCTTCCACCACAAGTCCTGAATATTTCGCTTCAGCGCCACGCCAAGCGGACCGTAGTCCCATGTACCACTCAAGCCACCGTATACTTCACTGCCCTGGTATATAAACCCACGGCGCTTACATAGGCTAACAATATCTTCCATTTTTACATTACTCATTAATGCCAATTATACCTCAACAGATCCCTCCAAGCCTACCCCCTTGCAACAGCTAGGTCAAACATGCGACCGGATGAGTTGATAAAAAAGCTTGTGAGCGGCTGGTACAAGTTTTTCAATATCTTTGACTTGCATAAGTTTTTGAGGAGTTTTTGTACTCGGAATAAGTCGAAGGAACTTGATATGATTTTGTGTAAAATTACCCCTGTTATTTGCCACAAAACACTGGCTATCGTAGTCAAACGAGTACGAATTTACTTGCTCAAGACTACTCCCGTTTGATGCAGTTGCCAAGTTAGGCAGACTACCAATCTCGTGCAAGATATTTATACTAAACCAAAGCTCCACCAAATCTTTTGTTATCTCTAGGTCATCTAGGGCAGTAAAAGCCTCTACCAATAATCCGTAAAAGCCCTCTCCACCACCGTCTTCGGCTAATTTACTGACTGTCTTTAGAAAATCATAGCCCAACATAGTCCGATTTAAGTCTTTGGATATATTTTGAAAATGCCTATCCAGTCTGCTGGAAGTGAGAATATATAACTCACCCCTGCCCTTTGTCAGGCAGACAGTGTTTTCGCTAAACAGCTCTATACCACCAGCCAGCTTACTTTTACCCGCCCGCACACCTTTGGCAAGCACACTAGCTTTGCCAGACTGTCGACCGAGTACCGTTAATATCCTATCCCGTTCGCCATAATCAACCCGCGACAAAACTATAATTTTATCTGTTACTTGGTTCAAATACTGCCCCCGCGACAACACTCTCTAACTTTTTAAATGTCGTTGTTGGTTTATAAAGATGATCTACAATTCCTAGCCGGTGCATGATGTCTTGACTTAAATCTGCAGTCTCTGCGGATATGCGACTATATATGACTACCGGAATACCCGCCCAATCTTGATGAGACCGAAGTTCGTACAAAAATTCTAAACCGTTATGAACGGGTAAAGCCAGCTCCATTACTATCACGGCAGGAGAATTTTCTGCACAGTACACCGCTTGTTGAGCACTAAAAGCAACCTCTACCTCGTGCCCTGCGTTCTCAAACCATAACTTTGTGGCTTCGGCTAACTCTTTGTTAGACTCTAAAAGTAAAATTTTCATACAAAAGAAAGTTGTTCGCTTTTTATTAGCTCAATACCGATACCTCTATTTTTAAACCTCTTAATCGGCAAGATCCGGCCACCCATAGCAAGTGCCAGACTCTCGGCTAACGCCAGTTGGATTCCATTACCACTTAAATTCTCATGAGAAGAATAAACCTCTCCTTGCAGACTTCGTGAGATCAACAAATCTGCCTCAGACAGGGCAACACCACCAGAGACAGCAACACCGGCCACAACCTGATTGTCTGAGCGCTTAAAAGCAGACAAACTAAGGACTCTATGGTCCTTGTCCTGATGAGATAGACAAAATAGCTTAATCAAGCAATTAAGGGCTACTGTGATTGCCCGTCTATCTACCATAACTGGCTTGTTGTAGCTGGCGTCAATCTGAACCTTGTAATTGTACTTCTTTGCGAATAGCATGTTAGCCTGAGACACTTCGTAAAAAACAGAACCCATAGTTGTAGGCTCTAATGGCAATAGGCTCTGGCCATATTCGCTCTGGGCGCTCAATAAGTAGCTATCGACAAGCTGGAGAGCCTGTTCGCTAATGTATTGAATTTCAGACAAAACAGCCTTGTCGCCTGTTTTTGCAGACAATTCTGCCAACCGTGCTACAGAGATTAAAGAATCTTTTAACTCAGCAACCGTACCCCTCGCTACCCTGTCGGGTGACAACACATTACCGATATCCAATGGTTTGTACGCCAACGAAAAATACCCTCACTTTTATAGAAAGTAGTATACCACGCAACTCTATGGCTGGAACTGAAAGTTGGGCAAAATAATGCCGTTAAAGTCTTTGAGTCCGTCTGTTGTCTCGGTAGATATTTTGATAGTTTTATCACGAAGCGGTAAAACAACTGCCGCCCCTTGCCTGCTAGGAGTTATTGCTCCGTCAAAACGCATACCAACTTCCTTGGGCATTTTTGGCAAAGCATAGGCTACCGCCGTTAACTTTTTATTCTTTACCTGGCTGTCATAGCCTCTAATTACTTGATCATAAGCCTGCTGTACTACCTCTATTTTGAGCATCTGTGAAGCCTCGTTGCCTCCTGTTACGATATCTCTGTTAGCCAATACGGTCATGCCTCTGTCGTTATTTTGATCAACGAACATACTCCAAGTCTTGGGGTACTTTAAGCTTATTGTTCCCAGCGACTCTGGGCCGGTATACCCTTTTAGAGGTTCCTTTTCTCTCTCTAAAAATTCGTTGTCTTTGTCGCTATTGGCCTTTTTGACGGCTACGCCAACTGCAGAGGCTGACTTTTTGTCACTATGGTCTTTGTAGTCTTGCCTTTCCATATAAGCCCACACGCCAAAACCGACTGCTCCAAAAAAGAATATGACGCTAAAGATTAGGGGTATAAGCAAGATATTTATTTGCCCACTCTGATTCTTCATATTGCTAATGTTAACCGATATCGTAGCAAAAATGCAACCTACTTATATGTATACAAAAAGACACTGCGGGTTCTTTTGGTGGGGCGCTTACCTTTTATGTCAAAAGCAAAGCTAGCCAGCTTGATAGGTTTATGACTATAATTCTCAAATTTCTGGTCGAGCTTGTCCATGTATTTTGGCAACAGGAATACGAAAACTCCATCTGCCTTCGGCAAATCTCTTCGCCAAAAGTTACCCCAAACAATCTTGACATTGTCTCTGTATCTTATAGTTACAAAATACGAGATAATTACCAAAAAAGGATTTAGCTCGTAACCAATTACCTTAACCCCCCGCTCGGCAGATCGCCTAAGTATTCTGCCGTCTCCAGACCCGAGCTCTAGCATGGTTTGACCCGCTTTTAGGTCTAGCGCGTCCAATGCTTCTTCTGCCTGAGGCTTCAGCGTTGGCACATATGGCGCCCCAAAAAAGACTACAAAACAAAATAAAAGGACTATAAGCCCAAGGATTACCCAGACGATCATGTCTTATTGATCACCTTAAACGAGTGCTCTGTGTCGGCTAGATATTTGTCTATGCTAGCAAGAACCTTTTGGGCTTCTTTATGCAACACGACCGCCTCATCTACATCTACCGCTTCGTCTTGAAGTTTATTAACAATCTCGCCTAACTTCGCTTTCAGATCTTGATACTTGTCTGCCATTTATCCCTCGCTCTTTACTTTTATAATACCATCTGCAAACTCTACAGATAACGACTGCCCGGACCGAACCTGGCTAGCTCTACTAACATAGCGCCCCGACACATCTCTTGCCAATGCATAACCTCTCTTCAGAGGGGCTTTGGGGTCGAGCAAGGCGACCATATCACGCAAAGCTTTTGTCCTATTTTTTGCCGTATTTATTTTAGACAGAACCAAATCGTTAATAGTTTTTGTATTCAAAGTTACATCCTGTTGAGCTATTTTTATAACACTCTTTAACAAGTAGTCCACCTCTTTGCTCTGTGCGACAACATACGCTTTTTCTGCAGTCCTGTCTGGTACCAAAATCTCACCAGCATTGCTGGGGGTGCTAGCTCGTCTATCTGCAACCAACTCCGCCAGACTCTCGTCTGTTTCGTGACCAATCGCAACCAAAGTAGGTATACGACTTCCAGCTACTGCGCGCACCACAGCTTCTGTGCTATAAGCAGACAAGTCATCTACGCTACCGCCACCACGAATCAACACCAACACTTCTGGGGGTTCTGACATCTGATTGCAGACACTGACAGCCTCTACGATCTGTTTCGGCGAATCCGCTCCCTGAACCTGTGTATCAAAGAGTAAAATCTCTACTCTTCCCCATCTGGCGTCTATTATTTTACGAAAGTCTGCTAGCCCTGCCGAAGCCCGAGAGGATATAACACCAACTCTTTCGGGTGGATATGGCAAGGCTCGCTTGCGAGATGGATCAAACAGCCCCTCTCTGAATAGTTTTTTTGCAAGCAAGTCCTGAGCCTTTTTGATAGATCCTTCCCCAGTTACAGTAATCTCCTGGATCGTTACGCTAAAACCATACTGCGGGTGCAACCGAGGAGATCCCTGCACTTCTATTGTTAAACCGTCCTCTAGCGGGCCGGGCAATTGCCCAACTGTACCAAAAAATTTTACGCTTGCTAGCTCGTCCTTTAAGTCAAAATACACCCATCTATTTCGGCTAATCCGAAAGTTGGATATCTCCCCAACAATCCGAACACTTGGGTACATAAAATTAACAGACTGATTAAAAACTGCTACAAATTCCGAAGCAGAAAATGTTGGTTCCGCTCCTATCATTTGGCTTTTTCTGGACTATTAATAGCCTGATGATAAAAGAAATAACCTGGTGGCAACTGTATCGCTAGTGTCAGCACCCTATACATAATAGTCACCGGTATACTAAGTGCCGCCGGGACTCCCGCTGTAACCAAAACGGCAGTCATAAGCGCTTCATACACCCCAACCCCCCCTGGTAAAACTGAAATCAATCCCGCTGTATTTGCAACGCCGTAAGCCAAAATAACTGCCCCAATATTTACTGGTGAGTCAAAAGCTAAATACACTGCATAAATTGTAGCTATCTCGGTGAGGTTAGCCAAAAATGCCCATACCAACGGCCCTTTTAATCTACTAATGTCTTTCGTAATGATTATGTAGTTCTCGTGGAGTTCAAAAAACAACTCCCTAGCCTTTTCTACATTAATTGTCTCTGGGTGCTTTGGACGAACAACCTGGATCAGCCTGTTGAGCATCCGAGTAGCCTGAGTAAAGAAGGCGTCAATACGGCTCTCGCTACCAACGATATACGCCATCATTAGTGTTGCTACCACAACCAGCGTAACAATAGAACTAGCCACCAGAATAGTTAAGTTATTGGCTTTGCCAGAAACCGCCAAAATAAACAAACCAACCAGCAAAAGAACCTGGAAAGATATAAATCCAGTCACAAAACGCATCATTTGCACCAGCGTCGACTTGCCGGCACTTACGCCCATGCTCTTCATCCGAACCCCAAAATATGAAAACCCAGAGACGCCCGCGCTCGGGAATACATGGTTTACAAAATTTAACTCTAACATTAGTTTATACAGCGGTTTATAGTCGACCTTTATTTTTAAGATCTCAAATAGCTGTCTGTATAACACTGTATAGCTATGATAATTAAGCAGTTGCCAAAGAAGCACAAAACCAAGAACCCACAAATGAACCTGCTTAAGGTTACTAAAGGTATCAACAATCTCACCACGCAGTAAAAATATCAGCAAGACCAACGCTCCAAGCGTAAACCAAGTCAAAAACAATCGTAGTCGTCGACTTTTATGTCGCTGTTTTTCTTCCTCGCTCATAGTTTTACTATTATACTAGACTTATCTATGCAAAGTTTATTTATTTTAGGCCGACAACCCGACCTAGGCCTGGCCGAACTAGAGAGCCTGTATGGCTCGGCCAAGGTACAATCTGTTTCCAAAATGTCTGCAACCGTAGACATAGAGCCTAGTCTGGTTAATTTTGCTCGGTTGGGCGGTATGGTTAAATTTTGCAAAATATTAACCACGCTGGACACCACCAACTGGCAAGACATCCATCAATTTCTAATAACTACTGCCCCGGAACACGCAAGTAGCCTGCAAGACGGCAAACTACGAATAGGGCTAAGTGCTTACGGTATTAAAACCAATCCAAAAGAACTTATGGCTACAGGCTTAGAGCTCAAAAAACACATTCGCAAATCTGGCAGGTCAGTTCGGCTTGTACCCAACAAAGAAACTGCTCTTAACAGCGCTCAGGTTTTACATAATCAGCTAACTAGCAAACTCGGCTGGGAGATAGTTTTTGTGCGAAGTGGTGACAAAACAATTGTCGCGCAGAGTATTGCTGTGCAAGACATCGAAGCCTACGCCAGGCGAGATCAAGCCCGACCAATGCGAGATGCCAAAGTCGGTATGCTTCCCCCCAAACTTGCCCAAATCATCGTTAACCTGGCTACTCCAAATATTCAGACCAATCTAAAAAGCATAGTCCTAGACCCATTTTGTGGCACAGGAGTAGTTTTGCAAGAAGCCAGCCTCATGGGTTACGGCACCTACGGCTCCGATCTTGATCAAAAAATGATTGACTACACAAAAGCAAACCTGCAATGGCTAACAGACACCAACAAAAATCTACAATCCAATAGCGATAATTTTTACAGCCTAGAACAAGGCGACGCCTGCACCCACAGATGGAGTAGCTTTAACTCTATTGCGACAGAAACTTACCTAGGGCGCCCTCTATCTTCTCTGCCCGACACAAAAACTCTAACAAAGATTATTCGAGACTGCGACACTATCCATACAAAATTCTTAAAAAATGTAGCGAAGCAAACAAAACCAGGCTTTCGTATGTGCATTGCTGTGCCCGCCTGGAAAACTCACAAAGATTTTAAACACCTACCCACCCTTGATAATTTAGCTGGGTTGGGTTATAATCGTACTAAATTTGTTCATGCAAAAGAACACGAGCTAATTTATCACCGACCAGGTCAATTTGTAGCCCGTGAACTCGTAGTATTAGAAAGGATATAAGATGTCAAAAGTTAAAGCAGGTGGTTCCAGTAAAAACAACCGAGATAGTGCCGGTAAACGGCTCGGCGTTAAACTATTTGGTGGCGAAAAAGTAAAAGTAGGCCAAGTCATCGTTCGTCAGACCGGTCTTACTAAACGAGCTGGCAAAGGCACCAAACTCAGCCGTAACTTCACAATCCATGCCGACCGAGATGGAACTGTCGCATACGGCACCCGAAAAGTTCGACTTTTTAGTGGCAAGACCGTTCGACGCACCGAAGTAACTGTCGAATAACCAATAGAATAATAAAGTTGAGCTAATGTAAAAATTACGGCTAAACTTGTAATTTTTCTTATAGTCAACTATACTATATCTTTGAGAAAATTATTGTATCGGAGAGGATATTATGGAGCATTTGAGAGCATTGTACCAAGATAATGGCGTAAAGAGGTTGTTGTTAGCCGGCTGGATCCTTCTAACACTGACGACTTTTGCTACCCTGTCGTTTGCTATCCAAAGTCGGGCAGACGCTTCTGCTTCTAGGCCTTCTAGCAAATGTAAAACTTCACGAAATATCATAAATATTTCAGGAACTACAGCCACAGCCACCTTTGATGTTCCCCGAGGATGCCCTGGCACCCATGTTTTGCTGGCTTCTTACACAGCGCCCAACGGGACAGACGGTAAGCCATATTCAGAACAAAAACTGTACTCCTCAAACCGCGCTAAGTTTGGTCCAGGCCGACACCAAATTTCTATCAAGATTCCAAATTGTTACTATCAGGTAGATCTTGCTCGTGGCACAGTGTTGCAAAACTTCCGTAGCACTACTTACACACAGTCGCCAAGCCATGTACTTATGGCAGCCCGACATGGTGGCAACCAATCTTGCGGACCGGTCACTCCGCCACCAGTACAGCCTCCTGTCACCCCTCAGCCTCCTGTTATCATCCAGCAACAACAAAGCCAGAGTCAAAGCACTGTAGTAAACAATAACATCACAACTGCATCGGCTAAACAGTCTGACGAATATGTACAATCAGGAACTGCACTACCAGAAACTGGCGCTAGTGCCGGCACAATAGTTGCAACTTTCTTTGGAGTAACTAGCATCAGCTCAGTGCTCTACAAAATAGCCATCTCTCGCCTCTTCGTCTAGTCAAAAACACGATACATCCTATGCCTAGCGCCTTAATTAATGCCTAGTTTTTGGCCGAAGCGGATGGCCTCATAACCTCTTGTCGTCAGAAACGGATGGCTGGCTAATGATTGAGCGAACAGCTTCATCATACCGTGGCTAATCTTTTGCTGATACGCTATGCCCTCTTCGCCCATATCGGTAGCAAATCGTGATCCAACATATACTTTTGTTAGTGCTGTCACTACCGTGTGCGGGTCTTTGGTATAAGCTACAGCCATGCGATCAGCCGCAAGCTCTGCCCGGCGATTCCAGAAGCCAAATATCCATCCAATTACCGGCCCAAGGATTGGCACCAAAGCCGCTATTGGCAGAGTGTATGCACTCACCCATGTATGCTTGAGTTTGACATGACCCATCTCGTGCACCAAAATACATCGCACTTCTTGCTCTGTTAGCTCTTCTACTACTGCCGAATGCAAAACAATTGTGTACGGCTTCATATAGCCAAAGGCAAAAGCATTAAGATACGGATTTTGGCTGATAAATATATCAACCTGAGGCATATCCAAATCATGACTAATTTGGTCAGCCATAATTTTTAAATACTGATGCCGTCCATTTTGTACCCTCAAAGCATTACCAATGAAGCTAATCTGTTGCAACTTAATATAGAACAAAGCTAGTCCAAGAATAGACAATACGACTATCCACGAAAAGAAAAAGACCACAGGGTTCCCGTCTATAATTTGGAGGAAAAGACCAATAAATAATATAAGTAGCGTAACCATCAAAACAACTGTATCACCCCTGCGTTTGACTTGTTTTACAAGCATCTTAGCCGAGGCTTGATTATTCAAACTTGGCGCCCTTTATAATCGAGTCTATTTTGGTTGCCTGCTCTTCATACACATCTAATCTTTCTAGTACACCGACAATGTAAGTTTTGCCAGTCTCAAACGAGATTACCATCCTCATCTTGAGAGCAATCTTTTCGTTAAGCTCTTTGTGCGTACAGATTATCTTTACATTAACCTCAAGATACTTAAACTCGGGCGTAGTAACCGTAGGAGTTATGTCCGGAGAATCACTACACTCAGATGCAAAGCTCTCTTTGAGACCATCGCTCATTGCCTTAGTCGTTTCATCTAAAACCCCAGGTTGCTGGAGGGCCTCTTTAATCTGAGCTGGCGTAGCACCGGCAAATTCTTTCTCTACTCCCGCCGATACAATGACACCTCCGCTGTTAGAACCCATATAGTTTTTTGATGAACCGTCCTTTAGGTCAACTGTACTGCGAGCATACAATCGCATTTTTTGGCCATCCTCTGTTCCGTCGCTCTCGACAGAGTAGGTCTTGGGAGTATCAATAGTAACCTTTGCCCCATCTGCTTCAAAAGTTTTAGAAACAGTACTGCTGTAGTCAGGTTTTTGCAGGGCTCCTATGAACCCACCCACAAAACCAACCCAAAAACCAATTGAAATAATCGTAGTGATCAAGCCAATTACTATACTAACAATACCCGTTATCAATAGTGGCTTTCGCTTGCCCCTGGAACCCTTAATGGCTGATATTATCCCTAAAACAAACCCTATCGGCGCAAATATTACTGTTAACACTAAAACTAAGGCAATTATGCCAAGGATTGGG
This sequence comes from uncultured Candidatus Saccharibacteria bacterium, assembly GCA_964521095.1. Taxonomy (GTDB): domain Bacteria; phylum Patescibacteriota; class Saccharimonadia; order Saccharimonadales; family 2-12-FULL-41-12; genus CAMTWJ01. The sequence goes on from CAZFPJ010000001.1 coordinate 257,787, forward strand.
CTCTTTTGGTCTTTCTCGTAATAATCCTGCCCTGCTCCAGAAGCCAGAGGACCACCCACAGGTGGCTGAGTAGTGTTCTGCGCTCCAGGCACTGTCTGTTGAGCGGGTTGAGCACCAAGCGCAGGCGGTATTTGCTGAGAGGGTTGCGGTTGAGTCTGGTCAGGCTGAGACGGCTGTGGACCAAATCCTGCCGGGAACTGCTGTGGAGCAGACGCTACAGGTGAGCTTGGTGCTGATTGAGGCTGGGCGATGTCCTGCATCGGAAACGGTGCAGGTTGTGGCTGAGGGGTTGGCACAGGTTGTTGTGGCTGAGAAGGTAAACTCTCTGGGAACTGCTGTGGAGCAGACGCTACAGGTGAGCTTGGTGCTGATTGAGGCTGGGCGATGTCCTGCATCGGAAACGGTGCAGGTTGTGGCTGAGGGGTTGGCACAGGTTGTTGTGGCATCGATTGCTGATTAAACGGATCCTGGGGGTTCATAGACTATTCCTTTTTTATCTACTCTAAAGTGTTTATGATTACTAAAATAATAAACTATGTCCTCTGCATACTGCAAACTAATCTAGTGCGTAGTTTTGTAATCTTTAGAGAATCTAGCTATATTTTGCTTCAACTCCTCGATTCTATCTGCTGATATGTCCTCGGTCATGCCAGGCCCAAACACTTCTAGTGCTTTGTCCGGATCATCAAGACAATAGGCCGTAGCTCGCATCACATAAAACCCACCGTCCTTACTACGGCCAGGACCTAACATATATCCTTCGTTGTCTCCCATTCGCCCAAAAACAAACCCTGGAGGCAATTCAATCCCGTTAAATGTAACTGGCTCCGAGTTAATGTAAGTCTCTGCCCCGTGTTCTTTTGTCTTATAGATAAACGCCTTCCCTCCCATTTGCGCTTTTTCTGGACCGCTTACCGGATGGAAGCTATCGCTAAAATACACTTCACTATCCTTGCAATTGCCGTCTCTCATATGAACTTTACCTTTTGTAACAGGGATATCTGTCTCGAGGCTGGGCCTATCACCAATTTGATTAATCAAGTTAACCACTAGGTCAGTTGCCGAATCACCCGTATATTCTAGCTGGGCAGGATTACCGCTCGTATCTTTTAAAAACGATATGCCTCTCTCTGGCTGATTAATGCTTTTTGCAAGCTCTCTGGTTAGCCAAGCGTATCCATTGCCATAACGGTCATCCTCTTCCAGCGCCAACTCTCTCACAGCTTCTTCCGTTAAGCCTAATCCAGCTTTATCAATAGCTCCAAGCAATGCCTTGCCCGAAGAAGTACTTATAAATATTTCCTGGTCCTTGCCTGCGTCTATCAACTCTATTACTGGCTTCATTGTGCCTTCATCTGTGTGCTCAAATTTGACCAAACGATTCGCCCCTGGCTCCTCAAAATAATCCATAACAGACAGGCTGATGGGGTCATCCGGATCAAGTCTCACCCCAAGCTCTAGCTTGCCAACCCTCGCCAGCTCGTCTCTTTTTTGGATCTCCTCATCGTAGCTGTCAAAAATAGTAGACTGCAGTTCTTGTGCAATGGTCAGTATCTTTTGATGCACAGGTGATGCGCTGTAAATATCACGAATCTGTTGACTGCGTTCATCATCGGATATTTCATCATTGCCCTCGATTGTAACTATCCCGCCTTTAGCCACTGAGTACAATAATCCAGCATCTGAAAGCATTTTATAGTCTCGCCTATACTCATTTTTAGGAATATCTCGCTGGATAAAGCCAACATTATCTTCGGCAATCTTGCCAACTGCAAGGCTGTAGGCATTATCTACTACATGAGATAGCCGATGCATAGCACTCCTTGCCAACGCCTCCCGCCTAACCTGCATCAACTCATCATACATCTGAGCTCCTTCGGGAGGAGTCATCTGTTGTTCTACAGGCACAAGGGTTGGTGAGGCTTCCATTTGTATTTTTGTTTTATATAATTATTAACATATATAATATAGCAAAAATATTACTATTTGTCAACCGTTCACCTCTGTTTTTATGCTAAATGTTGTTTGATTCGTTCGACAACTTCGGCAATAACTACCTGAGACTTCACAAGGTAATCATTTACGCCAAGTGCTCGAGCTCGCTCTTTGTCGCTATCTTGGCTAAGTGCAGTCAGCATTATCACCTTTGCGTTCGCCGTATCTGGGTTGTTCCGCAAAATATCCAGTACATCAAAACCACTAACTCTGGGCATCATTACATCTAGCAAAATTAAGTCTGGCACAGACTGAGTTGCCGCAGCTATCGCCTCTTCGCCGTTGGCCGCTCGTTTGGTATTAAATCCTTCTGCCTGCAGTCGCATCTCATAAACACTGCCTAGGTTTTCGTCATCTTCTACTATTAAAATTGTTTTCATTTTGTCACTCATATTGTTTATGCTAAACGATTTTTGTTATTTTTTCAAGCTACGGACAAATCCAACAAAGAGTGGATGTGGACGAGTTGGTCGCGAGTTAAACTCTGGATGGAACTGACTAGCTACAAAATACGGGTGTTCAACCGCCTCGATAACCTCTACCAATTCACCGTCTGGACTCAAGCCAACCGCCTTAATTCCCCAAGCTTCATATTGATCCCTATAGCTGTTGTTGCACTCGTAACGATGCCGATGGCGTTCATTAACAGTCGTATCACCATATAATGCTTGAGCTTTACTACCTTGCTCGAGCTTGCAGGGGTAATTACCCAGACGCATAGTGCCACCAGTGTTCTCTTTGCCCTTTTGGCCATTCATAGTAGCAATCACTGGATTCTTCGTATCGGATGCAAACTCCGCAGAATTAGCGTCCTTCAGGCCAGCATTGCGAGCCGCCCCAATAACAGCCACCTGCAAACCCAAACACAAGCCCAAGTATGGTTGGTTATTCTTCAGAGCAGTCTGCGCAGCCAAGATCTTGCCCTCAACTCCTCGGCTACCAAAACCCCCAGGCACCAAAATGCCATCGTATTGCTTCAGGCTATCTGATTTTTTGAGAGCTTCAGCATCTACCCACTCAATGTCCAAGTCCACACCTTCTACCCAAGAAGCCGCCCTTAGCGCTTCAAAAACCGAGATATAAGTGTCTTGATTGTCTAAATATTTAGCTACTACACCAACCTTATACACTTCGCCCGCAGATGATGTAGCGTTAGAAACCATTGTCTGCCATTCCCGATAATTAGGTTCTGGAGTTTTTAGCCCCAAATGATTTACGATCCGCTGGGCAACACCCTGCTCTTCTAGGGTGAGCGGTACCTGATAAATCGTCTCGGCATTTGGAAGCAAGGCTACTGCATCTTTATCTACACCACCGTGCAAACTTAGCTTACTGCGAACCTCTTGCGGAGGGGCTACTTCGCTACGAGACACCAAAACATCTGGGATAATACCAACTGCCCGAAGGTCTTTGAGGGCATTTTGGGCAGGTTTGGTTTTGATCTCTTTGCTAGCCCCCAAATACGGCAGATACACTACATGAACAAACACACAGTTACTCTTGCCCAATTGCAGGCCAAGCTCACGAATCGCCTCTATAAACGCTGGGCTTTCGTAGTCACCAACTGTTCCACCTATCTCTACGATATGCACATCAAAGTCTTTACTGGCCTTTAACACTGCCTCTTTAATGACGCCAGTGAAATGAGGCAACACCTGTACTGTTTGGCCTAAAAACTTACCATTTCTCTCGTTCTGGATAAGGTCTCTGAGCAGTCTACCACTCATAACGCTACTATCCTGAGATAATTCTATGTCCAAGAATCGTTCATAATGTCCTAGGTCTAGGTCAGTTTCGGCACCGTCAGCAGTCACAAAACACTCACCATGCTCCGCCGGATTGAGAGTGCCCGCATCTACATTCAAGTATGGGTCAAGTTTTTGCAAGTTGACACTAAGCCCTCGCGCCTGAAGAGTCCGTCCAATAGAGGCCGCTGTTATGCCCTTCCCAAGTCCGGATAATACACCTCCGGTAACAAAAATATATTTTGTCTGCTTCGTCACTTTTCCTCGCCTAAACTTAAGCTTTCGCTATTAATACTATCTTATATACAAGGGGTAAGGCAACCCCTCTTGGCGCTATTGGAGCTTGGCTAGCCCCGCATCCAATTGAGTGTCCCTTTTGGCACTAATATCGGCGTCGGACAATTTTACTTCTTGATCTGGCTCTATACCCTGCTTGTCGATGTTGTGGCCGTTGGGAGTAAACCAACGAGCAATAGTTACTTTCAGTATCGCTCCGCCTGTAAGCTCTCGAACCTCTTGCACGCTACCCTTGCCATAGCTCTTGGCGCCAACCAAGGTAGCTACCTTGTTATCGCGAAGCGCACCAGCCGTAATCTCGCTAGCGCTAGCACTACCCTCGTCAATCAGAACCACCGTAGGCACACCCTTAAGTGTAGCTGTCCCGCTAGAATAAAATGTTTTCACTGCTACATTGTTGCGCTTTTCCTGGAGGATTGTCGCGCCTTTATCTAGCCATAAACTAGACACACCAACTGCTGCATCAAGCCGTCCGCCTGGGTTGCCTCGCAGATCAAGTACCACCCCTTTAACCCCTTTTTGCCGAAAATCATTAGCCGATTTCGCTGCAAGCTCGACCGTATCATCTCCGTAGCGATTAATTGTCATGACCCCGATATTACCATCTACAATTTTGCTCTCCACGCTAGGTAAAGCAATCGTGTCGCGGGTAATCGTCACTTCAAAAGACTTACTGTCTCGGACAATTTTGAGTTTAACTGGGGTACCCTTCGGCCCTCGAATCTTATTGACGGCCTGGTTAACACTGGCATTGTCCAGGCTCTCGCCATTGGCCTCTACAATTATATCTCTGGGCTTTAGGCCCGCTTTTTCGGCTGGAAAGCCAGCAATCGGCGACACTATAACAATATTACTACCATCTTTACTGAGCTCTGCGCCAATGCCTTCAAAAGATCCACTAAGTTGTTCGTTAAACTTCTTAGCCTCGGTTGCATTCATAAATTCCGTATATGGATCACCGGTAGCACCCACCAAACCTTGTTTCATGCCGTCTTGTAGTTTTTGGGTATCAAGCTGTCCGTCAAAACTCTGGCGAAGCATCTGATAAACTTCTTGGGTGCTAGTCGTATCTATCCTTGCTGGCGCGTTTTGTTGGGTCGAACGACGATACAGTGCATCTGGACCAAAAACAATCTTGCCCTGACCAAAACCAACCCCTACGCCAAATACTGCCAACAAAATCGCTACATTCAAGCCCGACTTTAAAACGGTTTTTACTCTTTTGTTCTGTAATTGCTTTGGCAATTTCAACATACAGCCTACTCTTCTCCCCTTTTGTTTGTTGCTTCTACTAAAACTATTCTAACACTTTATAGTCGGAATATTATTAGAAAATTGCCACCAAAAAACTAGTAATAGGTATTGTAATTACAGGCCGCTGGCCCGCCACTCATGTGAGCATAAACACTTTTTGTACCATTACTGTGTTCGATTATGGCGACATATCCATACTCATTACGACTAGTGCCAAGCATCTGGTTCGAACAGCCTCTGTACATATGTCCGCTAGCTATAGCAAAGATTGGCGCACCAGCAGGACCAGCATAGTCAATACCCGGGTGGTAACCCCTTGCATATATGGGGTCAGGATTGCCAAATGCCTGGCTAATCCAGCCCGGAGGCATATTTATTGGCTTTGACTGAATGTAAGGAGCGGGATTTATAACTCCATTACCACTACGAACTTCGAGGTGCAAGTGAGGCCCAGAAGACAAACCAGTACTGCCAATAGAGCCTACAACATCACCCGCAGAGACCGGCCCAACAGAAGCAACTCTATAGCTACCGCTGTTCAAGGCTCTAGCTAACGCCGATTCGGCGGCAGCCTGCTGTTTTTTTAACTCTTCAACTTTACCTCTATAAGCAGCTTCTTGGCCCTGTGTTTGAGCTAGCAAACTAGCTCTGTTAGCCCTAGAGTCGTCCAAAGCCTTCTTTGATGCCTCAAGTATCTTAAGCTGTTGCTTTTGCTCTTCCTGCTGCCCAGCAATCTGTTGCTTTAATTTTATAACTTTGTCTGTAGACTCCTGAATGCCGACCTTTAGGCGCTCCAAATATTCTTGCTCGTCTATATATTGAGAAAAACTATCGCTCCCGACCAATAACTCAACAGAAGATGCATCGCCTCTCTTGTACAAAGCCCTCATATTAGCTTTTAGCAGACTTTTTTGGCGGTCCAACTCTTTTTGAGCATTATCCAACTCTATCTGAAGTTGCTTGATCTTTGTAGTCGTAAGTTCAATCTGGGTACTCGATTGTTGTATCTGGATGTCTAACGATCCAATCGCCGCCTTTAGAGTGTCCCCCTCTGCTTTTAGGGCTTCGGCCTGAGCCTTGTTGGCGTCTATCTCTTTCTGTAACTGTGCGGACTTAGCCTTTAGCTGGTCAACCGACTCGGCCTCAGTTCGTCTTGTAGAAAACGGAGCAAAACTAAAACTCAACAAGAACATACCAACCAACAGGACTGGTAGACTTCGTGACGCTAGTTGTTTTGGCGTTTTCATTTTCACTCTGTTTATTTTGGCTAATTTACCATCCGTAATTATACGCTTATGCCTTAAAAAATACAAGACCCCTACCCTCCTTAAAAAACACGAGTTACCTAAGTGCCGGACCCGCAGACTATACAAGATACCATGCCAAGCTTACCATCGCTTGAGTTTGAGATATTTTTCCATCGCAAGCGCGCTAGAGAACATGCCCACCAAAATACCTACCAAGATAGTAGCAAGATAAACTACGATCATGGTTGACGGCTTAGTAAAGAACTCATAAGTTGCAGAAAACTCTGCTTGCGAAGATATCTTGGTGCCAATAGACAATATGATTGAATAAACCGCAGTTGATGCGATGATTCCGGCGACTACTCCATAAATCGCCGTCTCTACCAAAAACGGACCCCTAATATAACCCGGTGTAGCGCCAATCAACTTCATGTTACGAATCTCTTCGTTGCGTGTATATATAGCAATCCTAATCGTATTAAAAATTATCAAGATAGAAATAACCGTAAAAATACTCGCCGCCACTATGCTGGCAGAGGTTATAAACTTCTGGACAGAAGCAGCCCGGTCAATCGTCTTCCTGGCGTCTGTACGACCCAAAGTTATACTATCTACCACACTACTAAATTGCTCCTGCTTGGCAACCTTCTCTATATCACCCAACTTACTCAGATCTTTCACACTTATCTCATAGGATGCCGGCAAGGTGTCTCCACCGAGCAAAGTCAGCCCTTCCAGCAACTGCGCGTCGTTCTTGAAGCTACTAGAAAATCGCTCTTTGGCAACATCTTTCGACACATAGTCGACACTCTGCACTTCTGGGTTCAAAAGCAACGCTTTTTGTAGTTCTTTTGTGACATCTGGATTAGCATTGTCCTTTAAATAAATAGATACTTTCAAGTTTTTAGACAACTCGCCAATAGCATTATTGGCAGTAACATTCAGAACAACCGTAAACAAGATAATCACCAATGCCACCAGCATGACAGCAATAGCAGCGATACTCAGCCACGCGTTCCTAAAAACATTGTGAGCACCAGCTTTAAGTATCCTATAAAAAGTAATGATCCGATGTTTTAGGTCTAATTCGCGCTTCATTCTTTGTATTCTCCACCGGCTTTATCGCTAACTATCACGCCCTTTTCGATGCGAATTACTCGCCTTTTTAAACGATTCACCACCTCCTGGTTGTGTGTCGTCAAAAGCACCGTTGTGCCATAGCGATTAATCTTTTCTAGGACTTTTATGACATCCCACGCGTGCTTGGGATCAAGATTACCTGTTGGCTCATCAGCAATCAATATCTTTGGTTGCCGCACCACCGCCCTAGCAATCGCCACTCGCTGGCGCTCGCCACCAGATAGCTCGCTCGGATAGCTATTTTCTTTACCTTTTAGCCCTACTATATTCAAAACTTTTGGCACAGTATGTTGTATTTCTCTGTTGCTCATGCCAACTATCTCTAGCGCAAATGCCACATTTTCAAAAACTGTTTTGTTAGAAAGCAATTTAAAATCCTGAAAAACCACGCCAATCCGCCGTCGTAATTGTGGAATATTACGATCTTTCAATTTATCGTAGTCTATCCCGCCAACAATTATTTTGCCGCTAGTTGGCCGTTCCTCGCGAGTTAGAAGCTTAAGCAATGTCGACTTGCCGGCACCAGACGGACCAATAATTATCACAAATTCCTTGGGCTCTACATGCAAATTCATCCGCTCTATAGCAGCCCCGCCTCGCTTTGTATAGTTTTTGCTTACTCTGTCCAACAGAATCATATATAAGCATTATAGCAAACATCAAAACTCCTGCCTCAAGACTTTGTATTATCCACATATAGCCTAGCAACAGATATACTTGACTAAAACGCATATTTAATATATAATGAGCGAAGTGCAAAAGCATAACTACTAAATCTACAAAAAGGAGATTTACAAAAAATGGAACAAGCAAGCATACCAAAACCACAAGATGACTCCCAGGTTCAAGAATGGGAAGCTATACTAGCTAGCGAAAACATGCCAGCAGAATTAATCAATAACGATATCCCTAGCGGTGACGCCCTCGATATTAATGACCCTGTCGCTGCCAAAGACCGTAACGAGCAAGTAAAAATAGAAGAACGCAGCGAAATTATCTTCGACAAATCCGAAGAACAGTAAAGGACAGGCATATGGCCAACGAGATAATCAAGAACAATCAGCAGGAGCTAATACTACAACGAGCAAAAACGCTCGAGCAAGTTAGTGAGTGGCCACAACACCAAGACATTAGCAAACGCGCCCAACGAGAGGTGCTCAAGACTATGGTCGCTCTCCCTGCAGAACCCAGCGAAGCTCAGGCAGATAAGCTTCTTGATCTAGTTGGCGACCATCATAAAGTTAAACTTCGCGAAGTCTTGCCCGCACAGTCTGTAAAAGCAATCATTGGCGAACGAGACCCTAAATATACTGTAAGCGACCTTGCCACCGAATTTGGTGTAGATAAAGTATATGCCGCCATAGACTACATGTGGGAGCTCGGTGAGAGCAAAAAAGACGACGAAGAAAGTCATCAAGAAAAGCTTGATACAGTCGCGGTACTTGGTGCTACCAAAATTGCATCTGTACACGACTTAGACACATCCCAAGAAATATCTAGTTTGGTAGAAAGATACTCTGAAGAACGCGAGATCAGCGTTGTTGCTGGATTTAATGAGCTAGTAGCCATCGACGCCGACGAAGCTAGTCTGCGCATGGATCACAAGCTCTAATATTATAAAGGTTTAAGAACATGTTATTCGCCGACTCACCTTTAGAACGCCTACACCTAGACCCCGAACTAGTGCAAAGTGTTGGTGAAGACCCAGAGCTAATGCGCAAACTAGCGCGAAGTGGCTTTAGGACTATAGTTGCGGTTAATCACCCCGATGTCGGTGGAGACGGCAGCTTAATAGACCAAGCCAAAGACGCCATAGACGAGATTGACGAAGCCGAAGATTCGGAGATTACAGACCTCGTAGACGAATTTCTTACAGAACGGTTAAATGACCCAGATGCCATACAAGAGACGCTAAAAAATGACGAGAGAATATTACAAGCAGAACGCAATAAGCGAATCGCCGAAACCTCTGCCCTGCTAAAGTGCGGTCTGTCAGAAAAACCAAAGTTTAAAAAAATGATTCTACAAATTGGGATTCAACCCCCGTTGAATGAGGATGACCCATGGACTATGTTAAGCGACGACCCAAACCCAGACCCTCTTGATGTCATCATCAGCCACACCCCCAACCTAGTTCTTCTCGACTCTAGCCTTAAGGGCAGTAGTCTTGAGCTTCAACCCGAAGACATAAGTTTTTTTGACAAACACAGAGCCGGTAGCACAGAAGACTTCGAAGACGAAACCGGAGGCAGTTCTGGCACAAACTTAAGGCGCGACGATTTCAAGATACATAACGACGGCACAGTTAGTTTGCAAAATATGAACGACGAAAGCATGAACGACCCGAGCAATGAAGATGCTATCTACAGACAGTTCAAACCCACACCTCTGCACCTATCGAGCGTTAAGCCCAGAATTCTAGGAGTTGTAAAACGAGAAGACCTAGAGGAAAGCCTAAAGCACAACCCCCTACAAGCTACTGCTAGCCCATCCAGCACCCTCCAGCTAACACATAATCAAGACGCCGATTCTATCAACTGGAGCCCCGTATCAATAGCGCCTTGGCTAGGATATATGGAGCCAGCAACCGCCAAAAATATAGAAGGCCAATACATAGTCGTTGCTAACGAAGACGCCGACCAAGTAGCTATACTGGGCTTGGTCCGCCGACTAGAAACCTAGTCTATATATTCTCTTAAAAGTACCTGCCTGCTTTACAAAGATCCTTGCAAGCATTGCGCTCATGGTTGCATCTGGTAGCCATTTCGTCATAATTATTTAAAAAGGAGTTTGCCGTGTCGGAAATTTTAGAAAACGAACAAAGGCTATCTGCCAATGAATACCCTGGTCGAGGGATCATACAGGGGCTAGGGCCCGACGGAGAAAGTGCTATTCAAATCTATTGGCTCGAGGGACGAAGCGAAGGCTCCCGTAATCGCATCCTCGAAGAGAACGAAGGGGTTGTCCGTACTGCACCATATAAAGAGGTTGAAGGAGAAGATCACAGCCTAACTATCTATAACGCTATGCGAGGAGACAAAGTTCGAAGGCTACACGAAAAATATGATGCTAATTTTCATATTGTCTCTAACGGCCATCAAACAGATCCAATCTTCGAAAAAGTATCCCACGAGCAATATCTAATATCACGCTTTAACGCATTCGGGGAGGCTCTCCTAAATTGGGCTTATGAACCTGACAAACCAAATTTTACTCCTAGAATATCTGGGATGATATATATCCAAAATCTATACGCTCAGAGCAGATTATCGATTATTAAACGTGTAACCGAATATGGAGAGATTGACCGTTCATTAGATGCTACAGAGTTTCTGCCAACCCCTGAAGTATATGAAAGAAATAAAGGGTTGGGAAAATGCGTTCATACTTATGATGGAGATGGCGATCCAATCCCTTCCTTCTCTGGCGATCCTTATACCGTGGGGCTAGAACAAACTGCCGAAGAAAATGCCGAAAAATTCGCAGAGATCCTAGCTGGCGACAATTTTGTTAGCCTGGTCGCCAAAGCCATTCCCCTTGATGGATCAAAACCGACCTTCCACATCATCAACAAGAATCAATAATAAACACTAGTTATTAGTTAAGTCTTTGGCGTTTGCCTCAATAAAACCCGATAAATCGCCGTCGAGAACTTTATCGACATCAGTCGTCTCGTGTTTTGTGCGCAGGTCTTTGACTTGTTTGTACGGATGCAACACATAGTTGCGAATCTGGCTTCCCCACTCATTAGCCTGGGCAGGGCCTTTTAGTTCTGCGATAGTTTCTTTATGTTGCTCTAGTTGTAAAGACGCTAATTTGGAGCGCAAAATAGTTAGTGCTGTTTCTTTGTTCTGAATCTGCGAGCGTTCGTTTTGGATGCTTACCGTGATGTTAGTCGGTAAGTGCGTCACGCGCACAGCAGAGTCTGTAGTATTAACACTCTGTCCGCCATGCCCACCTGCACGAAATACATCAATCCGTAAATCTTTGTCGTCCAGCGGTACTTGTTCGGGCGTTTCAACTTCGGGCAAAACTTCAACTTTTGCAAAACTGGTTTGGCGTAGATTGTCAGAGTTAAAAGGGCTAAGTCGCACCAAGCGGTGTACACCATGTTCGCCTTTCAATTTCCCGTATGCCAGATTGCCTTTTGCCTCTAAAGTTGCACTTTTTATACCTGCTTCGTCACCGCTGGACTCATCGAGAAGCCTAATACTAAAGCCAGACTTTTCTGCCCAACGAGAGTACATTCGCAGGAGCATCTGTGTCCAATCTTGCGCATCGGTTCCGCCTGCTCCTGCATAAAAATTTAAGATAGCATTGCCGTGATCGTATGGCCCACTATAGGCTAGCTCTTTTTGCATATCCCGAAACTGATTTTGTAGTTTTTGCAGTTGTTGTTCTATCTCGGCAAGCAGAGACTCATCGCCCAGCCCAACAAGTTCTTGCGTGTCTTTTGCGGAAGCCAACAGATCATCCCATGGCAAAATTTGCTGTTCGCTAGACGCGATCTTTTGCATAACAGCTTGTGCAGACTGATTATCTTGCCAAAAATTTTCGGCTTGTGACTGCGTTCTTAACGCTTCTAACTCTGTTTTTTTAGAATCAATATCTAAAGATTGTCTTGCACTTGTAATATCTTTTACTAAACCGCTAACACTCTGCTTTAATTCTTGCATATCTACTAGACTACTCTATAAACCCTCTCTCCACCAACATTCTCTGATTGATCAACTATTGACTTTTATGCAGTATTATGATAGTATGCATAGATGCAAAATCCAAAAAGCCAGCCCGTACCCCTAAGTCAAATCGATCATGAACTGCCCCCAGAAATGCAGTTCGAAGCATTAACCTTCCAGAGCAAAGATGGTGAGCCGACCATACCTCGCCTTCTTGATGATGAAGGTCAGGCGACCTTTGCTGGCGAGCTTGCCTCGAAAGCGCTGTCTAGCCTTGGATCAGAAGGCCTTTCGAGCAAAGAGCAAGCAAATATTGCCAAGCCCTTGGGTTCCTTGATGCTATCGGCCAACCGAAAAAGCGTTCGAGAATTACTGAGTTCTCTAGACTCAGACGAACGGATAGTTGCAATATCAGGATTACACCGCCTCAAAAGTTATCATAAAGCAGAGCAACCTCATAAAACACAAGCGGTTGCCTACCCATCGCCTACTGAAGTCAAAAAGCCAACAAAAAAACAGAAAGAGCAACCTTCGGAAACGACTAAATTACTAGACAGGTTATCAAATCCTAGCAAAAAAACTGACCCCCTTGTTATTACCACAAAATTTTTTGAAAAAAGAATATCTTCTGTCATGTCTCCAAAAGACTTGTTTGACGACATCGTTAATATAGAACAATATATCGGGACAGAAATGACCGGCGAAGCAATTAGCTTAGCAAGTGTCCGAGCCATAGATAAAAAAGCAAGGCAGAAACTACCAGACTCAGCATCTGTGTCAAAAAACCTCAAGAAGTCAATCTATGCCTGGGGAACCTTGGCGGCCAATATGATAAATGATCCTGACATAATAGATACTGATGACAGATTTTTCCAGCTAGCCCTGCAACAACTCTCTACACGACAACAGCTATTCGCTTTAGGAGCATCAAAGAAAGAGCATAATAGCATACCAGCGATACATCAGACCCTGCTAGATATAATTCAAGAAAATTGGACAATGGCACAAAACGCATCTCAAAAAGGATCTCTAATACTTCAAGTAGCTACTGCAAACTTTGCGATAGCCTCGGATGAATGTGCAGACTATACCAAAAAGACTCTGTTCAAAAAAGCTGAGAACAGTAATTTGCATGGCAAAATTTGGATGAACCACATGAGCAAGGTTGGCCCCGACAAAATAAGAGCAGTTATAGACACAAAATCTCCCTTCCTAGCCTAGAATAATATTCGGCAAAAAAACCTACCCTTCTTATCGGGTAGCTATCTGGTCGTGCAATAAAAACCCCCGAAAGGGCTAGTTTTGCATTCTGTAAATGTTGGAGCTTTATATGTTGGTGCATATTCTGTTGTTTTAGTCTGTTGGGGCACATAGATAGCCGACGGTTGTTTATTTAACTCTGCCTCAAGTTTGTTAATTTTACCTCGAAGTTCAGAGGTGGTATTCATCTCGCTAACCCATTTACTGTTTAAGTCTTTGCTAGAGTTCTCTAATGCCTGGTAAGCATGTGTCTGTTCATTGAGCTTACTAGCTAAATTACTTATTTGCCCCCTAGACTGAACAATATAGTATGTCAAATAGCCTGCAAGGCTCACGAAAATCGTAAGCAGTACGAAAAAATCTATTTTTGTAGGAAACTTATTCTTACTACTATTCTGCCTCATCTTTGTTCGCTCTATCTATGGTTTGGTCCAAAATTGGTTGAGTTGGTCATACAGAGCCTGGACATCGTTGCTTTGGCGATTACCAAGAATTCCCAAGCCCCAATTACCTTGCTCAAACAATTCGTTTGAGGCATAGACAATCTTGGTCTTATTGACAGCTTTTATGCGGTTGGGTATTAACCCGTAATCTTCAATGTGATCATCAAAAAAGTAACGACTCATATAGCCGTATGCAAGACCACCGACCGTCTGAGTGCTCCGTTGAAAGCGACCTATGCTGTACTGTTTTGCGGCCTCTATGTCCTCGGCGCTTATGTCTCCAGCCAAGACTTTTTTGAGCTCGTCTATCATGATGCTAAACAAAGCATGGGCATTGTCTGGCCTAACCTGTGCCCCAAACCACCAGTTTGTAAAATCGTTACCCCAGCCAACCCCAGAACTCATGCCATACACTAGGCCTTGTTCGCGAGCGGTACCCAGTATGCGCGAATACAGCGTGCCCGTAAGTGATGTGTCTATTAAGTTAATGGCGTCTCGCAATTCTTCGCTTAGACACTGGTCTTTGAATGTGTCGAAGTAAAAATAGTAATTCCGTACACTGTTATTTGCAATATATAGTGGTTTATCTAGGCCTTTTGGACGATTGGTCGGAGCAGGCTTACGGCCTCGGCCTTTTGGCAATTTCATATTCTCTAAGGTGGCTTTTATTTGCTGTCTTCTGGTGGCTGTTATTTTACCGGCAATAATAAAACGCATGTTACTAGTAGTGTGAGTCTTTTTATAATGCTCTTGAACATCATCGAGGTTTACATTTTTGAGTAACTTGAGGCGCTTTTGATAAGTTGTCGCCCGAAAGCCATAAGCCTCGCGCAGAGCTAAACTTAATCTTTGAAAATGATTGTTAGAACGAGAGGACAACTCTTCGCGGACATTACCCACCTCTGCCTTAAATTCGTCCTGCAAAAATAATGGTTCTGTAATTGCCAGTACCATGCAGTCAAGAATTCGTTGCCACTCTATGTCGGCACACTCGGCTTCGTAAGTAATGTCGTTGACACTGGTGCTGGCATTTGAATAAGCACCGTTTTTTTCGAATTCTGCCTGAAAGTCACGAGCTTTTGGATATGCTTTGTTAGCACCAAGAAGTAAATGCTCCATAATATGAGGCGCCTCCCATTTATCTTCTGGAACCAAAAACTCTCCAGCTCGGAAACTAATATGAACACTCATCACGCTAGCATCTGGCACATTAATCAAAAGCCCTCTTGCACCGTTGTCTAGGACCAGCTCTTTTACATCGTGCTTCATCTATTTTTTGCGCTTTTTTGCGTTTTTCTTGTTCTGGCGTTCGGCTTTTCTAGATTTTTTGATTTTCTTTTTCTTTTTGGCTACGATTGCCTGCTCTTCGCTACTACTCACAAAGTCTGTTTCTGCAAATTCTTCTAGATCAAGAATTTTATCTGCATTATCTACCGAGCTCTTGGCTGCCTTTGTTAGCTCTGTTTCTACCGGCCTATTAAGCTCGGCCTCGGAAACTGGACGAGCGTTAAACAGTACCTGCACTATATCGTGCCTTAGGCTGTGTTGCATATTTTCGAATATTCGTTGAGATTGCGTACGGTATTCTACCAATGGGTCTCTTTGCCCGACACCCATCCAGTGGATCCCCTCACGCAAGTGATCCATGTTTTCTAGGTGTTGCATCCAGTAGTTGTCTAGGGTCTGCAGGTATACATCGCGTTCAACTTTGCGCAAAATCTCTGACCCAAAAAGCTTCTCTTGCTTATCGTAAGCCTTGTCTATCTCGGCGATTAGTTGCTTCTCGAATTGATCGGCTGGCAAATCAAAAAGCTTATCTAGCGTTTTATCTGTTAGCGGGAAGTGATTTTTTAAAACATCCTCAAAATCCTCGTTCAGGCTACTAGGCGAATTAACTAAGTCACTCACCTGAGTATGGATGAAATTCTTGACTCGTTTATGGATATCCGCCTGATGCAAAATCTCTTTTCGCATACTGTAAGTCGCTCTACGGTGACGGTTCATCACATCGTCATACTGAACAACATTTTTACGCGTATCAAAGTTAAAGCCTTCGACTTTTTTCTGCGCGCCCTCTAGACTCTTGCTAATTACGCGGTTCTGGATTGGTGTTTCATCATCTACTTTTAGCCTATCCATAACCCGCATAATGCGGTCGCCGCCAAATATACGCATTAGATCATCCTCGCAACTTACAAAAAATTGCGATGCACCTGGGTCACCCTGACGACCAGATCGGCCACGAAGCTGATTGTCTACCCTTCTAGATTCGTGACGCTCACTACCAAGCACAAACAGTCCGCCAGCCTTCTTGGCGTCTTTGTCTAGCACAATATCTGTACCACGACCGGCAATGTTGGTAGCCAAGGTTACTGCTCCCTTTTGGCCAGCCTTGGCAATAATGGCTGCCTCTTTCTCGTTGTTTTTGGCGTTTAGAATCTGGTGAGGTATTTTCTCTTTTTTAAGAAGCTTGGTCAGTAGCTCATTCTTTTCAATAGAAGCCGTACCGATCAACACCGGTTGGCCTTTTTTATGAAGTCGCTTGACCTCTTTGATGATTGCTTTAAATTTTCCAGCCTCTGACTTATAAATTTTGTCGGCCATGTCATCCCTAACAAGCTTTTTGTTGGATGGAATTTCTAAAACATCGAGCTTATAAATCTGATGGAACTCTTCAGCCTCGGTTGCCGCCGTACCAGTCATACCAGAGAGCTTCTCGTACAAACGGAAATAATTCTGAAAACTGATTGTGGCAAGAGTCTGAGACTCTTCTTGAATCTCTACGCCTTCTTTGGCCTCGATTGCCTGATGGAGTCCTTCGTTGTATCTCCTACCCTTTAGCAAACGACCTGTGTGTTCGTCTACGATCACTACTTCGCCATCTTTGGTGACAACATAATCTTTGTCTCTTTTGAACAAACCTTGGGCCCGCAGGGACTGCTCTAGGTGATAGATTGTACGAATATTGGTTGTTGCATACAGGTTATCGATGCCTAAAATCTTTTCGACTTTGTCGATTCCCTTATCATTTAATGCTACTTGTTTGCGCTTTTCGTCTACTTCGTAGTGCTCGTCTCGTTTTAAGTTACGAACAACCTTAGAAAATTGCAGATAATATTCGCTACTAGCTGTCGATGGAGCCGAGATAATAAGTGGCGTCCTTGCTTCATCAATCAAAATTGAGTCTACCTCATCCACGATAGCAAAATTAAGCTCTCGCTGGCGTAGTTGGTCTACTTCCCTGACCATGTTGTCACGCAAATAGTCAAAACCAAATTCGTTGTTGGTGCCGTAGGTTACATCTGCAGAATATGCCTCTTGTCTGGTGCAAGGTTTTAACTTTTGCATACGAGGGTCGTCGTGATCTTTGTTGTTAAAATCTGGGTCGTACAAAAAAGACGCATCGGCAATAATTACACCTGTCGATAAGCCAAGAAAATGATATAACTCACCCATCCAACCAGCGTCTCGCTGAGCTAGATAGTCGTTAACGGTTACTATATGAACCCCCTTACCAGTTAGACCATTTAGATATACTGGAGCTGTAGCAACCAAAGTTTTACCTTCTCCCGTCTTCATCTCGGCAATGCTACCCATGTGAAGCGCCATGCCACCAACCAACTGTACATCAAAATGACGCATACCTAGCGTACGCAGAGAGGCCTCTCTGGCAATGGCAAACGCATCTGGTAGCAGCTTGTCTAGTGATTCTTTTTCAAGGCGCTTTTTTAGCTCTGAAGTTTGCTCGGCCAACTTTTTGTCCGACATCTTTTTGTATTTTTTTTCTAGACTATTAATATCGGCGACTTTCTTTTGCAACCGCTTAACCGTGCGCATCTGAGGATCACCCAAAATTCGTTTTACAACCGTCTTCATTTACTTATCAACCCCTCTTTTCTGTTCAAATTATGGCTCTTTAGCTTGTCTAAAATATTTTGAGAATAAACAAGAACCTGCACTCTAACAAAGCCCTTCAATAAAACTGTAAATATTATACAGTAGTTAACTGCTAGATGTAAGGGGTTTTATCGACTACGACTGAGTATGTTCACCATGCGTTTGCGGAGTCCAGGTCCAGCATGCTTGGCTTTATATTTTTTAAGCTGAATCTTTAACTTTGCTTCTGCCTCGTCAATCGCTGCTTCTATACTCGAGCCTCGAGCATTGACCGTTAGCTGACCGTGGGGCAAAAATATGATCACTTCACATCCATGCTTTATTTTGTCTTTGGCGCCAAGTTGCTTGAGCTTCACCTCTGCGTGCATGCTCTCTCTAGCTTTGGGCGATACGAATTTATCTAGATGACCAATCTTATCTTCTACATATTCCTTCTTTTTGGGTGTTAATTTGCTATGAATTGCACTAATCTCTAATTTTTGAATCATCTAGATGACCTCCTTGTTTAGATATTTTTTCAAGACTTCGGGGACAATAACATCACCTTCTTTAGTCTGATTATTCTCTACTATGGCAATCAGTGGCCTCTCTGAAAATACGGTTGCATCATTTGTATGAACCAACCTCGTGTTGCCTTCTTCATCTTTGTACTTTGTTTTAAGTCTCCTAGCCTGGTAGTCAGTCATGTAGTCTGCGGTGTGGGTTTCGCGGTAGGCGCCCTGTCCCGCCATCCAGCTGTCGATATCCCAGCCACTTGCATTTGGACTGCCAATGTCTGCAGTGCACTTTTGTACAAGTCGATATGGTATTTCTAGCTCTTCCATGAGTTCCCTCTGCAAAGCAACGAACAATTTGTGCTCTTCTAGCCCAATTATTTCGGAAGAAAAGCTTTCCATCTCTAATTTATTAAACTGATGCAACCGGATTATGCCCTCAACATCTTTACCATAAGAGCCAGCCTCGCGCCGAAAAGCTGTGGTGTAGCCAACATATCGCAAAGGCAGTTCGTTTTTATTCAGTGTCTCGCCCTGATGCATTGGCACCAGAGTATGCTCTGCGCTGGCATTGAGCCACAGATCATCTTCGGCTAATTTGTAG
The DNA here is from genome assembly GCA_964521095.1 of uncultured Candidatus Saccharibacteria bacterium. Classification (GTDB taxonomy): domain Bacteria; phylum Patescibacteriota; class Saccharimonadia; order Saccharimonadales; family 2-12-FULL-41-12; genus CAMTWJ01. The sequence goes on from CAZFPJ010000001.1 coordinate 276,842, forward strand.
GTAGTTTCTGACTTATCTAACCTAGCTGTCGCTTCATAAACTTCAGTCCTGGCTACTGCCGGAGGAAGCACTGGCACAAACGGCTTGTCGCTAATATTTAAACCATACTTATCAATAACTCGCTTAATAAAACTCTGGTCACCTAGTCTATCTATGCCAAACTGCATCAATGCCATTTCTAGGCGAACCAAGTCGCCTTTTAGGTAAGCAAACCGAGCCCCTGCCACTTTTGCGGCTCGCTCTTTGTCGATCCAGCCCTTGGCCTCACCAATCTCTACATGACTCTTTGGTGCAAAATCTAGCTGTTTGGGTTCCCCGACAATCTCGGCTACAACATTTTCGTCCTCACTAGCACCAACCGGCACTCCTTCGAGTGGCATATTGGGGACTTGCTTGAGCAAGTTATTTAACTGCAAATATATAGCGTCAAGTTTGTGCTCTAGATCCACCAGCTGTTCTTTGATCTGCTTGCCTTTTTGCAAGCCTTGTTCGGTAGGCTTTCCACCTGATTTTTGGAAAGAAGAAGCATGTTCGTTGCGCTCACGGCGTTTGTCCTCGACTAATTGCAGGAGCTCTCGCCACTGTCTGTCAAAACCCAACAGTTGGTCAATATCTATCTCGACATTTTTTTGCCTGGACTTTTCCTGGACTAGTTCTGGGTTGTCTCGTACGAATTGAATATCTATCATACCTCTTATTATACCTTTTTATTTAAGTGTTTTAGAGTTAGTTCGGTGCGAGAACGAGCGTAGTCGCAAAATTCACAGGGCTTTGTTGGGTCCATAACTTTATAGCCAACAGCTGGCATCTCGTCAGAATCTAGAGTGGATTTCATTTGCTCTATCACGCCATCTACCCAGTCGAACTTGCCATGATGTGGGAAAACATGAGTTTCAAACTTAACTACATTGTCGAACTTTTCGTGTGCCCAACTACCTGTTGCATACACAAAATAACCTGTTGTGCTCACCTTAAAGCCATTTTGATGCAACAACCACTGGTATATCTCCATCTGTCGTCTGTACATATCGTGCCAGGTACCTTCTGCACCGAGCGATTTAACCGGCTCAGCCTTTGCAGTAGCCTTATAATCTACCACGATTAGCTGGTCATCTTTGTCTATCCAGACATCGTCTACCGCCCCAAAAATATGTAAGTTTGTCGACTCGTGCAAAGTACTAATGCCTGTAAAATTGGCTCGCCAAGTGTTTAGGTCTTTGTGCTTGTACGGAATTGCATCGACACCAAATTCACTCATTAAGGGGTGTGGTTGGGCTTTTTCTCGGTAAGAATCAAATTCTTTTTTGAAAAGCTCGTCGATGGCTTTATTAATGTTAAACGGTGGGCCTGATGGCCTACTAATCTTTAGCCGTGCATCAAGCCAAAAACACCTTGGGCACTGCATGAATAGCTCTATCTTACTTCGAGATAGTCTGTACGGAGCTTTTTGCCCCGGTTGATACGGCGGATTCCGCCTGCTTACATATGCCATTGCTTAATATTATACGCTAAAGTGCAGTTATATTTTGGTGAATAATTCTGGACGCGTCTGTGGTAGACCGCTAAACTCTTCTGCTATTTTTTTAGTTAACGGACCAATATTCTTTGAGATTATTGTATTCTCAATCTGGCTACACCAGGTTATGTCGGTTGCTGTACCGCTAAAAAACACTTCGTCTGCTTGCAAAAGTTCATCGCGAGACACCTTGCGCTCGGCTACCTTTATACCTAGCTCCTCGGCAATCTCTAGCACCGTTCTGCGAGTAATGCCTTCCAGTATGTCGCTATCTATAGATGGCGTAATAAGCTGACTGTCTTTAACGAGAAACAAGTTCATTACCGCACCTTCACTGACAAATCCATCTTTGTCTAACATAATTGACGAGTCAAAACCTTTGGCTTTGGCTTCACTAATAGCTAGTGCCGAATTAATATATCCGCCAGTAGCCTTGGTGCGAGGAGGAATAGACTTATTACTGTTTCGTTGCCAATCCGAGATATCGACTCGTAGCCCGTTTGGTGACTGAAAATAAGCTGGCATATCTAACATATATACGGCTAGCTCGTAGTCGCCTGCTATGTCAGGAGAGATATTTGTGTCGCTCCGATATATGAGTGGGCGTATGTACGCTGTTGTCTTTGGGCTATTTTTTTGGGCAGTATTTAAGATGGCTTTTTTTACCAATACATTGTCAAAATTATAATGAAACCCCAGAGCTTGTACGCTTTGCTTCATGCGCGCAATATGGTCATCTAGCCGAAAAATGGCTACTCCAGCATCTGTTTTGAAAGCCTTAATCCCGCCAAAGATACCCGTGCCGTAGTGCAAGGCATTTGTCATAATAGAAATTTGAGCCTCTTCTATTGGTACGACTTTCTCTTCAAAAAAAGCGTATGGATACGGTTTAAAATTTTTACTCATTTTGTTTTTACCCCAACTGGATACGAACCCAATACTTTACAAATTTGTGTATGACGAGACATGTCGTCTACTGCCCTAGCTACCTTGGCGTCCTTTGTGTGTCCAATAAAATCAATATAAAAAGCATACTGTCCTGCCTTGTATGGCTGAGACTCCAAGCGGGTCATAGATATGTCATTGCCCGCCAGAACCCCAAGGAGTTCATGCAGTGCACCCGGCTTGTCCTTGATCACACAAACAAGAGAAGTCTTGTCATCCCCAGTTGGCTGTGTCTCGAATTTACCAATAGCGATAAATCGCGTTTGATTATCTGGCTGGTCATTAATGCCCTTTTCGACAATATTAATATCGTATATTTCGGCTGTTTTGTTGCTGGCTATCGCTGAAGTGCTCGGCTCTTTCGAAGCCATCTCGGCTGCGGCTGCATTGCTATCTACAGAAATCTGCTTGGCCTTTGGCAAATGAGTTGCCAGCCATGCTCTGCATTGCCCGAAAGACTGTGGATGGGCATAAATAGTTTGAATTTCTGCTAGCTCTGACTGCTTGGACAGCAAACAATGCACCACCGGCAAAGTAATCTCGGAGACAATCTTTGCATTTGTATCTAGCAATAGCTTATGCGCCTCTCTAACGGCTCCTTCTGACGAATTTTCAATAGGAATTACAGCAATCTGAATAGTACCTGCCTCGACCGAACGGAACACTGCCGGCAGGGTCTGCTCACTCTCAAGACTAATATCTTCGCCAAACAAACGCTCCACTGCCTCCTGACTATAAGTCCCTTTAGGGCCCAAGTAACCTACCTTTAACTTGCCAGCTAACTGTATATTCCTAAATTGATTTATGACCGATGCAAAGATAGATCCTATGGCTTCTTCTGTTAGTGGGCCGGTATTTTTGGTAACCAACCTCTTGACAATCTGTTGTTCTCGCTCCGGCCGAATTGCCGAGCTACCCTGCTTGGTCTTTTTGACAGCCAAACTGTATCCTAGCCTTTCGTTTAGCAACGCCAAAATTTGATCATCGATTTTATCGATTTCTGTTCTTATGTCGTTTAATTTATCCATGTATGCTCTTCTACGATCTTTCCCTTTTACTTTGTTGCGACAATTTGTGCTATCTCTGCAACAGCCAGCTCCATCTCGTCTGCGCCAATGCAGTCGTCGGTCTTGCTAAGACCTCTTTCTAAATGCGCCTCTAGCATTATACCTCTAAAGCCAGCTATATCACTCTGCTTTATCATCGCAGACAGGTGCGCTAATGCTCTTAGCTGGCCATCGGCAGTTTTTTGGCCACCGTGTGCCACCGCGTTACCATGCGCACAATCTACCAAGAAAGGCTCGTCATCTTCTGCAGTTTCAAAAATTTGTTTTTCAAATTTTTCTGGACCATCAATCTTGTCACCGCCCCGCAAAATCAATCCTGTGCTTTTGTTGCCTACAGAGTCAACCTCGACCAACTGGTTATTCTGGTCGATTATGTCTACTTTATGTGGTTGACCGGAGGTTTTTATAGCATCCAAAGCTGACCCTACACTTCCGCTTGAATCGTTCTTGAACAGAACCGGGATGTCATTATGCGCTGACACAGCATGCCTAAGCATGGTATCTTCTACATTTCGTGCACCAACCCAACCCATAGTCAGTAGTCCACCAAATCTTGCAAAATGCTTTTCGTGCATCAGCTCGATTGCCAAGGGAACTCCAGTATTAGCAAGATTAGACATCAGCTCGTATGCCTTCTCTAGATTGGTATTTTCTAGCCCCACCCAACCAAGGTTAGTCCTTGGTTTTGCAGGCGGAGTCCGCATAACCAACAGTATATTCTTATTAATATTAGGGTCTTTGCTTAATGCACTAACTCTTTCTCCTAAACGATAAATTATAGGCACGCCATCGCTATCTATCTGCTCGTCTAAAGAACAGGGACCAACTACAACAATTTTTCGCTTATCTTGGCCTTTTAATATGTCATTAACGGCCTGTCTGTTTTGGTCAATCCGCTCGCTTACCCCTAGATCAAGTGGGTACATCCGATCCAGCTCTTCTGGTGTAATTGGGTGTCGCAATATTTCCCTTTCACTATTTTTTTCTAATACTTCCATTATATCTCCAAATTAAAAATCGCCTCGTTCTTTTCGAGGCGACCTTTTTCTTTTTTAAAATTAAATACTAGCTAGCCGCCTCAATATAGTCGGTAAAATATCCTTGCCAGCTAATAATATTTTTCATATCAATAATAATCCTATCACCAAACAGTCTAATGGACAAATACTGGTTGCAATATTAATTCGCGATTAGTTATTTCGGCTATTTTATCTAGTCGACTTATTGTTCTACGATTATCGAAGTGTCCCACATGGTCTTGGTCTAAAAGAGCAACGCTACAATGTGGAGTATAGCTATCTGGACTGTTTGGATCGGGCACTAGCGGGAACCCAGCTTCCTTGTAATTATTAGAACACTGAGCAAACTCGTTTATCAACTCGTCTGACTCTATGCCAAACGCCAGCTTATACTTAGATCCAGCGCCATAAATCCCAATTTTACCGACAGTAGCAACAATCTGCTCACTACATGAAGGAATTTGCTCAATCATATCACTGGTCTTTGGGCCGCTCTCTCGAAGGCGTTTATTGAACCGCTTAAAACCAACCACCGTAACAGACAGATCTTCTACCTTAAAGAATCTATCTGTGCCCTGAATCTCCGCCCGAAGAGCTTTGGATGCATCTTCAAATACCTCAAAACTCTCGGGGCTAATCTTTCGGCGCACAGCATAAACGCCACGATTATTGGCTACCTCCACCACTTGCCTATTGTGATTGGGCTTTCTCTTGGCCATCTAATACATATAATACAATACTACTCCTAGTTTGTCACTATTACAGAAGTTTACTGACAGCAACAATAGATGCTGTTTCGGCTCGCAGTATATGATTGCTCAAATTCATCTGCAAAAAACCACTACTCGCAAAAAGTTGTTTTTCTTGATCGCTCCAACCACCCTCTGGGCCGATAAAAATACCTATTTTTTTGGCAGTATCAATGCTAACAGAATCTTCCCCGCCCTGCTCACAATACACACCTACTAAACCTTCTCTGTACTGCTCCACCGCCTTTTGTAAGTGGACAGGTTCGCGAACTACAGGAATCGTGGATCGCCCAGATTGCTCGCTTGCTTCAATAACTATCTTGTGTGTTCTGTCTATATTAAAATTTGTACGAATTGTCCGCTCACTCAACACTGGCACAAAGTTCGAGACGCCTAGTTCTGTGCATTTCTGCAATATATGATCGTTATTATCTTTTTTGAGTAAACTCCAGAACAGATACACATGCCTCTTTGGCATAGAAGGCTCTAGCTCGGTTATCATCTTTAGGTGAGCCTCTGTTTTGGAAAGCTCCACAACTTCATACAGCCGGTCGGTACTTGTTCCGTCAAACAAACCTACCTTCTGTCCAGGACGAAATCGCAACACACGATTCCATTGCCACAACAGAGCATTATCGTGTAGCCAAAAATCCTGTTTTAGCTTTATCTCTTCACCAACAAAAAATCGATGAACCCTCACCCCTTTTCAAGCCCTTTATTTATTTAGCGATGCGATAATAATCAAGCCAAGGACAATCTTGCTAGCAAGGTCTACGAGCAAATGGTTTCGTTCGATGAGTAGGTATTCTTTCCATCCCTTGCGTCCGCTAATGTGCAGGTATCTGTTAAGGCCAAACAAAAAGAAGCTCACTATAAGCGTTGCGGACAAAGCATAAATACTCCAAGAGAATCGCTCCATACCATAGACAGCAGTGCCCACAATATTAGCTAGGAGTGGCAACAATGCCATCAGCCCAGTAAATACACTCAGGCCAAAAGCTAGCCATTTCTTACTGCCAGAAAATGCAATTTCCCTTTCGGAGATCCAGCCAAGCAATGACGACACAAGCACTAGTGCACCTACAAGCTTTAGGGTAGCTAGGTCGCTAATGCCAGACAATAAACTAACTACAACCAACGATATGGCTGTGGTAACACCTATAAATATCCATTTGTAACCAGACACCTTCTTTTTTAAGGTAGCCTCGTAGTTGTTGCGAAGTTTTGTGGCAAGTAAGATCGATAGAACTGCTGTAGCCACAAACATACCGGCAAAAAGATACCGCACCTGAACTGTGTACAGCTCTTTAAAGGCTGGGGCCAAAACAACTTCATTACCCTGCGCCAAAACATTTCTAGCCATATAGCTTAGCCAAACATCTACTGTCTGACTAGCCAAAGCTACTGCGGATACTACGGCCAAAACCGCTGTGATAACTGCACTAGCAATATTAGTTTTTTTAATCTGCTCTTGTAATACTTTTTTCGTTGGTACTTTCATAATGCATTAACTATACCATACTTTATACAATCTGTAATTTATCGTTCAAGGCGCAAACGAGCGACTAGCCAATCTCTGGGTAATATGCTCAAAAACCAACCAGCTCTTGGGCCAGCATCTTTATTAATCGTTACCCTATAAATAGTCTGAAATAGATCTTTTGGACCCAAGCCACTGCTGTCTCTTAGTTCGTATATAGCTTGGTGAAACCAATTGCCGTCGGCGTCGTTGGGGGCATTGTCTATTTTGCTAGCAAGATCCGACAAAAACTTTTTCTGAATGTCACTAAAACTACTTTGGTCTACTGCATCGACAAGCTCAAAAACTACATCCTCGGGTGCCCAATTTTGTAGCCAACTGTCGATAAAAGCTAGCTCCCGGATGATGACTTCTCTCTGTTTTTGGGCGGTTTCTTTATGCTCTGTCCGCTCAATTACCTCTAAAGTTTTATTAACATCTTTTAGTGACGATTGGTAACTAGCTACAAGATGAGTAAAAGGAATATTACTAATAGTTTGGTCTTCTACATCGGCCATGCATAGCCTTACAAGTTGCTGTTCGGTCTCTGTTTTATTGGCCTTTGCAATGAGCTCGGCAAACTCGTCGACCAAACGAATCAGGGTCGGGCCTTGGTCAAAGAACAGTTGCTTTTCGGGAGCATACCGCAAAATAAAATACCAAACAATCTCAGGGGGCAGAACCTGGAGCAATTCCGATGCAGTGATTGTATCGCCAGCACTTTTGCTCATCTTTTTAGTTTCGCCTGTGCGATTAATAAAGTTATACGGTATAGGCACTGGGGCAGTGCCTCCGAAGACCTCGGCGACGATTCGCTTGCCAGTGTCATATGACCCACCTTTTGTAGCATGATCTCGCCCAAATGGCTCAGCACCCACACCAAACAAAGGCCACCTAGCAGGCCAGTCAATTCGCCAACTTAGTTTTACATCTCCACTGGCGTAACTAACCGTCTGTTCACCACCATCTTTATCTGTACATACAATTGTTTTGTCATCTTTGTTTATAGATATATACTGCCGATTCTTAAGATATCCGTCCTCTATAATCTGCACGGGTGACCACTGCTCATTTAGTTGTCTACCAGAAACCTCCTCTAGTATTGTCTTGATTTTTGGTAAATTTTCTAACGCCGTTTCTATAGGCTCAACAAAATACCCACTCCGGTATTTTTCGTGTGCTCGCACAATATCCATATCGAGCTTCATAGCCTTCGAAGCGTCTAATAGATCATTCAAGAAATAATCTGCATAAGATTGCTTGGAACCGTCTGGTGCTGGTACATCTGCCAGTGGTTTGCCCAAATATTGGCTAAAGTTCTCTGGCACATCTGCAGGAACTTTCCGAAAAGAATCCAGGTCATCCACAACATGTGTGTGTGTAGCCTCTCGGCCTCTAAAGCGAAGTTCTCTGGCTATTATCTCTGCTGTCAGTACTTCTCGGAGTGTACCGATATGATAAGTCCCAGACGGCGACACGCCAGAGCTAACTACAATTTCCCCCTTAGGGTTTTTTGCAATAACTTCATCGACTACATTATTTAACCACTGCATAAATATACCTTCTAGATTACCGGATATCGACAGATATATCTAGTGAGGCTTTTCCTTTAAGATATGTTGGCAATAACAAACTTATTCGTTTCGACTGGCGTTTTAATCTCTACGCTTTCGCCCTCTTTTTTGCCAAGCAAAGCCATACCTATCGGTGATTCATCGGATATCTTGCCATTTAGCGGATCGGCCTCTACCGTGCCAACTACCTGAAAAGTTTTTTCAACCTTACCATCCTTTAGCTTAACTGTGCTACCAAGCCTAACAGAACCGTTAGCTCTTGGTTTTGCTATAACCTCAACATTTTGCAAAATGTGCTCAAGCTCAGAGATTCGAGCTTCGGTTCGCTCTTGATCGTCTTTTGCTGCATGGTATTCGGCGTTCTCACTTAGGTCGCCCTGCTCTCTTGCGGTCTTAATAGCATCGGCAATCTCACTCCGACGAGCCACTAACGCGTCGTGCTCTGCCTGCAATTCGGCAATTCCCTCTTTGGTCATATGAAATTGTTTCTTCATGGTACTTCTCCTTATATAAAGTGACGCTTCTTTCAGCGCCAACTAAGATACGGTCATGTAGATTATAGCTATTTATTGTTGGTTTGCAAGTCGATTTACTAACATCTCTTTGGTTAGTTCTTCTGTGTCTTTTTCCGTGCGCTTTTTGAACTCAAATTTGCCAGCCTCAACCCCTCTTGGACTTACTACTACACGATATGGAATTCCTAGCAGGTCCGCATCTGTAAATTTAGAACCTGGCCGTTCGTCTCGATCGTCCCATAGAACACTTATACCCTTCTGCGTAAGTTCGTCATACAGCTCTTTTGCCTCTTTATCTGTATCGCCAATTTGCACAAGATACACCTTGAACGGTGCAATATTTTCTGGCCAAACCAAGCCCCTTTCATCGGCAAAATGCTCGGCAATAACACCCATGAGTCGGCTGACGCCAATACCATAGCACCCGGCAATTATTGATTTTCTCTGCCCTTGCTCATCTGTAAAATAAACATCCAATGCATCAGTGTATTTACTCTCTAGATGAAAAGTATTCCCTACCTCTACCGCTCGTTTTTCTACCAAATTATTTTTATCAAGACCGAGTTTTGCCAAATTTTCGTCGGTCATAATTTCTTCATTGATGGCTATTTTTTTGGCCTCATCAACAAAGATCTTATCTTCTCCAACATCACTCAGGGTCTGAAACTCATCCGAAAAACGACTGGTAAAAATCCCACCATCAGCATAAGTTCGGTATGTTTCGTCGCCCAGACCAAGCCGTGCGTAAACCCTGCGATAAGCCTCGATGGCTCTTTCATAAATCTCTTCGTGCTCTTCTTGTGTACGGGCAAAGCTGTACATATCTTTCATCACGAATTCTCGTCCCCGAAGTAATCCACTTTTTGCCCTCAGCTCATTGCGAAACTTCGGACCAATCTGATACACCGAAAATGGTAAATCTTTATACGAATTCACATAGTCTCGCAAGACATCAACTATTGGTTCTTCGTGTGTCAGCCCCACACCAAGCTCTGTGCCGTTAGCTAGCTTGGTCTTAAACCAGTTATCTACCTTTTTCTCGTCCCAACGGTCGGTCTTTTCCCAGATATCTTTTGGTTGTAGGGTTGTCATGGCTAGCTCTTGCCCACCAACAACATTCATCTCTTCACGGACAATCTGCTTAATATTTTCTAAAACCCTAAGTCCAAGTGGCAAATACGCATAAACTCCAGCCATTTCTTTGTGGATGTACCCAGCTCTTATTAAAAGCTGCGCATTTTGTGCCTGCTCGTCAGCTGGGGTATTTTTCTTGGTTTTTGTAAAAAGTCCCGATACTTTCATCTTCTTTATTCTACTACAAGAACAACTAAACAACCCTACCGTTTCACAAACTTAAGTGCCCTATTCTCCTTCAAACGAATTTGCAAGGCGTCTCTCATGGCCCTCAAGACCAAAGATTCTATTGCAATATCTTTCAGGAGATACTCGCTTACAGATTCCCTGCCCAATAAACCATTCGAGTCGCCCCGCTCGTCAATATACTGCTTGGTCTCCTCAATCCTCTCCTCTATCTCCTGTTGACTTTGCTTATCAAGACCAACCGTAGCATAGGCCAAAGTTTCCTGCGCCTCATAAGATTCTTTGTATTCTTCTATCAAAGTGCGTCTATATATTCGCAGTTCTCTACAGTGTTCTGTTTCCATCATTATTCCTCAAATAAAAAAAGCCTCCTCGGCCCTAGTAGCTACTTATTGTATATTATCTACTTACCAATATAAAGAGACTCAAAAATGCTAAAAAGTTCTTTGTCATATGCACCAAAACTCCCGCCCAAATTGTTCCAGTCTTTTCGCGCAACCAAATCAAAACCATAGATAACAAAAATGTATCTACGGCCGCCGTCCACAATGGCGGGTGGCCACTGCCAAGTTGTAGGTGCGCAATACCAAAAACAACACTCACCACTAAAGCAGAGATTACTTTATTCATCTTTTGGCGAAGACCAGTGTACAAAAATCCTCTAACCAGAACCTCTTCAACAATAGCCGGAAAGACTACTAAACTAACAAAAACCAGTATAAGGGCTAGCCCTCTAGTTCCTTCGAATCCAATCTGCTGTTTTTGATCAAAGTCTATCTCGGGCAACACCATCCTCAGCAACCCGAATCCGAAGGCCAGCAAAATAAAATACACTACAAAAGCCGGTATGGCATAGAACATTTTTGTAACGCTAGGCTTCTTAACCCCGAAAAAACTCCAAGATATAGATCGTCGCCTAATAAAAAGCCACAGCAAAAGCATTGTAACTAGTTCGATGATAGCTATAAAAACAAACTGTCCAACAGCCGACTGCTCGAGCATTCTAGAAGCCTGGTCAACACCTTGCCCAGTTATAGCAATATACAGCCCGAGCAAAAGTCCTGCGAATAACTGCGACCCAAAATAAATGCCAAAAGTCACGAATAGTGCCGAGACTGGCCCATAGCCAGTTTTGTCGGTTTTTCTAATTCGTAATCTCATATCAAAATACTAAAAGAAGCGTCTTACATCGACTATAGTTATCAGAACAAATAGCAACATCAAAAATGCAAAGCCTGCGCCATGGATATATTCTTCGGTTTTTCTATTGAGCGGGCGCTTGATGGCCTTGAACAGCAAGGTGACAAATAACCTGCCTCCGTCTAGTGCTGGGATAGGCAAAATGTTTATCAGGGCAAGCGTCAACGAAATAACAGCGATTATCATCAGTACAAAATTGATGCCTAATTTGCTGCCCTCTTTTAGGATAACTACGATGCCTACCGGCCCCGAAACTTGCTCGGTCGCTTCGGCGGTATGCCCCTTGAACAAGTTGCTGACTACCCCGCCAAGGCCTTTATAGGTGAGTTCTGTAAATTGTTTGGTTAGCCCTGCAGCTACAATTGGCGAGGACCAAGTTGACCTGCGCAGTTCGATTCCTTTTTGGCCGGACCTACTACCTACGCCCAAATAACCCTGCCCAGTATTTTCTTTGTTCAGACTAACCTGAACTGTTTTGGCCTGACCGTCCCGCTCTATGGCAACCTCTACTTGTTTGCCAGAATTTTCTTTGGACATCTTGGCAACCTGATCTGCTTGAGTTATTGCCTGTCCGTCAAATGATACTATGCGGTCGCCCTTTTGCAATCCGGCCCTCTCGGCTGGAGAATTTTTGACAATAGTGTCGGCCATTACATAGCCTTTGTTCTCGACATCTCTGATTATTTTTGTATCGCTAGCAACAGTAAATTGGTTATCCACCAATTTTGGCATACCCATGAGTGCCAGCACTGTTAGTACAGCAAATGCGGCCAATAAGTTCATTACCACACCTGCCAGCATTATTTTGACTTTGGTAGATAGTGGTGCGGCACCAAAGCTACCTTTTCTGGTGTCAGAATCGTTTTCGCCCTTTAGGCGAACAAAGCCCCCCAGCGGTAGCAAGTTTATGCTAAATAAAAACTGTTTTTTGCCTTCGCCAATCTTTTTGCCCCAGACTTTTGGTGGAAAGCCAATGCCAAATTCTTCAACATCTACACCACCCCGACGGGCCGCAATAAAATGCCCCCACTCGTGGACAACAACCAACAAAATAAATAGCGTAAGCCCCAAAACCAATAACATATGTTCTCTAGTATACCTGAATTCTGTTGAATTGTGGCTGAGTTTTAGTGATGATTCTGGTCGTCAAAAAGTTTAGAGATAGAGCCGCCCGTCATAATTTCATAAATTGCTCTTCCCACTAAAGGACCAATTTGAACAACCTCTAGTTTGTCCCCCATTTCTTTTTTGGCTTTTTTAGTTGGTAGAGAGTCAGTCACAAAAACCCTATCTATCACAGAATTTGCTAATTTAAATGGGGCGCTTCCAGAAAATATTGGATGTGTCGCAGCAATGTAAATTTCTTTTGCTCCCGAATTTTTTAGATTTTCGGCAGCACTTACCATAGTAGAGCCCCCGTCAATCATATCGTCAAATATTAAGCAAGTTTTACCATCAACTCCAGCAACTTCGCGGTTAGCTCTGATTATATTTGAGCTATCTCCTTTCGGTCTTTCTTTGCCCATAAAAGCCACTTCTATATCTTTGGTAGAAGTTTTACTAAGCTCTTCGGCATGACGATTATTATTTTTAACAGATCCAGCATCTGGTGCTACAACAATACTATTTAAAACCTTTTCACCAATATGCACTTCTATGGCTTGTCTCAAGAGTGGCTGAGCTGTTAAGTGTTCATAACTACCTGCCCTAAAGTGTTCTGCCGTTTGTTGAGAATGAAGATCTACGCTCATCATCTTGGAAACTCCGGCAATTTCAAATTCTTCTATCACCTGGCTAGAAGCAGCCACCTCGCGTCCTCTAGCTTTTCTGTCGCTTCGACTGTAGCCCAAATATGGAGCAATTACGGTAACAGACCTCGCAGAAGATCCTTTCGCAGTTCTAGCAAGTAATTTTTGTTCATTTATCGCCTCGTCCAACAAGTAGCCACTGTTAGATGCATGTGACTGGACTATGACAACATCTTTTCCTCTGACAGACTCATTATACCTAACGTATCTCTCGTCGTTTGGATGTCGTTTCAGCTCTACATCCGCCAGCTCAACTCCCAATGAGACAGCAATAGACTGCCCCAGTCCTAGGTTCACTCCACCGCTCGCTAAGACAATTTCGCCTTTTTGGTTTGGTGGAATCTCAAACGATCGTAATGGCTTCATTACTAAACGCCCTCCTGGTTTAGATTTTGATCCACCCTTCGCTATCAATTACAGCACACCTACAAGCTGTTGGTCAAAGTTAAATTGTCAATATTTCTTTTTCTTTTTGTTTGGCTGTTTCTTCAGCTTTGGCTTTGTACTGGCTCATTAGGTCGTCAACTTGTTTGGTTAGTCGTCCGTGTTCGTCTTCGCCAATATCTTTGTCTTTTTTGGCCCCGTCTAGAGTCTTTAGTGCATCGTGGCGGACATTTCTATAAGCAATCATGCAGTCTTCTGTCTTTTCACCCAAAGTCTTTACTATTTGCTGACGTCGTTCGGTTGTTAGTGGCGGTATTGGTATACGAATAATCCGTCCGTCATCTGTTGGGTTAAGCCCAAGCGACTGATTGTCTCGAATAGCCGAGACAATAGACTGCAAGTTGTTCGGATCAAATGGCGACAGCTGCAACAACTGTGGCTCTGGCGTAGTGATGGTTGCCACCTGAATTAGCGGCATTTGCTGGCCATAAACGCCAACAGAAACACCATCCAGCATATTAGGATGCGCCCGGCCAGTCCGAAGCTTTTTGGCTTCTTCTTCAAAACGCGCCAAGGCGCTCTCTAGCTTTGTCTTTGTATCGTTAATAACTTGGCTCGGACTCATTATATTCCTATATTACCAGAGTTTTTAAGAAAGTTCGCCAATAGCTATACGGTTAAACCGTCGAATCACGATGTTCTCGCCGAGTTTGGCAATGTGCTCTTTGACATAATCGCCCACTGTTTGGTCAGGATTCTTAATGTATGGCTGGTCAAGCAGACACTTTTCTGCAAAATGTTTGGCTACCATGCCCTCTACGATCTTTGGAATCATGTCAGCTGGCTTGCCATCATTTTTGGCCTTTTCGCTAAATTCTTTTTCTACACGAACCTTATCTTCATCCGAAATATTGTCGGCCGAGACATATTCTGGAGCACTAGCTGCGATATGCATAGAGATATCTTTAACAAAATCGGTAAATACTTCGTTGCGAGCTACAAAGTCTGTCTCGCAGTTTACCTCTACCAAAACACCTATCCGGCCGTTGTGATTATATGTACCAATAATACCCTCTCGCGCTTCGCGCTCGCCTCGTTTTTCGGCCTTAGTTAGGCCTTTCTTGCGCATGGCTTCTAGGGCTTTATCAAAGTCGCCACCGGTTTCAACCAATGCCTTCTTGGCGTCTGTTATGCCAACGCCGGTTAATTCTCGTAATCTTTTAATGCTTTCAATATCCATCCCGTTAAAAATCTCCTTTTTTGCTTTGTTAAGTTCAATTTTCGCTAATCCCGCTATTTCTAACGGGATCCACCTTATTTCTCCTCGGTTTTCTCTTGCTTTTTAACTTTTGCCTTGCCCTTGTTGATGCTATCTACTACATAATCTGCCATTAGCTGTAGTGCCTTAATGGCATCGTCGTTTGCAGGAATCGGATAGTTTATCGCACTAGGATCGGTATTGGTGTCTACGATAGCCACAATTGGAATATTTAACTTTCGAGCCTCACGAACAGCGTTAACATCTTTAAGTATATCTGTTACAAAAACTGCGCCCGGACGGTTGGCTATAAACTTAATACCGCCATAAAGAAAATTAAGCTCATCAATCTCTTCTTGATATCTTTGCACTTCAAGCTTGTTGTACTTATTTGCTAATGCACCAGAATCCATCTGTAATTCTAGATCTTTCAAGTGCTTGATCCGGGCGTTCATGGTAGTAGTGTTAGTGAGCATACCACCAACCCATCGCTCGGCAACATAAGGCATATTTGTCTCTTCGGCAGCTTTTTTAATAATGTCTTTTGCCTGTCGCTTTGTGCCAACCAGCAAAACTTGCTTGCCTTCGCTAGCCGTCTTTTCCAAGAAAGCCAGCGCAGTCTCTAGGTTTTCTGCGGTTTTAGTAAGATCGATAATATGACTACCGTCCCGCTTGCTGTGGATATACGGAGCCATTTTAGGGTGCCATCGACTGGTCTTGTGACCAAAGTGCGCCCCCGACTCTAATAGTTTTTTAACATCAACTGATGTCATAGTCTGTTCCTTCTTTCTTGTTTCTGGGGCCTATTTGACGATCAAGAGATCTTGCAAATCAGGAGGAATATCCCAAAAACTGCTTAATTAATTGTAAATACATTATAACATCTGTTGTAACTTCTTAGCAAGTCCTGTATAATACAAAACTTATGAAGAAGGATATACACCCAACCAATTATCGTCCTGTTGTGTTTCAGGACCTCTCAAATGGCGAGACTTTTGTAACAAAATCTACCGCCAAGTCAGACGAAACTATCAAAGTTGATGGCACTGAATACCCGCTGGTAAAAGTCCACATCAGTAGCGCCTCTCACCCATTCTTTACCGGCCAAGAAAAACTTTTGGACATCGAAGGTCGTGTAGACAAGTTCAAAGCTCGTGCCGAAGCTGCCAAAAAAGCCCGAGAAGCTGCAGCCAAAAAATCTGCAAAGCCCGTCAAAAAAGAACAAGAACAAGCCCAAAAACTCGGCAAGTAGCTACTTTTGTTGAACCTAAACCACTTCATGCTAAACGAAGTGGTTTTATTTTTGGTATGATTTAAGGAAGAATTATGGAAGAAAAGGAAAAAGCATTACGCCAAGAACATGAGGAACTGCAACAGAAATTGCAGGATCCATCTGTTTTTAGTGATCCAAAATACCCCAAGCTTGCCAAGCGCTCAAAAGAACTGGAAGACATCATCTCTCTGTTTAATGAGCTCGAGCAAATAGAAGATAGCCTGGCACAAGCCAAGGAACTGGCTGTTGGTAGCGATGAGTTGGCAGAACTAGCAAAAATTGAGCTCGAAGAACTGCAGAACAAACAAAAAGCTGTTCAAGAATCGCTCGACGAGGCACTAACGCCAAAGGACCCAAACGATGACAAAGATGTAATTGTCGAAATCCGTGCCGCTGCGGGAGGCGATGAATCTAGCCTATTCGCCGGTGAGCTATATCGCATGTATGTGCGGTGGGCAGAGGCTCATGGGCTTAAGGCCGAGCATATCGACGACAGTCCCAACGAAGTCGGTGGCTACAAAGAAATCAGTTTTGCAATACGAGGAGATGAAGTTTATAAAGCGCTCAAGTTTGAGGCTGGTGTACACCGTGTACAACGAGTTCCTGCTACCGAGTCTCAGGGCCGAGTGCACACCAGTACTGTCACTGTAGCTGTTATGCCAGAAGCCGAAGAAACCGACCTACAGATTAGCTCCAATGACCTACGAATAGATGTATTCCGCTCTGGTGGACACGGCGGTCAGAGCGTCAACACTACCGACTCTGCTGTGCGGATTACCCACTTGCCCACTGGTACTGTGGTTACCTGCCAAGACGAAAAATCACAACTAAAAAATAAAGATAAAGCCATGGGTGTTTTGCGTTCTCGCCTATTGCAGGCAAAAATAGACGCCGAGCAAAAAGAGCTATCGGACGCCCGCAAAAAACTGATTGGCTCGGGCGACCGTAGCGAAAAAATCCGCACCTACAACTTCCCACAAGACCGCATAACCGACCATCGTATCGGCTATAGCCGTAGCAATATCCCCAGCGCTCTGGCCGGAGATATCGACGATTTAATCGAGCAATTGCAAGCGGCCGAACGCCAACTCATCAAATCCGAATAAGTTTTAATAATACATATCCCTATGTAAATCGTAATTCATGTCCCCGACACGATCTTTGTAGTCTTCACTATACGTTAATAATCTCTCAATATCCTTACCGCTCGCTTCTGTGATAACTGGAGCTGAAGGATCAAAGTTATTTCCCTTTCTAGGATGATCCGTTACTATTTTTTGAATCCCCATCATTCCATCTCGAGTAGAGTAACCAAAAATGTATTTTCCATTTTCACCAGCCCCTACCTCTGCAATTTCTACTACACCTGTTTCCGTATCAGTATACTTCTCATGATACTCTGGTCGGAGTATTGAAACGTCTACGCCACTATAATCACTGTCCGGATCAGTTAGCTTTTCAACTATTCTTTCCTCGTCACTGTATTCTTCGCTTCCTTCTTCGATTGCAGTGATAAATCTCGCTGCTAGCACTTCAGCTATACTGCTCTTCTGGTCTGCCTCTAACGAATCGTACTTCTTAAAGTCATATACGGTCTCGCTCTCTGTCCATTTTTCACTAAAATCACTACTTAGTACACCAACTGTAGTTTCATGTGCTATTGGCTGGAGCAATTCTTCAGTTGGAATAGCAGCCAGCCTCTCAGCTTCACCCTCTATAAATACTGAGGGTGTTTCTGCTGCAACTTTATTCGTTCGTAAAGTTTCTGCTGACATTTTGATTTTTCCTTTATTTATTGGTTTTTATTTTTGTTTCTGAACTGTTGTGTACATAATAGCAAATTTTAGAGGTTTTGTCAATATAGATTATACTCTCTACCTCTGTTAAACTACGTATATGACGATTGCGGAGTGGTTAGTAGTAACAATGAAAAAGCTGGGGCAGGCTGGCGTAGACTCGCCTCGGCGTGATGCGTTAGTACTGCTGGAAGATACTCTAGGTAAAGACCGAGCGTGGGTGCTGGCTCATGCCGACTACAAGCCGTCCGAGAAAGAACTGACAGAGGTAAATACGCTTATAGAACGGCGCATAAACCGAGAACCACTGGCTTACATCCGTAGCAAAGCTTGGTTTTATGGGCGGTTTTTTGCCGTGAGTTCGGACACACTAATCCCCCGCCCCGAGTCGGAAGACTTTATAGATATCGTAAAAAAATTACAGCCAAAAACAGTGGTAGACATCGGTACGGGCAGTGGTGCTTTGGCTATAACCACAAAGCTAGAATTGCCAGATACAGAAGTAGTTGCGACAGACATAGACAAAAAAGCTCTGGTAGTTGCCACGCAAAATGCCAAGCAACACCAAGCCGATGTGGCTTTTGCGCAGGGTTCGCTGCTAGCTCCTATAGGCCAGATGGGGCTCAAAGATTACACAGTTCTTGCTAACCTGCCCTATGTACCAGACAGCCTGGTAACCAGCCCAGAGATTGAGACTGAGCCAAAATTGGCGTTATTCTCTGGTACAGATGGGATGGATCATTACAAAAAATTCTGGCTACAAGCCAAAGAACTGCCCACGAAACCTACAAACATAATAGTAGAATCCTTGCAATCCCAGCATCAAGCTAACAATAAATTAGCCAAAGACGCCGGCTATAAACTAGTTAAAACTACTCGACTAATACAAACATTCGTAGGCTAAAAGCGCTTGCCAGTAGCCTACTCGGTGGGCATAGCCTCTAGCGCTACTTCGATGGTCAGAGTTTTGCCGTCTCGCACCACTGCTAGTTTGGCTTTATCGCCAACGCCCAAACGACTAATTGCGGTTGTCAGCGAGTGCGACTCGTCTATGTTTGCATCGTTAACTTTAGTTATTATGTCTTTTTCTTTAAGCCCTGCTTTATCGGCTGGGCTACCTGTAATCACAGATTTCTGACCACTGGAAGGAGCGATGTATGCGCCGTCTTTTGTATCCAGCTTAAACTCCTTAGCATAGGCTTCATTTAGCATCACATACCTAACTCCCAAGTACGGCCTTTCTAGCTTTCCGGTTTTTAGGACGCTCTTGATAAGCCCCTGCAGATCTGTAATTGGCATCGAAAAACCAATGTTTTGAGCATCCCCTGCTACTGCAGTATTAATGCCAATAACCTCACCCTTCATATTTACCAATGGTCCGCCAGAGTTACCTTGGTTAATCGCTGCGTCTGTCTGAAAAAGGTTTTGCAAACTTTCACTAGAACCTTCATCGCCAGCCTCTACGCTCCGGCCATAGCCAGAAATTATCCCAGCCGTTACAGTATTCTGAAATTCACCCAGTGCATTGCCAATGGCCACAACCTTTTCGCCAACCTGGACCTTGGTAGAGTCGCCAATTTTGGCAGACTTGAGTTCGTGGCCCTGCTTGTCTTTAATCTTTAAAAAGGCTACATCTAGCGGATCACTCTCTCCGGTGCGACCAAGAACTTCAACATTTTTTAACTCAGTGCCATCGGATAAAGTAACACTGACAGTCGTAGTGCCTTTGGGCACTACATGCCTGTTGGTAATGATGATGCCGCTATCATCAATTATCACGCCTGTGCCGGCGCTCTCTTGGGTAGTCGTGCGAGAGCCAAACATCGTATCCCGGGAACCAGTCGTCGTGGTATTGATGGACACAACACTTGGCCCAACATCCTTAGCAATCTTAGTGATAAGATCGCTCTCGCTAGAAACGATGGCCTGAGCGTGTTCAACATTTACGGGAGGGGCTATCCCTCGCTGAGTAGCGCCAAAGTAGCCACCAATAAATCCTGCGCTTACACTAACTATTACCAAAAGCAACACTCCAGCAACACGCACCTTATGAGGCCCAGGACTCTCTTGTTCGTCGCTCTTTTCTATTATGTCTTCGTTCATTATTTTTATTATACACCCCAAGCTTGGTGGCTCGCTTAGATTGCCTTATCTCCCCAGTCTGCAAAAATAATAACAACCAAAATTACTGTTACAGTAGCTACCATGATCTGTCTTTGTATCAGTTTTGTTAGGCGATCTGTCTCGTGCAAGTAATACAAACCCCAGACGCTACAGCCTATTGTAGACAGCAAGATTGCTACCTGAGCAACTGGGCCAAAAAACAACAACCAGTGACCAAGCACCCACATAAGTGCCGACGCAAAGAAAGCCCACTGAGAAGCTAGTATGTGTGAATGTGGCTCATCAAAGCTACCCAAAAAATGACGCGCTGTAAAGTAAGCTATTGCTCCATACAAAACTACATAAACTGCCAAGGGACTACTCTCTAATACCAAGAACATAGACACAGATCCCAGTACTTGGGCTACCATCGCCTGAGCAGACACCATAAGCAACGAAGATTTTGGTTTAATAAACAATACCCACACCTCATATAGGGCCAACCACAATAACTGCCACAGAATGTTAGATGCGCTAACCATGCAAGCCAGCAATCCAAGACCCACAATAATATCAACTGCGTTGGTTCTAATATGAGGCATCCAGTGACGAGGCTTAACCGCGAACATACGCCACTTGCCAAGCACTATAACCGCCAAAGCAACCATATCTAGGTTAAGTCTTACAAGCCCAAAAACCACTAGTGGCAATAACGCTACAAATACAATGTGCAGAAAATGAGAAAACCCTTTTGTGGGCTTAATCTTTGTTGTTATAAACTTAACCATCTAAATTGCTTGAATCCTATTTAGCCGCATTACTGGGATACACCCTGATCTGCACCTAATATTATAACAAAGTCAGCGTTCTGGGGATCTATGTTAGAATCCGGCAACGAGCCTGTTCCAATTGTTTTAAATCGTTGTTCCAGGTATCGCTTTGTGTACTTTTTGCTACCATTTACTCTGTCTATCACCAGTGTCTTGGGGTAATTCTTGGTTGGGGCGTTAGCCGCGTTTAGTACATTGTATCCATAAGATTTTAGCTCGTCTGACTTGGTAGTAGCCAAGCCGGGTATTTGCGTTCCATTCAGTATCAGAACCGTGGCATTCTCTTTTTTAATAAAACTATCTTTAAGAGTGTTGCGAATATACGACTGAATATCTTTATAGTTATTAAGTCCTGCCTTTGGAACCACAACAGACAAACCACCTATATTACTCGTAGTCAGGTAGTCATGTGGCGGATCGACCAAGCCAATAGACTGGACTTTATTGCTTGGCATCTCCTTACTGAGATCGTACAGCCGACTAATATCTTGTAGACTAAAGTTGGTCTGCACATGGTTGCCCATATTGTCCATAAGTTGTGATATCTTTGCGGGGTTAGAAAATGTCCCCACGCTCAAAATCTTTTCTTTTAGAGCCACAATCAACAGTCGTTGCCTCTCGGACCTATCAAAGTCACCTCGCGCACTAGTGTGTCGCGATCTAGAGTATGCCAGTGCTTTAAAGCCATCCATATGCTGACGACCTGGCTTAACATCTAACATATAATTTTTGCCATCTATGCGCATCTGTTCTCTGACCGCTTTTGGAGCATCAATATCTACCCCTCCAACGGTATTAATTGCCTGCTGAAACCCAGCAAAGTCAATCATCACATGGTAGTGCACAGGTATGCCAAGAACTTTCTCTACAGTATCTTCGGCCAAATTGTAGCCCGCTTCTTCGGCTTGCTTCTTAGCATCAGCACTAGATCCAGAACGCTTGTTCAGGGCATTGGTTTTGCCAGCCGAAAACACCGAATTAATCTTCATAGAGCCCCTGTTTGGTACGGATACATATAAATCTCTCGGGATACTAACCAGCGCAGCCTCTTTGTCTACTGGGTTAATACTTGCCAAGATCATAGTGTCGGTCAAGTCCGCACCCTCATGCCCTTCTCCACCTCGACCCATAATCAGGATGTTCACGCGCCCGTCACCCTCACCGCGCAACTTGGAAGGGTCAACATCTTTCTGCAATGCCGCCGCTCCGTTGCCACCGCCCAATACTTTGCGTAAATTCAAGTAACCCTTGGCAAACAAGAAGCCCATTATCAACATCGTTATCAGCAGGATGACACCTATAATCCGTAGTGTCTTCTGTTTCTTACTAAAGCTTCCCCAGCGCTCTCTAAAAGGTTTCTTGGGCGTCTTCTTGTTGCGCCTCCAAAAACGCAATCCACGCCCCTTCTTAGCGTCTTCTGGTACTTCAAAAGTTTTCTTCTTTGGCGTAATCTTGGCTCCTAGTCTAGTATTCGCCTGAGGCTGCTGTAATCCTTCAGGCCTATCAAAATTACTTATAGAACTGCCCGGCCTATAAGATGCCGGACGCTTAAAGTCAATTCGTGCATGCCCTCCGGCATCAAGTGGTTTTATGCCATCAATCGATGCACTCTGTCGGCGTTTATTTGGGTGTTTCGGGCGAATATCGTCCATATATTATTTTTAGGTAGAATAACTTCGATAAACGCCAAAACGATACCCAGCGCCTATCACCCTATTCTTTATATCTCCATTTACTAAGATGAGCCTGATAATTATCTGTAAAAAGCTTGGTTTATCATGCCCAACCAAGAAGCTATTATACCTGCTTTTAAGCCCGCTAGTAAACAGCAATTTGCTTAAGTTCTATTGTTAAATATTAACCACAATGTGATACGCTTAAGCAATGCAAGAGAATTACCAGCAACCCATATATACAGGTCAGCCCGAACAAAAAAAACCCAGCAAAAAAAACGAGATATTCTCTACTTTGGGTATCATTATTATTGCACCAGTAGTGGCACTACTTATCACTGCTTTTGTGTTTCAATCTTACGAAGTAGATGGCCCTAGCATGGAGCGCACCTTGTTCAACAAAGATCGCCTAATCGTAGACAAAATGCCCAGAACTCTAGCAAGAGTAACTGGCCACGGTTGGCAACCAAAACGCTACGAAATAGTCATCTTCAACCACACAGAAGCTTACGAAATGGAATCTGTTCAGACTAAACAGCTCATAAAAAGGGTCGTTGGGGTACCGGGCGACCGGGTAGTCGTCAAAGACAATATCGTAACAGTCTACAACAAAGAGCACCCTGGAGGTTTTAGAGTCGATCAACAAGGTCCAGAAGCCAGCGTTATAGGCATCACCACCGCCAACCAGCCTATCGATCAAAAAATTCAACCCGGTGAAGTCTTTGTTCTAGGAGATAATCGTCCAAATTCTATGGATTCCAGAGCTTTTGGACCAATCGAGGTCAAAGACTTAGTGGGTAAATTATCTGTCAGGGTATACCCGTTCAACGAGATTAAACGCTTCTAGCTAGCTAATTATTTTATCGATAATGCTCTCCAGCTCTTTGTCAGACGCAAAGCGCACTAATATCTTGCCACCTCTACCGCCCCTGTTTATCGACACCTTCGTGCCTACATATTTGCTAACTTTGTTAGCTAGCGCCAAATCCTGCTTTGACGCTACCGGCTTTGTTTTTTGCGTACTAGTCTTGCCTTTTACACTGTTTACATACTGCTCGGCCATCCGGACCGATAATTTATTCGCCACAATCAAATCTAATAATTTTGCTTGTTCACTTGGATAATCTTTAAGCGCCAAAATAGCCCTAGCATGTCCCTCGCTTATATCCCCCCTGCCCAAAGCCTCTTTGGCTACAACCGGCAACTGCAACAACCTTACAATATTCAATACCGTTGTGTGCGCCTTACCCAAACGCCTCGCGATCTCTTCGTAAGAGACATTAAATTGCTCGTGAAGTTTAGATATAGATATTGCCTGCTCCAAAGGAGATAAATCTACTCGCTGGACATTTTCTACTAGCCCTATCTCTAGCCTTTCTAACTCTTCGCTACTCCGAACCAAAGCTGGCACTTCAGAAATACCAGCTAGCTTGGACGCCCTGTACCGCCTCTCTCCAGCAATAATCATGTATTTACCATCGTCCTTGGGGGTAACCACCAACGGCTGAAGTATGCCAAATTGCTTAATAGAACTGGCCAGCTCCGCAAGTGCATCTTTATCAAAATGCTTTCTTGGCTGGTCCAAATTTGGTTGTATGTCACTAATGAATAGTTTTTGTGTTCGATCTTTCTTCTCTAACAATATCGAGTCGTCAAAGTCTTCCGAAAGCAAACTCCCAAAACCCTTGCCTAATCCTTTTTTTGTACTCATTTATCTCCTCCTGTAGCTATGCTAACTTCTTTAGCTAGTTTTTTATAGGCTTTCGCCCCCTTGCTCCATCTATCGTGCTCTGATATGGGTTGTCCGTAGCTGGGTGCTTCTGCTAATCGCACATTTCTAGGTATTACTGTGTTAAACAATTTGTCGCCAAAATGCTTGCCTACCTCATTATAAACTTGTTCAGACAATGCTGTTCGTTTATCAAACATAGTCACAACTACACCTAGCAGTTCCAAATCTTGGTTCAAGCCCCGACGCACACTTTGCATAACTTGGAGCAATTGACTCAAGCCTTCTAATGCGTAGTACTCTGCCTGCACAGGAATGAGCACATAGTCCGACGCAGTTAAGGCATTGATTGTTAGCAAGCCTAAAGCTGGAGGGCAGTCTATAATAATATAATCATATCCCCCGGCTGGACCAAGAGAACTCTTTAGGGCGCGTTCCCTGTGTTCTTGTTGAGACAAATCAATCTCCAGGCTAGCCAGCCGAGAATCGGTAGGCAATAAATATAAATTTTTAATTTCTGTTTCTTGCACCACTTTATCCATGGGCACACTAGAAAGTAGCATGTCGCACAATGTATGATTAAGTGTTGTTTTGTCAAAACCAAGCCCACTAGTTGCGTTACCTTGTGGATCGGCATCCACCACCAAAACCCTATACCCTTGTTTGGCCAAATAAGCAGACAGATTAATAGAGGTGGTCGTTTTGCCAACCCCACCCTTCTGGTTCAACACGGCTATGATTTTTTGTTTCATCCAAAGATACCCTTTTCTTCCTGTATCTAGATTATCATGTATTGCCAACTTGAGTAAGCTCCCCAGCCAACCGAGTAGAGCAACTCCAATAGTGATGTTATTATATAGGCACATGAAAAGGCTATCTGTGCCAAAAGCAATCAAGACGATTAACTGGAGAGGCTTTGTATCCCGCACGCTAATTGTGCTGGTTATTGGCCTCGTTCTATACGGCGGTTACCTCTTGTTCACACATTACCACAATAAGTCGACTGACCAGGCCACTCCAAAGAGTGTTTTACGCGCATCGCTAAACGAGCACCTCCTGTCACTGTCTGCCATGCGCGACATAGATAGCTCCAACAACTCTACTCCCTATCGCCTCGAGGGAGTCCGCGGGCAAATAGACACCAGCCTCAAAAATTATCAAAAAGATCTTTCTAAGCACCGAAAAACGAGTTCCGAGCTTAATCACCTAAAACTGGACGATTTTACCTCTAAAGAAGAGGGCATCTTAAAAACTTACGACAGCAACTATCAGATACTCAAAAAACCCTTGTCATACTCTGTTTCGCAAGATATTGGCTTTATCAACCCCGCAACAGACAAACAAGAGATCACTACGCGCGCAAAAATCACAACCGACAATCTCAGCCAACTAAAAATAAGTAGTTTTTTGTCACAAAAAACACAAACCAGCCTAACGCTATCCATTAATTGCATCAGTGGCATCGGCCAAAATCCACCCAACGATCAAGACTCTCTGGTAGCATCAATCAAAAAATGTGATCAGCTATACCAAACAACCAAGTCCAATATGATTACCGACCTTACCTCTGTTTTTAGGGGTCAAGAAGCTCAGGAACTATTTACTAATCTACGCAAAATAATCGAACAGTTAAACTAGCCTACAGAGTTGTTTTTACTGTATCACCAACAAAACTCGGCCACGAGTCTACCTCGCTACCCTCTTTTATAATCGTATCTGGATCACTGCCTACCGGGGCATCTGTAACATGCGAAATGACTCGCCAAGGATTCACCGCCTCTGGAGTGTACTGAGCATACAAGATTGTGTTACCCTTAATCACTGGCCGAAGCGATGTATATTCCGAGTTACTAATCTGACTCAAATCTATTCCGTCAAAATAAAAAATCTGCTGTTTGTCGTTACTTAAGCCCTCCCAAACTACTTTATTCTCCCAAATTGCCGGTGACACATTGGTTCCAGTCTGGGTAATCTGTAGTCTAGTTTTGTCCAAAAAGTCATACAACACTATCTGAGGGAACCCCTCTATAACCTCTGACCAAGCAACATATCGCCCACTGACAACCGGATGCGTATGGTTACGACTGTCATTGGTAACATAAATCTTAACACCGTTAAAAATATAAAATATCTGTTGATAGCCATTGGTAGATTCCACTCCAGCCTGCAGACTATTAGTCTTTAAATACTCCTCTAACTCAGATCTACTGGGTTCTGGGTTCGCCGATATCCTAGCGTTTACCACAAACAACAAACAGCCCACAATAACAACCGGTATCCCCCAGGAAACCAAGCTATTTAACACCGACAAAGGTTTTAATTTGCCCAAAAGAATCCTCTCTCAACTCCATCCTGAAAAAACTCTCCATGGCGCATTTGGTCGCTCGTTACCGGGCTGGTTACCAGTGTCGGACACTGCGCATAGTCACTCATAACGCCATCGTCGCTCTCTACCAGCCTAAAACTATATTGGCGAGCAGAATTAGCTCCATTATTTTCTATATGGAAGTCATACTCCATCGTCTGGCCCACCGCTCCGGCATTAGGATTAAGCCCTGTCGGATTGGCTTTAGAGTATGTCTGCCGAACAGAAGAAGTCAGAACACTAGTGCTAAGAGAGGTGTCATGAGAAACCCCGGATGTTGCAAACCGCCAAATCGATCCACCACCACCAGCGCCAACATCTGTCCAAGTACCAGATGTACAGCTGCCATCCGTGCCCGCCTTGTATTGGAGTTTAAAAGCTATAGAACTTGCATACAGGGGCTGATTGCCCAGTAGTATTTTTACTCTCAGACGCAATTCATTGCCAGACACTGGAGGGCGATAATTTGCCGGCAGAGCAGGTATCATGTTATTTATCGGCACATCTAGTGGCGACCACGGATCGGTTACAGCTTGTAAGTTATTGTCTTCGTACCACCGATACGAGTTAAGCGACATGGTCACCCTTTCTGCAATCACTACATTGACATATTCTGGCAAAAAATATTCATTGTTACCTGTATAGTATGAGTCGCTGGAGCCATCATAAAATGAGGCCGTCAAACTATGAGTATGAGTAGATGATGCACCCCCCGAGCCAGTACCTGTATTGACATTACCTCCGCCCGTTGCCGAACCGGTTATACCAACCGCAGTATGCGTATGATTATCTGCGCCACCGCTACCGATATACGAAGCTCCTGGCCTCAAAAATCTCCTATAATATGCACCGCCAGATTCAGACCTAGAAGTCCACAAATCACCAGGACTACCCTCAAACATTACCGTAACCGCCACCGAAGCAGTAGCCACATCCGCATTGGCTTTTGCTAAGACTGGCTGTACATAAGGGGGCACATTAGACCCAGAAGAGCTAGTGGTAGAGCCAGGTGCAGCATGGTTATGGCTAGCTGTATTTTTAGCCGTCGCTCCGCTAGAACAAAATATAAATCCACTACATATGTTCGTACTTGTTGGTGCGCCAGTAGTCGTGCCTGTCCAAGTAACAGTGTGCGTATGCGTATCGGATCCAGCGTTAGTGCCAGCCGTAGTATGCAATTTCAAAACCTTGCCATCATAGGCACTCAACCTAGTAAATCCACTTCCAGGCATACCCGGGCTGTCGTCAAACATCACAATTGCCCCGTTGGGTATAGTCGCTGGGATTCCAGAATTATATTGAATCGCTCTAATTGTCCTAGTAGCTGGTTCGTTATTAGCGCTACTTATAGTATTAACGCTAGACAAAGTGCCATGAGAGTGATTATCTGCAGATATACCAGACAAGGTCAAACCTGTCCCTACAGACCCATTAACCCCTGTCATGGTAACGCTCTCATTGTGATGAGAATGAGTAGTACTACCACCAGTTCCACCAAAATTAGCCGCCGCCTCACCCCGTATCATCCGCCCAGAGGCCGCAGAAGAAATCTCTGTCCAGCCACTTGGCACAGACAAAGCGCCACCCGTAGAATCTGTCCCGTCCCAAAACAAAATCATGTCGCCAGCCGCCGCCTTTGTAGAGTGAGGCCTAAAAACTACAGATGACAAAGTAGCCAAGCCGATCGTGCCAACAAACATCACCACCAAGCCAAGGGCAGATGCACGATCCCATGCATCAATAGCTCTACCAGACAAACCCCCAAACAAAATCATACTAACTAATATTGTAACACTTGTGCTAAGCAGAATTAACTACAGTGCATCTAGATTATCGTCGGATCATCCATAATCTCTTGTATTATATGTGCTTGTTTTTTAAGCTTGTAACGCGACACCTTGCCCCTCTGCGCTCTGGCAACTTCATACACAATACTGTCAGAGTCTAGTCCTCTTATCTTCATGTTCTTGGTGGTAAGGATTTTAGATGCCATATTAATACCCTAGAACTGACTCTTATAGTTAATAAATATTTCACCAACCCGCGCATAGTTGCCGTTGGTCGCTACAGATACGGTCATACGGAACACCAGCTCGTCACCCGGATTGATCGTACAGTTAGTGGTAGGAACAGAGTTAGTTAGCGCCCAAGAGCCATTGCTACCAAGCGAATCGTTGTCACAAACTGTCGAACTACCACTCTTGTAAACACGCATCTGCACAGCATCAGATCCACCAGTTTTCCATCCATAAAACTGAACAGGGGTAGAAGCAAAGCTAGCAAAGTCGCTCGGCACCTTCCACTTCACATATATGTCGTAGTCGTTGGTAGCATTAGCTGTCCAAGCGTAGAAATTATGGTCTTCGCTAGCGCCACAACTAGTGCCAATATTGAGCAAGCTACTACCACTACAAAAGTCCGATGTCATGGTTCCTGTGTTATTAGAGCCGTCACCGGTTAGCACCGCCCCAGCATATTCTGGACTCAGCGTTACAGAGATGTCGTTCTGAGCTGTCCCGCGGAATCGTAACTTGCCAGAAGTTTGGTCGTTGAAGCTAATACCATTTGTCCCATCACCTACCCGCAAGGTAGTAGTTACATCTACCGAAGTTACCTCTAGCGCCCTGCCGGCTAGCGAGCCTGTCGCCCCACCAATAGTAATCCTCATATTGGTAGTGTCTGCATTTAGTAGTACCGTACTAGAAGAACTTTGTATCTGGAACGCCGCCACAGAATCAGTATTATTCTTAAATGTCGTTGCCCCACCCTGAGCTATAGCTATCACTGGCACACCGGCTGTGCCGTTATCTATTGCGATATATCCGGCGCCGTTAGCACCCGTATTATATATTCCACTGTTTGTAGCCGTAGAGAATGTCAATCCCGTATATGCAGTTGTTGCGAAAAAGTTTCCTCCGTTAGCAAAGAAACTTCCATCAGTTGCCAGCACATCTTGAGCATAGCGATAAAATGCAGTATCCGTTCCAAAGGTTATGCCACCCGACGCAGTCGTAGTGTCAGTGCCTATAGTAAGCACACTGTTAGCAGGTACAGACGCTGGGCCTATAGCTACTCTTTGGTTTGTAGTGTCTGCCACAAATAGGTTCTGCGCAGAGGCGTTTTGGATACGGAAGGCTGTGGTGCTGTTGGTCTGATTACTAAAGGTAGTAGCGCCACCGTCGGCAATAGTTAATACTGCTGTAGCATTATCTCTGGCTTGCAAGATGTTACCGGTAGAAGTAGAGTTACTTATTATTAAAGTGTCTGCACTACCACTAGTTCGGTTAGTTATAGTAGTAGCTCCTGTGATAGCCGTTGTGCCAGCCACGCCAGAGCCAATGTTAACATTGTTTGTAGAGCCAGCTGTAGAGTTGTTGCCAATGTTGATGGTTTGAGTAACAGCTCCGGTGGTGTTGCCTATTTGCACAGTGTTGGCTGCGCCGCCCGTAGCTATATTGACGCCGCCCGTTCCTGCTTGCAGGTTAAGGGTAGAAGCACCAGTAGTAGAGCCTATATTCGTAGTGTGTGCCGTTGCATTAGTTCCAAAGTTACAAGCTCCTGTACCACAGTTTACGGCAACACTGGTAGCCCCAGTACTGTTACCAATTGTGACCGTCTTGGCGTTGGCATTGTTGCCAATATTAACAGCTCCGGTGGTGCCAGAGTCTAGAGTTACGGCTCCGGTGGTGCCAGATGTTAGGTTAAGGGCTGAAGCCGCAGCGCTAGAGACAGTAGTAGCTCCTGTAGATGTATAGGTTGTAGCTCCCTGTCCTGTCATGGTAGAGGCAGATGAGGATATTTGGAATCGGTTGGCATTGTTAGTCTCTAGGTTTAGGACATTAGCATCATTAGTACCAAGGGTTGCTGCACCACCAAAGCTGTTGCCTCCGTTGCGGAAGAAGCCTGTGGCAGAAGTTGCATCTACCGTTAGAGCGCCACCAGAGAGGGTTAATCCATCACCAGTCAGATCGGTTAGGGCATCGCCGTTGATAGTAAAGGTATCGCCAGTTTGCAAAGTTATGTTGCCGTTTGCCGCCAAAAGACCAGAAACAGTTAGTGTTCCGCCAATCGTATTATTACCAGTAAAGGTCTGGCTGGAAGCATTCAGGTAAGCAACATTGGTTAAAGTACCAGCTGTATTAATATTGCTACCGTTCAAATAGTATGCTGTGGAACTGTTAATGGCTCCCGCTACATCTAGCTTATAGCTGGCAGCTCCAGGCGCCAAGCCAATGCCTACTGCACCCGTACCCGCATCAATAGACAGCTGACTAGTGCCATACTGATCCTGAAAGTCAACTGTGTCTAATTTTGATGTTAATGTATTGCTTATAGTACTGATATTAAAAAATGTAATGGAGTTAGCTCGCACAGAAAAGTTGGGGAATACAGGAGCATTGCCACCAATAGTTACTCCCCCGCCAGTCGTAGATACATTGAAGATACTATTCCCAGAATTATCAGAAACCCGCAACTTCGCACTATCGTTTGTCCCTGTCATCGAGATCTTACCGGAGGTTGTAATGTCGTCTCCAGCGTTTGATGGTTGCAAGACGGTACCACTCCTACTCCACCAACCTTGGGCACCAGAAGTACCTGAACTGACAATATTGCCAGAACAAGTTAGATTCCCATTAGAGCCATCGATAGTACATCCAGTTGAGCCAGAGCCACCCGCCAAATTTATACCCCCCGCCCCAACAGCATCACCAATATTAAGAGTAGTGACGGCAGACTGTAGCAGATTAAAAGTTGTAGCCGTACTATCAATAGCACCACCATTAACTGACACTGCCCCAGTAAAAGTAGAAGCCCCGCCATCAGCAATGGTAAATACTGCCGTACCATTGTCTTGAGCTACAAAGATGTTACCTGTAGATGTAGAGTTGTTGACTGTTAGGGCTGTGGCAGAACCTGTTGTTCGGCCTGTGACAGTTGTGGTGCCTGTTATTGCCGTTGTGCCAGCCACGCTAGAGCCGATGTTGACATCGTTTGTAGAGCCAGCGGTGGAGTTGTTGCCTATGTTAACGGTCTGAGTTACTGCGCCTGTGGTGTTACCCATTTGGATTGTGCTCGCTACCCCAGCATCTCCCAACCTTAAAGTTCCTCCAGTAGTCCCAGAAGACCCTATCGATAATCCATTTGCTATAGTACTACTCAGACCAAAGTGTAAACTCCCAGTACTATCTATTATGGTTGCGCCATGTCCGGTTAAATACGCTCCGCCTGCTTGAAATTGGAATCTATCTATGCCATTGGTTTTTATGAATAGTGATTGATAATCGTTTGTGCCAAGCGTTGCAGACCCACCAAAGCTGTTACCACCATTTCGGAAGAAACCTGTGGCACTTGTGGCATCTACGGTTAGTGCACCGCTGGAGTTTATTAGGCCAGAGCCTGTTAGGTCGGTTAGGGCGTCACCGTTGATGGTAAAGGTGTCACCTGTTTGGAGAGTTAGGTTGCCATTTGCCGTTAAGAGGCCAGCTACTGTTAGAGTACCCCCTATTACTCCGTTGCCTGTGATGTTAAAGTCGGCTGTTTGCGGACTAGTGCCATTTTGTATAAAGTTGCCTGTAGAGAAAGCTACGCTTCCGGTGGTGCGCCATAGGCTAGCCCCTGCGTCGTAGATTAGGGTTATGGATGCCCCGGCGTTGAGGGTTATGTCTGCACCTGTGCCGGTGATGATTCTGTTAGTGGCAATAGAACTACCAGAGTTGTTAGAGATAGTGGCAGCTTGGCTGGCTGCATTTACTATGGTTAGCATCTCTCCGTCTCTGCCATTGGCTATGCCTGTGATAGTTTGGACACTAGCTCCTGTTAGTCTAACTAGAGATACTTCACTAAAGTTAACATTATTGCTAACGCCGGTGGTAGAAAAGTCGGAGCCTGACATAAAAGCAATAGAGCTGCCAAAATCAATATCAGAACCACCAAGATAAATCTGGCTCGAAGAAACATTTACCAAGCTAGCCCCCGTCATAATAGCTACGGTACTAAAAGCCGTATCTACATCAAAAATCGCACTAGATGTAGTATCAACAACCCTAAAAGCGGAGTCTATACCACCCTGTCCCACCTGAACAGACTTATTGCCATTAGCTGTAGACACTTGAAGAACATTATTGTCGGATATGTCTCTCACTCTAAATGCATTTGCATTATTCGACGAAGGCTTAACTGTTGTGTTGCCGTTCAAAGATACACTGCCAGTTCCTGTGGATAGTGTAGTTGCGCCTGTTTGGGTGATGTTGCCCCCAGAAGATATAGACACATTAGAGCCTACAGCAAAGGAGTCATCTGTTTTTAGCGTGTCTACTCCGGAACGATATAGGTTAGTATCACCACCAAAAATAAGTTGACCAGAACTACTAAATGCGGTTAGGACTGTACCGGCGCTATCTTGTAACTGGAACAAATCGGCTGTTTGACTGGTTGCGCCTCTTATAACTCCGCCCACACTACTGGCCCCAGCCGATTGGATGTTAAAGTTGGCCGTTGTTTGCAAGCTGGTGCCGTTTTGGATGAAGCTTCCAGAACCAGATAGCGCGAAGCCACAAGAGGCACTGCCTTGAATACAGATGGTTCCACTTTCATCTGGTAGCAAGATGCTTCTGGATGCTGTTTGGGTAGCAAAGTCTAGGGTAGAGTTATAGCTTCCGGTAGTTTTGGCCAACTGCCCTGCCTTAAAGGCGTATGGTACGGCACTGAGCTTGATTCTGGAGTTAGGGGCTGGACTGGTGCTAAGCATTTCTCCATCGTAGGTTGGGGTAGCTGTTTGGGTAGTACCGCCAATGTCCATGGTTAGCCATAGTTCTTGATCCCAGTTGATGCTAGGGAAAGCTGTTTGCGAGCCAAGGTAGACCGAGAAGTAGCCATTGACTACCCTGACTCGGTAGTCTTGGCCAGGACTAGCTCCGTTGGTGTCTTTGTGTTCTTCACTCCACAGCTGGGTGCCAGCGTTAGCTTGACCTTGGCCAGCAGGACCACCTTGGGTGCCACCGTCATAGAGCTTAAAGCGGATGTTGTAGTAGCCGTCAGGAACTAAGCTACCAGAGGGAGTTAACAGTCTAGCTTGGAAGTTAAGGGTACTGCTGGTGGAGGCGGCGTGGGCTTTGGGGGTTAGTTTCTCTGTCTGAGGTAGTAAAGGTAGCAAAATTGTACTCACCAAAAATGCAAAAAAAGTCGCCATAACGGCGACCGACAGTGCAAACTTCTTGTGCAAAACAAACGAGGCTCGGCTCGAGCCACAAAGTGCAAAAATATTTTTATTTTTTGGATCCATTTTGTGTTTTTGTACTTTTGTTTTTTTTGCTACATTTGAGTACATGGTTAATTATAGGGTTTTACCCCTGTTTAATCAACCCAAAATGAACACAAAAAATATGCAAAAAATCCTCTACTTTTTTAAACAAAAATGCTTAAGTTTTTTAACATTACTGTAGACTTATTGACAATATTAAATATCTAACCCCTGTCAATTTTTTATCACCCCTGTTAAGATTTTGTTGTTATATTTTTGTAACTATTCTTACAACATTATGAACACAAAAAGTTATCCACAGAAAAACCAAACTTTCCTGAAATATTTATCCCCCTTCCATGACACAAAACACCGCACCTGCGAATAATTTGTCGGGTTTCATGGCAATACTTACAGGGGTCTCCACCTGAGCCGCTAAATACCCTTAACTTCTTATGTTTGCACTCTAATGTTATATTGTCTACTGTAATACTTTTAATTTTCGAGAGGTTGGATTGAGATCTATCACAAATAACCTATCTGGCAATAAGAGAAAGCTCCTGCTCGGCCTTTTTTTAGCCACGCTAGTCCTGCTCATCTCCGCAGGTACTGTAGTATATGTAAAATCTCAGAAAAGCCCTCCTGCAGTACCTAAAGACATCAGGAGTCGTATATCTGGATTCCAGCCATACAGCACCAACCCGATAGACCTGCCTTCAGGGTATAAAGTAGACAGTAAAAATGTACGCTACGAGAATAACACTCTGTTCTTTACTGTAAAATCGGCGAACAAAACGGTTGTTGTATCGGTGCAATCAATACCCGAAGAATTTAAGAATACTGCAAATTTCGTTGGCAAAGAATCTATCGACACAAAAAACGGTAAAGCAACAATAACTTTTGTAGAAGGGCGAACTTCTGCCTTTATGATAACCAGCAGTGGTGATGCTTTCGTGATACTCAACTCAAATTCAGCAGTAAGCACAGAAGATGTTCGGCTCATCCTAAACTCTCTACAAAAAATTTAAACTCAAAGGGCTACGGTCCGCTAGCTTCGACTATAATCTGTCTGGCAGTAATCGTGTGTCCCGGAGCATTTTGATTAAACTGCGCACTGATCTGTAGCGTCTGAGATGTCGTGGTGTCTATCGTTGTTGGAGCCGTAGTTGTCATCCCCCACAGCTGTGATGTCTGTTCGTTGGTGTAGAATCGAGTAAATATACCCTGGCCTTCTGCCGTACCGCTAACACCCGCCGTCTGACAAACTAGCGAGTAATCAATGCGCCATGTACGGTCTGTCTGAGCCATGTTGGTCAAACTTACAGCACCAGTCGTACCTATCACAGTGTTGCCTAGCTTAACTCTCATGTTTAAAGTTGGCACAGCTGCTCCAGTACCCCATACACCGTGCGCAGTAATTCGATACACTCTGCCTGGCTGACAATCATTGGCTGGAATAGTGTAGTTCGTAGCAAAATTTGTTTCGGTAGTAGTGCTCGCTACAGTATTGCCTGCCGGAACGGTTGTATTAACAGCCACCACTCCAGCAACACAACTTCGCCACGCCCCATTGCTGTAACAGCGAAAAGCCTTGGTGCTTGAGTTGTAGTACATGGCTCCATCAACACCCGTTGGGTCACCAGCTGTATTCTTATTATCAAGAACTAGGACTATCCCAGTAGAATCGGCAATTGGATTACCTATACTAATCCTCGAGTTTGTAGCGTCAGCATTGAACAGTAAATCACCACTATTTTTCTGTATGTAGAAAGTATTTACACTATCTGTTGTCGGTAGAACGCCTGTCGAATAACCAGATAGCCTTATACCTTTATCCCAGTTGTACAGCTCTAGTGTGCCGATATTCGCGTTTTTGAAAATCATGGTATTGTCAGAATTGTCTTTGTCAAAGTCAACCTTACCGCCAATAGCTAGGTCTACACTAGATGAATAATTCTGCCTGATATAGCCACTAAAGTTACCCCCTGTCCAGAGTGCATTGCTGGTATCAGAGAAGTTCACTACGCCCCCCGGATTGGTGGTTATGTCGTAGTACTCGTCCCAGTCTGTGTCGGTCACATATGGTGTGGTAGTTACAGCCCTAACAATATAATATCCATATGCATCTGTCGTAGCATTCCATGATAAGTTAACTCTGCTAGTACTGTTGGTTGTCAACACATACCCAGATGCAGGAATGGTCGGCGATACCGCGTTACTGGTAACATTGGCAGCATTCTTGGACAGCACTTTGTACCAGTGATACCTAGCGTTAGTTAGGGTTCCTCCTGTTCCGACCAAACTAAGAGTAACATTAGTTGGCGGAGCAACACCGTTGATAGTTAACCAACCGTTGTCTATCTGCACATTGTCCATGTCAGAATTCACACTCAAAATGTCATAACCAACATTTGCCTGCACCACAAAAGATTTCGCCACTGGTTGAGTAGACCTAAAGATGGCCGTCCCTGTTGTACTATCCATACTGAACAGATTAATACCGCTAGAGTTCTGTATCTGGAAAGCGTTCGTGGAGTTAGTCTGATTTTGGAATACTGCAGATCCGGATACCTTAAAGTTCATGTTGCTTGTGTCTGCAACCAAAAGATTACTGCCCCCAGCATTATGCACACTAAAGGCGTTGGTGGAATCTGTGGCATTCTGCAGATACACGCTCCCCTGAGCCTTGATATTTTGGTTGGCTCCCATGGTAAGCTGGCCGTCTAACAGAGTATCGCCCGTCACCTTTAGCACTTCGACATAGATATGTCCTGCCTGAGGAGTGTTAATAGTGGCGGTTGGGGTGTTAACAGTGGCGGTTGGAGTGTTAACAGTGGCGGTTGGGGTACCTATAGTAGCGACTGGGGAATTTATAATGGCGGTTGGAGTGTTAACAGTGGCGGTTGGAGCACCACAAGATGTAGTGCAACCAAAGATATTGCCAGCGCTATCGTATTTGGCTATGAAAACATCATTGCTACCGGCGCCGTAGCTAGCGGTATTACCAGTCACTATGTAGCCTCCA
>CAZFPJ010000002.1:0-14135 GCA_964521095.1 uncultured Candidatus Saccharibacteria bacterium
GGGTTCGAATCCCTCTCTCTCCGCCAGTGTTAATCTTCTCACCAAAGGTGGGGATATTAACACTGGAAGATGATGTTGAGAACCCTGGCTTTTGCGATAGCAAAAGGGGTTCGGCGTAGTGCAGTGTAGCGAGAAAAGCACTGCAAGTATTTTTCGAGCAAGCAAACGAAGGAGCGACCGAGCGGGAGCGAGGGAAAGCGATATCCCACACCTAAGTCTATATCTGTTATACTATCCTAGTCTTATCCTGGAAGGGTGTCCGAGTGGTTTAAGGAAACGGTCTTGAAAACCGTCGTGCCGGCAACGGTACCGTGGGTTCGAATCCCTCTCTCTCCGCCAGTGTTAATCTTCTCACCAAAGGTGGGGATATTAACACTGGAAGATGATGTTGAGAACCCTGGCTTTTGCGATAGCAAAAGGGGTTCGGCGTAGTGCAGTGTAGCGAGAAAAGCACTGCAAGTATTTTTCGAGCAAGCAAACGAAGGAGCGACCGAGCGGGAGCGAGGGAAAGCGATATTCCACCCCTTCCACCACAAATAAGCTTTTTTCGGAGAAATTGCCGCCCATTAGGGCGGTTTTTTATGATTTAAATGGAACCACATAGTACACTGACTACATGAATTACTTCTATCATGGTGTGCCCGAAAGCATGAAAGGCTATAGACTTATCCCCTTGAACGAGATGATGTCAATAGACCCAGGACTCCGAGCAAAGTATCTTGAAAAATACAAAGGTCGGGAGGATGTTTTAGAGAAAAAGATACCACTTTTAGACTGTCTGTGGAATGATGTTGTACAGCTTCTACCTCTACATCCAAAAAAGCTGTTTGAGGCGCAACACACGCTAGGCATAATCGATGAACTTCCTGATTATCGCTACTTTCGGATTGATCCTGCACGGCTCAACCCAAATAAAACAGCCGTGTATTTCAAAACTGCTCCTGGAGAAAAGAATGTTACGGTGAAGTGGCTTGCAGATGTTAATCTGGACGACCTACAGAATACGCCGTCTGCAACATTGAAATACTACAAGAGCCTAGTCGGTAGCGGGGAACTGCCGTTTAACTATCAGTTTGTGCCACATATCCTCTATAGAGGGTCTATAGACATTTCTGATGCAGAGATTATAACCCCCACCTCTACGACTGAGCGAAAACAACCGCATCAACCTGCTTAGCGCCAGCTTTTTTTAGCTGTTTGGCTGTCGCTTCAAGTGTCGCCCCTGTAGTTATGACATCATCTACAAGCAAAATATGAGCGTCCTTTATGTACTTAACTTTTTGGGGCAAAAAAGCTTCTTGAAGTTGTATCAACCGCTTCTCTCTAGACGCTCCAACCTGACGCCCCGACCCAAGCCGAGCCAACAGAGGTAAACACAACCAACCCCTAGCAAACGCAAGTTCTTTAGCAATTAGCCTAGACTGATCATAGCCTCTTTTTCGCACCCTAGCATTCGCCGTCGGCACATAAGTAACTAAAATATCACTCTCTAACAGAGGTAATCTGTCTGCCAAGATATTGGCCAACGGACCTGCAGCCCCGTTGGCCCTGCCAAACTTTAACTTATAAACCAGATCTTTCGGAGCACCCTCATAGGCGGTAGCCACCCATACATGACTCAAAGGAGATTGTCGCTTGCAACTTTTGCAGGTTGCCGACTGCCGACTAGCTTTACCGCAACCATAACACCTGTCGGGCAGGGGAGTGACTAGACTTAACCGGCAAGCCTCGCACAGCAAAGAACCTTCTGCCAGACAACTCAGGCACTGATGAGGCGCAGGCACACTAATTATCCGTTCAAGAATATTCATTACTGCTAGCATAACACCTTGTATAAGGCTGGTCTTTACGACCGCCAGATAGGATGATGTAATTTTTGTGTTGTAAATAAGTTCCTTTAGTCTTGTGTTGCCACACTCCTTAGTCGTATACTTGTAATAATACAAAAACGCCTCTTTTGGCAAGACTCTAAAAACAATCTAACACCTAGAAAAACCTGGAGGGTATATACATGGCGCGCAAAAATCGCGACGAAGACTTATTGATGGAAGACGAGCTAACAGCTGCATTTCTTGGCGACGACGATCTAGGATCGGAAGCAACCGTCGTAGAAACAGCCGTTGCAGAAGAGTGGGACGAGGAAGAGGCAGTACCAGGACAGTTAGCTGTTGATGTGTACGAAACTAAAGAGCGACTTGTGGTAAAAGCTCGAACAGCCGGTGTAAACAAAAACGATCTAGATGTTAGCATCTCCGATAATACACTCAGCATTCGTGGCACTCTTAGTGCAGGAAGCGAAGAAAATGTCGAAAATTACTTTGTCCAAGAATGTTACTGGGGTGAATTTAGCCGAAGCATAGCTTTGCCAGTTCCGGTCAAAGAAGAAGAGATCGAAGCAGTCCTAAAAGACGGCGTTCTTACTATCAGCTTTACCAAGGTCAAGCAAGATACAGTTAAGAAAATTCAGATTCTTTAATAAAGTTATCTGATTTAAAAATACAAAAACTCCCCTAAGTTAGGGGAGTTTTTTAAATTGGAGTACCGTTGTTATTTTGAGGGATGCACTTAGGAGGATTTGAAGCAGTATATCGCCCGCTAGGACAATTTTCTTTTGTATCGTCCTGTTGACTTTTAGAAGAGGATGGTCGTGATTTTCCTCCATTAGACACTTTAGCCAGAACAAATTTAGCAATAAACTGTGCAGAGGCTACAATCACTAAACCAACTATGGCATAAAGTATGGTATTTTTAGCCGTATCAATTTTGCCTGAATCTCCACCGCTAGTAATGTAACGAAAACCACTATAGATAATCATAATCACAGCAACTAATCCCACAATAACAGACAAAACATTTATGACCATCCCAATCACATCATCTACTCGTTTGGTGCAACTAATCTCTCTGCCTTTAGAGTCTTCACATTTCTTGGCGCAACCCTCATTGCTACTAAGGCTTAGGTTTGCGCCATTGCACAGATTGTCCTTTGTGTTGTCGGCTGCGTACACAGAGCTAGAAACCATCCCCGGTGCAGACAAAATCATACCCAGACCAAACAACGATGCTAATAATATTTTTAGTTTTAGCATTAGCCTATCTCTCTAGAGAGCCGATGTGGCTTTAG
The DNA here is from genome assembly GCA_964521095.1 of uncultured Candidatus Saccharibacteria bacterium. Classification (GTDB taxonomy): domain Bacteria; phylum Patescibacteriota; class Saccharimonadia; order Saccharimonadales; family 2-12-FULL-41-12; genus CAMTWJ01. The sequence continues at coordinate 3,125 of CAZFPJ010000002.1, forward strand.
CTAGCACGAACTTCACAATAAACTGTGCCAGAGCTACAATTACCAACCCGATGATTGCGTAAAGTATGGTGTTTTTGGCGTTAGTAACATTGCCAGACTCTCCACCACTAGTTATGTAGCGGAAGCCACCATAAACAATCATAATCACGGCTACAATACCAACCACTATTGAGAAAATGTTAATTATCTGACCAACTAACTTATTCACTCCGTCTTGAGCATCTGTAGTGTCTGACGAACAGTTGCCGCCGTCACTAAACTGCAACTTTGAAGCGCCACCACAAAGATTATCCTGGATATTCGGGTTATTACTAACTGCGGAAGCCATGGCTGGCACAGCCATAACAGAGGCAAAAGCCAAAACAGCCATTGCTATAATCTGTGTTATTTTTGATTTCAATATATCTATCATTTTAGTTTCCTTATTATTACTGTCTTTTTTATATCATAAAGTGCTTGTTCTTAACAACCCCGAGCTACACTCTACTTAAAACAAACTTAACTATGGTCTGGGCTAGTGCCACGACAATCAGACCTACAATAGCGTATATCAAAGTATTTTTTGCTGAACCAATGTTATTGGTGTCTCCCGCAGCGGTAATGTAACGGAACCCAGCCATAATAATCATCACGACAGCTACAATGCCGATGATAACCGACAAGGTATTTATAACTGTATTGATGGTGCCAGACAGTTTCTCGTCTGCGCCAGAGGTACAGTCCGAACTAGAACCAAGCGTAGCTCCTTGGCAAGCATCTTGTTTGGCTGCCTCAAACAGAGCCGAGGTTTGCTGTGGCACGGCCACCGCCAGCAAGCCACTGACTGCCACCAGGCTAGCCACAAATAGTTTTAGTTTATTCACGATACTCATAATGTTACCCTATACATTTACCTTTCCAATTATAAACCGCACAATCACTTGTGCCATTGCCGTAATAACTAATGCCACGACAGCATAAAGTATAATTTCACGGGCTATTGTAACCTCTTGGGGATTACTGCCAGAGGTAATATATTTCAGACCCGCCATCATAATGCCAACCACCGCCACAATGCCCACAATAATCGACAACAGGTTAATGATACGGGTGATTATACCTTCTGGCCCAAAGACTGGGTTCTTGCCCTTGGCACTAGTTTTTTCTTTGCAAACAGTAGCGCTACTATTGCCCTTGCAAACATCTTTAAAAGGGTCTACCCCCGTAGCTGCCGAGACAGATACAGGTACGCTTATCCAAAAAAGAGCTCCTATGAATAGCGCTGTAATCACTTTATGTATCATCAGAGCTTTCCTAACACAGTTAACACTATCACTTCTGCCGACATAGCGACAACTAGCCCCACTAACGCATATATTATGGTAGTTTTGCTCTTAGACAGCTTGTCGGCATCGCCACCAGCACTAGCAAAATTGATAGCCGCTACGATAATAGTTATTACCGCAACTGCGGCGATCACTCCAAAGACTGTTGCTAAAATATTTTTTAGCTGTGTCTCATTAGCAGCCACCTCTGGCAATCCTGTTGGCGTCTTGCTCGAGTCTATCTGATTATGAACAACAGAAAATAAATTAATCATGATTGAGTAAACCTTGAGCCAATAAAGGCCACTACAGCACTTGCCACTACAGCAACCGCAAGGCCAATCAAAGCATCTACAATGCTAGTTTTGGCCGTATTTAATTTATCTGGATTGCCTCGCGCAGTTATATATTTAAGGCCACCGAGCATCACATAGATAATTGACACTAAAATAACTAACCTTAAAAGCATCTCTACGATTGCAAGGCCAATTTTCCAAAAATCATCTAGTGCACCTAGTTGTGGACTGCAGTAAGTGGGATCTTTGGATAGATACTTATGCCAGGTGGGGAAGCCAAAAAAACTATCACCACCACAAGCTGCCGCGAAGCGGCCTGTCAACCAAAAATATACTTCAAGCATAACTACATATTACTTGAAAAGTCCCCCAGGAACCAAAAACTGTATAATCGCAAAGATAAATACATACAAGACTAATCCAATTATCGCAGACCGTATTCTATTTTTCGCACTTTGTGTTGTCTCGGGGTTTCCCTCGCTCGCAGAATATTGAATGCCCGCGACTATAATAGAGATGACCACCACTATTCCAACGCCCATGGACAGGAATCGAATAAACGAAAATGCCAGATCTCCAATAGAGCCTCCCGGACCCTCATAGTTACTGCCCTGACATCCAAAATTAAATTTTGTTTTTACCGCATCATTACCCTGTCCACAAGTATCTTTGTAGCCTCCGGATCCGTTCAGTCCAGACATTGTGCCCCCTGGCCCCGAGCCTGCATCTTTCTTGTCTTTGCCTTTTTGGACACCTGCCTCACAGGCAGATTTGTTTTTCTTGTTATATTTTTTGCATATATCAGCTTGTTTCTTCTTTGGGTCTGCATAGCCCTTATTGAAGCCGTCCTTGCATGCATTGCGCTTGTCTACCGATTTTTGAGTCTTGCAGGCGTCTCCAGCCGCATCGGCAAAAACTCGAGGGGACCAAGTTAATACACCTACTGCACCTATTACTGCAACAAATGTTAGTAGTGTTTTTGTATTAATTATTTTCAAAATTTTCATGTTTATGTGACTCTTTGATTCATTATCGCCCCGAGACTTAGATTTTGCAAATTATCACCGAGTCTCTATCGACTAACCTTAAGAAGTGTTTTATCATAAGCATGAAGAGAATTTTCTCTGTTTAGATACTTAAGTCCGTGAACATGCGAATACAACCACTGGTCAAAAAGGGCGTCTTTCTCCTATTCGGAATCATTTTCTCCTGCTTAATGTTGGCAGTCAATACAAAACCTGCCAGTGCCGCTGTTGATGCCCAAGGTATCTTTGGCGATAAATCTACTAACTCTATGTGGAAGGTCGGCAAATACTGCTATGACATGGGGAATGTTAATTATAGATGTGAATATTATGAATCGCAGTTTAGAAGCGAACTAGGTTGTGGAGGTCTTTTCTTCAGTGAAAAAGCCAAATGGAATGTCAAACCTGGAGCATTTGCAGATTGCTTTAATAAAGCAAATGTAAAACTGAACGCCATAAAAGAAAAGTGTGACCCCGTAAGCAAAGATGACCCCCAGACCGAAACCTGCATGGATGTATATCAAGATCCCCTCAAAACTGTCTTCGGGTGCGATAATCTTTTTCAAGAAATAAATAACGGAACTGCTTGGAAAATTAAACCAAACGCCTTTTCTGCTTGCGAAGACCGAGCAAAAGCTGTTAAGTCATTAAAATTGCTCGATTCAAAAGGCAAACCTCTAGCGAAAACGGTAGGAGAAACCGAACCGACCAGCACAGATGGAGCCGGTAGCGCCAGTGAGGTAGATTGTTCTGGCGGAGGGGCGTTGGGATGGATTATTTGCCCCATAGCAGAACTTGGCCAAAATATAGCTAAAGACATATTCTCTGGCGTCATTGAACCAATGATGAAAAAAGTACCGGTTAGCACAGATCCGGGGGACGGGTCTTTCCGTGCGTGGCAGGGTTTTCGTATGATTGCCAACATATTACTTGTGGGGGCACTTCTTGTCATGGTCTACGCACAAGCAACCGGAGGTGTCTTTGACGCCTATACAATCCGTAAGCTTGCGCCACGAGTACTAACTGGTGTCATATTAATAAATATATCTATATACCTCTGTGTAGCCGCCATCGATATCACAAATGTTATCGGCGATGGACTTGCTAAATTGCTGATCGCGCCCTTTGATCTAAAAAAGTTTAACCTCGATACCGGCTCAACCACCATAGGAGCCCTGCTTTCGCTAATCTTAACCTCTTTTGCCGGATTATACGCAGTTGTTGCAATTGGCGCGAGCTTCTTTGGAATAATTGCGTTACTCATCTTAACTATCATGCTACTTAGTTTCGCCATAATGTTCACCTTGGTTATTCGCCAGACCTTACTTGTACTACTAACAATCCTCGCTCCTGTGGCGATTGCCCTCTGGCTTTTGCCCTCCACCGAACAATATTTTAAAAAATGGTGGGATTTATTCTTAAAAACACTAATGGTGTACCCAATTATCGCGGCACTTTTTGCTATATCTGGCGTGATGGCTACTATCGCATTTACTGGGGCGGACCCAGGAGACAGTGGCACCGGTAATGTTGCTGGAGGATTTAGTATCGTCACCGGGGTAATACTGTCCTTTGCGCCACTTTTTCTTATCCCTTTTGCCTTCAAGTTTGCCGGTGGAATAACAGCCATGACTATGGGCGCGTTTGATAAGCCCCTCAAAAGCCTTAGTGGCTTACGAAGCCAAATGCATAAAGGTGCCGTCGCAAAAAACTGGCAGGCCATTAAAGAAGGGCGACGATGGGCAGGAGGCGAAGATGCCACGGGCGGAAGAACTGGAAACTTTCGTGGCAGAATGAACCGCAGATTCCAAACAGCCGCAATAGTAGGCACCGCACAAGCAGGCTTTGACCCTCGTAATATGTCCGGACGAATCAGCGCTGCCAGAACTAATGCTAGCAACTTCATGAAGTCAGCAGAAAGTAGCCAATCATTTCAAAATATTAAAGACAAAGACCATCTGTTGGCTGCGGCGATGCATGGCGATGGAAGTGAGGCAGCGCAGAGGGCGTACCTGCAAGCACAAGGGCAAGATGGAGCAGAGCTTGCGCAATCTCTAGGTCTAATCCGTTCAGCACGACGAGAAATGGGAGATCATGATTTTCAGGCAGCTACTGCTGTTTATCAAGCAGGGACGGGGTCTGGATATGCTGACGAAGGTCAGGCCGGTCTTATGGCCGCCGCCAACAGGGCAGCGGGGGGCGACCGAGATCGAGCTCAGGCAATCGCCTTTGCTGGAAGGTCTGTGGCTGCTCAAGCTGGGCGAGGCGACCTTGTAGGAGGAAGCGCCGGACAAATGCTAACTCAACTAGATAATATGTATGCTAATGGCAACAGCCAGGCCTCTATGGACCAAGCAAATGGCGTGCTGATGGACAGCCTGGTGGATACCAAAAATGCTGGATTCATTATCGGCAGCAGGGCTGAAGGTGTTCGCAATATAATCCCCGCGCTACAACGGAGAACTGACCAGGCAGAACAAGCTCTTCGGATGGCTAACCTGCAACACCAAGCAGCAGTTGCAACAGGCAATCCAGCAATAGCCCAGCAAGCCCAAGACGATCTAGATCAAAGACGCAGAGAGTATGTGCAGGTTATGGCATCAAATCAAGCTCTTATAGATACAGCAAGTAGTGCAAGCCCTGAGGTAGCAAGATTATTAGCAGATGGTTTACATAGTGGAGAGATAGACATCACACAATTTGACCCGGCCACCCAACAAATGCTGGTGGGCAATAGCCCTGGAGGTGCACAAACAGTAACCAATAGAGTAGCTTATGACCAATTTGCTCAAAACTCCCCTGAATATAATGAAATGATTAAGACCTATAACACCCAATACGCTCAGCAGGCAGCAGGGCAGGCGGCGGCTCAGGCGGCGGCTCAGGCGGCGGGCATACAAGGAGCTCAACCGCCACTCGGAGGAGGCCCTCTGGGAGGCCCTCCTCCTCCAATAGGCCCAGCAGCTTCAGATATGCGCCTCAAGAAAAATATTATTCAAGTTGGCCAAACAGCGAACGGTCTACCGCTTTATAGATTTCAATATCTTGGCTCAGAACAAACATACATAGGCGTCATAGCTCAAGATCTACTAGAGATACAACCTAGTGCACTGCATAAGATACGAGGGTTCTACTATGTAGACTATTCGAAAATTGGTGCGCGTATGTACACACTCGAACAGTGGGAAGAAAAATTAAACAAAAATACTAGTCCCCAAGACAAACGAGAAGGCATGGGGCTTGATTTTCTTTAATTCTTATGCTATTATTATCGTATTATGGCAACCTATGAACACTACTGCCCGCCAACCCCTCAGACTCCCGAAACCGTAAGTGATGTTATTGCCCCAACCCCAATAACTCAAAGAGCCGACCTCCTAAGAAACTCTCTGGGTAATACGCTTGTTGAGCACCACAGGACAGAACCTCCTGCCCAAATACCCGAGGTCTTTCCTGCACTATTAGGTCTACAACGGGTAGTCCTAGAATTCGGAGTAAATATAGTTAATGGGCGAATTAAGTCACTTGAAGAAGATAAGCTTGTCTTAGGCCATGTATCTGAAATTGCTAGGGCTCATAAATTTGGACAAGGGTATGAGGGGATGAGTGACCCGCTGAGACCAACAACTAGAAGCCAGAAACGAGGGTCTAGGAAAATCGAAAAGGCAACAACGAAGGAGCTCGTTGGACAAATGCAAAAAAACCATATGGAGGAATCGTATGGAGATGCTGTTACTAGACCCAAAGATTTCGAAAAGAGAGTGCTTCAAAGACCTGTTTCGGCACCTGAGAAACGAGGATTGATGCGAGCAAGCAAGACAGCAAAAGCTCGCAAGAAACAACATGGCGTGGGTGAAGCAGAACGACGATATATTGCCATAGACAAGCCAAGAATTATTCAGAAATCTCTGCTCTCTACGCGAGATAGGCTTAAGGCTCGTCTGCGAGGAATTACCCGCGCAGAGAAACTACGGGAAATGAAAAAAGCCCAAAACAACAACCCCACTCCATAATTCAAAGTTAACAGAGTGTTGTTTGTTTTTGCCTAGGTAGCAAGGGTGGTACAATAACCATAAGAAATTATGAGTACCATGCCTAACACACTTGGAGCTAGAATAGATTTTCTCTTTGAGAAATGGAGTAAGCTGTACAAATGGTACAGTAAAGCGAATCTCGTAGAAGAAAAATCTATTCTAGCCCAAGAAACTTTGCAGAGTAACTTGCTCTGCAAGCTAGCAGGCAAAGGTGGTGTGTAGGTATGGCGACATATAAAGTTATCCAAGATATAGAGGCCGACGACAAGTTTGTCGGGCCACTGACCCTTAAACAATTCGTCTTTGCTGCTGGCGGAGCAGTGGGGATTTGGATTAGCTTTATTGTTATCATGAAGGGTGCGCCTATAGCACTACTCTTTACCGCCCCGCCCACTCTATTAGGGTTTTTTCTAGCAGTACCCTGGAGCAAAGACCAACCTACAGAAGTTTGGGTTTTAGCAAAGATACGCTTTTACTTTAAACCCCGTATTCATATATGGAATCAAGACGGCCAGCAAGATCTAGTAACAGTGACTGTTCCCAAAAAAATCGAGAAAAGACTAACCAAAGACCTAAATCCACACCAGGTAGAGAGCAGGCTCAAAATCCTGGCAGACACCATCGATAGTCGGGGGTGGTCTATTAAAAATAGTAGTGCTCTTCAGCGCGACATCGCCATAAGCAGTGATCGCTTGATTGATGTTAGCGCTCTGCCCAGGCAAGTTCCCACTCTGGCTAAGGGCGATATCAGCGACCCAATGGATGCGACAGACAGCCCAATTGCCAACCAGTTTAGCTCTATGATTCAAGCCAATCAACGCGACATGCGAAAAGAAGCCATAGCCAAGATGGAGCAAGCCAGAGCAGAAGCAACAACCCCCGCACCTTCAACACAAGTAAGTCTGCCTGCTCCTCCACCAGTACAGTCTAGCTATACTCTGCCTGTGCCAACCCCTCAAGCCTCTACTGCAACCCCTCCTAACGAAGAATCTGTCTTGGCAGAACAGCTTAAACAAAAAGCGCATGCTGGCGAAGAGGCCATGGAAAATATGCATACAATTCCGACTAGCCCACAAATATTGCAAAAAACAGATACAGAAAAACCTCAAACCCCTGTACCTGATACCGCTAATGCTGGTATAATAAACCTGTCTCAGAATAATGATTTGAACATAGAGACAATTGCTCGCCAAGCTAATCGTGGGCAATCTGACGACGAAGTAGTCGTCTCTCTTCATTAGATATAATCCTCTTTTATAAAATCGGGGGTGGGGCAAAATTAATAAATCTTGGACGAAAATTATCTAGAGGAAACTACGGGATGAATCCTTCTAACGCACAACAGCCAGGGCAACCCCAGCAACCACAAGTTCGTGGCTCTGAAGGGGCTGTATACGCTGATGCACCCAGACAGCCTGCCGGGCAGACGCGAGGCCGAGACCCACGCGCCACATTTGCTCCAGAACTACACCCCGGAACCGTTATACCCGGCAACCCTAATGCACCAATAAAAGGACAGGGTGGTAAAGTTGTCGTTAACCCGAACAGTACACAGAACCACCTACAGATTGCCGAGATTCGCGACGGTATTGTTATTATGAACGACGGCTCGTTTAGATCTGTGGTTATGGTAAAGTCTATCAACTTTGATCTGATGAGCCCCCAAGAGAGAGAGGCAGTCGAATATAGTTACCAGGCCTTTTTGAACTCACTGTATTTTCCTATTCAAATTTTTGTTCGCTCAGAGCGAATCGATATTCGTCCTTACCTCGAAAAGCTGGACAAAATTCGTAGCGAACACGACAATATGTTGCTAGCCCTACTAATGGACGATTACTTAGGGTTCGTCGACGAGCTAGCCTCGCAAACCAACATCATGAGCAAAAATTTTTATGTAATAATTCCGTTTTTCCCAAAAACCGAGACTAAGAAGGCTTCAAAGTCGGGCAAAGCAAACACAAAAAGCATGTTCGACGGCATCTTTGGGATGCTCGGCAATGGCGCCACTAAGGTTGTCATCAACGAAGCCGAGCTAGAAGAGGCTAAAACCGAGCTCCGCAACCGGGTACAGGCCGTACTAAATGGTTTACAACAAACAGGCGTACAGGGGTTGCCCCTAGATACTCAAGAATTGATAGAGCTATACTACAACACCTACAACCCAGACACTGCCACCAGACAACAGTTAAAAAACTTTGACGATGTTAGTACCCCCATGGTCACAAAAGGCTCTGGGCAGGCTCCTCAACCTAACTTAGATCGGGATTTGGTGCAATAATGGGAGTTTTTAAAAAGCAACAACCCCAGCAAAAAATGGATCCTAGGGCGATAGCTCAGGCCCAGCGAGCTCGCGAATCCCAAGAAGTAGACCTAGCCTTTAGAAAGGGTATCACCGCGCTCCGTGACTTCATTGCTCCTAGCTCTGTCGAATATTCTGGCACGCACTTTCAGCTGGGCACTCGATACGCCAGAACTTACTATGTATATGGCTATCCTAGGCAGTTGACTACCGGATGGCTTAGTAGCATGGTCAACCTAGACGAAGTGATTGATCTATCTATTTATGTCTACCCCGTAGAAAGCCAGGCCGTACTAGAAAGCCTCCGCAAAAAAGTTGCCCAACTAGAGGCTGGCATCATGATAGACAACGAAAAAGGTCGGGTCCGCGACCCAGCAAAGCAGTCTGCCATAACTGACGCCGAAGAAATGCGAGACAAACTACAAGTGGGCGAGGAGAGGTTCTTCCGCTTTGGGCTATATTTTACTCTTTTTGCGTCGTCCCTGGATGAACTAGATTTTGTGTCGCACAAAGTAGAGTCAATTTTAGGGCAACAACTTGTCTACTCTAAACCAGCAAGTAGCCAACAAGAACAAGGCTTCAATGGGGTTATTCCTCAGTTTACCGACCAGTTACAGATACGACGCAACATGAACACCGGCGCTATTAGTACCAGCTTTCCTTTTACTAGTGCCGACCTTAGTCAAGAAAACGGAATTTTGTATGGTATCAATATGCACAATTCCGGCCTAGTGATATTCGACCGATTTACCTTAGAGAACGGTAATGCTGTGGTGTTTGCGAAGTCTGGTGCCGGTAAAAGTTTTACCGTAAAACTAGAAGCCCTTCGTAGCATGATGCTGGGCACAGAAGTATTTATTATTGACCCAGAAAATGAATATCAACGAATGTGCGAGGCCGTAGGTGGAGCCTATGTCAGGCTTAGCCTAAACTCTACGACCAGAATAAATCCTTTTGACCTACCGCAGGTAGTAGACGCCGAAGAAGCCGACAACGCCCTGCGTAGCAACCTCATAACCTTGCATGGGCTGTTAAGGCTAATGATGGGTGGGGCAGTAGCCCAAATTAGCGCCGGAGGTAGTGGAGCGGTAGTCCCGGCACTAAGCCCCGGAGAAGAGGCAGACCTAGATGCCGCCTTAATAGAAACCTATGCAAAAGCTGGCATAACCAACGACCCACTGACTCACACAGCCACACCCCCGACTATCTCTGATCTCTACGACACCTTGCTTCACATGGGTGGCAGTGGGCCACAACTTGCCCAGCGCCTCCGCAAATATACCAGCGGTACTTTTGCTGGCATCTTTTCTCAACAAAGCAATATAAATATCAACAATCCATTGGTAGTCTTTAATGTGCGCGACCTAGAGGACGAACTACGCCCTGTTGCTATGTACATTGTACTTAACTACATCTGGAACAAGACCAAGAGTGACCAAAAAAAGCGCCTGCTAATAGTGGACGAGGCTTGGCAACTTATGAAATACGAGGATAGCGCTAACTTCATGTTCTCGCTAGCCAAGCGAGCCCGAAAGTACAACCTTGGCATCAGCACAATCACCCAAGATGTTGAGGACTTTATGGGCAGTCGCATGGGCAGGGCTATCGTTGCTAACTCTTCTATGCAAATCTTGCTCAAGCAGTCTCCATCTGCAGTAGATGTTTTGGCCGATGTGTTCAAATTAACTAGCGAGGAGCAAAAACGCTTAAGCCAATTCCCAGTTGGACAAGGTTTATTCTTTGCAGGACAGAACCATGTCCATATCCAAATAACAGCCAGCCCAACAGAGACGGGACTAATAACCACCAACCCTGACCAGATCAAACAACTAGAGCAGGCTGGAGAGATGTCTGCCGGGCAGGGAACGGTAAATTTAGGGGCACCCGCGCCCTAACACCTAAAACAGAAAGACTTTGCTAACTTATGGCAGAACCACAAAGAAATCCAGTTTATGACCCAGATGACGAAAAGCCCGTCGTTAGGCCCAATCTGCGCAACATTGAAGGTGGGGGGCAGGGAGACGGCAAGCCAGCTGGATCTTTGAGCGCTGTA
>CAZFPJ010000002.1:14235-268995 GCA_964521095.1 uncultured Candidatus Saccharibacteria bacterium
GAAGGTGGGGGGCAGGGAGACGGCAAGCCAGCTGGATCTTTGAGCGCTGTAGATGACGAATCTAGCCAGCTTGGCAAAGGTTTTACCGGGGGCAAAAGCGAGGGGCTTTTTGGGAATAAAAAGCTATCCCTCAAAAGTTGGACTCGCAAAAAGACCGCCACCTTGGCAGTTACGGCAGTAATTGGCGGAGGTGGAATATTTGGTTTTAGCATCTTGCAGGGGCCCTTTCAGCTCGTCCATTTATCACAAATCTTACAGTCCAATATGCGGAGCGGAGAAAACGATACAGACATGAGGGTAAGGGGAATCTACAAATGGATACGAACAGGAGACGCTGGCCATACTAGAATTGGCCGAGTCGGGGAGTTTATTATAAAAAAACAAACTGCAAAATGGGCGAAAATGGGCATAGATGTAGAAACTGGCCCAAGATTTGGCACATCCCAAAAAATTAAAATGGACCTAAGCAAGTCGGAAAACCCTTTTCATAAATATAATGGACTTTCCAAGGCCACTGTAGCCGATCGTTTAGCTAAAGAATTTCCTGGACTAGATGCAAAAGATATAAAAGTAGACTTCAGTAATGGGCGAAATGCCTCTGTCAGCATAGATGTAAGTAAGCTAAAAAATCCTACGGCAGACCTACACAAATTGACTAGCCCAGACACCTCTAAGATTGTTGCCTATGGCCAAAAAAGGGTTCTAAAAAAATTCTTTGGAGAGAGGCTATTTCATAAATTCATGCGAAGCAACGATGCAAAAGCAACAGCAACCGCAGAAGCGAACGCAGCCCAAGAAAACCAGGATGAACGAAAGAAAAATATTCATAAAGCAGCCGAGCAGGCACGACAAAAAGAGAACCGCCAAGAAACAAGGGGCAAAGTCATGGAGCTTAAAGGAAAAATTGGCGATATGGCTGGCAAAAAAGGCGTTAAGCTTGCTGGCGCTGGCGCTATGGGGGGAGTGTCAATGCTTTGTCTAGTTAAGGATCTGTCTGAAATCGTGCCTGAATACAACAAGGCCTTTCGGGACGATTCTGTTAATGCCGCGATGGATATGATATCTCTTGGATCACAAGTACAGTCAGGAGACGATCTTAGCATGAGTCAGGTTGGAGGTGTTGTGCAAAATTTTGAAGGCAAAGACGGAAAATCTATCTGGTCAGCAAAAGCCCTTCAAGCAACCAGTGGCAAAACAAAGCCGACGGGTGAAGATTTTGACGACAGCATGAAGCAAGCCTATTCAGGAGACTCCAAATGGTACACAGTTAACGAATATGTTGAAAAAGCTATCCCTGCAGAAAACTTTACCTGTAGTGGCCCTGTTCAGCTAGCACTAACCGCTGGAGAGATAGGGCTTGTTGTTGCTGCCTCTGCCGCAACAGGGGGAGCAGCTGGCGTCGCATGGCAAGCTGCAAAAGGAGCAGCTTGGGCGGTCGGAGGGGCGGTTGTGATGAACCTAGCTATAAAAACAATTACACCAGACTTTCAGCCCCCCGAAGTTATTAGCGGAGCGCTGGGGGGTAACTTCATAGCCTATGGCGCCCGAGAAGCCGCTAATGTGTCTGCTCGGGCTCAAGGCGGGACAGAGCTAAGCAATAGCGAATCTGCAATGGTAGATAAACAAATAGTCGAAAATAGTCAAAAAGAATTCTCTCAAAAAAGTTTTTTTGCTCGCATGTTTGATGTCAATGACTATAGATCGCTCGCATCCATGAGTATTGACCAAATAAATGTAAGGCCACAAAGTATGTTGTCCTATCTAGGATCGTCTCTTAATTTTTCGAACTTAATCTCCGGCATATCTTCTACTGTGTCCTCAAAGGCCTCGGCTGCCAATAATGACTATAGTTGGGGATTTAATAGATATGGTTTAAAACAATCTGTTTTAAACGATTCCAAATATGAAGACCCTATCGGCAATGCCGAAAAGGCTCTGGCTGCCATAAAGGCAGACCCTGGGCTGGCCGACAGAATGAAGAAGTGTTTTGGAGTAGAGCTTAATGAAGAACAAGATGGCTTTACTGCTACAGAGATGCCTGACCAAAACGACAAAGATTATGCGGATGCTAAATGCGCCGACAACAACGAAACATGGAACAGGATTAGCCTTGCTATTTTTGATGATAGCGTAGTGACATCCTTAGCCTGCTACGAGGCAGATGACTCTAACCCAGAAGATGCCGAGGGCACCGAAGCCTGTCAGGAGATTAACGGAGGACAACAACCCCAGCAAGCGACTGCTACAGAGGTTGTCGGAGAAAAAATCGATATCGCTAATATTCGCAAAGACTCTGATAAGATTAGCTGTGCTTCTGGGACAAAAGATTTAGGCGTAAAAGACGGGTATACTCAAGGCAAAAAAGTGAAAATTAGGATTTGTGAAATTCCAAACAACCTACTACCCAGTGACGGAGAAGAAAGCAAAAATGGGTACGGCATATCGGGCGCTAGCGGTGGCGCCATAGTAAATTCTCGAATTTCCGGAGCAACCCTTGCTATGGCAAAAGCTATGCAAGAGGCAAAGCTACCCATTGTTAGGGCATGTAGTTCGTTTCGAACGATGGAGCACCAACGAAGCCTATACGCCTCCATTGGCCCGCCCATGTCTGCACGACCTGGTTATTCTAACCACCAGCTTGGTGTTGCTCTAGACCTATATGCAGATAAAGATAAGTGCGGAAGCAGTAGCTTGGGGACTAGCAGACCCAATAGCAAGCCCCATAAAACTTGGGATTGGCTGAAAAGCAATGCGGATAATTATGGGTTTAAACAATTAAGTTTTGAGTTTTGGCATTGGTCACCACTAGAACAATAGTTATGTATATGATAAAAATTTTTCTCAGCATCAAAAACAAAATGCCTAGCATCCAATTATTCAGCAGTCTTATTTTGCTTATTTTTACCGCTAGCTCTGTCTTTTCTTGGCTTCAGCCTTTAACAATTCAAGCTCTGTCGCCAGACCAAAAAGCCATCTACAACAAAAACATAGGGTACTACGACTACGATGTCTGTGGCAGAGATGATGCACCAACAGCTACCGACAGCTCGGGGGGTGGACCTGTGTATATACTAGGAGACTCTATAACCAACGGGGCAAAGAACGACTTAAAGACAGCTTTCAAAAAAGTTTCCATAAGCGTATCCAAAATTAATGCCGAAGATGGCAGAGCAGTGTCTAGACCAACAATGAGCGGCGTCGGTGGCATTGAGGCAGTCAAAGACGACAAAGACACCATAAAAGACTCCAAAGCCGTAGTAATAGCGCTGGGCACAAATAGTGGCGTAGAAGACCTGGATAAACAAATCCCAAAAATTATTAGTGAAGTAAAAAAGGCCAATTCTAGTGTAAAAATATACTGGGTAAATGTTTTTTCTACTGGCGGAGTTAATAGAAATAAACTAAATTCTCAAATAAAAAACAACGCCTCCAAGGGATATAGTGTCGTCGACACGGTTAACAAAGGCATCTCTCTCGGAGGGGACAGCGTGCATCCAAACCCAGCTGGCAGTAAAAAATTTGCAGAAATTATTGCAAAAGAAGTAGATAGTGGAGGCGCCGACGGCAATAGTAAAAACAGCAGTGGGGGGTCGCAGACAACTGAAGCCTCTAAGAGCGTTTCCTACACAGCAAACAAAGCCACCATTGACACAGATGGCAGTGGTGGATCTGGAGGCTCCAGCACATTTCAAGCACAAACAAACCTTCGAACTGACGGCAAGTTAAATGACGACAAAACATCTCTGCACGCCGGCAAGATAAACTTCTATGTTTTGTATGGGGCTTGGGCACAAAAGAGAGACATATCTTTTGGTGATATTGCAAAAGTAGAATATAAGGGCAAAACATCGTATGCAGTGTTTGGGGACAACCATGGCGTAGGCAGTGGAGACTCCGAATGGAGCGAGATATCAAGCGCCCTTGCCAGGTCTTTAGGGGGGTCTGGCGATGGAGCTACAGGCACCCTTACTGGCAAAATTAAGTATACTATTTACCCTGGTAGCCATAAGAAATTAGATGTAAAACCCAGTGTGGCTGTTGGAGTAGCAGCGACAGCACTCCCCCTCAACAAGCTTCAGGAAAAGATCAACGAGCTTGGCACTCAGCTGTCTGGTGGCGACACTGTTGTTAAAGGAAACATCTCTTGTTGTGCCGGAGGAAACAATGCAGACTCAAGCCTAACCGGCTCCGACAACGAAGCGAAGGCATTAAATTATTTCGTGTCAGAAGACTTTAGCCAACATCAAGCAGCTGGTATGATAGGTAATTTTATTCAAGAATCGGGGGTAAACCCAAAACGAGTCGAAGATGGATGGGGGTTTCCTAGCCAAATGAAAAGAGTCCCCCCGAATAAAGGACCGCAGGGTCAACCAGGCTATGGCATCGCCCAATGGACTAGTCCCGGCAGAAAGGAAGGTCTTAAAAATTTTGCACAAGAAAAAAACATGCCTGTGTACAGCTTAAAATTACAGTTAGACTGGGTAAACAAAGAGATGGATAGTTACGGTAGTTTAAAGGAAGATCTTAAGAAAATTAAAGGGACCAACCGTAAGGCCGTTGAACAATCGGCTCTTTTATTTCACCGGGTATACGAAGGATCAGCGGATAATGCAGCTCAGATTCAGGAAAGGGTAGACTCAGGAGTTAAGGCTCTCAAAAAAGCAGGAGGGCAAATGTCTTCGTCTGGGGCGAGTGGTTCTCAAAACGACGACAGTAGCGGTGAGTCTTGCGATGATGGGGGTGGGGATGGCAGTAGCACGGGGGAGTTTATTTGGCCCGTAGATAAAAAGTTCGGCCTAACAGCATGCTGGAATGAGCACAGGGACTACTATAACGGCGGGTCGGGTGGTGGGCACTCTGGTATGGATATTGGGGTTCCGGTTGGCAATAAAGTCGTTGCGGTAGATGGGGGTAAAGTCGACCTTGTAAAAGACAACGGGGGTTCAGGGTTCGGAAAGGTCGTCATTATAAAACACTCTAATGGCAAATGGACGCTCTATGCGCACTTAAGTTCTTTCTCTGTTAAACAAGGGGACAAGGTTAGCCAAGGCGATGAGGTAGGAAAGTCGGGGAATACCGGAAAATCTTCTGGGCCACACCTGCATTTTAATGTCCAGGATAAGGCTGGCGAACAAGGAACCTCCTCCACCACACTAAACCCCCTAAAATTCCTGCCAAAAGACGGCCGTGATATGTCAACAAACAAAGGTACTTGTTCTGCAAGTAGTTCTGGACACAAGTAAGATGATTGGGGTAAATAAATGAACAATCAGCAGCCACTTATTAGCAGACAAACCATTCTTAAGATCCTGTTGTTGCTTATCTTTTTGGCAACCTTGCTATATGTTTTTACTCACAGCTTAATTATTGTTAACGCCACTGGACAAGACAGTAAAACTATAGAGTTTCTACGCGAGGAGGAGGCTCCTGCCTCAAAAAAACTTAACCTAACAAACGGTACGAAAATCGCATTAGTCAAAAGAGGTGACTATCAAATACTCGTCTCCTCAAAAGATAGGACATCATATTATCGCGGTCCTTTTTCTGGCTTTTATCATAAGCTGTCAGTGAAGACCAAGGAGCAAAAAAGGGTCGGAATCATAGAGCAAAATGACTACGACTGCTCTGCTATGCCCATAGAGAGTGTTTTTATGTTTTATCCCTGCAACAACTATAGTGGAGGGTTTGCCACCCCTGCCAAAGGGGGTGTTACTAGTCCCTCAGCAGAAAAATTTTGGGGCTCCCATGAAGAAGAGTCCAGCGAGTCTTCCGTGTCAGCTCTTTTTAGGCCCTTTGGGGGGTCGTTTATTGAGGTGATCTCTGCCAACAAGACTCTAACAATTAATGAGATAGGGGCAGCAGGCGACCCTAGTGGTAAAACCACCTCGGTCAGTCAATTCTCTGGTGTTTTAGATAAAAATAAGTTTTCAAGCTACGATGATGTTTTTTCAGTATTAGATGAGGTTGGGCGATCCCTATTAATATTTAGGGGAGCTAACGACAAAACCCCAAATAAAGTTGACCTAAGCAAGCGCCTCCCCAGTAAATCTGACTTATCCTATGTGTCAATATTTGCAGGCAAGGAGTCTATTTATGTGCTACTAGCGCCAGACTCTTCACACCTCGATGACGCAACAAGCGGTGACAGCCAGGACCAAAATACAGAGGAAGGAAGGGTTATAGTAGTGAGTGTTGCAAAAAAAGCGGTTACCTCATCCCACAAAATACCCGCGTCCTTCTCTCCTAAAAAAGCAGTTGTCGTGGGCAGTTCTGACTTGTTAATTATGCCCACAGACCAAAGTGAGGGATATTTAAAGGTTAGCGATGACCGCATCTCGAAACTAAAATTGCCACACTCAAACATAAAAGACTTTTGCGCGACGAATAACAAAGTGTTTTATAGCACTACTGATAACGCATCCATTTTTGAGTATTCACCAGCAGAAAACGCTTCTTTCCTTGTATTCTCTGGGCCTCCAGAAAGCAGTATCGAAAGCATTAACTGCGCCTTTGGACAATTAACCTTTACTTTTACATACCCTACAGACGGAGTGGTTGACGAAAACACCCACTACAGATTACTCCCGCAAGCACATATAGGCTCAAGAGCCGAGGGTCTTTTGCCACTATATCTAGATGTCGGTGATGATGTTTTAAGCTTATCAACCACTCCGTCTGGATATATCGTTGAGTTGGTTTTAGACAATAATAAAAATGGCGGGGCAGACAAAACTCTTGCTAAAAAATTAGTTGTTGAAAAAATGAATAACCTTGGAATTAACACCAATAATATAACCCTTGATTTTGCTTACTAGCTATCGGAGAGGGCGATCAGGTGGGCGGAGCGAGAAAAGTTTTTCATAACAATGTCCGCGTCTGTAGTTGTAATGATTGTCTGGTGGTCCTTTAAGTAATTGGTTAGGGTTTTTCGGCGCAGGCCGTCTAGTTCACTAAACACATCGTCAAGAAGTAAAAGTGGTTTTTGGCCGGTTTCTTTTTCTATCAACTGTAGTTCGATAATTTTTAAGGCCAACACCAGGCTCCTGGTTTCACCCCTAGAAGCTAAAAAGGAGTGGTTCTTGTCGCCAAAAACAAAACCAATGTCATCTCTGTGGGGGCCTAGCCCCGTAAAGCCTCGCAAGCTGTCTAGCTCGATGTTTTTTTGCAGGCCAGCCATTAGCGAGTTTGTGTAGTTTTTTGTATTAGTTTTTGACAAATATTCAATCTTTACCTTGGTTGGGGTGCCCGCGATAATACTATAAATATCGGATAAAGATTCATTTATTTGCTCTATCAGTTTGTTTCTTTGAGCCACTACGGCAGACGCTAGTTCCACAAACTTAACATCCCATACAAACAGCTGTGTAGTTGGCGTGGTGCCTTGTTTTAATAGGCTGTTTCTTTGAGCCACAACCCGTTTGTATTTATTTATATTCAAGGAATAGTTGGCGTCGGTTTGGATTAATAGGTTATCTATAAAACTCCTACGAATAGAGGGCTCTCCATGTAGTAGATTTAGGTTGTTGGGTTCAAACAAAACAATTGGTTGGTTTTTGCTTTGCGGTAGACGCCTGTAGTTTTTGTCATCTACTACAAACTCTTTGGTTGGTGCCTCGGCTCCCTTTATTTTGACGGTCCGACTTTGATTATCTGTTGTGTGGGCGTCTATTCTAGCCCAATCTAGTCCGCTAGTTATCATCTGTTGGTTGCTCCGATATGTTTTGCCGACAGACACCACCATAAGTGCTTCTATGAGGTTGGTTTTGCCTGTAGCATTGGGACCCACAACAATATTAACCCCGCCTCCAAGTTCAAAAGACGCATCTTTGTATGATCTAAAGTTCTGCAAATGTATGTCGGTAAATATCACCGCTACATTATCTCATGTTAGCTTTTTAGTGGCATAACAATATGTATATAGTCGCTACTATTTTTCCCAGCAAGCACACAAGGCTCTAGCTTACCATTAAAAGAAATCTCTACCTCGCTAGAGTCAATAACATTCAAAGCGTCTAGTATGTATCTTGAGTTTAGGGTGATGGACCCTTCACCATTAACTTTTGCCTCGGCCTCGGCTGTGTTTTCTCCTAGTTGTGATGCGATGGATTTTATCCTTACCAAACCCACTTCTTCGCTTAGCTCAATTGTTACACTACCTGCAGACTCTCTAGCAAACAAGCTAGACACTTTGGTTATGTTTATTAGGTCGGCTTTTTTTAGAGTTGCCGTTGTACTGAAGTTGTTTGGAATAAGTTTTTTGTAGTCGGGGTAGGTTCCCTCGATAAGCCTTGTCACAAGCTCGGTATCATCAACCTTAAAAAACACCTGTTGATCATCGTGCATCACCAGAACATCCTCTTCTGTGTCGGGTAGTATACGAAGGAGGTCTTGGACGGATGACGCCGGTATTAGCAGTTTTACTTCCTGGTTTAGTTTTGTGATTTTCTTTTCACCCAAACGATAACTGTCGGTAGACGCCCCAAACAATAGCCCTTCTGTTGTGTGTAAATAAACACCCGTCAAAACTGGTCGGGCTTCATCGTTGCTGGCCGCCACAATAACTTGTTGCAATGATTTCTTTAATTGATTAGCTGGGATCTTCCATTGAATGCCGTTGGTAATTGTTGGCATAGTTGGGTACTCATCGGCTGTTATGCCGTTTATGGTAGATTGGTATTTTTCGGTGGATATGTGTAGTTTTGTGTCTTTTAGTGATATATCTATTGTTTCCGATGGCAAACTACCAACAAAATCCTGCATCAACTTAGCTGGAACAGTTATAGATCCTTCGCTAGCTACTTTTGATCCAATGTATTGAGTTATTGCAATGTTTAGGTTTGTTGCCACCACACAAACTCTATTGTCGACGGTTTTTATAAGAATATTAGAAAGAATAGGCAGGGTATTTCTGGTATTTGCAACTTTAGCTACATTATTAAGTGCTTTGTTTAGATTTCCTTGGGTGACTTGAAATTTCATTAGTATTTAACCTCTTTTATTAATAAGTAAGTAGTAGTTTTAGTTATAAACCCTGTGAATAAAGTGTATAAAACAGTACTAACAGAGTGAAAAAACCCAAAAAACTGTGTGATTGATGGTGAAAAACTTTTGAAAAAACTGTGGTAAACCAGAGCTGTTTTACCCAGCCTCATAATCCAAAAAACAACAACTGTTAAAAACCCACTAGTTTTCCAGGACTCATCCACAACCCATCCCCGACTATTCCACACACTATACATATAGACGCTCCTTTATATCTGTTATCGCAGAACGAATTCCTTCATCAAAAACCTGTTCTTTATTTATTTTATCTACAGAATGTATTGCGGTTGTGTGGTCTTTACGGCCAAGCTCCCGAGCTATTTTAGGGAAGCTAAGGTGTAATTCTCCGCGCATAATATACATAGCAATTTGCCTAGGCACCACAATATCTTTGTCGCGCTTTGGACTTAACAGATCCTCTACCGATAAATGAAAGTGTTTGGCGGTTTTTTCTATGATATTACGGGCCGTAATGTGTTTTGGTCGACTTTTTTGGTTACCAAGTAGTCCAACAGCAATATCTACACTCGGTTCAATGTTTCGCATCTCGCAAAAAGCGATTAATTGGTTAAGCGCCCCCTCTAGTTCTCGAATGTTGTTTTGTACAAAACCAGCCAGGTGCTCCATTACATCTTGGGACAAAACAAAGCCATGGGCCTGAGCTTTTGTCTGCAGTATTACACAGCGAGTTTCAAAGTCGGGCGCCTGCATATCAATTGCCATGCCCCACTCAAACCTAGAGCGTAATCTGTCTGTCAGAGTAGGGATGTCTTTTGGTCGAGTGTCGCTACTAATAATGATTTGCTTGTTCGCCTGGTGTAATGCATTAAAAGTATGAAAAAACTCTTCTTGGGTTTTTTCTTTGCCAGCAATAAACTGAACATCATCAACAATCAACACATCGGCACTTCGGTAGTAGCCAGCAAAGTCGGTATTTTTTTTGTACCTAATGGCGTCTAAAAACTCTTGAACAAACTGCTCTGTAGAGATATAAACCACCCTAGCGTTGCTGTTGCGTTCTTTTATGGCGGTTCCAACAGCCTGGATTAGGTGAGTTTTTCCAATACCAACCCCACCATACAAGAATAAGGGGTTATATTTTGTACCAGGCTTTTCGGCTATGGCTTGGCAGGCAGCGTGGGCCAACTCGTTTCCGCCCCCAACGATAAAGTTGTCAAAGGTGTAGCGTTCGTTTAACCCTTGTCTATAACTATGGCGAAGACTGCTGTTCTTTGGGCCAGGGTTAGCAGAGGGAGATGTTTTGTCGATGCTTAAAATGACTGGCTCGTCTTCAATCTTGCGATTTATGGTAGAGGCAGGCAAGATTTTATATTCGATTTTTTCTGTAACAACATCATTTTTGCCAAGGGTTTCAATGATCAGGTCGTTAAACTTTCGCTCCAGGTGCTGTTTTATAAATACATTCGGTGCCCCAATCACGACACAGTCATCTTTTATTCGAAGCAGGCGAGTGTTTTTAAACCAAGTGGCGTAGTTCCCGTGCGAAACCCCCAGCTCTATTTCGCCCAAGACCGCTTGCCATAAGCCACTAGTATCCATGGTTGCTGTACTGCTTCCCTCCAAAATAAGTTCCTTTTTGGCGTCCCTGCCAACAAAATTTATTGTTTGTGTATCAAAAACTATACACACAAAACAAGTCTTTTTCCACAGCAATAATAGTTTTAGGTTCAAATCCATAAAAAACCACCAAAACAGAGATGAAGTTATACACAGGATAATTCTACAGGGGTAATTTTGTGGAAAAGACTTGGCTAACAGTGGAAAACTTGATAAGATATAGGGGAGTAATATTGTTAATTTTACCCAAAACAGCCGTGGTTTTTGTAGAAATTCAAAAACACCAGAAATCATTTTGGGGGTTATCAAAAAACACCAGAGAGGATAGAATAGACTAATGCCAAAAAGAACATTTCAGCCAAAGGTTCGTCGTCGCTCCAGAGTACACGGGTTTATTAAGCGTATGTCGACAAAGTCAGGACGCAATGTATTAAAGCGTCGTCGCCTAAAACAGCGCGCTCGCCTGTCTCATTAAAGACGGGCCTTATAACAAAAGGACCACAACAGTGATACGCCGAAAAAATCGATTCCATGGCCGTGGATCTCTTAATTTTGTTTACAAAAACGGCCGAACAGCCAGGTCCAAAGATATGGCCATAAAGTTTACTCCTGCTCGCCAGGAAGATTATCGGCTAGCTGTTGTTGTTAGCAAAAAAGTAAACAAGTCTGCCGTTGTCCGCAACAGAATTCGGCGCCGACTTTACGAGGCTTTCAGACACCACAGGGCGCTTGTAGGCGTAAACCTGCCCTACGACATTATATTAACCGTATACGATGACCAGGTGGCCAATATGGATGCTCAGCATCTAAAAAACCAACTCCACGACTTACTCAAAAGAGCCAGAATTGCCTAGGCATCTACTTATTTTTGGTAGAATCCCAACCCCTAGACATGCTACAGTAGTTAGTAAAGACAAAAGGAGTCCACTTAGTTGATTAATTTTTTTCAGACCTATATAGAGCGCTCCGTTTTTAATTTGCTAGAGTTCATATATGCCAGTATTCCTGGCCATGATCTTGGCATTGCCATCATCATATTTACTCTTGTTATTAGGCTGGCTTTGTGGCCATTGGTTCGCAAACAACTGCATCACACAAAGGCCATGCGCAAGCTTCAGCCAGAGCTAAAAAAGATCAAAAAAGCATCTGCCGGCGACCGCCAAAAAGAGGCTCGCTTGCAGATGGAGTTATACAAAGAGCATGGAGTTAAACCTTTTTCTACCATCGGCACACTAATTGTCCAGATACCCATCTTTATCGCCCTTTACCAGTCTGTGCTAAAGCTCATCAAAGACCCGAACATCCTGCAGACATCTGCTTATGAGTCTATAAAAAACATGCCATACATCCAGAGTGTTGGCGCAGACATAACCAAGTTCGAGCATACCTTTCTTGGGTTGGTTGACCTGTCTCGAACCGGCTTAGGCCAGCCAGGCATCTATATCCCCGCAATTATCCTTGGTGTTATCGCCGCCACAGCACAGTTTTATCAGAGCAAGATGTTGCTACCCGACAGCAAAGACTCTCGCAAACTATCTACCATCTTAAAAGAGGCTAGCTCTGGCAAAGAGGCCGATCAGACAGAAGTTAGCGCCGCAGTCAGCCGAAGCATGATGTACTTCTTGCCAGGAATTACCTTCGTTTTTGCAATTAGTGTTCCCTCCGCCCTGTCTCTATACCTAATAACTAGCGCTGGTGTTGGTATATTCCAGCAAAAACTAGCATTTAAAGAAGACGAAGAAGACATGCAAAAAATCGCCGACGAAGAAGTTGAGATAATCGATCCTCCTAAAAAACCAAAAACCAAAAAGAAAAAGTCGTCTACAGCTAAAAAAAGGAGGCGTAAATGAGCAAAACAATAGAAGAATCAATAACATTCTCCCAAAAATACTTAGAAGACATGTTGTCGTTTTTTGGGCTAAATACAGAGGTGCGAGCCCACAACAGCGAAGACGAAGTTGTAGAGCTTCATGTGCCATCAACGCACCTAAACGGCTTTCTTATCGGCAATCGTGGCGAGACTCTGCACGCCATGCAGTTTTTGGTTAGTAGCGCTCTCAAAAATGGCGAGTATCCGCTAACCCGGGTCAACATAGATGTCGCCGAATACAAACAGCAACGGGCAGACAGACTATCGGAAAAGGCCCTGGCTTGGATAGCCGAAGTCAAAGAATCTGGCCAGCCCAAAAGTCTTCGGCCCATGAATGCCGCAGATCGCCGAACAATTCACAAACTAGCTGGCGAAAACAATCTAGACACCGAATCAGAAGGCGAGGGGCGCGAGCGCCACATCGTTTTAAAACCAGCCAAATAAGGACGAAGTGGGGTTTTTAGCGGTGGGCTTTTTTGCGTTTAGACTTTGGTTTCTTCTTTTTTGGTGGTTTTGTTACGGTTGGCTCTGGTTGGGCAAGCGACCGCACTTTTTTGTTATCATAAACCCCCCACGCCAATAGCAGTACAATTATCGCCCCAAGTGCTACCAAGAATATTAATATATTTCTAAGCAAAGTGCTTTCTGCGCGCAGACTAGCTTCTTCTGAAGGCGTGGCAGAAATTGGCGTTGGCGCCAGGGGAACACTTTGTCCGCCAGAGAGCTTGTCCAGAGAATTGGCAGACCCTTGGGTGTTGTTGGGTGTATTCTGAACGCTCTGTCCGCTACCTTGCAGAGCACTTCCTTGATTCTGCAGAGGACTGCTAGTGGCATTATTTTGAACTTCTTGCGCATTAACACTGCTTGGTAGCGCCAGCAGTAATCCTGCAATTATTAATATTTTTGTTATTTTCATAAATTATCTAGATCCCTCAAGCACTTCATTATAGACGGCCTTGGTTTGTTTCGCCATTTTATCCCACGAATATTTTTTGACCTGGTTTTGGCCGTTTTTAATTAACTTTTCTTTCAGCCTGTCATTGCGTAGGAGTTCGTTAATAGCTCGGGCGATGTCTGGTATCTCTAGTGGGTCAAAATAAGATGCACCATCACCAAATACCTCCGGCAGGCAAGTTGCGTTGCTGCTAACTAGTGCGCAGTTGTTCTGCATTGCCTCTAGCCCAGGTATGGCAAACCCCTCGCTCAAAGAGGGCAATACATAGGCCTCGGCGTTTTTATGTAGCCAGCGCATCTCTGGGTCGGGCACAAATCCATAAAACAAGATAGAGTCTTTGACGGGGCTATTTTGCGCCCAGCCTTCTAGCTCTTTGTAGTATTGTTCCTTTTTGCCTCCCAAAATTAGCTGGAGGTCAGGTTGAGTTTCTTTAACAATTTCGAATGCCTGAATCAATCGCTTTATGTTTTTGTGCGGAAAAGGGCTCCCCACATGAAAGATAAAGGGTTTTTTGGCGCCTTTTAGGGCAACTGGTTTTACAGACGAGTCCAGGTGGTCGCTAGACTCGTGGGTCACCCGTAGCTTTTGCTCTGTGCCGGGGTAACTTTGCTCAATATCGTCTGCTACAAACTGGGTCGGAGTTATTATTCGTGCAGATTTTTTGTGTGCCCACCACATCATTAGCTGGTAAGCGTTCATCCGCAAAAAATGCACCCACTTCGGTAGCTTTCCGGGGCGAGTATAGCGGAGCATAGTTAGGTCGTGCGTTGTTGTAATGGTTTTGCCAAAATATAACAGAGGTTGTTGGGTCATTGTAAAGTGCACCAAATCTGGCTTTAACGAATACAGCTGGCGAGGAAAAGCTAGTTGGTCAACCGGATTCAAGCTAAATTGCTTAAACCTGCAGGGCAGGGTTGTAAAGTTTGGGTTGCTTGGCTTCCATGTGTCGTCAGGCTCTAACAAGATGGTGTATCTGTTGGCTGTGTCCGCTTTTTGCAAATGCTCAATCAGCCGGTCCGTGTATCGTCCGGTGCTAGAGCGCCTAATCCGAGCGTCTATAACTATGTGCTTCATTATTTCTTATAAACCTGCCTTCTGTGCTCAACGCGTAAAACATCAATAATAGTGCCCTTAATATCAAAAACAACTCGATAGGGGCCAATCCTCCACCGATATTGCCCTTCAAAGGGTTCTTTTAATTGTACTGCAACCGATATTGGATCGTCCAAAGAGAGAAAATATTTAAGTTTTTTGATAATGATCTTTTTCTGATATTGATTAAGCTTTTTTACATCTTTCAAGGCAGGCTTCGAAAACGATAGTTTGTAGCTTGGCATTAATCTTTATCCCAGAGATCTCCAAATACTTCCTCGGGGGTAAATCGTTCTTTGCTAGCACGGGCCTCGGCAATGCTCTTTAGATATGCAGGGTCTTGGGATGCCAAGTAGTCTTCAAACAAGTCGATATCAATCATCGCTACTTCGTCTTTGCCTCGTCTTTTTACAATAAGCATCTCGCCAGATTTAACAATATCAAGAGCATCACTCATGTTGTTTCTTAGGTCTGTTGCATTGATTGTCTTTGTAGTCACAATACTTCCTTTCTGTACATTTTAATTGTACATTTCAACTGTACAGTTTGTCAATGCCACCGATGTTTTCTGTTTCCATCGAGTTTTAGTATAAACAATAGCGGTATATAAAATAAACTTTTCTAAACTATCAGCTACAACCTAGGATATAATAAAGTCCAATGGCAAAGCGTGGGAGCAAAACAGCTAGAAAGCAAACCCTATGGTCAAAAATAAAGGCCAAATATAGCTCTTTCTACAAAAAACGAAAGAAAACCACTGTTTTATTAAGCATAGTTGCTCTTTTGGTTGTGGCTTGTGGGGTTAGGGTGAGTTATGAGTGGACACAGTTCAAGATAGCCGAACGCAAGGTTGATAAACTCCACCAGACTCTTGTGGATGAGCTAGGAAAGCCTCAATCGAATTACTTTGAGGGCAGTTGTAGCTATGCGTCATCTAAGTTCCAAAAGGGAGACCTAGGCTGTAGCTATGGATTCTCTTTAGAATACAAAGCTACAGATCTTAATAAGGCCAATAATATCGCCAACAAGTTCGACAACATCATAAATCATCAAAGTAATTTCAAAATTTCATTTAGGTCACAAAACAGTCCTGTCGATTTCGCCAAGCTATACTTCAACGAAGCCGTAATTCGTTACCAGCAGAGAGAAGGAGCGCTTCGCCCCAACTGTACGGCGCAGGCTGAACGCGCAGGCAACGAGGGATATTATGTGCCCCGCGGCATCAACGACAGAGTAATTGTTACCTTTTCGTGCGATAAGTCACCATTACTCCGACCAATCTACCCAGTTAAGGACTAGCCGTGAGAAGGCTATTAATCTTTTGCGCCCTGATAGCACTCAGTGTATTTTCAGCCGTGCACATAGGCAAAGCAACTAGCTCATCAACCTGGACTACACCGGGGAACCTCCAGGCGTCAGAAGTAGAAACCATCACAGAAGGTATATTGCCCACGCAGTATATGGGTTCGATCCCTTGCAATCTTGGGCCCACAAAGGTCAGAGTGGTCAAAAAATACCTTAACTTCATACCAGTACTTAGCCAAGAATACCGCGACGCCTGCAGTGTGCCTACGGCCTTTGGTAGTGTTAGCTCACAGTACATACAGATAAACGGACATGATGGGGCTTTTCAAAAAAACCTAGACAGCACTCGTGTAATCCCGGTGCTGTACACGAACAATGTTTTTATTGTCTCGACATCTGGTTACAGTACAGGTGGTGTGCTGTATTTGAACGACCATTTTCTTGACAGTATCCAAATAAGCCCCAGCACCCCAGACAAACTTACAGTATCGAGCTACGGGAAGAGGCTAGTCGACCAAAACGGAAGTCCGCTTATAATCGACCAAGATTCAGTCTCGATCTCGGGGGACAAGCAGTGGTTGTTTGCAAACCTTGTGAACGGCAAGCAGGTTAGGGTGTCTACAACAAATACTAATGAGCCACCGACTATCTTTGGCGACAAGATTGACTACTTCTTGGGCTACGATCCTCAAACTAAAACTGCTATTAGCGATGACGGAAATTATGTAGCGGTTGGAACACAAAGCACTCACCTTTCTCTTTATTCAGTAGAAGACTGCAAAACCGGCAGTTCACTATGCCGGAAAAATATAGGTAATCAATTGACTGGAATTGCCGGCGCTGGATACAAAAATATGAGATTCAAGTTTAGTGGCAACGATCGTTTTCAAATATACCTAAACGGAACATACGGCGGACCACAAAGAAAAACCAAAGTATATAACTTTTTCTCAAACAAAGACGCTCAGGACAAGTATGCACAAGATTCGCTACCTAAATATTTAGCCATGGGCGACTCATTTGCTAGTGGAGAAGGAGCATACAACTACAGGGATGGAACAGATATGCCAGATAACCGTTGCCATCAATCTTTGCTGGCTTACTCTAGGCTGAGCGCATCAGAAGTAGGAATCTCAAATTCACAAAGCATTGCATGTAGCGGAGCTAAGATGGAAGATGTGTTATATAACGGTCCAAAAAACTATAATGAGAAGAAGCGTCAATCTAAGGGACTTGAAGACGACAGCTTTACCCCATATATTCTAAGAAATTTCTTGCCCGGTTATCGCCAGCAAATTAAACAAGTTAGCAACTACAAGCCGAACACAGTAACGATCTCGATCTCTGGTAACGATATTGGTTTTTCGGATAAAATCCAAACTTGCTTGCTGACTTCTTGGACTTGTTACGATAGGGCTAAAGACAGAGTAGGTATGTTAACAGAAATAAAAAATCAATACGAACCTCTCAAAGAACGCCTTCGCAAAACTAAAGAGTCGGCCCAAGAAGGTGCCAAGGTTTATGTGTTGGGCTATCCACGGTTTTTCCCAGAAGACGGCGGAGAAAATTGCCAAGCAAACACACCTTTTGATATGCAAGAGCGACGACTGGCGAACGACCTAGTTCACGACCTAAACCAGATGATCAAGCTAGCATCCAAGTCAGAGGGAGTTTCTTATATAGATGTAGAAACTGCTATGCATGGACATTATCTTTGCGACTCAAACCAACCAGCTTTTAACGGCTTAACGGCAGGCAATGATGCTGTTAAATACATAGGCTACCCTTTGGGGCGAGAGAGCTTCCATCCAAATCAGCTAGGGCACCAGCTTATGAAAGATGCACTGCTAGCCCAAAGCGATAACCTGAACAAAAAGAACCCAACGCCTGACACTTCTGTAAAAGTCGACGATTTTTCTTCCGAGCTGACAGGGCAGCTCAGCAGTAATGACTTAGCCGGAGCGGACAGCTTGCCAATTTTGGTCAACAACTCAACCATGACAGCAGACTCATATAATCTGCAGACAGACAGCAGGCTAGACATAAATCTACCTAACGACAGCAACCGTCTGTTGCCAAATACCAACTATCGTGTAGAGGTCCACTCTACTCCAACAGTTCTGGGCACAATCAAAAGTGGTCCAGACGGTAGCCTAGAGGGCAGGGCATCGTTTACGCAAAACCTACCTACCGGCTTTCATGAAGTGCACATTATTGGCCCAACACACGATGGTAAAACAGTAGATTTTTATAAGAGTATTTTTGTAGTCCAGACGCAGGCAGACCGAGACAATCTTTGTGCTGGTGCACCAAGGGCGGGGGTGGATTATGATCAAGACGGCGTAGACGACGCCTGCGACGGGTATATTGGCGAACCGCCAGCTCCAGAAGTTCCAAACCCGGAAATTCCAGCTCCAGAATTGCCAACTTTGCAAGATCCAAAGACTCCTCTTGGCGAGTCGGTCGCTGGTCTGGAAGAGCTTGTTCCGCAAGCCCCATCCAGCCCAAGAGCGACATCGCCCCAGCAACTGGCCGTCGCCACCGCTAGCACTAACTCTCGCCCCCAAAGCACAGGAGGCGCCACCACTCTACCGCAAGCAGTAGCCACGACCGCTCCACAACAGGTGCTTGCCCAAAACAACGCTGTTTTGTCGAACAGCCCAGCTCAAACACCCGACACTCCTAAAGCACAGGGCTCGCAAACGCCAACGGCATCCATAAATAAACCAATTTTTGTAGCAGGAGCCATCGTCGTGGCTATTGTCCTAATCGGCGCAACTCAGCTCAAAAAAGACTAGCTATCTCTGCCCAGTTTTGCGCTAGCGTCTATCACAAAATCTAATCCTAGGGCAATTATCGCCCAGTCGGCTGTTATCAGTTTCAAGCCTTCTGCTTTGGCTTGGGCAACAAGCATATTGTCAAAAGGGTCTTTGTGAGTTAAAACCTTATCTTTTAGACCTAATACATGGTCGGGTGTTACCTGCAATATTGTAAAGTCAAATTTCTCGATAGCCTCCAGGATATCTTGTGTAGCAAACGCCAGACTCCCTTTGTTGTGCTTAATTGTCAGCTCCCACACCGAGGCGATTGAAAAGTATCTCTCGCTAGCGTTTTGCATTAAAGAGCGAGTATGCTCATTAATCTTATATGGTTCTTGTAGCGACCAGAGCAATATATGCGAATCGATAAGGATGTTCATTAATTTTACTCTGGGAAAGGCTTATTTATTGCGTCCTCAAAATCTTTGATGATGTCTGGGTCTGGGCCAACTATATCCTCGTCTTTGTAGGCTTTCTTTTTGTGCGCCCAAATACCAAACTGGATAGGTTTCTTTTTTGGGGCTACCATCAAAACTACTTCTTCTTTGCCAAACGCGCCAATAGACACAGGCTTTCCAGCCTTGGCCTGCTTGATGTATTTGGATAGGTGAGTCTTGGCCTCGTGTACAGTAATAGTTTTGTTCATAGGTGTTATTATAGCAAACTTAGTCCACCTTAGTCAAGTTTCATCATCTTAGTGAGGTCTGAAAGGGGAGGAAGTTACCAGGCTGTTCCTGGGTTCAGACCAGGCTCTTTAAAAAACAGGGTCTCCTGTATACTTAAAATAATGAATACGCTTCGGAAGGTGCCGTTTTGGATGGTTGTTGGGCTTTTGGTCTACATGCCGTTCCATATTTTTCTTAGCCAATCGCTTAGCTTGGTTACCGGTGGTCTGGACGCCTGGAAAATTGCCAAAGACATCGTGCTGTTTGCTGGCCTTATTTTGACAGTGGGCTTGGTGTTTTTTACCAAAGGGTACAAAAAAAATACCCAGTATTTTACTTTTGTGGGCATGGGTTTTGCCTATGGTTTTTTACACCTGCTGGTCTGGCTAATTCACAAAGATCAGATTAGCTCGGAGGGCGCTTTGCTAGCCACTGCCTACAACAGCCGTTTAGTCGGCTATGCGCTGTTGGCATGGGGCGCGTCCTTGGTGTACCCGGGCAAGATTCGCATCAACACTGTGGCAAAAATTATCGTTATTGTTAGCAGTATTGTCTGCTTTTTGGCGATTGTTCAGCAGTTTTTGCCAAAGGACTTCTTGACTCATATGGGCTATTCGCTAGAGCGAGGGGTGCGCCCTGGTTTTGCTATAGACGACAAGCCAGACTTGCCTCGAGTTATGTCTACTCTGCGCGACCCAAATTCGTTGGGGGCGTACCTCATTTTACCCATCACAATCTTGTCGCTGGCTTGGGCCCGTCGGCCAAAACAACGCACCATTATTGCTAGCTTGTTGTTGGTGCACGCTTGGGTGCTGTTTTTAACATTTTCGCGGAGTGCTTGGCTGGGCGCCTGCCTTAGCGTTGCCCTTGCGTTGGGCTGGACATACAAACAGCAGGCAAAACAGTTTATTAAAAAATATTGGATGCTTATTGGCCTAGCGGTGGTAGTTTTGGCGGTGTTTGTTTTTGCGCTTCGCGACCAGTATGTAGTGCAAAATGTAGTTTTTCACTCCGACGAAAACACTCAAATGACCGACTCTAACAACCTGCATGTCAAATACGCCAAAGAGGGCATAGAGGGCATCATCGACCAGCCAGAGGGCCATGGTCCGGGCACAGCGGGGCTGGTTTCTATCCACACAAAAACAGAGGTAGTTTTAACAGAAAACTACTTTATCCAAATCGGCTACGAGATTGGCTTTATTGGCCTAGCTTTGTTGGGCTGGATAATTTTTTATCTACTAGCTAGGTTGTGGCGTATTGGGTCTACGCTGGCTACTGCTCAGGTGGCCTCGTTTGTTGGCATTAGCTTTTGCGCACTACTGCTTTTAACATGGAGCAACGAAGCAGTCGCCGCCACCTGGTGGCTACTAGCCGGCCTCACAGTTGGCCTACCTAAGCCTCGGGGATCTTCGGCGGGCGTGAGTGTACCAAAAGGGCGTCAATCTCCGAAGCGCTAACTTTTCTGGACTTCTGTATTTTCCGTCGGTCTTTTAGCACTCCCGGCAAGAGTGACAGGAATTTCACAGAGCTACGCACATAAGCCCAAAGCCCCCCTCGGACAGCGCTGCTTAGCCCGTAGCGCAGATACTGAAGTGCAAGTAAAGGAAAATATTTCCAGTACAGCCTTGCGGGCATGTTTTTAGTGTAGGTCATCAGATAGTTTTTGATCCAGTGGTAGCGGGCAAAAGAACTAACCATTTTAGAGGTCGTTGCCGATACGTGGTGGTAGGCTACGGCGTTTGGTGTATAGCGCACGTCCCAGCCGGCTAGGCGAGCCCGAAAGCTTATGTCCACATCTTCAATATAGGCAAAAAACCGTTCGTCAAACAGGCCAATACTTTGCAACATCTTGGTACGATACAGGCTAGCCCCTCCACTAGCGCCAAAAACGCTTTCTGGCTGGTTGTACTGGCCGGTATCTACTTGGTTGCGCCCGCGGGGCATTGGGATGCCCCAAATAGTATAAAAGTCACCAGTGCTGTCTATGTGCTTGCGGTCATGACGCATTAGCTTGCCGGTAACAATGCCGGTTTTTGGGCTTTGCTCCATCTCTTGGACTAGGTTTTCTAGCCAGTCTGGCTCAGCTTCGGCATCGTTATTAAACAGGGCAGTAGCATCAAACTTTTCAGACACAGCATAGCTTAGCCCAGCATTAACTCCGCCCGTAAAACCAGTATTTTCGGCAAGCTCTATCAGATGAACTTTAGAAAACTTTTCTTTAATAATTTTAACCGAACTATCTGTAGAGCCATTGTCTACAACAATAATCTGACAGGGGTAGCTTTGCTTTTCTATAGAGCGTAAAGACTCGGCCAGCAGGTCCTCGCCGTTCCAGTTGGGTATAACAACAGCAACTTTCATTTTCTTCATAGCTGTACCTATTCTATAATGTATTCACAAGACTTCATATGAAACATGTTTTTAGCAAACAAAACCGTGCCTTATTGGCCGAACTAGTACGCACAGACTTCAAGCTTCGCTATCAGGGGTCTGTTCTTGGCTATACTTGGTCGCTTCTTAAGCCGCTTCTGCTATTTTTAACGCTTTATATCGTCTTTGTTAAGTTTCTAAAAATTGGCGGTGACTTGCCCCATTTCCCTATATACCTGCTTTTTGGAATTGTGCTCTGGACATTTTTCGCAGAAATCACATCTCAGGGCCTATCATCTATTGTTGGCAGGGGTGATCTTATTCGCAAAATCCGCATACCGCGCTGGCTAATAGTCCTTTCGGCCAGTATCTCTGCGCTAATCAATCTAGTCTTGAATATGGCTATAGTTCTAGTATTTGTTTTTATTAACAAGGCTGACTTATTGGCGACTAGCCTATGGTTGCCTCTGATCTTCTTGCAAATATATTTGCTTGGGCTGGGTGTTGCACTAATCCTTGCAACAGCATATGTAAAATACAGGGATGTTAGCCATATCTGGGAGGTAGTTTTGCAAGCTGGCTTTTATGTCACCCCGATTCTGTACCCACTCACACTAATTACAAATGTTACCTATCAAAAGATTTTGCTCTTAAACCCGATGGCCCAAGCCATCCAGGACGCCCGTTATGCACTGGTAACCCACGAAACACTTACCGTGACATCTGTTTTTGGCAATTCGCTGTATCGGCTAATACCAATTGGACTAAGCCTGTTGTTGCTAATAATTGGTGTTTTGTATTTCAGAAAAGAAGCCAAAAACTTTGCGGAGGACTTATAGATGGACGAAGTGGCAATCAAAGTAGACTCTGTCAGTAAATCTTTCAAGCTACCACACGAAAAGTCAGGCTCCATAAAGAACGTATTCATAGGTCTCTTTAATAAAAAACGAACCTACGAAAAGCAAGAAGTTCTCAAAGACGTATCTTTTGAGATAAAAAAGGGTGAATTTTTTGGCATAGTTGGTCGTAATGGCAGCGGCAAAAGTACTCTGCTCAAGCTCATGGCAGGCATTTACTCGCCCGAAAAAGGTGCTATTACAGTAAATGGCAAGCTAACTCCTTTTATTGAGCTCGGCGTGGGCTTTAACCCAGAGCTAACTGGTCGCGAAAACGTATACCTCAACGGTGCTCTACTTGGCTTTAACCGTAAAGAGATGGAGGCTATGTATGACGAAATTGTGGACTTCGCCGAACTAGAGAAATTTATGGATCAGAAACTCAAGAATTATTCTTCTGGCATGCAAGTCAGGCTTGCATTTTCTATAGCAATCCGCGTCGAAAGTGGTGTTCTAATATTAGATGAAGTTTTGGCCGTAGGGGATGCTGCATTTCAAAAAAAGTGTTATGACTATTTTAAAATGCTGAAAAAAGAAAAAAGAACAGTAGTTTTTGTGAGTCATGATGTAGGTGCGCTCCAAGAATATTGCAGCGAGGGAATTCTCTTGCAGGATGGCAAGATATCTAAAAAGGGGACCATCGATTTAGTTATTAAGGACTATTTAAAAACCCTGAATAATATAGAGCAGAAAACAGAAAACGAAAGCAAGGCTTCAAGATGGGGAACAGAAGAGGTAGTTTTGGACAGTTTTAAACTGATGTCTACTAAAAAAACATCTGTCTATTGCGAAAATGAACAAATAAAAATAGAAGCTGTATTCAAGGCAAAGAACAAAGTTGATGAACCGGTATTTGGCCTTACAATTAGTGACCTAACTGGATTAATGGTTTTTCAATCAAATACATTATGGTGCAAGAAAAAAGTCAAAGATATGAATAAAGGGGATACGGCTACAGTCTCCTGGAGTATCCCAAACGTTTTTAATACGGGTATGTATGTCTTGTCTCCGGCAGTTTCAGACAAAACAGGTAGCGTAGTCTATGACTGGTGTGAAG
Organism: uncultured Candidatus Saccharibacteria bacterium; assembly: GCA_964521095.1. GTDB lineage: Bacteria > Patescibacteriota > Saccharimonadia > Saccharimonadales > 2-12-FULL-41-12 > CAMTWJ01. Next base: position 37,888 of record CAZFPJ010000002.1, read on the forward strand.
ATATTAAGAGATTTAGGGTTGATAAAGAACAGAAGAGCCATGGTATCGTTAACGTTGAGCATACGCTAGACTATGAGTATGAGTCCAAAGCCTAATTTTATTTTAGAAAACTCAAATTATATAAGACCTTTCGGTAAAAGTGCCATCGAGGAGAAGTTTGGTTTGTGTGATGCATGTGGTGGGTTTGGGCCTTATAGATTCAGTGAAATTATAAATACCACTCTAGCTAGACAATGGAGACTAGACAAAAAACAAAAAGAAGCCATGAGTGCAAGGGAGTCAATGTTTTGTAGTTTTTGTGAATCTTCGTATCGTTTACGTTTGCTCTCAAGAGCTATAAAAATTGTATTAAATTTAGACACCAGCAAGGGGCTGCAACAATATATTAAATCTAAAGAATTAGACAGACTTAAAATAGCAGAGATCAACTCTTGCGGTGTGCTCCACGAAATACTAAAAGAAGTAAAAGGCCTATCTTATAGCGAATTTGAGTCAAAGAATAAAAAAGTCCCACATCAAGATATACAAGACCTAACATATGATGATAACGTCTTTGACCTTATTTTTACATCAGATACATTAGAGCATGTTCCAGACCCCCAAAAGGCCCTGGATGAAACATATAGGGTGCTAAAGCCTGGTGGAGCACACATAATGACCCTCCCAATAATAATCAGTAGAAAATCTATTAGGCGTACTTACTCTAGCAAAACTGACAAAAAGATATACGATAAAGACCAGTCGTTTCATGGCTCTGGCGAGCCTGACTACCTAGTCTGGAATGAGTTTGGCTATGACTTCATTGACCTTGTAAAGCAATCAGGATTTTCTGCTAATTATTATTTTGTGAATCCAGAAGACCTAGATAGCCACACGGGGGTAGTAGTTGCTATTAAAGAACTTTCGGGGCAAAAAGGTCGAAAAAATAAGACTGAAAGATATGTTGAAGTCAGCAAGGGCCACGAGAACACCGTGGCAGAAAAGCTAAAAACCGAGCCTTATAATATGTATAAATACAGCCCTTGTAAATATGCGCCAGAGACAATACAAAATCTTTCGTACCAAGCAGGTAAAATAGAGTTATTGAGAAAAAAAATTATATTAACTGAGAATCATGCAAAGGCGCTAGATGATATTGCTGAAGACAGGTTGAAGTATATCCGTAAACTTGAAAAAGATATAAAGATTCTTCAAGAAGGTCTGTTTCTAAGAAGTCGACGTAGAATCCATAAGATAACCAGTAAAGTAACCTCAAAACGTTGAAAAAAATAAATTAAGCCACACTCTTAACAACTTCAGAGAGTGTATCACTCCAATTACTGCCAATTTTTGATCTTTGAGCATTTATAATACGTGTAGATTTATCTAGTTTTGAAGCCTCAACAATCGCTTTCTTAAAGTCTTCTTTATTCAGTTCTGAGACAAAAATATTATTAGAATAATTAGAAAGATTTATTTTGGTCTCCCATGCAGTAGTGACTACTGCAGCACCTGCAGATGCGAACTCCAAAGTTGGATAGTTTGGGTGAGGGGCCATCATCGGAGATATCGCTAGGTCTGTTCCTTGGACAAGTTTATAGTACTCATCTATATTCATTTTTCCTAAATTCTTTATCCTAACACCAGAAGGCAATATCACATCAGACAGACTATCTTGTCCTGCCATACAAACTTCCCACTCAGAGGCCAAAAGCTTTTCCTCGGAAAAGAGTTCATTTAGGCTATCAAGAGCAAAAAAGAAAAGATTTCTTGCAACAGAAGGCCTGCCATAAATAAAAAGCCTTTTTTTGGTATTTTGGCCAACTTCTTTCTCGGAAGTCAACGGTTTAACGCCAACAGCAGGCTCAAACCATATACCGTTTTCTTTAATGTGCTCGTATCCTTTTTCTGACATGAATTTATACATTAACTCAGTATTGCAAACAGGTATGAACGAGCGATTTTTGTAGGTTTGTTCAGCAAGGATATATTTGTCACTATTATTGTAAAAAATAGGTTCAAAATCTTGAATAAGGTAGATATATTTTGAAGGAAGAGGCAGTTGATTTAATAAGTGAGCATCCCACCAAGCAGAAGCTATGTAAAGATCTTCTGGGTGGATGTCTAGGTAGCCATAATGATTGTACTTGCGGGGGGATAAATCAATTAGGATTATATTCTCATCATCAATCTCTATAGCGTTAGCTTTGAAGAATTCGGAAAGTTGTCGAGGACTTGCTCCTCCATGTTGTAGCGTTTCAACAATACGAATTTTTTTACCTTGTTCTTTAGAGATAAGCCCCGCAAGAATAAGCGCGGTTGCCGTACCTCCAAAAAATGAACTTTTTTGTAAAGAAGGTACCAGTATCGTGACGTATCCCTTTCTATTTACAAGAGGCAAGGAAGGATGTATGGGGGTAATCTCTGGCATATCCTTTGAGTGTAGTTTTTCAAATAAGACGCTTTTGTATAGCCTTACTGTCGGATCAGTACCATGGATAATTCGATCTGCTTTTTGTTCAACACGGCCAGAGAACCGAGCCGCCTTACTGGTGGTTCGTCTGGCTAAATTTGCCGTCTTGCGCAGACCTCTAAAGGCTAAAACTTTTTTGTCCTTCATTTCATAACCTCAGTTATTTTAGGCAGGAAAGGATCCCCGATTTCTAAGTCATATCCTTTCATATAAGAAATATATGAAAGATAAAAATCTATATAAGGGATAGGCTTATATGCCCTGGATTGGCTTTCTTTATGTATGACATAACCTCCTGATTCGTACCAAGTTTGATAGCCAACCTGGTTAAGTCTTAAGCACAGGTCAACATCACCTCCACAAATAATGAAGTTCTCATCATAGCCTTTTACGGTATCAAATTTCTCTCTTTCAATAAGCTGCAGAGCACCTGTGCATGCCGTAACTGCTCTAGGCTTGCCTATGTCGTAGGGGAATTCTTTGCTTCCAGCATCTCTTAAGGCTTTCCTGTAAGACTTTCCTACATACAGATGGTCTCCTTGCAAGCCAGGCCTTAGATAAACGCCTGCATGTTGGATTGTTTTTTCGTCGCCATACAGCAAGAGGCACCCTACGATACCTGTTTTCGGATTTTGTGCACGTTTGTAGAGCTTTTCGATCAACCCAGCTGATGCTGGGGTAAACTCAGTATCATTGTTTAAGAAAAGAATAAATTTTCCAGAACTCTGCGAAACACCCCAATTGTTAATTTTTTGATAGTTAAAAGGGTAGTTATATTCAGCTACTTTTATGTTCTTAGAATTTTGAAACTTATCTTTTAAATAATCAATTTCACCCTGTTGCGAGTTATTGCTCACGAGGAGGATTTCTTTTATGTCAGGATTAAACTGCAAAAGTGTTTCCACGCACTTTGCAGTCATTTTTGACTTATCTTTAAAGGGGATAATAATTGAAAGATCCATTTTACTCATTGTCACATAATAACATTATTTAAGGTGTTTTTAGATGGTCTTAACAAGAGTCTTCCTAATAGGTTGCTCCAGTTTCTATGTTCTGTAGTACATTGTCAGGCATTGCGTATGTATTTGTCGCATTGCCGCCTAGATAAATATATTGAGACCAACTACTGATAGGTCTCTTTTTCCCATTCTCACCCTTATATATAGTTCCATTTCTCGCCCATGAAAATGTGGGCTTAGTACTTTTAGATATAACTCTCGAGAGAACGTGATTGCCTAGATTTATCGCAGGATAGCTTTGAAGACCCCATTGATTTAGGTCGTCAGTGGTGAGAAGAATTTTCTCGCCAGAGTCATTCAAGAGATACTTAACGCCATTTTCATTAACAGCGATGTTGGTCAGAGGACTGATGCTTACAAAAGCAGTACTTATGTATGAATCCGAAACACTCACCACTCTGGAGGTATCAAAACCAAAATTAAATAAATCAGTGTATTTATTTAGAGAATATAATTTATTATTGAGACCAACAGCGTATATTGCTGGGCCAGAAGGTGCCTTGATTAAGGTGCCTTGGCCAAATAGAGTATCTCCATTCTCAAAGATCTGGATAGATTCATTATCAAGACCAATAACCTGTGATATGGAGTATCCTGACGCAAAGAAATCATTCATACTGTATACGGCTCTTTTTCTGCCATTATCAAGAGTATATATAGCACCAGTAGGAGCCCACAATTTAGTCGAGTTTATGATTTGAGAGGGCTGGAGTTGATCGTACAGAGGCTTAAGGACCCCAACGCTCGGTATTTGCCCTAAAGGCAGGCCAAGGTTAGAAATATTTAATCTGCGATTTCCATCAATTAAGTAAGGTATATTATCGCTTAATACCACTTTGGGAATTGTGCCAGCAACAGCTGGAGGGGTAGTGTTATATGAAGAAAAGGAATCGCCATATATTGGATAGCTTGGATTAAACCACGATCTATATGTGTCAAAGCTAGGAATGGAATAAAAGTTACCGTCAGTAAACAGATAAAAGGCAGGGGAGCTACTGAATTTTATTAAGCTATAATTTTGGGGGAGAGATACGCCGAATGGCTGTGAGTAATTTACGCTATTCTCAATAGGGGTGATATTGCCCCAGCCATAGCCTCTTTCAAAAAGTGCTTGTGGCGAAAGGAAGGCCTCTTTGCTGCCAGCGTTTAGACGAAAGACTGTTCCTCCTGAATTCATAAGGGGCATCAATACACCACCATCAGGTATCGTATTCATTATTTGAGCAGCTATGCTTTTTTGAAGCACAAGATCTCCGCAAGGTAGGCCCCAGTTGGAGCAATAAGTATTACTTGGAATTCCATATTTTTTACCTCCATCAACTAAATACGTAGTAGGATTTCCCGGGGTCGTAATTAAAGTAGTAAGGATTCCTCCGTCTTGCAGGCCAGCTAAATATGCATCAGATACAGGGGTAACAAAATTATTCTGCAACCCATATGCTCTTATGAGCTCCGCACTTGGGATTGCAAAACGCACACCCTCTACAACCAGGTAGACAGTTGTTCCGCTCCCTTTCTGTAAATAGCTGCTTTGTGTGCTGCCAAACCAGTCGTTAAATAACCTCCAGAAGTTACGGTTGCCGTATGCCCCGCACCCATCGCCGCTACCGTACAGATTATTTAAAGCAGAAGCATTAGGTTGGTAGGGAGTGTAGTTGTACAACCCGGCAGTTGCTTGGTTTTGTATATAAACATTGGCTCCTCCGCAGCCCGCATTTGGGTTGTATTGGATATAGTTGTTGCGGTAGGCTCGATAGCTGAATAAATTAGCATCTCTGCTGTAGCGCTTAAACTGGCGAGCCGCGTTATAAACTTGGTTAAAGAACCCATAGTATTCTGCGTCGCAAGGGGCTGTGTCTGGGCAGCCGTAACCAGTAGCGCTACGATATTGGATACCCCAAGGCCAGTCGTCAGTTACAAGAGACTGCTCTTTTTCTAGTAAAATTAATAAGGTTTTTTGGCTTATACCACACGCCTGCCCAACATCATAAATAATCTGGGCAGCAGATTTAACTCCTCCATTGTATTGATTGCATAGGCCCGGTTCCGCACCCTTGGTGGGTGTATCTTGGCTATAGTTCCTTAGGCATGTGTAGGGTGCTGGGTATCCACGAGATGCCCCGTAGGCTGCCCTAGTCGTGCCGCCATAAGGCTGTGTGCCGTTGGTGTCGCAGTTTGGTACCTTTGCATTTAGAAATGTTTGAATACTGTTTGGCGCCATTGCCCCGCCATTAAAGAAAACACTATCATCTATTATCCTGCCCGCCTGGAATTCGCCACCAGACAGAGCAGATATTTTAGCTGGAGCAATAGCAGTAATGGTGTTAAAAAAACCAACTAGAATTAGTGCCAAAAAAAACTTGCGCATAATCTTATTTTACCTCTATTTGCTTAGGGGCAGAAGAGCCAGAGGAGGTATTTGAGGAATAGCTGACAACAACACTCCACGCACCCTTAGTGCTAAAGGCTGATGTAGGTATTATCATGGTAGGGCAATTTACGGAGCTAACATTTTTAACTCCTGTTGTAGTTTTGCTAAACGAGGCTCCAACTTTGCTAAAAGTAGCGGTACATGTGCCGCCATCTTCAAAAACACCACCAACATACGCGCCAACTTCTATGTTTGCTCCATATTGTTCTGCGTAGGTTATGGCTGGTGCGACAGCTTGTTTGCCGGCAGAAGAGTTTCGCTGTCCTTGTTTCTTTAGTTGTTCATCTTTCTCTATTATGCGTTGTTTATTATCGTCTGCCCGCTTCTTGTCTTCTTTTGTTGCTGGCTGTAAGTTAACCTCACCTGACTCGTTGTCTGTTTTGGGTGGATTTGCTTTATGATTTTTGAAATAATAACCGACTCCACCGATGATAATCACAAATGAAACTACAAGGATAGTAGCTATTTTTTTTGATGAGATTTTAATCTTTTTCATTATTCTTTACTAATAATAATGAAAAAGGATCATTTTGTCCATCGTCCAACCCCTTGAGGCATCAGTTGACTTAATATAACTGGTTATAGCATCAGGTTTTAGTTATACTGCTTAGTAATGAAGAGTATTTTTTGGATCAACACCCAAAAACTCAAAAAACTTTGGTTAAAGCCAGAAGTTTTTTTTGTTTCGACGAGTCTTCTTTTTGGGGTTATTTTTATTACTCTGAATCCGCCTTTTTTTGGGTTAGACGAGAGGGCTCATTTTATGCGAGCTTATCAGGTTGCACATGGCGGAATGTTTGAAGGCAGAGTAGACGGTAGCCTCGGAGCATATTTGCCAGACAATCTCACAAAGCTTGTGAACTATACTACCGCTGATATTCTTGAGGGCGATAATAATGTGCCGCTTGCGAAACGTAAAGATGCTAACACTGAAGTATATGGGGCTTACCTCCATCAACAATATTCCGATAAAAAAGTAAGTGATTATGTAAGTAATTTTCAGCTTTCCGGAACCTATACTTATCCACCCCTGGGATATTTTCATTTAGCTATTTTTGAGAGACTCGGAGAGATGGCAGGTTTTTCTATTATTAACATAATCTATTTAACCAGATTTGCTAATCTATTACTCTATACGGGCTGTTTGTATTTGATTATAAGATGCCTAAAATACCAGAAGTGGTTAATTGTGAGTATTGCGCTTTTACCTGTAGCAATATTCCAAGCTTCTTCTGTTACGATCGACTCAATCGTTAACGTTGCTTCGCTTGCGTTAATAGCACTTTTTATAAACTACAGACATCAGCCCGACCATAAATCAAGAACAATCCCAGTAAAGCTGTTGGTGTTAGGGCTATTAAGCATACTAGCTCTAACGAAACCTCCATACATTGCACTATCATTACTGTTTTTAATGGTAGATCGTGGGCGCTTGGGGGGAGCAAGAGTGGGGCGTATATGGCAATCCATATGGATAATCATCCCTGCTATTCTGTGTTTAGTTTGGGCAAAAATTAATTCAAATGTGGTAGAACAATTAGTCGTAGGATTGACCTCAGGAAACATGAAGGAACAGATATTCTTTCTAGAGCATCACCCACTTAGCTTTGTTTCAGTAATTGCGAGGACCTCATTAGAGAATGCTGACCTGTATATTTCTACAATGACGGGGGCAATTGGGGATCGAACAACAGGTCTGCCTGTTGCAATAATGACGGTATTTACGTTAATTATAATCATGTTGAGTATGCTTATTACTTATCCAAAAAAAACCAGATTAAATTTTAAAACCAGAGAATCTTTTCTGATACTTTTTATAGGCACCATCATCTATGTGGGGGTATCTTTAAGCCTATACCTACTATTTACTCCAGTTAAGAATCCATATATTCTTGGGGTTCAGGGAAGGTATTTCATCCCCCTCTTACCGTTGGCTGCTCTTGCTTGTATACGGTTTAACCCATTTAAATTGAGCATTAGAGAGAGTGCGGCAATAAAGATAATCTCAGTACTTTCTTTGATATTCTTATCTTTAACAGCGATTATTTACTACATGGCGAGCTATTAGACAAAACTAGCTTCGCTAACTATAATAATTTTCAAAATTTACTATTAAATGAACATACTGGGATTATGAATTTATGCTTGCTATAGTAAAAATAAGGGGAGCCAATAACTATGATTACAATTGCAAAACCAGAAGTCGGCGATGAAGAGATACGTGCTGTAAATGAGGTCTTAAAATCAGGTATGCTGGCCCAAGGTCCAAAGGTAGCAGAGCTTGAAAAAGCCTGGGCAGAGTATTGCGGAACAAAACATGCGCTGGCAGTAAATAGTGGTACGGCCGCTATTCATGCAGCACTTTTTGCAGCAGGAGTGCAGCCTGGCGACGAAGTTATAACTACTCCATTTAGCTTTATAGCTACTATCAACCCGATTATTATGTTAGGAGCAAAGCCAGTACTAGTGGATATTGATAAAGCAACCTTTAATATTGATGCAACCAAGATCGAGGCGGTGATTACAAAAAAAACCAAAGCTATCATGCCAGTTCATTTGTATGGTCAACCTGCTGACGTAAGTGCAATCAAAGATCTAGCCGAAAAACATGACCTTAAGATAATTGAAGATGCCTGCCAAGCAATAGGCTCTGAATATAGAGGAAAGAAAGCGGGTAACTTAGGTTCGCTGGGGTGTTTTTCTCTATATGCCACCAAAAATATTATGTGCGGTGAAGGGGGTATGATAACAACCAATGACGACGAGCAAGCAAAGTTAATTCGGCAGTTTAGACAACACGGAATGAGCGGTAGTTATCAATACGAACACCTAGGCTATAATTATCGTTTAACTGATTTGCAGGCTGCTATTGCAGTTGAGCAGCTCAAAAAAGTTGATAGATTTAATAAAGCTCGCCAAGAAAATGCTAGGTTTTTTAATGAAGAGCTTAAAGATGTGCGGGGAATTATCACGCCAAAAGTTCATGCAAACAGAACACATGTTTATCACCAGTACACAATAATCATTGAAGATACGTGTAATGTAACTAGAGATGAATTAGCTAAAAACCTGAAGGATAAGGGAGTCATAGCGGGAGTTTACTATCCTCAGCCCTTGCACCACATCGAACATATTGCCAAAAGGACAGGCTATAGAGTTGGGGATTTCCCAAATACAGAAGACCTAGCAAAAAGAGTCATTTCTTTGCCAGTTCACCCTGGGATTACGCCGGAAGATCGACAAAAAATTACTGAGATAATTAAGAATATGATCTGTAATTAATACACTACGGTACGCTAAATAAGTGACTAGTATTTTGTTGTGGGTCGAGTTATTTTACTTTGTCTCGATAGAGCCAGTCACCCAGCCTCTTGATAGTGGTTTTGCCTGGAGTATACCCAAAAGCAGCCTCTAGAGACCAATCATAAGGGAAGAACTGTGTATGAAGACTAAATGTGTATTTGTAGGGACGCTGTCTAGGTACAACAATAATAACTTCCTCTTTTGCTACACGTCTGATTTCGGAAACGGCCTTCTCGAGATTTCTGACATGTTCTAACGTGTGGGTAGTAACCACCACATCGTATGAATTATCTTTGAAAGGCAAGCTCTCGATATTTGCTTCGGTAAACTTTACATTTTTATATTTATCTTTTAATTCCTTAGACACAACAATATCGCAGGCTGTGACCTTATTCTTTTTAGCGAGTTTGTTGGCTAGGTAGCCTCTGCCACATCCTACTTCCAAAACCTTTTTATTATTTACTATCTTAAGTATCTCTTTTGTGCAGTCTTCATTGAGGTCGGTTTCTCCCTGTAGCTCCTGAACGTGCAGAGTCCTCTCGTAGAGCTTGCCGAATTCTTTATCAGACTTTTTAAACACCCAATCCTTAAAAGTCATAAAATCATGAGTTGCGTCTTTCATTAAAAGCTGCATCGGCAAATACATAAATAACTTGCTGTCACGAATGCGAGGGGGAACCCACTCATCTAATATATACTGTACTCCAATAGAAAAATTTCTAGGAACTCTCATCAAGGCCTTTCTTTTTATAGCTTCTTAAAATTTTAGCACACTCCATTGATAAATTTGATATAGTTAAGTAAGAGCATAGACGGTGTTTAAAGGCTGAAATACAAAACTTGTATTATCGCTAAGGAGGTATCTTGAGATCTATAAATGACCGGATTCGGGTTGCAGTTATAGGTGCTGGCAATATGGGTGGTCATCATGTGCGGAATTATTCTGTTCTGCCAGAGGCGGAGCTTGTCGCTCTTGCGGATGTAAATAAAGAGAATAAAAAGCTGGCCGATGAGCACAACGCTAAATTTTATACCGATTACAAGAAAATGCTGGACGAACAAGAGCTAGATGCGGTTTCTATTGTTGTACCTACACCACTTCATTATGAAGTTGCATCTTATGCGATGGAACGTGGTGTACATTGTTTGGTAGAAAAACCCATAGCTTATTCTATGGATGAAGCGGATAGGTTGATTAAGCTAGCCAATGAGAAGAAGCTGGTATTTACCGTAGGGCATATTGAAAGGTACAACCCCATCATCCGAGCGATCAAAGCAGTTATTGACGAAGGCAAGCTGGGTGAGATTACATCCATTGTCTGTCAGCGAGTCGGGGGATTCCCAAAGATTGAGCCAAAGACAGATGTAATCATTGACTTGGCAGTTCATGATATTGATATATTGAATTACCTCGTCGGGAAGTACCCCACAAAAATACATAGTCATGCATCGCGGACGCATCATTCGCAGAAAGTAGACTCTGCAGAGATACTTATGGACTATGGGCAAATATCGGGCTTTGTTCGAGCAAACTGGCTAACGCCAGTAAAAATACGAACCATTTCTATCACAGGGTCCAAAGGTTACCTGGAAGGAAACTATATAACTCAGGAACTTGTGTACTACGAACACAATATGCAAAAAGTAAAGGACGCCCAATTTAGTACCTTTGTAATTAGCATGGGAGACCCAAAGAAACATGTTATACCAGTTGACTTTGAAGAGCCTCTGGCCGTAGAGCTGAAAGCATTTTTACACAACGTAGCAGGTGATAGGGCCGAAAGATTGGTGGATCCAAAAGATGCAAAAGAAGCACTAAGGCTTTCGCTGATAGCAGTAAAAGAATATGAAAGGGAAGAAAAATAATGAAGAGAATCTTAGTAACAGGAGCAGGCGGGTCTCCAGCAGTAAACTTTACGCGTTCATTGCGTCAAGCAGGTAAAGACTATTGTCTTGTAGGGACGGATGCAGATAAGTATTACCTGCAACGAGCCGAAGTAGACTCACGTTACCTAGCCCCACTTGCAAATGATCCAAAATACATTGATTTTCTAAACTATATTATAGAAAAAGAAAAGATTGATTTTGTGCATGCACAAAATGATGTCGAAGTTTCAGTACTAAGCGAGAATCGTGAAAAGATTAATGCCAAAACTCTTTTTCCTAATAAAAAAACAGTAAAAATATTACAAGATAAATTTGAATCATTTAAGGTTTGGGAAGACGCAGGGATTAAGGTCCCTAAGACAGTGCTTCTTGATAGAAAGTCTAACCTAAAAGAATTGCTCGAAGACTTTGGTGGCTCTATGTGGATTAGAGCGATTAGTGGAGCGGGCGGTAGGGGTTCTCTGCCTGTCCATGACGTTGCAACAGCCAAGAACTGGCTTGATTTTAATGAAAATAATGGTGCCTGGGATGGTAACTTTACAGCCTCAGAGCTTCTTGAGCCAGAGACTGTAACTTGGATGTCTATATGGCACAAGGGCGAGCTTGTTGTTGCACAAGGGCGGAAGCGACTTTATTGGGAGTTATCAAAAATTTCTCCGTCTGGGGTAACGGGCGCTACAGGTACGGGGTTAACTTATTCAGACCCAGAGCTTGATGAAATTGCAGAGAAGGCAGTTCTTTCAATCGACGATAATCCTAACGGATTGTTCGGTGTAGATATGGCTTATGATAAAAACGGAGTACCAAATCCAACAGAAATTAACATAGGTAGATTTTTTACTACTCACCAATTTTTTACAGATGCAGGGCTTAATATGCCAGACATATTCGTGAGACTTGGTTTGGGGCAAGAGATTCAGGAGATCAAGAAAAAGAAGAATCCATTGCCCGATGGAAAGGTGTGGATTCGTGGAATGGATTTCGAGCCAGTTCTTTCGGATGTAGATACAGTGCAATCATCGGTAGAGCGAATGAATGCAATATTGGAGAAACTTTAATTGAGGATACTTTTAACTGGAGCAACTGGTTTTGTAGGGAATGCATTTCTTGCATCATTAAGTGAGGATGTTGAAGTTATTTATTTGGGTAGAAGTCGTAGTAGTCTAGGTAAGGGTAAATTTTATGAGACTGATATTACTGATCAAAGTAACGTAACAGACGTTGCGAAAAATATAAAGGGTAAGTTTGACGCAATTGTACACATGGCTGCGCACGTACCAAAGGCTTCGCAAGAAGATCAACTTCAGCAAGCAAACGCAGTAAATATAGAAGGCCTGATAAATGTCCTGGAATCATTTGATGGGAGGTTTAACAAAATTATTCTAGGTAGTAGTGCAGAAGTTTACGATCAGGCAAGAATCAATGCCAAGATTAATGAAGATTCTCCAGTGAGCCCCAACTCATATTATGGCGCCACTAAGCTTGCAAGCGAATTTGTAGCAAGAACATATGCTAAAAAGAAAAATATAACAGCAACTATTTTAAGATTTTCAGTCATGTATGGTCCATCTGATCCAATAGCACGTGCATTACCAAATTTTATAAAAACAGCTCTCAAAAACAGAGATATAGTTATTAGTGGGGGGAGCACGCTGAGAGACTATGTTCATATAGATGATGTGGCCCAGAGTATACAGCGTGCTTTGGACGTAAATACAAATGGCGTCTTTAATATTGGTACCGGTAAGGGGGTAAGTATTTACGATGCCGCTAAGAGTATAGTTGAGGCTGCTGGTTCCAGCAGTAAAGTAGTGCAAGTTGAAGGTCCGCAGTCAGCAGACATTGTCATTGATGCAAGTTTAGCGGAATTAGAGTTGGGCTTCCGAGCAAAGAATTATTTTCCCCAGAAACTTGAAGAGATGATTGACTCCTATAGGTAAAGATGAAGATTTTTTTTGATCTAGACGGCACCCTTATAGATATATCAACAAGGCACTATACGGTTTATCAGAGGTGCGTAGAGGCATATGGCGGCAGAGAACTTTCAAAAGACGATTATTGGTCTAGAAAACGCAATAATACACCTTGGGACGAGATACTTATGCTTTCAGATGTATCTTTGGATAAAGAAGAAGAATTCATGAACATGTTTGTTCAGTTGATTGAGTCTCCAGGCTATCTTAAGATAGATAAGCTTTTTGAATTCTCGTTAAAAACATTAAAGCTCTTATCTTCCGATAATGAGTTGATTCTGATAAGTTTTCGAAGGAATCGCACCGCATTATTGGACCAACTTAAAACTCTAGGCATAGACCGGTATTTTAGCACCATTCTATCTGGGCACGCACAGACAAAAGAGAGTGTTCTTAATAAGAAGTCCCAGATCATTCAAGACGCATATAGCGTACAGGCTAAAGACATTATTATTGGAGACACAGAAGCCGATGTTTCTGCTGGGAAATTACTACACATACATACCGTGAGCGTAACTTCGGGTATTCGAGACGAGGATTACCTTAAGCAATTCTCCCCTGAATTTATAGTATCTGACATAAAAGACCTACCTAGCATCGTTAGAAGCATCAAAAAGTAGGCTAGTCTATCTACTTACGTTCGTTAGACACATCCATGCTAAGTGCCGTTAGGACTAGTTGAAAGCCTAAGATAATTGGTAATACGGACATCATAACGCTAGCTGTCGTAGGAGAGCTTCCAGTTGTTACTTTATCGATAAATATTATTAGGCCTGCAATAAAACCTAGTCCAAATACAATGACTCCGCTGAAGAGGAATAGTGCTATTGGGTGAAACCCAAAAAGTACATATTTATAAAATATTCTCTTCCAAAAACCTATCCAGACTGCACGTAGATTTCTTAATGCGGTCGGTAGTAGCTTTATTGTTGAGGTCTCGTCCCCATAAAATGCTGGAACAGCGTGATCTATGACCTTTGCATCGGCAATGGATAGAGCAGTAAGCATGCTTGTTTCGTAGTCATAGCGTCTTTGCACCATAGAGAAATCGACCTTTTCCAAGATACTTCTTCTTAGAAAGCCGCAACCATTCGTTATGTCTGTAATAGAGTAGTACCCAGTAGAAAATTTTGTAAGTAATGATATGAAGATATTGCCGTATCTCCTATGACGAGGCATTGTCATAAACTCTTTCCTGTGGAAGAACCGGCTCGCTTTTACGTAGTCTGCAGATTGATCAATAAAATCATCTAGCATAGATTGCAGATAACCGGTATCGAATTGGTCGTCACCCGCCACAATCCCTATGGCGGTAGATTTTGTATTTTCTAGGGCATGAGAATATCCGCTCATCAGTGCTCCACCAATACCTTGATTTTCCTCTAGGTCAATGACAACTACTTTTTTGTTAGATTTTTTAAGTAAATTTATTTTATCTAGAGTACTATCTGTACTGGCGTCATTTACAATAATTATATGATCAACAAAACTAGGTATCTTCTCTATAGTTTTCTCTATTAATTTTTCTTCGTTGTAGCACGGTACTACAACAGAAACTTCTGTTTTTCTATACATTTAATCCTCTTTTTCATAGACATTATAGTATGGCATAGGTGTTATAATCGGGTCAAGCATATGCAATTACATAGAAAAACAATGGCACAGGTGTTTTTTTTCGGACTAGTTGGCGTCGTTAGTTTGCTAATTGATGTCGGGATTACAAAGTATCTGTATTCTCTTTTAGGTATGCCTGCGTATTTAGCTAGCGCCTTCGGATTTCTTTCGGGGTTTTTATTTAACTTCCCCATGAATAGAAGTAGAGTCTTTAGACACACTAACAAAAGCCGGTTTGTATTGCGAAATCAGGTAATTATGTTCCTGTCTTTGAGCTTGTTCAACCTTGTATTTACAAGTTTTTTTGTAGACACCCTAGTGCGCCTTAATCTTTTAGATATTGTTTATGCAAAGATTTTAGCTACTGCAATAATTGCAACATGGAACTTTACGATATTTAAATGGGTTATTTTTTCGAAGAGCAAGTCTAATTAGTTGAGGCTGGACAGATATTCGCCGTAGCCGGATTTTTTTAGGGGTTGGGCTAGTTGGGTTAGCTGGTCTTGGTTTATAAAGCCTTGCTCGTAGGCTATCCGCTCTGGGGCGCCAATGATTTGCCCGGTTCTTTTTTGCAAAACTCGTACGTAGTCTGTAGCATCTGTGAGGCTGTCTATAGTGCCGGTGTCGAGCCAGACATCGCCGTCGTTGAGAGTTGTGACTTTGAGCTTGCCTCGTCGCAAGTATTCGGCGTTGACAGATGTTATCTCTAGCTCGCCACGGTGACTTGGCTGGACATTTTTGGCAATTTCTACTACATCGTTGTCGTAAAAATAGAGGCCAACTACCGCATGGTTGGACTTTGGTTGGGCTGGCTTTTCTTCTATGCTTATGGCTTCCATGTTTTGGTTGAACTCTACGACGCCATAACGCTCTGGGTCGGACACTCTGTAGGCAAAAACTACTCCGCCGTCTGGGTCTGTGCATTCTGCAAGCGATTCGTCTAGCTCTGGGCCGTGGAAGATGTTGTCGCCCAGTATGAGGGCAACTTTGTCGCTACCTATGAACTCTTCGCCAATGATGAACGCCTGGGCCAGACCATCTGGAGAGGGCTGAACAGCATAGCTGATACTAATGCCCCAGTCCGAGCCATCGCCCAGTAGGCTCTTGAAGGCTGTTTGGTCGTGCGGAGTGGTGATGATAAGGATATCTTTGATTCCAGCCTGCATGAGGGTGCTGAGGGGGTAATAAACCATGGGTTTGTCGTAGATAGGCATGAGTTGCTTGCTGATGCCTTTTGTAATGGGGTGGAGCCGTGTGCCTGAACCGCCCGCTAAAATAATGCCTTTCATCCCGTTAGAGCCTCCGTGTAATTTTTTATACGATTTCTTAAATAACGCTTTCCCATGCCTGATTTTAGATACCTTTCTCGTGCGTAAGCATCTTTTTTATTAAGACACGCTTCATAGTATATCAGTTCATAGGGTCCACGATGGCTGGTGTATGTACTCTTGCCATCGGAGTGTTCTTTGTAGCGCTTTTTTAAGTCAGAAGTGTAACCTGGATAGAATTGCCCGGTTTTGTTTACTATTACATGCACATACTGCATGGCTCTAACGGGATTCATCTTGTTAGTGTCTCCTTAGTTCTAGATAGTTGATTTGTGTTCTACTGGAACACTGGTTAACTTTTTTGGCATCGGAGAGTTCTTTGACGCATCAAGAACCTCGAGGCCAATAACATGCCCGTCGGCAGAATAGTCGACCAATAGGTCCTTGGTAATTTTTTTGCTAGACTTGTAGGAAGCTTTTTCGTTTAAGCTGATGTACATAGCGTCTATTTTGTCGTCATAAGTTATCTTCATTATTCTCCTACCAGATATTGCGTTATTACAATAGTCTTATTATCCTCTTTTTTGCAGACAACCTCAAGAACTTCCTCCAAGAATTTCTTGCGAAAGACTAATCTGTCCCTGTAAGATGTTTCATTTGTATCAGGGTTCTTAATGGTCTCTAGCACCATGCTTCTTTTGATATTTTGGCGGTGCTTTAGGCGTTCTAGCGCATGGTCTGAGAATTCAATATTCATTTGTTTAGGTATTTTGCTAGGTCTTCTTTCCAATCTTTCGAAGCAAAACCGGTTGCTTGGATTTTGGATAAGTCCAAAGTACTTTGAAGTGGGCGAGGCGCAATGCCCTGTTTGTCTTTGAAGTACTCCTGAGTTGTGGTGTTTGTGACAGTTAGATCATCTCGGCCAAGAACTTTAAATATCTGGCGGGTAATATCTGCCCAGCTGGCAGATTCTCCGCTGTTAGAGACATTGTAGGTGCCGTAAGCGTGGTTGTTTGTTAGTAGGTGGTCAATTGCCCGGACAAGTTCGTTAGTAAAGGTGAGTCGGCCAACTTGGTCGTGTACAACTGTTGGTGAGATGTCTTTTTGGGCTAGCCCTGCCATGGTGCGAACAAAGTTGTTGCCTTCGCCGATGACCCAAGAAGTTCGTAGCAGGTAGTGTTTTGGCGCAAGACCCAAGATAGCATCGCCACAGGCTTTGCTGGCTCCATAAACGCTTAGCGGAGACAGTGGCTCGTCTTCTGTGTGATTGTCTTTGGCGCCGTCAAAAACATAGTCGCTAGAGATGTGTACCAGAGTAATGTCGTTTTGGATGGCGACTTTTGTAAGGTAGCCAACAGCAGTAGCATTGACGCGCCACGAAGCCACTCGGCCCTCTGGCGTTTCGGCGCCGTCTACATTGGTGTAGGCTCCAGCATTTAGTATGTGAGTAATGCCCGACCAGTCATAGCCAGACACGGATTCTGGATTGGTGATGTCTAGCTCGCTAATATCTGCTTTTTGAGCGTTGGGGTATTTGGTCTGTAAGGCTCGCCCGAGCTGTCCATTTGCGCCTGTTATAAAAAATTTGGAGTCGTCCATGCTAGTTTTTTATAGGGGTTATTTGGCTAAGAGGAGGGTGGTTTTTGTCTTTTTCGGAGATGAGATCGTCTGTGATGGGGATAGGCCAGTCAATGCCAAGTGCTGGGTCTTGCAGGTTGACAAGAGTGTATTTGGCCTCTGGTGACCAATGGTCGTTGACAAGGTAGGTGTAGGTGACATTTTCTTCCATGGTTTGGTAGCCATTTGCTACGCCTTTTGGCACAAATACAGCGATGTCGGGCGTTACCTCTACGGTTAGGGTTTTGCCAAAGCTGGGGCCGTCGCGCAGGTCTACCCAAGCGCCAAAGACCTTGCCGTTGGCGACCGAGACAAACTTGTCCCATGGTTCTGCGTGCAAGCCACGGGCTACGCCCTTCTGCGCATTGTATGAAAAGTTGTTTTGAACGACCTCGAAGGCAGGAAGGCCAAGTGCCTCCATCTTTTCTTTTTGATAGTTTTCTTTAAACCAGCCTCGGTTATCGCCGTGAACAGCTAGGTCTACTACAAAAAATCCTGGTATCTTGGCTTCTTTGACAGCTAAAGTTTTTTCTAACTCCATGGGTTATCTTCCCAGCTCCTTGTATTTGGCTATCATGAGACACCCACAAGCGGGTTTCTCATCGCTCCGGGCACGAAGTAAATTCGATGCTCGGGCTTCTCTTCCCAAAATGCTCATCTTCCCAGCTCCTTGTATTTGGCCTCGGTGGCTTGTTTGGCTGGCTTCCACCAATCTTCGTTGTCTTGGTACCACTGAATTGTGTCGGCAAGGCCAGACTTGAAGTCGGTGTATTTTGGCTCCCAGCCAAGTTCTGTACGGAGTTTTGTAGCGTCGATTGCGTAGCGCAGGTCGTGCCCTGGACGGTCATTTACATGGTCGTAATCTTGCGGGTTTTTGCCCGTAAGCTCTAGGATGAGCTCTACGACCTCTTTGTTGTTTTTTTCGCCGTTGGCGCCAATCATGTAGGTCTCGCCCGATTTGCCTTTTTCGATGATAGTTAGCACTGCAGACGAATGGTCTTCTGTGTGGATCCAATCCCGGACATTTTCGCCGGTGCCGTATAGTTTGGGCTTGCGCCCTTCGGCTATTTCGGTAACTTGTCGGGGGATGAACTTTTCGATGTGCTGGTAGGGGCCGTAGTTGTTTGAGCAGTTAGAAAGCGTTGCAAAAACGCCAAACGAACGCACCCAGGCGCGGACCAGCATGTCAGAGCCAGCCTTGGTGCTAGAGTAGGGGCTAGATGGGTTGTACGGAGTTGTCTCTTTGAACTTGTCTGGGTCGTCTAGCTCTAGATCGCCATAGACTTCGTCGGTAGAAACATGGTGGAAGCGTTTACCGTGTTTGCGGACTGCCTCGAGCAGTTGATAGGTGCCAATAATGTTTGTCTGAACAAAGGGCCAAGGGTTGTGCAAAGAGTTGTCGTTGTGAGACTCGGCGGCAAAGTGCACAACCACATCAACGCCAGAAATTAGCTTGTCTACGAGTGGCGCGTCGCAGATATCTCCGTGCACAAACGATACACGAGATTCGTCCAAGCCCTTTATGTTCTCTATGTTGCCAGCGTAGGTCAGTGCATCGAGCACTGTGATGTGCCAATCTGGCCGTTCGCGGTAAATATAATGTACAAAGTTGGAGCCTATAAAACCTGCCCCGCCGGTTACAAGTATTTTATTCATAAAACTCATTATAACATCTGTTAGGGGGTGTTTGGTATACTAGATACAATTATGACAATGGATTGGGGTGCAGAAATAATTTCGCTGGATGAGTTTGCCAAGATTCGTGAGAGTTTGGGAGACAAGGTTGTTGCTACCAGCGGTGGCTTTGACCCAATTCACCCAGGGCATATTAGCAACATCATTGAAAGCAAGAAACACGGCGACATAATGGTGGTTATTGTTAATGGCGATGGATTTTTGCGGGCCAAAAAAGGCCGGCCTTTCCAAGATCTTGAGACAAGAAGCCTAATAGTCAGTGGCATCGCCGGCGTTGATTATGTAGTCCCGTTCGAGATAGAAGGTGATCAGACGGTTTCGAGAGCCCTGGAAATTTTGAAACCAAATGTGTTTACAAAAGGGGGCGACCGGATAGATGAAAAGACTATCCCCGAATGGGGCACTTGCCAAAAGTACAATATCAGAGTTGTTTCTGGGGTTGGCTCGGACAAACACTGGTCGAGCAGTTGGTTTTTGCACGACTGGGATAACGCTAAAGACAAGAAAGTGAGCAGATAAGCATGAAGAAAAAATTGATAGCCTTTGATCTAGACGGAACTCTGGCCCCCAGTAAGTCACTTTTGCCAGACAAAATGGTGGATTTACTAAATGTTCTTTTGGATAAGTACGAAGTTTGCGTAATATCTGGCGCCAAATTTGAACTGATTAATCTGCAGGTGCTAAGCCAGCTGACAGACGACCCAGAGTTGTTGAGTAAGCTCCACTTAATGCCGACTAGTGGCACTAGGTACTACACTTATGATAAAAGCCAGAACGACTGGGCCTTGCAATACGCCGAAGACTTTACTGCCGAGCAAAAACAACAGATTATAAAGGCTTTGCAAGAGGGCATGGAGGAGTCGGGCTATAAGGTAGAAAAAACCTATGGCGAGACAATCGAGGATAGAGACAGTCAGATAACACTATCTATTTTGGGGCAAGAAATTGTAGCCGAGCTGGGCGAAGAAGGCGTACGGATAAAAGAAGCCTGGGATCCAGACAGTACTAAAAAGATGAAGATTCGTGATATTGTGGCACCCAAAATACCAGACTTTAATGTTAGAGCTGCTGGTGCTACATCGATTGATGTAACTCGGCCAGGCATCGACAAAGCCTATGGCATGAATAAGCTCATGGAAGCTACAGGGCTATCCAAAGAAGACATATTGTTTATGGGCGACAAGATTGTGCCAGGTGGCAATGACTATGCGGTAGAGCAGATGGGAATCGATTGTGTGTCCGTTAGGGAATGGCAAGATACAGCAGTCGCTCTGCGGGCTATTTTGGCAGTGACAGAATAGGGCGGTTTTTGGCAGGGCTATTCGACGGTGACGGACTTGGCCAGGTTGCGCGGGCGGTCGACATTGTGGCCCTTGCCCAAGGCTACAAAATACGAAAATAGTTGCATAACAACGGCCGTAAGCAAGGGCTGGGTTTGCTCGAGAGTTTTTGGAATATAGATAACATCGTCGGCTACTTTGGCCACAGATTTGTTGCCTTTTGTGGCTATGGCTAGCACTTTGCCCCCGCGAGCCTTAATTTCCTCGATGTTGCTGATGGTTTTTTCGAGCAGTTGGTCGGTTGGGGCAATGGCAAAAGTTGGAAAGTTTTGGTCGATCATGGCAAGTGGGCCGTGCTTCATCTCGCCACAGGCGTAACCCTCGGCATGAATGTAGCTAATCTCTTTGAGTTTTAGGGCTCCTTCGAGCGCGCAGGGGTAGCCGTATTTGCGCCCAATAAACATAAAGTCTGGGTAGCTTTGGTATTTTTTGGCCAGCTTTTCGATGGTTGGCGCTTGGTCTAGAACTTGCTTGATTTTGTCGGGCAAGGCAAGTAGTTCGTTTAAAACGGGTTTGTATAGCGGGGTGTTGCCTTGGCTGAGGTGCAGGGCGATCTCGGTAAGGATGGTTACCTGCGCCATAAAAGCTTTGGTGCTAGCGACAGATTTTTCGGGTCCAGCGTGGCAGTAAACACCAGCATCGGTCATGCGAGCAATGGTAGAGCCAACGGCGTTGACGATACCAAGTCGCAAAACACCAAAGTCCTCGACTTTTTTGAGAGCCGAGATAGTGTCGGCGGTTTCGCCCGATTGCGAGATAGCTAGCAGGGCGGTACTGCGCGAAAACGGCTCGTTGCGATATTTGAACTCGGAGGCTAGCTGGACTTCTACGGGAATGCCAGCGATTTCTTCGATTAAGTATTCGCCAATTAGCCCGGCGTAATAAGATGTTCCGCAGGCCACTATGACAAGGCGGTCGATATAGCGGAGTTGCTCGGCGACGGTAGTTAGCCCACCCAGCGTAACGGCGCTGGTGTCGGCTCGAACGCGCCCTCTGGTAGCAGATTGCACGGTTTGTGGGGCTTCGAAGATTTCTTTGATCATGTAGTTTGGGAAGTCTCCTAGGCTGGCTTTTTCGAGGTCGTAGTCTAGCATTTTGGCTTGGCGCTTTACCTGGACGGCTTTTTTGATGTTATGAATCTGGACGGTGTCTGCACAGATTTTGGCCACCTCGTAGTCGTCTAGGTAGATAACTTTTTTGGTTTGATCCATAAGTGCTGTAGCGTCGGAGGCAATAAAGTGTTCGCCGTTTCCCACGCCAATAACTAGCGGGCTGGAAAGTCGGGCTACAAACAGGCAGTCTGGATTGTCTGTGTGCATGGCCATGATGGCAAAGGCACCGGTTAGCTCTTGGATGGCTTGCTCAAAAGCTTGCTGAAAAGATTTGCTGGTTTTGAGATGAAGGTCAATAAGGTGAGGAATAACCTCGGTATCGGTCTGCGAAATAAATGTGTAGCCAGCTTCGGTTAGGCGAGTTCGGAGTTCTTGGTAGTTTTCGATGATGCCGTTGTGTACCACCAGTATGGATTGGTCGGCGTTAAAATGTGGATGCGCATTTTTGACGGTTGGTGTGCCGTGAGTCGCCCAGCGAGTGTGTCCCAAAGCAATAGTACTGTTGCTGGTTAGTTGATCTGATAGTTCTTGGCGCAAGCCTTCGACCCGCCCAACTTGTTTGGTAGTAACAGCTTGGCCATCCACAATTGTGCTGACGCCAGCCGAGTCGTAGCCTCTGTATTCGAGCGTTTCTAGACCATCAACCACAAAGTTGACTGCACTAGCTTTACCTATGTATCCGACGATTCCGCACATTACCGAGATTTCCTTTTTTAAATTTTTAAGAGGTAATGGCTATTGTAGGCTGTCTTTGATGACTTTTTGAAGGTTTTTGTGAAAATTCTTAACCGAGAAGGTTTGGGCAGAGGCTTTTATATCATCAGGTGAATATTTGCTGTTTAATTTAGCGATAGCGCTTTTGAGACTAGCGGTTGTTTGGTCGGCAAAGAATACGCCGTTTTTGCCGTCGATAACATAGTCTAGGGCACCCCCGCCACGGTATGCGACAACCGGTACACCAGCAGATAATGCCTCGACTGGGGCAATGCCGAAGTCGTCTAGACCAGGAAACATAAAGGCCTTGGCCGAGGCTAGCGCATTGTTGATGTCTTGGTCGGTAGGACTAGAAATAAATGTAACAGTTGGCCCAGCCATGGCCTGCAAACGACCAAGCTCTGGCCCTCCGCCTAAAACCACCAGAGGTAGACCCAAGTCTGTTGCTACCGATACGGCCAGATCGACTCGTTTGTAGGGGGCTAGGCGACTAACACAGACAAAGTTTGTCCTTTCGGTTGATTTTAGGGACTTGAATCGATCGGTATCTACCGGAGGGAAAACTACTTCTGCTTGGCGGTTATAATATTTTTTTATCTCATTTTTGATGTGCGTGCTGTTGCCGATAATTTTGTCCGGGCGTTGGGCCGATCGGTAGTCCCACCGGCGCATTGGACCAACTAATATTTTGAGCCCAAGGCGTGCTAGCCAGTCGAGTTTGCCAAAACCGGGGTTTTTGAGATATTCGTCGTAGCGACTCCAGTAGTAGTGGGTAGGGGCATGGATGTACGCAATATGCGTTGCAGTTAGTCGCCGTTTGACGAATTTGGCTTCGGCGCCACTGCTGGAAATGATCAAGTCGTACTGGGACAGGTCTAGTCTAGAGAAATATATAGCTCGAAGTACTGGCAAGAACTTTTTAAGGCTTGCAGGTAGTTTTTGGAGCCAGCCGGTTCGGATATCTAGCCCGTTAAACCAGGTGGCTTTGTCTGCATTGTACTGCGAGGTATAAATAGGCGCTTCTGGATACATCTTGTGCATTTCTAGCACGACGCGCTCGGCACCACCAGGTCCGGTTAGCCAGTCACAAACAATCGCCACCTTCAGCTGGTTATTTTGTGGCATCAATCGTCCTCAGGTTTTTTTCGTGCAAAGACAAGATTTTTTTATCAGAGGTAACCAATGCAAGGTTTTTGGAAATGGCAACAGTAGTAATGGCATTGTTGAAAGGGTCTTTGTTGGTTTTATCATAGAGCTTATAGGAAAGTACCTGGCTCGAATCCAGGTTTAGCACCTTTATATCTGTAATAAGCAGTGCTTTTTCTATATCAATAAATGGTAATTTTTCGATCTCTTGTTTTATTTTTATTTCTAACAATGAAAGAGCAGACACATAAACCATTGGGGTTTCAGCGATAAGATTTTTGATTCTTTTAGACATTGGTTCGCCGTAAATAAACCAGATGAGTACATTAGTATCAAGAAGTAGGCTATTCATGGTGCAGAGGGTCTTCTGTCATAGAGCGAATTACTTCTTTCCACTCGGGGCTATTGTCAATTGCCTCAAGGTCAGGTACAGATATTTTGCCCTTTAGGACGCCGAATTGGCGTTTTGGTTTTTTGATTTCATTTGGGTTGAGCAGAACCAGCTTAACTTCGGGCTTGCCAAAGCTTCCGACATAAATAGTCTCACCGCGTTTGGCGGCGGCGATGTATTTGCTGAGATTAGTCTTGGCATCGTGGATGCTGACAGTTTTCATAAGTATATCTTAGCTAAGTTAGCTAAGTTTGTCAAGCACTATTTGGCTCCGATGCCGTTGATTACAGCGCGAAAAGTTCGTAGCAAGATGCTGATGTCTATCCAAAAACTCCAGTTTTGTACATAATAAACATCTAGTTTGCGTCGTTCGTCAAAGCTGATGTCTCGGCGACCAGATACCTGGGCTAGCCCGGTTAGGCCAGATTTGACGCTAAGGATTTGATGTTTGCCTTGGTATTCTTCTAGCTCTTGCGGAATTAAAGCCCTTGGTCCAACAAGGCTAATGTCGCCTTTTAGGACATTGAACAGCTGAGGCAACTCATCTAGGCTAGTAGCGCGAATAAACGAGCCAAGCCGAATTAGGCGCGGGTCGTTGGCTACTTGGTCGCCATTTTTGCGATATTTTTTGGCCAGGTCTTCTTGACCGAGTAGCTTGAAGGCTTCTTCTGGCGTGGTGCCATCGAACTTTTTGCGCTGTGAGCGAAATTTGTAAACTGTAAATTTTTTGTCGAATTGAGTCAGACGAGTTTGTTTGAAAATAAGTGGTTCGTGAGGGTTGGCTATCTTAACGATGATAACGGTTAGTAGCATGAACGGCGATAAAAGGATGATAAAAAACAAGCAAAAAACAAAGTCGAAAAGTCGTTTTACTATACGCCCCCAGCCAACCAGCGCTGTTTGGTGAACGCTAACTACTGGCACGCCCCGAAATAGCTCTACTTCGATGTTGCCGGCAAAAACGCCGTCGTTGCCAGGGATGAATTTGTAGGCTATATGGCGCTTTTGGGCGTAGCCTAAAATGTCGGTATTTTGATTTTCGGACGAGTACAGCTTGGTCTGGATGATTGTGTTAATAACTTTGCCTTTAAGCTTTTTGGTTGCTACTAAAAAGTCGTCATAAGCAGGGATGGAGCTGTCGTCTATCTTGAAGCCGACTGTGCCAACAATGTTGTATCCACTAAAGCGAGTGTCGATAAGTTCCGAGATGACCGCTCGACTGCTTTTGGGGTTGCCAACAACCAAAACATTGTTAATGCCAACCCCATAAGTAAACAATATGCGCCTAAAGATTCGGGCAACCGTACGAAAAGCGATAAGAAAGCCAAAACTTAGGAAAAGCCCATAAACAGGTACCAGCCGAGCGGGGAACAAGTCGCCATTGGCCACAAAGTCGTAGCCAATAACCAGCAAAACTCCGATAAACGAGCCCAAAATGAGCCGTCCAATCTCGCGGAAGCGATTTTCGTAGACATGGCGCGTGTATAGCCCCAGGGCGCTCTGACTGACTAGCCAAAAAGGTACAACCGCCAGAAAGGCCGATATGTATGACAATGACGAGATTTGGTAAATTAGCGGGCGATCGTCTAGCTTGACGCGCAGGACATAAGCCAAAGCAAAGGCTGAAATAATAGCCAGAAAGTCACCGACGATTAAAAGAATTGCAAAAAACAGATTGGCGTTATTTTTCATCTCTAGTCAGATTATACCATTACAAACCCAGTTACTTGGTGATATACTTTGGTTGGATAATCGAACAAATAACAAACAAAACTTATGAAATTTAAAAAACTAAAAAAATCGGAACAACGAGAAATAAGACGCATCACCGAATATATGATTAGCGGGGGCGCCTACTTTTGGTCTGGTTATGGCATGTTCTTTTTTATAGACAAGATCTTGGGCGGAACATTTTTTTGGGCCAAGTCTGTGTCGACCTTGTTTGGCTGGACTATAAACTTTATTTTGCAACGATATTGGGTGTTTAATAACCCTAAACTAAAGAAACATCAGACCGAAGTTACTAGCAGGTATGCAACTATAACTATTGTTGGGTTTGTGATGGACTATTTGATAGTATTTGGCCTGAAAGAAGTCGGAATAACTCCTTATATTGGCCAGTTTGTCTCGGCTGGGTTTTTTACAGTTTGGAATTACTTGTGGTACAAGTACTGGGTTTTTCCCGAGAAATTCAAAAAGCCAGCTCACAAAGTCAAGATTACGCCTGCCAGGGTGTTGGCGCACAAACCTCATGGACACAGCGCTTATAGGATATTGAAATAATGACAACCCAGGTGCGACCGACCAAAAAGCAGACAGAGATGTTGGCTTTTATTACTCAATTTATTGCCCAACATGGGTATGGCCCGAGCTATCGAGAGATTTGTAGTGGCTTGGGGTATAAGTCGGTAGCTACGGTGGCAGTACACATAGATAACCTGATTGCCAGGGGACATTTGGTAAAAAAAGGTAAGTCGGCGCGGTCTTTAGAAGTTGTGTCGGCAGGGGAAGAGTCCAACACACCTCTTCGGACGAATTCTGTTGAGCCATCCGAAGAAAAGTGGCTGGTGGACAAGATAGACTATCATTTTCGTCGTTTAGAACAAACAGAGACGGTTAGCCAGAATGATGTTGACGGGCTGTATGTGCTAGTGGGCTCTTTGAAGGTGCTTGGGTTGGACGGTGCATCGCAGTCCTTTGTTTCGCGGTTAGTCGATATTAAAAAGCGAGTATAATATAGCCTAATGGAAATCTTGCAAGCAATACTGTTGGGAATAATCGAGGGGCTGACTGAGTTTTTGCCAATATCTAGCACTGGTCACCTAATCGTTTCGGAGAATTTGATTGGCTATAAAGACACGGCAGAGGTGTTTACTGTTGTTATACAGATGGGTGCCATAGGAGCGGTTTTGTGGCATTATCGTAAAGACTTGATAAGTAAATTTATCGGGCTCGCTAAAAGAGAAAAACAAGCTACTTATTTTATGCTGTGTTGGGTTATTGCGACAATCCCTGCTGGCCTGGCTGGCCTGCTTTTAAAAGACTACTTGTCGAAGTATGCTGTTGTTACTACGGTAGCTGTGAGCCTGATAGTTGGCGGTATCTTGATATGGATTATAGAGAGCTTTCATAAGGCTCCAAGTAATACAACAGAGAAGCCAAGGTTTGATCAGTTGAGCATAAAGCAGGCTCTGCAAGTTGGTTTTTATCAGATGTTGGCTTTGATCCCTGGGGTGTCACGGAGCGGGGCTACTATTATGGGCGGACTACTGTCTGGGCTAGACAGGGTGACAGCAACAACACTGTCTTTTTACTTGAGTATACCTATTTTGTTATTAGCCGGATTTTATCAGTTGGCTAGAGGCTGGGGTGAGCTAGATACAGTTAGTGGTGGCGGGCCTGCGCTTTTGGCTGGGACAATATCGGCCTTTATAACGGCCATGATAGCTATAAATTGGCTATTAAAATATGTGTCAAAAAACGATTTTAAGATTTTTGCATACTACAGGATTATTGCAGGGACGATTATACTCCTTGCTATCTGGTTGTGACGCTATGGGTGGTGTATATTCTACATCTAGCACACCACAGCTAGCGTGATATTATTGAGATACATTAAAATTTTAATCCGGAAACAGGTGAGATTCCTGTGCTGTGCCGCAACGGTTAAAGCCCGATACGGATCTTTTTAGACTTCCGAGCAGAAGCATTTTTTGTATCTTTTTCTCGGCCACCCTAAAAGGAACGAGAAAATATGTACGCTACCATAGAAAAAGAGAAACAACCAGAAACATTTGTCTACAACCCGGAACGGAGACTGTATGACGATACCACAACTTGGCTAGCAGAGGTCGTGCACGGGAGTATGCAGTCCGAATTTGTCTATGAGCTTAATGGACAAGATCTGGTCGCAGAAGATGGGAGCTCTTTGAAGCAGATTTTTGAAGATGCGCTAGACGAGAGCTATAAGTTGCCGGCTAATTTGTACTTTGAGTCTAGGCGAAGACAACACGAGCTAGAGGAATACCAGGATATGTTGGCAATGGCACAAGGAGGTGGCCCGAATACTATGGTGGTGGTTTCTGATTTTCCACAGGAGCTGGAGGGTCATAATGAAGATGTTGGCGGATACAATGTGACTCGCCAGCAAACTATGTTGCGGGTAATAAGTCGTCGGCAAGATGGTTCGCTACATATCCAGTCGCAGAGCCTGGATGGGAGCAATCGGAGGGCTTTGGAACAGCTGTATGAGTATCTGGAGGTAGATAAGCCAGAGCAGGGTGAGCTATTAGGCCAGAGACGGCATTTTAATCTTGATAGCGACATTGAGCAGGCAAAACTAATTGGCGATCTGCGTGGACAGTACGACCAAAGCCTTAAGGTACAGACAGGTGCAGAGCATTTTGCAGGGATAAAACATGGGCGCCAGACCGATACTTTGAACTTTGTTAAGGCTCAGACCGATGTGCTTCAGATGTATTTTGATAAAGTAGAGACGATTAATGACGATAACCAGCTTTTGTACGCAGTTGCGGCAACAATAACAGAGAGGTTTAGTGGTGCATTGAAATTGGGCAGATTGGGCGATGACACTGCATGGACGACTGACTCAACAACAGGATTCGTTCCCGAGAGAGAGTTGGCAGATCAAGTCTGGCAGGCAGCCCAACGGGCGACCTCTGCTGGCAAAACATTTAGTGGCTGTGGGGGGAGCATCAAGGCAGGCACGACAGATGCTAATGGCCAGCTAAGCGAGTTGGGTTATGGCGATAAAGCTGATGAAAAAACTAGCTATAGTTTTAACAAAAAACAGCACTGTGTTGTTTGCCAGCCTAAACCTAAAGACGATGAGCCCAAAAAGATGTGTGGTCCCTGCGGTATTTGCCGTTCGTGCGACGCCAAGCTTTAGATGTTGATCTCGTCTTCTAGATAGTTTTTGAGGTAATCTTGGTGTTTTTGGCCGTATTTTTTAAATTCATTTTTTTGCAAACCACTTTTTCGGATAAATGAGCTAACTCGTTCGTTGCCAATATAGTGAGGCATCATGACATAGCTAGCACCAAGATCGTAAAGTTCGTTTGCCTCAGTAACGGTATCTGCTCTAGAGATGATAACTGCGTCGGGGTTGAGCCTGTCCATAGTACTAACTACGAATTTGTTTACTTCGTGTCCGACAATAATTGAAACAATTAACTTGCTTTTGTCTATCTGGGCTTCTTTGAGCAGTTCTAGATCTGCGGCGTCACCGTACAGATAGTCTATTTTGCGTTTTTCTAGGATCTCTATGACATCGGGGTCGTAGTCGATTACTAAGTATTTTTTGCCGAGTTCTTTGAAGGTTTTGATTATCTCGTAACCTCCCTGGTCGTACCCGAACAGGACAAGCTCGTATGGCTTGGCTTGCTTTTTCTCTCTAAAAGTGACTTCTTTTTCGAAGAGTTTAATATTGATTCGGTCAAACTTTTCAAAGAGAACATCGTCGTAATGCATTAGATAAGTGGATATAGCAATAGTTATTATGGCCACCAGCGTAATGATAGCGCTGAGCTCTGGACGGACCATACCTACGCTGGTAGCTAGTAGAACTAATATGATAGAGAATTCACTAATTTGAGATAGGTTAATGCCGGCTTTGAAGGCTACTCGCTTTGGATAGCCCATTAGGCCAGTCGCGGTGATGACCGCCAGAGGTTTTACCAGCATTACTATTGCCGACAAGATTAATGCGGGCACCAAACCAGCAGCTATATTACCCAGGCTCATGCTCTGCCCAAGGGTTATAAAGAATATGACAACAAAAAAGTCTCGTAGTGGCTTGAGGCGCGAGGCGATCTCTTTGACATAGGGCGAAGACGCCAGGGCAATACCAGCGAATAAGGCACCGATCTCTATGGAAAAACCGGCTCTTTCGAATAAGGTAGCGATACCGAAGCCCCATGCGATGGCAAATAAAAAGAGTAGCTCTTGGTTGCTGGCCATGTATTTTGCAATTTTTGGTATGAGCTTGGTGCTAGCAAGAGCCAGGGATATAAGGAGAAATATTGATTTGGCGGCGAGCAAGACAAGCTCTGATATCTGAAAACTGCCACCATCTTTGCCAGCAACAATAAATAGTAAAGCTAGGGTTGCAACTATGTCATCTATAACAATCACCCCAATAGCGATCTGTCCGTGTAGCCGGTTTTGTTCTTTTTTGTCGGTAAGGATTTTGACGATAATAATTGTGCTACTAAAGAATAGAGCCAGACCAGTTATCATGGCTTCTGTTTTGCCAAAGCCAAGGAGGGTTGAGGTGGCAAAGCCGGCAGAGAATATTGTTAAAAATGTTGTAGCAGCGGTGAGAAGTACAACGCTTCCTAGGCGTTTGAGTTCGCCAAGACTCATGCCCAGTCCGATAATAAATAGAAGCAAAGCGATGCCGATGCCAGAGAATGACTCGAACATGGCTGTTGAGTGAATTAACCCAAGCGCTGCTGGTCCTACTATTAGACCAGAAAGAATGTAGCCCAATATCAGGGGTTGTTTGATAAGCTTCATAATAATCGAGACAACTGCGGTCACAACTATGACTAGGCTTAGTTCGCTAAAAACGGAATCAATATGCATATGGTTTTGTGTTACTCTGTACCTGTACCTCTTAAGTTTACACGAAGTACAAGAGTTTTACGAATAAGGAGATAGTCACTGATGAAAGATATGTTTAGGAAAGTTTCTAACAAGGTTTCTGTAGCTGCTGGTTCTGCTATGACATTTGTTATGGCTTGTCTCGTGGTAGTGCTTTGGGCAACAACAGGCCCGCTATTTAATTTTTCGGACACATGGCAGTTGATTATCAATACAGGTACTACGATTGTCACTTTTTTGATGGTATTTTTAATCCAGAATACTCAAAACCGTGACGGCAAAGCTATGCAATTAAAGCTGGACGAGCTAATTCGTGTCACCACCAAAGCACGGGGTTCGTTTGTGAGCCTGGAGAGGCTGACAGATGAAGAACTAGCAATATTGGACAGAGAGTTCGACGAACTACACGAGAAAGCGCTGTCTAGCCCAGTGATGAAAAAGCTAGAAGCTACGATTGAGGAAGAGCACGAACGACGCAAAAAGGGCATTAATTTGCATCCAGACATGCATGCTTTTGACGGACTTCTTAAAAAACTAAAGTAACTTTATCTGGGCTATTGTAGGATTTAGTTTTGTGGTTTGTTTTGTTTGGCGATTTCTTCGTCTATTAGCTTTTTGAATTCGTCGAGACTGGTTGGACTTTTGTCGAGTTTTTTGCCATTGAGTATGAAGGTTGGGGTGGACTCTACTCCAGCTTTTTTACCTGCCGAGAGATCGGCGTTGATGGTATCTGCTACAGACGAGCTCTTCATGTCGTTTTTGAATTGGTCAACATTGAGGCCAAGACTTTTGGCGTAGTCGTTGAGTAGCGAAGTTGGGTCTTTGCTGGTGCTCCAGGCTTCTTGGTTTTCGTATAGTTGACCGTACATTTCAAAGAATTTACCCTGACGGCCGGCGGCTTCTGCGGCCCTGGAGGCTATAAATGCGTTAGGGTGAATTTGGGTTAGCGGGAAGTGCTTGAATTGGAATGTAATATCATCACCATAAATCTCTTTGACTTGCTCGACAACAGGGTAAAAACTTTTACAGGCTGGGCACTGGAAGTCGCCAAATTCTACCAAGGTAACGCCTTTTTTGCCAGCGCCCACCGTGTGATTGCTGGTTTGGCTCTGGTCTCCAGATTTTTTGTTGCTGTTGTTGCTATCTTTTTTCTTTGTGATGGTCAGTACGCCAAAAAATCCTAAAATAATTACTGCAATTATGATTAAAAACTGTTTGCTCATTGTATCCCCATTTATTTACTACCCATACATCATATCATCTGGCTTGTTGCAGACTGAAAACTAAAGGAATATTATGAGGTAGGTATGATAGTGGCTTTATTTGCAATATCGGTGGTGGTGAGTATTCTTATAGCGAAGTTGCGTCGTGCTTATACGCAGAATTCATTAGCAGAGCTAGAGTCTAGAGCTAGGCACGAAGATGAGTCTTCTCACCGACTAATTTTAGTTGCAAGATATCAAGAGAGCATTAATTTTGTTGCTTGGAGCTTGATTGTCTTGCTGTCGTCTGGTGCTGTTTTACTCTCTGTCAGAACGCTATCGGTGCCGTGGGCTTATATTTTTAATATTCTATTTATTACTGCAATATTTTTGTTGATTCCAAATATTAAATCTGCAAGTTGGTGGGTGGGCATTGGTGCTTATTTAGCCCCAAGCTTGAAGGGGCTTTTGCAAGCCTGCCAGCCGTTTAGTAAAGCTTTTTATAAAAAAGTATCTAGGCTACAGCTCAAAAAATCTACAGTTTTAGATAAACAAGACTTTTTGAATTTACTAAAAAGCTCAAAACAACGAGAGGCGTTGGGTTTGCCGGAAATAAACCAGCAAGCAATGTTGGCTTTGATGCTGTCCGAAAAGAGTATTGGCGAAGTTATGTTGCCTTTTGACGAGGTGCGAATTGTGAGCGCCAAAGAATCTATAGGACCTATTTTGATTGATGAATTACACAAAACCGAACAAGGCTGGTTCCCGGTTAAGGAAGGCCGAAAAAAGAGTGTTATTGGGTTTTTTTATATAAATGATTTGTTGGATTATCAAGAGGGTGGCAGTATTTTTGAGGTGATGAATCCGCGGATATATTATGTCAAATATGACCAACCGTTGTGGCTGGTTTTAGATGCTTTTATCAAAACAGGCAGTAGAGTATTTTTGGCGATTGACGAGAGAGGTAAGGTAAAAGGCATGGTGTCTGTTGAAGAAGTCTTGGTGAGTCTTTTGTCGGTTAGTATTTTGAGTGACAAAGACGGCTTTGATGACCCCGAGCAGGTCGCACTATATTAGGTACCCTAAATCTGGTACAATAGTTTAATCAAGCATAATAACTATAGACAATAGCTATGGCAAACAAAAAAGACAAAAACAATTCTAGTGACTTATTCGGATCTTCGGTAGACCCGCAGGTCGAAGAAAAAGTTGATAATATGATGAGCCTGGAGAATATAGATACTCCAGAAAAAGTTGACGCCAAAGATGTCGTTGATGAGCAGATCCCAGAAAGCACTGAAGCGCCGATAATACCCAGCGATGAGCTACCAAGCTTTGAAGATAAACTGCCTTTGCCGGCGCAGGATGAAGCACCATCTGCCGAGATAGACAAAGATCAAACAATTGCCGAAGCAGAGCAGGCCCAAGAAGAGGCAAAGACCACTACAGACCTTGGCCCGGTAGATGATGCTACGACAGATAAGGCGGTTGACGACATTGTAAAAGAAGAGTCCAACGCACTGCTGGCTACAGAAGACGCTAAAATTAAGAAGGCCAATGAGCCGACTCCAAAACGAAGTTTTGGCCAAAAAATCAAAGCATTTTTTAGAGCTTGGTGGAGTAATCCACTTTATCGTAAGCTGACTATCGCCAGTATATTGATTGTGGTCGTGGCACTAGCAGTAGTTCCAGCCTCGCGATACTTTGTACTAAACACAGTAGGCGTGAGGAGCTCTAGCTCGGTAATTGTTTTGGATCAAAAGACCAGTCAGCCTCTAAAAAATGTAGAGGTTAGTATAGCTAGCCAATCTAGCAAGACAGACAAAGAAGGCCGAGTACAGCTGAACGGGATCAAGCTGGGCCCTCAACAACTCGTTATTAAGAAACCAGCTTTTGCGGAGGTGAATCAAAAGGTAACTATAGGTTGGGGTAGTAATCCGTTGGGGCAAATGAAATTAACTCCTGTGGGGAGCCAATATACATTTAGGTTAAGTGACTTTATCTCTAACAAGCCAGTTAAGGATGCCGAGGCTACCAGTGGCGAGTCTAGTGCGGTGGCCAATAGTGACGGAGAGATTGTGCTGACTTTGCCTAACACCAAGGAGGCAGAGGTAGAAGTAGAGATCTCTGCTAACAACTACAGAACAGAGAAGTTGAAGCTTGAGGTTGCTAACAAAGAGTCAAAAGATATAAAAATGGTGTCTGCTCATAAGCATGCTTTTGTTTCAAAGCGGAGTGGAAAATACGATGTTTACAAAATAGATGTAGATGGCAATAATGAGCAAAAAGTTTTTGAGGGAACTGGCACAGAGCGTGAAGACAGCATGTCACTGGTGCCGCACCAGACTAAAAATTTGGTAGCTTTTGTTTCTGGCAGGAGCGATGCGCGGAACCAAGATGGGTATGTTTTGAACAGCCTAAATATTATTAATCTTGATACGAACGAAGTCGACAAGATTACTGCATCCGAGAGGATCCAGGTGGTTGGCTGGCAAAACGATAGATTGGTTTATGTCAAGATCACCCAAGGGGCCAGTGCGTCCAGTACTGATAGGCACAAATTAATGTCGTATGATATGAAGTCCGAAGACGACAAAGAACTTGCCAAGACGAATTATTTTAACGATGTCATGCTAGCTGGGGGAGCTATCTATTACAGTCCAGCCTTGTATAAAGTTAATGGCCCAGTTGGTCTGTATAAAGTAAATGCAGATGGCACTAATAGGCAGACCGTCATGGACAAAGAAGTGTGGAATTTGTTCAGGACCAGCTATGACACAATCGCTGTGTCTGTTGGACAAGATTGGTACGAATACCAAATATCTAGCGGTAAGCTAGCGAAAGCTAACAATCCGCCAGCGCAGTTAAAGTCTCGAGTTTATATTGATGCTCCTAGTGGCAAAAAGAGTCTGTGGGTAGATGAGCGAGATGGCAAGGGAGTTCTGCTGGCCTTTGATGTAGATACCAACGCAGACAGGTCTTTGCAGAACAAAAGTGGACTCAAGAATCCTGTTGAGTGGCTAGATGGCGACCATATTGTCTACAGAATTGCCAACAGTCAAGAAACTGCCGATTTTGTTATGAGTTTAAGTGGTGGTGAGCCCAAAAAGATTTCTGATGTTACCAATATCGCCGGGGTTGAGCGCTGGTATTACTACTAGAGTTGTTGTAGTTGCACAAAGATACTTAGTGCAATCAGTATAAACGCTACGAACACCGCAATAGATATAGCGCCCCAAGGTGTATTTGATTGATATTTTTTGAGAGGAGCTTCGGGGTCTTTTGTTGGCTCTTCGACTGGCTGGCTAGGTTTTGGTACAGGCTCTTTTTGTTGCGGAGAAATATTTGGCTTGCTTGTGATGTCGACCGCTCGCCTAGCAGGCGCAGATGGTTGTGGTATGGTCTTCGGCTGTGCTGGTGCTTGTATTTCTTCTGGCATAGGCCTCCCTTTGTTATGCTTTATTTTCCAGTCGGCAACTTACTGGTCGGCAGTTTTAGTTTGTTATGCCTAAAGGCTATGAGTAGCCGTTTGTAAAATTCATCCTGGACTTCCCACTGGTCGTTGGCGGTTGCTTGCCCTAAGACTTTGATTTCTACACCACCTTCGGTAAAACGGACTACGCGCTTAAAGTAAGGGGGGATTTTGATCTTATTTTTCAGGTCGGGGTCGACAGACATTTCTTCGCCTACATGATTAATGATATGTTCGACGCGTTCTATGTCTACAGACTCGTCTAATACTAGGTTTTCGTTAATGCCACCATACCCCATAGTCATATTAGTGGTCACAACAATACTGCCGTTGGGTATGTGATATAGGTTGCCCCCAAGGTCTCGCAGGACTGTGGCGCGGATCGTGAGTGCCTCTACACGACCTTCTACATTGTTTAGTCTAACAATATCGCCTACTCGATATTGGTTGTCGGCAATAATAAAAATACCGCTGGTGAAGTCTTTGATTAAACTTTGAGCACCAAACCCCAGGGCGATACCCAAAATACCAGCACTAGCTAGCAAGGGCGCAGTGTTGACTCCAATTTCGCCTAGTATCATTAGTCCGATTACCAAAAATACAATTAACTTTGTCCCGCCATTTATGAGGTTGTCTAGGGTTTTTACTCGCTTATCGCGGTCGGATTTTGTGGGATACAGGTCGCGCCGGATGGTCTTGTGAACTATTCGACTAAGTACGCGCGCGCCGTAGCGATAGATAAACCACCCAACCAGCAAGAGTATGGCGACCCTAGTGCCACTGGTAGCCAACCAGGTGACTATCTTGTCGGTAGTCTGTTGGAAAGTCTCGTTTAGGGTTATAACAAATAACTGGTCCATGTGTCCTAGTAGTATAATACGAGCATGAAGAATAAGGTAGATGCTAATGCTTATTAGTGACAGAAGTTTGCTGGCAGACAAGTTGCTTGGTGGCTCCGTAGCGATTATGTCAACCGATACGGTATATGGCATTTGCGCTCGAGCTACAGACAGTGGTGCCGTAGCTCGTCTCTACTCCCTAAAGAGCAGAGACAAAAAGCCGGGTACGCTTATTGCCTCGTCGGTTGATCAGCTGGTAGGCCTTGGCATAAAAAGGCGCTACTTGAAGGCTGTCGAACAATTCTGGCCTGGGGCGTTGAGCGTGGTGGTGCCAACAGCCTCATCGAATCTAGGATACCTAGACTTAGGACTGGGCACCCTGGCCATGAGGGTAGTAGAAGACAAAAGTTTAGTAGATGTTTTGCAAAGAACGGGCCCACTAATTAGTACTAGCGCTAACTTGCCTGGATGTCCCCCTGCGGATACTATTGCCGAGGCTATAGACTATTTTGGGGATAAGGTAGATGTATATATGGATGGCGGAGATTTATCGGGCAGAGAGGCCTCGACAATCATTAGAATAGTAGATGACGCAGTAGATGTTTTGCGACCAGGTGCCGTACGGATAGACGAGAACGGACAGATTATTAACTAAATTGTTGACGAGCCCATTGGTCAAGACTGCCACCTCCACCACCAGAGACGCAAACTACTAGGTCCCCCTGGTCTGCATGGTTTTGGATAGCAGTTTTTAGGTTTTCATCTAGTTGGTGTGGTTCTGCAATATTTTTGTTGGCCATATTTTGGATTAGTTCTTCTGGTGACAGAACAGGCTGATTTGGGTCTTCACGAGTTAAGTAGCTGGGCACCCAGTAAAGCTTGTCGACACCTTTAAATAAATCACGGTAAGTTTCTCTTATAAAATACTGACGCTTGTTGGTTAGTGGCTCATAAACTATCACTACTCTGCTAGATATCTCTTGGGCCATTTCTAGGCAGCCAGCAATTTTTTCTGGGGTGTGAGCATAATCGGTGTAGATGTTGTTGGCTAGTTTTTCGAACCGTCTAGATACACCAGGGAACTGATTTAAAAGAGGGGTTAGTTCTGCGTTGGTTTTGCCGGTAATTTTGCTAACTCCGTTAATGGCTAGGGTGCCGTCTAGTTTATTGACATTTCCAGGCAGGCTAACACCCTTTGTAATGCCAGATAGAGTTTGCAGACTATTTGGATTGACCTCAATTAATTTAGGGGCGTCTTCTTCCCAAGATATAGTTGAGGCGCTTTGTTTTACGAAATCAACGAACGCCTCTATATAATCGCTTTCTGTCGGGAATATATCGTGGTGATCATAGGCAATTCCGGTGATAAGACTAAGGTGAGGAGTAAAAGCCAGGAAATTCCGATCGTATTCGTCGCACTCGTAGATAAAGTATTCGCTTGCAGGGTGAAAATAACCCATCTCACCAAAGCTAATTTTGGCGCCAACCGAGTAACTTATAGGCACCCTGAGTTGTTTCATGAGCCAGATAACCATGGCTGTAGTAGTGGTTTTGCCATGCGTCCCGGCAATGGCTATGAGTTTTAGATTGTGATCTTTAATAATCTTGTTGAGTAGCTCGTCGCGTTTGCTGAGGTGTATACCAGACTCTTTGGCAAAGACAATCTCTGGGTGGTTGGGATCTTCAATGCTAACAGCAGAAGAATGCACCAACCAATCTATAGGGTTTGCTTGGTGTATTTTTGCAATACTAGCCTTGTTTTGGCCGATATGAATATTGGTGAGGCCCTGGGTCTTTAGATAATCAATATAGTCAGAATTTTGTTTGTCAGAGCCGGACACGGTATAGCCAGCCTGATGAGCAATCAGGGCTAGTGGTCCAATAGCGGTACCGCCAACTCCAGAAAAATATATATGCATCACCTTTTAGTTTAATCTAATCTGGCAATTAAGGGTACAATAAAGTGTATAAGCTTATGAATAAACGAAGAATTCGCAACTATTATCGTCAATTCCACATCATCCCTGCCTGGTATTTTTTGGTAGCCAGCCTGCTTTGTCTGATGATTGGTGTTTACGGGCTACGACAAAATAACCTCAAAATGGTAGAGCTCAGAAAGGCTGTAATAACGGCCGACGAGAGCAATGGAGATGTCGAGACGGCGCTAAATAACCTGCGAGAGTATGTTTATGCCCATATGAATACAGATCTATCTGGGGGGAATAATGCTATAAAGCCACCAATTCAGCTAAAAGGTAGGTATGATAGATTGCTGTCCGAAGAGAATATAAGGGTTAAAGCCCAGAATGATCAGGTCCAAAAACGAGCGGAGGCAATTTGTACTGCACAGTTTCCTGCATCGGGCTATAACAGTCCCAGAGTGTCTTGTGTGCAGAATTATGTAGCTACAAACGCCGTTAAGACAGGAGAGGTACCAGCAGATCTGTATAAGTTTGATTTTGTTAGTCCACGATGGTCACCAGATCTTGCTGGCTTTGGGCTATTCTTTAGTGTTGGGTTTTTTGTGCTCTTTGTCTTGAGATTTAGCGTAGAGCGGTGGTTTATAGCTAGGATAAATTAAAAAACTCTCCTTAAATAATCAAGGAGAGTTTTTTGGCCGATCAACAAACT
The DNA here is from genome assembly GCA_964521095.1 of uncultured Candidatus Saccharibacteria bacterium. Taxonomy (GTDB): domain Bacteria; phylum Patescibacteriota; class Saccharimonadia; order Saccharimonadales; family 2-12-FULL-41-12; genus CAMTWJ01. The sequence goes on from CAZFPJ010000002.1 coordinate 76,618, forward strand.
ACTAACGAGCAGGAGTCGTTGTTGGGGTTGTGACTGTAGGAGTCGGGGTATTGTTGTTTGTTGTTGGGGTGCTTGGCGTAGTGTTGCTACTAGTGTTGTTGGTACCAGTAGTGCTGTTGTTTGACTTCACAGAAGAGTCGCTTGAGCTTGAGTTAGTTGCACCAGTTTGTTGACACTTCTGCCCGTTTGGATTGGCTTTGACAAATTCTGCCACTGCTTTGGCAACTTGGCCATCGCCCTTTAGGTTCTCCCAGAAAGTTATCTGGTCGCGGTTAACTATCATGGTGTCTTGGGGGCCGTGTAGCTCACAGCCTAGCTTTGCTAGAGACACATCGTTTTGGTTAGTCTGTTGCTGTTGCCCTGGTTGCACTTGTTGGTTAACGCGCAAATAGTAGACATTTGTTAGTTTTAGGTATTCGCTGTTCAGTGTCTTTATGTTGCCAAAGTAGACCTGCCCGTTGTTAAGGAATACTGCCTGCATTTGGCCTTTGTCTATGTTTTTGCTTTCCTGGTGGTTTCTGCTAGTAGCAAGAGAAACTAGTGTTGCTACTACAAGAATTGTTACGGAGAAGAGAAGGACTATGTAGACAATGCCTAGTACGCGCCCCGGCTTTTTAAATTTTAAGCGTCTGCTTTTTTTGGGCCCCTTAGCATCCATAGATGGAGCAGGAGGCTGTGGTGTCTCTGACTGCATAGGTCGAGCACTTCGATTTGTAAAATCCATATTAAAAATAACCCCTGTTTTATATATTAGTTACAAGAAGTAGTGTAATACATAAGCGTATTGTTGTGCAACCAGAGAAGCTCCTTTTTGGCCGTTGTGATTTTTAAAAGGTGTTGACAAGTAAAAACCCCTCGGAGTATGGTAGGGATACCATTAGTTAATCTAATAAAAGGGAGATGTAATGGCTTACAAGCACACAAATAGCAAGGGTGTAACATATTACCTAAACTCAAAGGATGTTGTTCTTCGAGGTGGTAAGAAGCAAACTATTTACTACTTTAGCAAGGACGAGCGAAAAGACACTGCTACTGAATTGCCAAGTGGATTTAGCGTAAACGAAAACCCACGAAACGGTTTTCTTACAGTAAAGCGAAGCTAGTAATAACTTTAGCGAACCAAAAAGTACCTTTCTTTGCAGAGAGGTACTTTTTGCTCTCAGAGCTACATAAATTTTATGAATAAAACTATAGTAAAAGTCAGTAAACTGACAAAAAAATATGGATCCAAGAAGGTGGTTAAAGGTATTAGCTTTGAGGTTGGAGAGGGTGAGATATTTGGAATCCTTGGACCAAATGGTGCTGGCAAGACTACTACGCTAGAGATGATAGAGGCTCTTCGTCCCATAGACGGAGGAGTGGCATCTATAGACGGTGTAGATGTATCAAAAAATCCAGACACAATAAAGAGTTTAATCGGTGTTCAGCCTCAAACACCATCTTTTGAGGAAAAGACTAAGTTGACCGAACTTATTCAATTCTTTTCGTCGACCTATGGCGAAAAAGTGGATGCCATGAAATTTTTAAGAGATGTCCAGTTGTCCGAAAAGGCAGATAGCTATCCAGAGCAACTCTCTGGCGGACAAAGGCAGAGATTCTCGATAGCGGCAGCCTTGGTGCATGGTCCGAAAGTGTTCTTTCTGGACGAGCCAACTACCGGCTTGGATCCTCAGGCTAGGCGTAATTTGTGGGGACTTATTAGAGCCGTCCAAAAACGAGGGGTAACAGTTATTATGACGACCCACTACATGGATGAAGCAGAGCTACTTTGCGACAGAGTAGCCGTGATGGATGAGGGGAAGATTATTGCTCTTGATACTCCAAAGAATTTAATAAAGACGCTTCTAAAGAAGGGTTTCAAGAAAGAACAGCACGTTGAACAAGCTAATCTAGAAGATGTTTTCATAGACCTGACAGGAAAGGCCTTGAGGGATTAAATGGAAAATTTAAAACGCAATATATTGCCAATAACTACCTTTGTTAGGATAGACATAAAACGGCTATTTCGAGACAAAGTTGCTATTTTCTTTGTATTTTTCTTTCCGTTAATTTTTTTATTAATTTTTGGCAGTATTTTTAAGGGCGATGGCGATGTGTCTTTTCGTGTCGCTTTAATTAACCAGTCCAGCACCGAGACTTCAAAGAATTTTGAAGAGCAGATTAAGGGTATGAAGGCTATGAAGGTGGACGACCAAGTAACGACACTTGATCAGGCAAAAGAAAAGATGAATCGTAGTCAGCTTGATGCAACCATTATTTTGCCAGATGATTTTGGGGATAAAAAAGACGGTCTGCCAAGTGGACAGGCAATCGTTACTTATGATCAAAACAACGAACAAGCCGGACAGACATTAGGAACGGTCTTGAGTGGAGTTTTTAAAGAGGCTAATAGTAAGATTGCGCCATCTCCAGAACCATTTACGGTCAAGGCCGAGTCTACTGGATCAAAAGGATTAACAAGATTTGACTACACCTTTTCTGGTATTTTGGGCTTTACCTTGATGTCGCTTGGTATTTTTGGTCCAACGCAGGTGTTTCCAAGGCTAAAACAGAGGGGGGTTTTGCGACGCTATCAGACGACAACACTCAAGGTCTGGCAGTATTTTTTGGGTAATGTACTCTCTAATGCAATGATAGGTCTGCTGGCCGTATCCATGATGTTTGCAAGCGCTGTAGTGGTGTTTGATCTAGCTATGAGAGGTAATTATTTTAACTTGGGCGTAGTGGTGGTGCTGGGGACTATGCTCTTGTTTGGGATTGGTTTGGCTATTGGAGGGTGGGCTAAAAACGAGAATCAGGCAGCTCCGCTTGCACAGCTAGTAACTCTGCCTATGATGTTCTTGAGTGGAGTATTCTTTCCAACTTTTATGATGCCAGAGTTCTTGCAGAGTATTACCAAATTCATCCCTTTGACGCCAATCATAGATTCGGTGAGGATGGTGATAACTGAGAATGCTAGCTTAATTGACTTGGCCCCGCAGATGGGGATAATGCTAGGCTGGCTGGTGGTTACTTATACTATAGCTTTTAAAGTGTTTAGGTGGGAGTAGGTTTGGTATAGTAGGTCTATGCAAGAGGACTCGATATTTACTCGTATTGTTAAGGGCGAAGTTCCGTGCAATAAAGTTTATGAAGACGAATTGACGCTGGCTTTCCTTGACATTAATCCAGTGCAACCTGGACACACCCTGGTTATACCTAAAAAGCAGGTAGAATTTGTTTGGGACTTAGACGACATTACCTATCAGGCGTTAATGGCCACTTCTAAAAAGGTGGCTACACGGGTTAAAGAAGTTCTACGGCCTGCCTATGTGGGCGAGCAAATTGTTGGTGTCGATGTGCCACATGCTCATGTGCATATAATTCCATTTTCTAGCGTAGCAGAGTTCCGCAATCTGCCAGATAAGGCCACTGAACCAGATTTTGCGACGCTGGCCAAGATGGCCAAGAAACTTGCTTTTTAGCCACTTATGAAAAACTACTTAGATGAACTGCCGAAGCCTTTTTTAGCCCTAGCTCCGCTTGACGATGTTACAGACACAGTATTTCGCCAAGTTATAGTGGACTGCGCTCCGCCCGACTTGCTGTTTACAGAGTTTACCAATGTTGACGCACTGCAAAGCCCCGGCCGAGCCAATACACTCAAGAGACTACAGTACACCCAAAAAGAACAGCCATTAATTGCCCAAATCTGGGGTAAAAAGCCAGAGAATTTTTACAAAACAGCACAAGAGCTAGTAGAGATGGGTTTTGTTGGGGTGGACTTGAACATGGGTTGTCCCGACAAAGCAGTCGTAAAGAATGGTTGTGGCGGAGGGTTAATTCAAAATAAAGAGTTAGCAAGTGAGATTATTCAGGCAACACAGGAGGGCGTTGCTGGCAAAATACCAGTTAGCGTAAAAACTCGGCTCGGTTTTAAACAATACGATCCGGATTGGCTCGAGCATATTTTCTCGCATAAGCTCAACATGCTAAGTATTCATCTGCGTACGGTCAAAGAAATGTCATTAGTGCCGGCTCGTTGGGAGCTGGCTAGCGAGGTACGAAAACTCCGAGACGCTATATCTCCAGACACGGCACTTGTTGGTAATGGCGATGTTGCGAGTTATGCGCAGGCTCAAGACTTAGTCACAAAATATAGATACGATGGCATTATGATTGGACGAGGAGTCTTTCGTGATCCGTTTATTTTTAGCATTAATTCGCCGTGGGAATCATATTCTAAAAATCAAAAGTTAGACTTGTACCAAAAACATATCGAACTTTTTATGGCTACTTGGCAGGGCGAGCGAAAACTCCATACGCTTAATAAATTTTGCAAAATTTATGTCAATGACTTTGCTGGGTCAAAGCAATTACGAGATAAGCTTATGCACGCTACTTCAGCCGAGGAACTGTTGGACTTACTTCGGTCTGCGAAAGATTAGGCAGGATATTTAGCGCCCCATTTTGCCATTTGGGCCAAGACTTTTTGTAGATCTTCGCCTTTTTTGGTTAGTTCGTATTCAAAGCGGGGAGGTTTTTGGCAGTAACACTTCTTTTTGATAATCTCTTCGCTTTCTAGCATGTCGATGCGCTGACTGAGCGTCCTAGGGCTAATGCCAGGCAACGAGGCCTCTAGCGAAGAAAAGGTAGCAGGAGATTTTGAAAGATCTCTAATAATTAACGAAGTCCATCTGTCGCCCAATACCTGAAGTGTGCGCTGTATGCATCCGGGTTTGGACTCTAGCTGTTTAGACATAACGGTATTTTAACACAAATACTTTACAAAATATAGTTAGTAACTATACTTAATAAAGTAACAAATAAAAAGGAGACACAATGACACTAAAAATAGCTATCATTACAGCCAGTACCCGGGATGCGCGAGTTGGCAAAAATATTACAGATTGGTTTTACGGACAAGTTAAGGGCGCGCCAGACATAGAATTTGAGATTATAGATCTACAACAAGAAAACCTACCATTCCTTAATGAGCCAAAGTCGCCTGCGCAGGGGGACTATGCTCTAGAGTCGACAAAAAAATGGTCTGAGAAGATAAGTAAATACGATGGATTTGTGTTCGTTACTCCAGAATACAACCATGGTTATCCGGCTACGCTTAAAAATGCCATCGACACGCTTTATGCTGAGTGGCAGAAAAAGCCGGTGGCTTTTGTTGGCTATGGAGTTTTAGGAGCCCCAAGATCAATCGAACAGCTGATACAGGTTACCTCACAAATTGGCATGGTGCCGTTGGGTAGTAAAGCAATGCACATTATAGAATCTTACAAGGCTATAGACGAAAATGGAGACATGAACCAAGCTCACGCCAAGGGGGCTAGTCCCGAAAATCTAGTCAAAGAACTCATCTGGTGGGTCAGGTTATTGAAGCCAATTAGGTGATGTCCTTAGGTGATCTTATAAAACGAACATCGCCCTTTCGGGCGACGCTTTTGGATATAGTCTAGTTTGGTGGGGCAGGCAGGATTTGAACCTGCGACCAATCGGTTATGAGCCGACTGCTCTAACCCCTGAGCTACTGCCCCATAGATAATTTTCTAGGTCTCACTAGGGATATATAACAGATATGAGTATACCAGAGGACACAGTAAAATGTTAGGAGAAGTTGTATAATAGTTATACATTATTATGCTTCCAGAAATAGACACCGATAAATATTACAAAAAAATCCGACCTTTCTTTGAGGTTAGGGTTGTTGGGCTGATTATATTTGCGACAATTATTTTGCTGGTTACATGGAGCGGAGTTAAGGTGCTTCAGACAAATTATGAGCTAGAAAAAAAGATGGCAGAGTTGAGCCATCGAAACAATATCCAAAAGCTAGAAAATGAGAATCTAAAACTAGAGAATTCGTATTATGAGTCCGATCAATACCTAGAATTAACCGCTCGCAGGCAGTTTAACAAAGCCCTGCCAGGCGAAAGAGTTTATATCGTGCCACAGTCGGTCGCTATGAACAAGACTATCGATGCGCCTAAAGACCAAGCGTCCAAAGAACAGTCAAAAGATGCAAAAAACAGATACAACCAGAATATTGATGACTGGATAGATTTCTTATTTCACAGGGGTAAGTCTTGATAAAAGTTGACAGGATGTATATATGAAAAAGGCTAAAAAAGCTTGGCGAGCAACTCCTTCAAAGGTGCGTAAACCGGTAACCTTACTTATTGGTTTATTGTTTGTTGTAGGGGCTGGGCTGACTGGCTGGCTTCCGGGGCCAGGAGGCATCCCCCTCTTTTTAATAGGTATTGCCATATTGGCAACAGAGTTTGAATGGGCAGAGCGGTTGCGCGACTGGTTTTTGGAAAAGCTAAAAATAGCGGCCAAATTATACAAAGAACACAGAGCTCTTGGGACTGTTCTGGTGGTTTTGGCGATAACTGTCGCTGTATTCACTTCGTACAGCATTTACAGGAGAGTTTTCTGAGAACGACGCTTATCAATACTATTGTTTTTTGTTAGTATAAAACAAGCATTATGCAAAAATTAAAAACCGTTTACCCATGAAGAAGTATCTAGTATTTGCAGGCCTTGTTGTTGTCTTGGGTTTTGGCTTTAGGTTTTGGTCAGGTACGCCTTTTGGCATGAGCAGTTCAGGCGACGAGGACACAGTTAGTGCAGAGCCAAAATACTATAAAGCACCAGACATGTCGGCCTTTATCCAGCAGGTAAATCAGAGCATCAATGATCGTAAAGACTTGCAAGTAGGTGTTTCGTTAATAAATCTAAATAATAACGAGCAAATTAACCTGGGCGTACAGGAGCCATTTGATGCTGCTAGCACTAACAAACTAATCACTGTAGCCTACTTTTTAAGCCAGGTAGATGCGGGCAAGGAGTCCTTGAGTAGTAATATCCAAGGACAAACCTCAAAAAATTTAATTGAGAAAATGATAGTAAACAGCGATAACGATGCTTGGAAGATTATGAATGATCATCTGGATAGAGATAAGATTCAGGCCTATGCACAGTCTATGGGGCTTGGTACATACTCTGTAAAAGACAATCGTATAACAGTGTCCGACGAGGCTAAGTTGCTTGCTAAAATCTATGATAAAGATTTATTGACCAAGTCTAGTCGAGATCTTGTGTTGTCTTTTATGAAACGCGCTGACAATAGAGACTACATCGTGGCTGGAGCGGGCGGGGCTGACAAGGTTTATCACAAATCTGGATATCTACGAGATCGAGTACACGACGCAGCGATTATTGAAAACGGCCAAGAAAAATTTGTATTAGTTATATTTACCAAGTCTTCCGGAGACTATGATTTTATAGCTGGACAAAAGCTCTTCAAGAGTATAACTAGTAGCGCGCTTACAGTTTTTGCTCGAGGGTAGCCAGTTTTTGTCTGGCAGAGACTAAGGCCACTGCTATCACGGTGCTATAGATTAGTCCTCCGATGCAGGCGTGAGCCATTGTTGCTGGATGAAGTGCCACCAAGTAGACTCCGCTAGCAAGAGTTAGTGCTAGAAACGCATAATTTAGTCGAAGATTTTTGCCTGAAGGCTTAAAAAATGAGTAAGTAGCCAGCCCAACGCTAGCCAGTGCAATTATTATGTGTGCTAGTAATATCATAAACATAAGTATATCAAGTTTTTACAACTTGGCTATAGAAGGCCGGTTGCACTTGGTCCATTAACCCGATATTATCTAGAGTAATATATGGGTAAAATCTTGAATAAAGAGTTATTGCACGCAGAGATAGCGTTGCTGGTGGCGATTATCTTGCAAATAGTCGTTTGGAAGACGAGCCACTACTTTTTTGGATCTCAGTATGTGATTATTTTGGCCGAGATAGTTTTGATAGGAATCATCGCACTATTTGCTCGCATGAAGAATATGCACGACAGGGGTATTTATCGCTCTTCGGCTGTAGCTTTTTTGGGTCTTATATCTGTAGGTAATGTTAGTTCGCTAGCTATTGTGCTAAATGTCTTGATTGTAGGTAGTAGCAATATGACCGGCTTTGAGTTATTAAGCTCGGCAATTGCCATATTTTTGACCAATATCATCGTATTCTCTCTCTGGTATTGGGAGATAGACAGTCCAGGTTTAACTCGCAGGCGATGGTCAAAGGCCGACCAAGACTTTTTGTTTATCCAACAAGAGCGAAAAGTAGATCATCCAAAATGGCAACCAGAATATCTTGATTATTTATACCTTTCCATAACAAACGCCATCAACTTTGCCCCGGCCGATACCAAGCCACTCACCAGAAATGCCAAGTTTCTGATGGGTACTCAGGCGCTAATATCTGTATTTACACTAGCACTAGTTGTTGCTCGTTCGGTCAGCATTTTGGGCTAAAGTTTTTAAACTAGCGCTTTCTTGCAAAAAACCATAAGCGTAAACCTGTTTAAGGGTGCTATTATTGTTAGTAAATGTCCCCCGAGATAGATAGAATACTTGAGAGCGCGGTGTCGCAAGGCATATCCCCTGAAGAGGCGGGTCGGCAGATGATTGCCCAGGGGATGCCAGAACAACTTGTAAACCAGAAGATTGAATCATGGATGGTTTCTAATGGACGCAAACGACTAAAGACAGACTTTCCTACCTTTATTAAGCGTCATCGACGACAGGCTGTAACTTCTATGTTGGTTGTCGCTTGGTTTGGCATCATGGCTTCATTGGTTACCTTATTAAAGCCATGGCCTACCAAGATTATGGTTGACTCGGCATTTGGCAAAGTGCCGGCGCCAGGGCCTTTGGCAGAATTTTCTCAGACCCCAAAGCTTATCCTGATAACTTCTATCATGACCTTATTCATTTTTGCTGTCAGTACAGCACTTAACATCCTCAGAGACTACCTGTTGATGAAGTTTAGCTACAGAATTAATACAAATTTCAAGCGAGAATCCTTTCGACACATCTTGCATATCCCGGTTGGCAAAGGGCTGTTAAGTAAGGGTGATTACATCTATCGCCAAAACAATCTAACAAATAGCCTTGCAGACTATGTTTTGGGCTCTATATCTACCATAGTTCAGTCAGTTGTTATGATAATCGCCATTGTAGCACTAATGATTTTTTTGAATTTCCAGCTGGCGTTGGTCTGTATTGTACTGATTCCAGTCTTGTATCTTTTAACGAAATTTTTTGTGCCAAGGGTTGGGGGCTATGCCAAACAGCTTACAAAAAACAACAGCAATGCATCTTCTGTTATTACCGAATCCGTAGACAACGCCGAGACAGTCCAGGCATATGAGATGGCCGACACTCAGGTCCGCAAGGTGCAAGATCTTTGGTCCGAAAATTATCGATTAATGTCCAGAGGGATGTTATTTGGCCGATCTTACAAGATGAGCAATAGCTTTTTTGTCATTATTGCTACGGCTGTAGTTATGTATTTTGGTGGAGTTCAGGCATTAAATAACAAATTAACTTTGGGTGAAGTTTTGATATTCATGACCTATTTGAGCTACTTGATGGCGCCTATTCAGAATCTGGCTAATCAGCTTAGTATTAGGAGCCAGAAAAAGATTGATGTTATGCGAGCGCATGAAGTTTTGTCAGAGCAAGAAGGGGTCGAGAACACCTGGACAGAGAGGCATTTTCCAATCAGCCAGGGTCGGATTGCCTTTCAGGGCGTCAGTTATTCGTACAAAAATTTCCCAGTTTTGAAGAATCTAAATTTTGTTATAGAACCCAGACAAAAGATAGGCATTATTGGGGCTAGCGGTTCCGGCAAAAGTACATTCCTTAAGTTGCTGGCATTGTTTGCCGAGCCAACTCACGGCAAGATTACTATAGACGACATAGACATTCAGACTACATCTTTGTTAGAGCTTAGAAGGCAAGTTGCCTATGTAGGGCAAACTCCTCAATTATTTAATATTTCGATACTCGAAAATATTGCAGATGGTAGCTTGAGTCGCCAAATATCACCGCAGGCGTTAGATAAGATTACCAAGGATACGGGAGTCTATGAGTTTACCCGCAAAATGCCAGAAGGGCTCAATACTCGTGCTGGTGAAAACGGCAGTCGCTTGAGTGGTGGTCAAAGACAGCGAATCGCTTTGGCTCGCGGTCTTGCCAAACAAGCTCCAATTTTGTGCCTAGACGAACCAACCTCAGCCCTAGACAGTGATAGCGAGAATTATGTAAAAGATCATCTGATCGACCACATAGCTAATAGGACAGTAGTGTTAGTGTCTCACCGTAAAGCTCTGCTGACCTTGATGGACAAAGTCTATGTGCTAAAAGACGGTGGCTTACGGGATGTTAATGAATTTGGTGGGCTAGACAAATATTTGGCTAGCGTTAATGATGTCGATGCTCAGATAACCGTAGAACAAGCTCGTGCCGAGGAAGCAAAGGTAGAAGAAAAAATTCAACAAGAAGAACAGCAAATTCGTCAACAAGAAAAAGATATTGACAGAAAGTATGAACAGACGCCATTGAGTTCTGTAACTACAAACGACATGGCAGATGATGTGACTATTAGTATTAGTCACTAAGTGCCTTGAGTTGTTTTTGGATACTACAGGTCGGGGCCCATCATGCCAAACGAACCATCTGCAGACATCTGCTCGCCGTCACTATCTCCACCCGTTAGGCTATCTATGTCGGTTGAGTCTGGCGCGTCATCTCCGCTTGCGTCTACGATTGCATCTGTGGCTGGCGTATCATCAGCTGGTTGAGAAGCTGGATCACTCGTATCGTTAGATAAATCCCCAGATACTATATTGTCAGAGCTTGAGCTACCCGAGGAACTGCTATCTGTTGTCATCGGTGCCCCTGTTTCGTCTACTTGTGTCAGAGGTTGCTGTTCGACAACTTCAACTTCAGCCATGGTGTCTGCCATCTGAATATTTTCGGCCATTGGTGTAGCTTGCACTTGATCTGCCTGAGTGTAGTCGGCGGCAAAATTGTTGTTACTTTGGTTGTTCTGCGATATGTCTTGGCTGTTTTGATTGTCCATAATGTTTTCTCTTAGTTAAGGCCAAATGAGCCACTTGGGTCAGTCGGCTCGCCATCATTATCTGAGCCTATTAGGCCATCTATGTCGCTATTGTCCGCCATGCCGTCATCGCTAGTCGAGCTAGTCTCGGCTTGTACAGTAGACGCTGTATCTTCTGGCGCTACTGAGGGACTTTCTGCTGTCTCGGTGCTTGTAGGCTCATTACTACTTTCGACCTCCGTGCTAACGGGCGCTTCTTGTGTTGTTGGTTCTGGTGCCCCTGTTTCGTCTACTTGTGCCAGAGTTTGCTGTTCAACAACTTCAACCTCAGCCATAGTGTCTGCCATCTGAATATTCTCGGCCATCGGTGTAGCTTGCACTTGATCTGCCTGAGTGTAGTCGGCAGAGAAGTTATCGTTTGAGTTTTGTGTTTGTTGCGGAGTCGAGTTGTCGTCCATATAAATCCTTTTTGTATTGATTGATGGCTAACTATAATTATGTATCAATATCAATATTTGTCAAAATAAATACCTCTTTTTAAGGACAGATATTTATTTTGGTAGCGGGGGCAGGACTCGGTCACCTCCGGCGACCCCGTCGCAACATCTTTCAAAACAAGTTTTGAAGAGTTGACTCACTTGCGAACTGCCACCGGCAGTTCGCACCTCCGACCTTCTTAGCGTCGCAGGATGAATTAAACTCAGCACCAAGTAAAAGACCCCATCTTTCGATGAGGTCCGTTACTTGGTAGCGGGGGCAGGACAGCGGGCTTCGCCCTTTTTCGCTTGTTCGCCAGAAAAATACCTCGTGCTTTCCTGGCTTCTCTGCGCTACACCGAACCTGTGGTTCGCTTGCGCTCACGCATCAGGTTCTCGTTCTAGCTCCGACAAAGAAAAAAGACCCATCCAAAGATGAGTCATTTTTCTTGGTAGCGGGGGCAGGACTCGAACCTGCGACCTTGTGGTTATGAGCCACACGAGCTGCCGCTGCTCTACCCCGCAATAACTTAAGTGAGATTAAATTGTAACAAACAGAGGTGAGATTGTCAATTACCTAAGAGTCTTTATAGTGTTCTTGGTATCCACCCGGTGGTTCGTCTGCCAGTAGTTTGCCTCTGCCACTAAGGCGTCGTCTATCGGGCTTTTTTCTTGGTTTACGATTTTCTGAGTAGTTAGGTTGGGGAGGGAATACTTCGTAAACCAAGTGCTCGCCATCGGGGCCAATTAAGTCGCTTTCTTCTGTCCAGGAGATTGGTTCATCAGATATCTCTAGGGCAGAGGCTCCTATCTGCTTGCGTATTTGGCTAGGACTAAGCCTTCCTTGTGCGTCAAGTCTATCGTATTCGGCAGATTGTTCTGGCGTCAGGTCATCTATATTTGCAGGATGCACTACTCCATCGGGATTAAATAGTGGCTCTTGTTCTGGATGTAGATTTGAGGACTTGCTCATACTTGTAGTATACCACGAATAAGCATAAAAGTAAAGAGATGGCTTGACATTATTGTAATGGTTATGTATAATTGATAAGCGTTAATTACAAAAAAATAAAAAAATAACAAAACTAAAAAGGAGCGCGTTAAAAGTGCTAAGTTACGAGCTATTGCCAACAGTCGACGAGAGTATATTGAAGGTCGACGAACTACTTGCTGGACTATAAGTTTATTTAGGTCCAAGACAGTCCTGCCGGAGCGCTCATAATAATGGGCGCTGAGTTAATTCTATAACTAAAAAAGACTGCCATTTTATGCAGTCTGATTATTCATATTGGTAGCGGCGAGTGGGCTTGAACCACTGACCTCAGGCTTATGAGTCCTGCGCTCTAACCAGCTGAGCTACGCCGCCTTGTTTTTTGTTGATTGTCCGCTTTGTCTACAGAATTTGGAATTATGTAGTGTGCTAGCAAAATATGATAACACATAGGACGCTTAACAGAGATAAATATAGCACAAACCGGCGTTAGTTACCAGGCTATTAGCCTCGTTGCAGGGCATCGATAGGGTCTATGCGTGAGGCGCGTCGAGCAGGGAAGAAAGATACTGCTATGCCAACGGCAATCATGAATAAGATCATGCTACCGATGAGCCAAGCTGGGGTCGAGAATAAGTCGAAAGATTGAGTAACCCCCCTACTCCGGGCAGATTGATTCATCAGTAGGTTTAGTATGTTGCCATTAATGATGGCCAAGATTATCCCAACTACTGCGCCGGCTATAGACAGCAAGATTGCCTCTAAGATGAAGAGCTTCCTTATGTCGCGGTTTCTGCCCCCGAGAGCCATCATCAGGCCGATTTCTTTTGTGCGCTCTAACAGAGATATGGTTAGCGTGTTAAACATGCCCAAAACTGAGACTACCATGCCAATGCTACCAAATCCGACTAATATGATGGTAAAGATTTTGAAAATCTGGTTAATCTGGGCCAGCGTGTCTATGGGGGAGTCTGTCTGGTAGCCTAGGCTCTCTACTTGTTTACGAATACTCTGTACATTGGTTGTGTCATCGGCAACCACTTTGATTTGAGAGTAGTATTTGACGCCAGCTACTTGCAATAGTCCGGCGGGCATAAAAATCTCGCCACCACTTCCGGAGTCTATTACCCCAACGATAGTAAGTTCTTTTTTGAGACTATCTTGCCCGCTAGGTAGGCCTTTGAGTGGTATTTTTACCGTAATTTTTTTGTCGATTGCTTTATTAGCGTCGTTGATACCTATAGAACTCAATAAGGATTTGTTAACCACAATTACATCGGAGTCTTGGTTGGTCAGTAATCGCCCAGATGACAGCAGAAGGTTGCTAAGGTCTTGATAGTTTTTGTCTACAGCGTAGACGACAGTGTCGGACTCGCTATTTTGGTAGCTGATACTACCCGGATAAGAATAGGATTTGCCCACTCGTTCTACATGGGCTAGGCCATTTAGCTTATTGGCTAGGCTTTCGTCCAGGTTTAGGATACGGGAATTAGGAGTTCTGATATCGATTGATTTTATAGAGCGGTCTCCGATAACTTGCCTGGTAACTAAGTCGCGCAGGCCAAGCCCAAACGAAAATAAGAAAAAGATGGCTCCGATGCCAATAATGATGCCAAAGAGCGTTAAGAATGTCCGGAGTTTTTTGTTTACAAGATTACGCCAGGCAATGTCTAGGAGTATAAAAAACGAAATTGATTTGTGGTTTTTGTTAAGTCCAAAAATTTTAACAAAAAAAGGCAACAGAACTTCCTTCGTTTTGTGAGTATATTTTTTGATAGGATTAATAATATTATTCATGGCTTGGCTTTCCTGGGGTGTTTTGAGGTAGAGAATTCGTTTAACCTGGTCTTCATGCTGTCCATCAGTGAGTTTGTGATTTGGGTTATGCTCTCATCTTTGGATGATTCTACGGTGCCATCTTGCACGTGCAGTAGATTATCTGCCAGGGGCAAGTACTCCATGTTGTGAGTGACCAGGATGATTGTGCGCAGGGAGTCGCTGTGAGCCTTGCGCAAGAGATCCATGACTTTATCGCCATTGGTTGTATCCAGACTTCCGGTGGGTTCGTCGGCAATTATAAACAAGGGGTCATTGACTAGTGCTCTAGCAACGGCAACTCTTTGTTGCTCGCCTCCAGACATTAGTGTTGGGTATTTTTTGGCGTAACTCTGCATGTCGATTCTTTCTAGCGATATCATGGCCATGTCTTTGGCAAGCGATTTGTTATAGCCCAAAAAGTATAGGGGCAGAGCAACATTTTCTAAGACATTAAGGCTAGAAACCCAAAAGTTTTGCTGGTAGATTATGCCGATTCGACTGGCTCTAAACCGAGCGAGGTCATCTGCTTTTAGTTTGTAGATATCTTGGTCTTTGAAGGTTATGTTGCCTTGCGTAGGCTTTTGAAGTCCGGTGATAATGTTTAGAATTGTTGACTTACCAGAACCGCTGGCACCGTAAATAACATTAAACGAGTTATGAGCCATCTCGAAACTAACATTTTTTAGAACATCTATAGTTTCTTCACCAACCTTAAAACTTTGGCTAATATTGCTGGCTTGTATTAGTGCCTCACCCTGCTTTTGCATGCCTAGAACCCAAACACTTTCTGGAGAGAGTTAAGGATGATTGTTAGCACACTGTCTGAAGCCCGCCCAATTATGGCAGATTGAGGTTCGCCCTGTCCGACATTGCCAGATTTATCTTTTGATAGTGGCTGAATGCTGTAGACCCGTGATGTTGGCAGGTCGGAGACAATAACTATGTGTTCTGTGCCAAGGGCTACATCTTCGCTGGTTTTGTTGTTAAATACAGTTGTGTTAGATCCTTCGCCATAGGCTACTTGGCTAGAGGATGGTTCGTCGGTCTTCCAGGAGACTACTACTTGTCCACGAGCTTCTGCACCGGTGCCACGGATAGATGTTTCGATTTGTACTTCACTAATTTTTGGTGGCCGGGTGTCGAGGGCCGTTTTGAATTGTTGGCGGTCTGATTCGGCTAGGTTGCCACTGCCATCACGACTTTGGGCAATCAAGAAATATTCGCTATTATCTTCTAGGCCTCGCAAGATGAGTTTGTGATCGGTGGTTAGTTGAGAATCTTGAACATCGATACCAGCCTGGCCAACCTTGCCATAAGTTACCGTTGAAGTAGCAGGTACATTTGTAGTCCAGCTGACTTCTTGGGTGCTGGTTGGCTCTCCTGCTATTGGTTGGAATCGTAGGTCTAGTATCTTTGGTCGAGCAGGGGTGGTGAAGGAGGAAACACTGCCATCGTAAGAGTTGTCTTCTTTATCGTAGGCGACTAGTTTGTAGAAGTATTTTGAGCCGTCCTCTAGGCCATCTATGCTAACTTCATAGGTTGACTCATAAGGCGAGGTGTTGATAGATTTTATGCCTCCAAAGCTTTCGCCTTTGCCGTATAACACATCAATGCGACTAGCGTTTTTGCTGGTAAATCTAATAGAAGCATTTGCGAGCCCAACCTTTGAGGTGGTGATTTCTTTGAGCGATGGGGCAGGGGCAGTTTGGAAAGTAAATTCTTGGCTAGTACCTGTGTTGCCATCTTCGTCTGTCCACTTGGCAACATAGTAGTAGGTAGTGCCTGCGCTTAGGTTGTTTAGGTCTATTTGGTGCGAACTTACTTGGTCAGACGAGGCGATCTCTGAAGAACTATATTTTCCGCTGGCTGTCCCAATAGCTATCTTTGAGTCACTTGATCGGTCGGTACTCCAGCTGATGGTCGCTTTGCGGGTAGTTATGTTGGATACTTTTGGATCTGCAACCAGGGTTGCTGGAGAGGTGAATTTACCAGTTGGTATCTGGTTGACTGTGGTGCTGTTAGACCCACAGTTGTTAGTGCTGTCACAAGCCGTTACTCGATAGTAGTATCTTTGCTGACTTAGGCCGGCGTCTATGTAGGTAGTGCTAGAGCTACTACCTACAAACGAGAAGCTGACATTGTTTGTAGAGCGGTATACCTTATAGCTAGATATGCCAGCACCGGTATAAGTTGGTGCATCCCAAGTTAGAGCTAGGCGCCAGTTGTTGGTGGCCTTAATAGACACATCGACGATATCGGTATTTAGGGGTATACCTGGAGACGGAGTGTTGGCCGTAAAGTTGACGGACGAATAGCTACTGTAGTTGATGTTGTTGGACTCGTCTTTTGCAACAACATAGAGCGTATTAAGTCCAGGCTGGGTTGCATATGGCCCCGCCCCTAAACTAGTCGTGCCTCCGCTAGTAAAGGTACAGTTATTGGCGGACGGAAGGATGTTAACGGTGTAGCAATAGGTTATATTGTTGGCGTTACCAACAAAAGTAGCCGGCTGGTTCCAACTGAAAGAGAACGAGTTGGTGGTGTTAGTAGTTGGATTTGCTGTAACATTTTGCGGTTCGCTTGGGGCTCCAGAAGTATTGATTTTTATAGCTGCAGTTACATAAGAAGCCGTCACATTACCTGCTTGGTCCCATGTTCTGAAGTAGACGGTATTTACTCCCTCAGTCAGATTAGCGTGATCCGGTGTCGTAATAGTTTGGTATGACCCGTCATTAGACAGCAGGTCATTCATGTCACCCGTACCGCTATGACTATCTCCGTACCAAACAGTGTTGCCGATTTTATATTGGAGGCCGGCAAGCCCAGAGTTGGGGTCATCAGGTGCTCCACCGCCAGATGTTGGCCAAGTTAGCGTGACATCTTTGGTGTTAATAAACCCAGATGGCGCAGTAATGTAACTAGGGTTAGTTGGCGGGGTGTTGTCGAAGCGGAAGTGGAACTGAGTTGTGCCAGTAGTTACATTGCCAGCATTATCCATAGCTTTGATAGTGAGGTAATACGGTGAGTTGCCGGTTGCTAGAGCTGTTTGTATAGTGCCAGCAGTTGCTGTGTCTATGCTGTTAGTCTCTATTAGGAATTGACATCGTCCGCCATTATCGGCTGGACTGTTCCCCAGAATACCTTTTGTAGTAACCGGGTCGGCGGAGCCATCGGTTCCAAGGTAGAGGCAGTAGCCCTTTATGCCAGAGTCTGTATCGGTGCCTGCTGTCCAGGAGAAATATGGTGAGCTACCATTGGTCCAAGCATTTTGCGCCAAGCTAGAACCGCCAGACGCCTTGAGTGCTGTTATGTTGCTAGCGTTTGTGGCTGGCTCTACTAAATCAGAAGTTGAGGCTAGGGTTACGCTGTTTAGGGTTACGCGTTGGTCGCCATTGCTCTTTAATACAGCCTGCCACTTTATGCCACTAAGGGTGACAGGGAAGGTACTCATATTTGCGTCGGCTACCGATATGGGGTTGGCCTCGGTCGTGTTATTGGAATCTGCCCAACTGCTACCATTCCAGAATTTCCAGGTGACCCCGTTATCGGCAGACAGTCGGTAAGTGATGTCGCCACCGTTAGCGGTTTCGTTGGCTGTAAGGTTATCCCAGTGCCAGACGCCGTTGATACGAACTGGGTTGTTGAGGGTTATGGTTTGGGCAGTTGTGCTGTATGGCTTGCTGTTGAAGCTCGGCCTTGCGATGTCACTAATCCGTACCTCGTCTAACTGCCCCTGGAAATATCCGCGTGATTTTCCTTGTTCTCGTCCACCCCAGCTAGCACCGACAAACATGTCTCGTGAGCTGTCTGGTATAGTTAAAGATTTAGCTTGCGACCCAACTTCGTTGCCATCGATGTACAGTTTCATAGTTGAGCCATTGTAGGTGGCTGCTACATGGTGCCAGCTAGTGTCAAAACTAGAGGTAGAGGACTGCACGAATCCATTGTCGCCCCAAGACCAGATAGAGTTATCTTCTGAGTTGCCACTAAGCCCGGTACCGGCGTATAGTTTGCCTTTATAAGGACTCATTGACCTAACGGCTTCGACATTGCCATCCCAACCGTTATTCATGCTGTCACCACCAATTTGTGTCCAGGTGGAGCCATCAAACTGCCAAAGCTCTCCATCGCCAGCCGTTGTCCCTAGTCCGGCGTATAGTTTGCCATTGTATACAGCGAGCGAGTGGATATACTCGTAGGTGCCTGCACCCCAACTATTGTTAACCGATCCTGTACCGCCCCCAATTAGTTCCCAGCTAGAGCCGTCATAAGTCCATATTTCGGCATCCCCTGTACTGTCGCCAAGTCCTACTGCTAGTTTGTCACCAAAGTTAGTCATAGATCGTACGGTTTCATAGCTTGTATTCCAGCTAGAGCTAACTCCATCGCCACCAACTTTATTCCAGGCACTTCCATTCCACCGCCAGACTTCGGCTTCTGTGGCCGAAGTGCCGATGCCGGCATAAAGCTCGCCATTATAAATACCTAGCGACGAAACCATCTCGAAGTTGGCTGCCCAGCCATTATTTATGTTGTCACCGCCAATTTTATCCCACTGACTGCCGTCCCAAACCCATACTTCGGCGTCATTGGCCGAAGTGCCGATGCCGGCATATAATTTACCAGCATAAGACGCCATAGAGTAGACTCCTTCATAGTTGGCTGCCCAGCCATCGTTCATGCTGTCACCACCAATTTGCGTCCAGGTACTGCCATCCCACTTCCATACTTCGGCGTCATTGGCCGAAATTCCTAGCCCAACATACAGCTCGCCCCCTAGGCTAGCCATAGAGGTTACGGCTTCGTAAGAAAAAGCCCCCCAGCTATTGTTGACTCCTTGTCCGCCTATCATTTCCCAGTTGCTACCGTTGAATCGCCATACCAGGGCATTGCCTGCCGTAGCATAGCCGGATCCCGCATATAAATAATCTCCGACCCATTGCATGACCTCTACGCTTTGGAGATTGTAATATCCCCAACTTTTATTTATCCCATTACCACCTATCTGTGTCCAGGCGGAGCCATTCCATGTCCACATTCGTCCAGTGCCAGCAGAGTCATAAGTTCCTGCATATACCGTGGAGCCACTACTACTTAATGTAAATATTGCATCGCCTTCTGCTGTGTTCCAGCTAGAGTTCGCTCCATCACCTCCAACTTTATGCCAGATACTACCGTCCCATCGCCAGACCTCACCATCCCCATCGCTACTGCCGAGACCTACAAATATATCTGTTCCATTGCTGGTGATGGAACTGACATACTCGTAGGTTGTGTTGGCCCAGCTAGAGTTAAGCGTATCACCACCAATTTGTGTCCAGGTGGGCGAGCCACCATTGCAACCCGAACAGCGATATACATCGCCATCGCCGGCGCTGTCACCAGTACCTGCATATATATAAGTGCCGTCATAGAACAGGCTTCGAACCATTTCGTAGTTAGCAGAAAAACCACTGCCGTTATCGGCAACCTTTGTCCACTGAGTGCCGTTCCATCGCCAGACCTCGGCTTCGTTAGCGGTAACCCCCAAGCCAACATATAGATTAGTGCCATCATTGGTCATAGAGTAGGCATATTCGTAGTTTGTTCCCCATCCAAGATTAATGCTGTCACCACCAATTTTGCTCCAGCTGGAGCCATCCCATTTCCACACCTCGGCGTCGTTAGCACTTGCTCCTAGTCCGGCGTATAGATTTCCCCCAAAATAATCTAGCGAGTAGACACCCTCGTGTGTGCCAATACCCCAACTCCCTGGCGTATTGGCGTCACCACCAATTTTGCTCCAGCTACTACCATTCCATCGCCAGACCTCTGCATCTCCGGCACCAGTACCGAGCCCCACAAAAACATTTGTGCCATCAGTTGCCATGCTTAACACATATTCATGTTCGCCAGACCAGCTAGAATTTACGCCGTCGCCCCCAATTTTACTCCAGGTGGAGCCACTATATTTGTATACTTCCGCATCTTTTGTGGCTACGCCGGTTCCAGCGTATACATCACTACCGACCGTCACAGATGAGGATACGGCGTTTTTGCCATTTAAGCCCCAGCTACCGTTAACATCGTCGCCAGCGGATTTAGTCCAGCCGGTAGCTGAATTATTGGCAAGCTCGTAAGTTAGCTTGCCTGTTTCATTGTCAAAATACATCTGGTAGTCGCCTTTATCTACTATTGCCTGGCGTTGTTCGTGCGAGCCAGCTGAGAAGTTGGAGCTAAATTTAGTCCAACCTTCAATTGTATTGTTTTGCGAAAGTGAAAGAGAGGGCGAATCGGGCACAGATATCTTTGAGGTAGTGCCATTTAGGCCTAGAGCATTATTTAAGTTACCTGTTTGCCAACTCTCGTCTTTAACCGTTCCATCATTGTTGTTGGTGGAGCTGTCATGAACAGTAGTTCCGCTCGATTCATCTAGGTGAAAGAGGGCTTTGGTGTTAGCATCGTCAGAATAGTTCTGGGCCTTCATGCGCACGCTGTTACCACTGATCTCTAAGCCATCATCTAGGCTATATTGGCTAGGGGTAGAAAAGTCCCAGTTGTCAAAAAGGTCAGATGCAGCCAAGACTCTAGATAGAGAGGCAAATAACATTGATCCGATGACAATCATGTATACGCCAAATACTGCATAATGCACTCGCTTGTGTTTGTCCCACTCGTGCCAGGTTTTGTATTTAGAGTATTTATTGGACAAATGCAGATGTGGTTTGTGGGCCAAGTAGTGATGCCAGTATTTGTACCATCGCTTAAGCATTATAGAGGTCCTACGCAAGGAGTAACGAGAAATTTTACTACCGTATATCGTTACCCAAACGGTAAATTGAATAGCCAAACGAATAAATATCGCAGAATATTTTAGCAATAATCCCCACGATTTTTGAGCTACTAGTAAAAATTTTTGTCTCGACATGAAGTCTCTATCGGATACCCCTAATGTAAACTTGCCTCATATTATATTATAAAACACCTAGCATAATCAATTTAGGTTACTCAGTTTTTGCCGATAATCTAACAGATTGGTTGTTGGCTAGGTTCGTCGAAGGATGTACTTACTGGTAGCGACAACCGCAATCTCGTTTATAGCAAAGATTTCTCGTCTTATTTTTTCAGAGACAGGGTCAACTGTTAGCATAGTTGTATCATGCTTTTGATAGACTTTCCCGCCAGCTTGACTGATCTCTACCAGATCTAAGCCCAGTGGTCTGGCATATGGATAAAAATCTCCCTGGTTGCTCATAATACTTATTCCTCGTAGCTCTTCATCTCTGTTTTCTTGTAACCTAGAGTTGGTTTCTAGGGATAGTTTGATCAGGCTAACGATTAGTGCCGAGCCCTGTACGGCTATTCTTGGCTCGGGTCCCTTGCGAGGGTCATAGTAAAAGAGATCTTGATTTTCGCTAGTAATTTTTAGCTTTAACGGATCTGCGCCCGACGAAGGGTCAAGCCTATTTCGGTTATCAAGTAGGCCATATTCTTCAGTTGGCTCTGGCTCGAGTTGTCCAACTAGCTCCAAAGCGAAGTTTTTTGAGGTAATCTTGTCTAGGTTGGCGGATGGTGGCCGATGAACCTCTCTGTGCTCCATATGTATTAATAATCTAATAAAGTGGGCGTATGAGTCAAATTAATTTAATAAACTCGGAAAATAAGGTAGCCCACGGATGTAAGTCCTATGCAGATTATTGTTAATCGGATAACTCTGGACGAAAATCTTTGAGCAACCCTAGCTCCAACATAACCACCGACACCAGTGCCAATTGCCAGCATTAAAGCCACCCTCCAATTTATGAGTCCTGACGGGATGAGTACGGTGGCTGTCGTAATAGCTATAGTGCAAGTTCCTATATTTTTAACAGCCGTTAACCTGTGTATGTTGTTCATGTTGCCCAATCCCAATAGGGTCAGTAGCATGAATCCAAAGCCAATCCCAAAGTAGCCTCCATAAATAGCTAAGGGTAGGAGTGTGATTCCTATCAAAGTCAGGGATGATATTTTTTGTCGTTTAGATTTTAAGTGTAGGTGGACTCGAAAATGCAGAAAAGGCTCGATAATAAAAAGACCAACCACAAAAAGGAGCAACAAGGGTAGTAGACTTTTAAATTTTTCTGGTGAAGTTTCGGTTAAAAAGTAAGCTCCTATACTTGCCCCAATACTCAACGGAATTAGTAGTATCAAGAAAGAATTTGGGATTGTTCTAATATATTTTTGATAACCAATTAACGCGCCTATTTGCCCAGGAATTACAGCCACACTGCTCGTAGCGTTGGCTACAATGGGAGGTATCCCCAGCGCCAACATAACAGGAAAGCCAAACAGCATACCACCACCAGCAATCGAGTTCATGCCACCAACAGCAACGCCCACCAGTAATAACAAGATGTCTGTGCTCATGCAAATAGTTCCGGTTTCGCCTCTTTCAAGTTTTGCCAGCAAGGTTCGAAGAGTGGAGAGGGCAGTGTTTGGAATGTTTGCCACCTTTGGTCTACCCACTTGTCTGGTTCGGTAATTTTAGGCTCTCCACTTACCCAATTGCACTCAACCCAAATTGTCACATAGTGCTTATTGTCATCAGTGAATAGATCGTTTGTGGCAGCCAAAAACTTCACATCGTCGACGCTTAAACCTGTTTCTTCTAAAACCTCTCGTTTTGCACAGTCCTCCCACGACTCACCAAATTCTAGATGTCCACCTGGTATACTCCAGGTGTCATGACCATGCGAACCCCGTCGTTTGCCCATTAGGAACTTGTCGCCTTTCCAGACAAATACGCCGATACCAACTCGAGGGTAGCTCATATAAATCTCACAATCTCGGCGTTCTTGAAAGATTTCCCTCTTAGTCCTAGAGGGGCGTTGTTGACTTGTCTCCTTATGGCTCTGCCGATCGCCCCATGTGCCACAATTACAACTGTCTCTTGGGGTAGAGTATAAATGTATTCTAGAATTTCTGTTGCCCGTTCTTGTAAGTTTTGCAGACTTTCTACTCCTTCGTAGGAATCAATAGAAGATTCGTCGACAACATATCTGGTTGTTGCTACTAGATCTTTTCTGCCTTCCAGGATTCCAAAGTCACGCTCTATGAGTTTGTCGTGCAGTAATATCGAAGATATATCGTAGTCTAGCTCGTTTGCAATATGCTTGGCTGTATCGTGGGCCCTCGTTAACGGCGATGCGACAATCATGCCTATGGATAGTCCTTGCTTCTTTAGTTTTCTTCCAGCTTGCTTGGCCTGGCTTTTGCCAAGCTCGGTTAGTGGAGCATCAGATGATCCCGACCATTTTTTTGCTTTATTAAATTCACTTTCGCCGTGACGAATAAAATATAAAGTTTTCATATACTGATACCATTATAGTGTGGAAATAAATCTTGAGCCAGGCAGATATGTTGTTGCCGTTTCGGGCGGAGTTGATTCCGTGGTTTTGCTAGATATGCTGTCGAAAAAAGCCAAGCTTGATTTGGTGGTTGCTCATTTTGACCATGGTATCCGAGAGGATTCGTTCGAAGATAAGATTTTTGTTGAAGAGCTAGCGCATAGATACGGACTGGAATTTATTGGCCAGACAGTTTCGTTGGGTCCAAGCGCAAGCGAGGATGAGGCCAGAAACGCACGGTATAAGTTTTTGTTTCATACAATGAAAGAGTACGGTGCGGATGCTATAGTTACCGCTCATCATCAAGACGATTTAGTCGAGACTATCTTTTTAAATGTTCTACGAGGTACAGGCAGGAGAGGATTGAGCCCAATGACCCGAACGGGGATACTTCGTCCGTTACTCGAGTATCCTAAGGCTAAAATTTTAGAGTACGCCAAGCAAAATAACTTGGCTTGGCGCGAAGACAGCACAAATCAGGATACCAAATATCTGCGGAACTACTTACGCCTAGAAGTGCTCCCCAAGCTAGACGAAAACGCCAAGAGCAGTTTGATCAACCTGTCTAAAAGAAATAATCAAAGCAATCAAGAGCTAGACTTGATTATAGAAAATCTACTTCAGTCAGATGGCGATGTGCCTCGGCAGTGGTTTGTTGGTCTGCCTCATGCCGTAGCTAAGGAGATTGTCGGCTCAGTACTAAGGGCCCAGGATATTTCTCTGAGCAAGAAACAGATAGAGAGCTTGGCTACAAAACTCAAAGTAGCCCGCTTAAATAGCAGGATCGACATTGCCAAGAATAAACAATTTGTAATTGGCAAAAAGACTATTCGCATCATAGACACTTCATCTGTATAATAAGACGATACATGGATAAAAAACCTTTTAAAGGCAAAAGTAGCAGAGGGCCCAAGAAGCTAAAACAAGGCTGGAGAAATGCCGGCTTTATAATATTAGTGGCGTTGTTTGGTCTGATAATCTTTGCCTCAACCAACCAGCCTTCCAAGCTACAGGAAGTAGCGTTTTCTGATGTTGTCGCTAGAGCCAACCGGGGCGAAGTGAAGAAAATTGAGATAGCCGGCGACAATTTAACAGTTACCAAAAAAGGCGAGGATAAGCCTAGTCAAAAATCTCGCAAAGAAGCCGGCGCTAGTATATACGAGCAAGGCTTAAACAAAGATGCACCTGTTGAAATAACTAATAAACCTGCATCAAACACTAGTGCAATTTGGACCAATGTTGCCTTGAGTCTGTTGCCAATTATTGTTATTGGGATCATCCTGTTTTACATGCTAAAGAGTGCTCAGGGGCAAGGTAATCAGGCTATGAGTTTTGGCAAGAGTCGTGCAAAACTTTATGGTAACGAAAAAGAAAAAGTAACCTTCAAGGAAATTGCAGGTAGCGAAGAGGCCAAAGAAGACCTAGAAGAGGTTGTAGAATTCTTAAAAGAGCCTAAAAAGTTTGAAGGTCTAGGTGCTCGGATTCCAAAAGGAGTACTTTTGGTCGGCCCTCCGGGAACTGGTAAAACCATGCTGGCTCGCGCGGTAGCCGGTGAGGCTAATGCGCCTTTCTTTAGTATTAGTGGCTCGGAGTTTGTGGAAATGTTTGTTGGAGTTGGTGCGTCCCGTGTTCGTGACTTATTTGCCAAGGCCAAAAAGAATGCCCCATGTATCATCTTTGTTGACGAGATCGACGCAGTCGGCCGTAGGCGAGGTAGTGGTATGGGTGGCGGGCACGATGAACGAGAGCAAACCCTAAACCAAATATTGGTAGAGATGGACGGATTCGAGCAAGGTCAAAATGTGATTGTCTTGGCTGCTACTAACCGAGCAGATGTGCTTGATCCGGCTTTGCTTCGACCGGGTCGTTTTGATCGCAGAGTCAATATAGGCTTGCCTGACCGGAAAGACCGCGAAGCGATTTTAGAGACACACTTCAAGAAAAAACCAGTTGCTAAAAATGTTGATCTAAAAGCGTTAGCTGGTAAGACTGCAGGTAGTTCTGGAGCCGATTTAGCTAACATTGCCAATGAGTCGGCTATTTTGGCTGCTCGTAAAAACCAAAAGGAAATTACCAATAATATTGTTACAGAAGCTTTTGAAAAAGTGGCGATAGGTCCAGAG
This sequence comes from uncultured Candidatus Saccharibacteria bacterium, assembly GCA_964521095.1. GTDB lineage: Bacteria > Patescibacteriota > Saccharimonadia > Saccharimonadales > 2-12-FULL-41-12 > CAMTWJ01. The sequence continues at coordinate 102,297 of CAZFPJ010000002.1, forward strand.
CGCAAAAGCAAAGTAATGAACGATGCCGAAAAAGAGATGACCGCTTATCACGAGGCTGGCCATGCTATTGTTGGCCATGTTTTGCCAGACAGTGACCTGGTCCACAAGGTGACAATTATCCCACGAGGTGGAACCGGCGGCGTTACTTGGTTTATCCCTCCAGAAGATAAGAGCTATCACAGTATTTTGGAATATAAAGATATCCTTGCCCGTATGCTCGGCGGACGAATTGCCGAAGAAGTTATTTATGGTCGGGACAGGGTAACCACTGGGGCTGGTAATGATCTGCAGAAGGCTTCAGAGCTAGCGCGAGACATGGTGATTAATCAAGGCATGGGCAAGGCACTTCGTGATCAGGTGTTCCAGATAGAATCAGGCATGATGTTTGATCGGATGACGCATGAACGACAGTATTCTGAAGAAACCGCTAAAATAATCGACGACGAAGTAGAGGCATTAATTACAGAGTCAGCCCAAAGAGCACGAGATGTCATCAAGGCAAACCGCACAAAACTAGAAGCATTGAAAGAGCTTTTGCTAGAAAAAGAGACAGTAGAAGCCGACGAAGTAATAGAAGTTTTAAAAGGTTCGGCATTGCCAAAATCTGCTGCACTTTATTAGCCAATCAGGCAAAAATAGAAACACTCAATTTTAACCTGTAAAAAACAGGGCTTAGACTTTATAATAAACAGTATAGTGTATCGAAATCGTTTTTTATCTCGTGCAAACAAGCGGATTAGCTTGGGCAGCGCCGCATCCTTGTTGGCGTTTGCTGCTTTTTTGGGTCAGTTACTTGGGCTACTAAGAGTGAAGCTGGTTAATGCTAACTTTCCAGCACTCGGCCCAGACAGTACTGATGCATATTTTGCTGCGTTCAAAATTCCGGATTTCTTTTATTTTACAGTTGCGGCAGGTGCATTAGGCGTTGCCTTCATACCATTTTTAACAGATAGACTTAATCGGGGCGACAAAAAGGGTGCTTGGGAGCTAAGCAATAGTCTGCTTAACTTGCTCGCCTTAATTATGTTGGCGGTGGGTGTGATTATTTTGGTTTTTGCAGAACCTTTAATTCACTATATCGTAGCGCCAAACCTTGCTCCGGAACAATTGCATAATGCCACGACCATTATGAGGCTAGTAGCCTTTAATCCATTCCTGTTTACTGTAGCTGGCATATTGATGGCGGTTCAGCAGACTTTTGGGCGGTTTTTCTTTTACGCTATTGGGCCACTTGTATATAACTTGTCAGTGATAATTAGTATCTATGTATTCAAAGACAATGTTGGGCTAATTGGGCTAGGTATCGGCGCCTTGATTGGTGCTTTACTTCAGCTATTTATTGCCCTTTTTGGATTCTCCGGACTCAGTTTTAGGTGGCGTTGGGGCATCAAATGGGCAGACACGGACTTTAGGCATATGTTGCGACAGCTTCCTCCAAGGTCTATCGACCAGGGAGTGGACTCTATAAACAGTATTGTCGAGACGAACTTTGCTAGGCGTCTGGGGGAGGGCAACATTACATACTACGAGAATGCGTTTGTGCTACATACCGCCCCGACCATGTTGGTGGGTACGGCTATCGCTACAGCTGCATTCCCTAGGCTGTCAGAGCGGTTGAGTCAGGGGCGTCCAGATTTATTTAGGCGTGATTTCTTACGGATTATGCGTGTAATGATATGGATAATTTTACCCATAAGTGTGGTTATGTACTTCTCCAGAGGTTACTTAGCCCGTCTAATCTTTACGCGGGATGCTCCAGAGATTGCAGTAATATTAGGATTTTTCATTGGAGCGATTGTCTTTAGAACCATATATATGATCATGTCTAGGTGGTTTTATGCTCAGAAGGACACCAAAACACCACTTTTTGTCTCGTTATTCGCGATAGCACTTAATATTATGTTGGCTTACACGCTATCAAGGCCAACTGCTTATGGGGTTGCCGGTTTGGCGATGGCGCAGTCTATAGTGGCTGCGTCAGAAGTAGTTTTGCTTTTCTTTATTATGATAATCCGTGATCGCAAGCTTTTGGATCCAGCCTTTTTTGGTGGACTTCTCCGCATAGTATCGGTTACTGGCTTCACAGTCATAGCTACTTTCGCTATGATATCTGTCCTGCCCCTAGAAACAAGTGACCGTGGTTTTGTGACTCTCGCTACAAAACTAAGTTCAATAACTTTCGTAACTTTGTTTGTGCATGTTGGCATGTCGTATTTGTTTGGGCTTGAAGAGGCAAGGCCGGTGGTAAGGAAGGTGAAGAGTATAATATTGTCACCAATTAAGATTTAGCCATGGAACAAAAAAATACAAGAAATTTTTGCATCATTGCCCATATTGATCATGGCAAGTCTACTCTTGCTGATCGCTTGTTGGAGCTGACAGGCACAGTCCAGAAGCGAGACATGAAGGCACAGTTACTAGATAAAATGGACCTAGAGCGAGAGAAAGGAATTACAATCAAGCTAGCTCCTGTCCGGATGGACTACAAGGGTTTTCAACTTAATCTAATTGATACGCCGGGGCATGTAGATTTTTCTTACGAAGTTTCTCGTAGTTTGCAGGCCTGCGAAGGAGCGATTCTAGTAGTAGATGCTTCGCAGGGCATCCAGGCACAGACCTTGGCTAATTTATATCTTGCCATGGAGGCGGACCTGGCGATTATACCCGTTTTAAACAAAATCGATCTACCGGCATCAGATGTCGAAAAAGTTAGCAAAGAAGTCATGAGTTTAATTGGATGTAAAAAAGAAGACATCATTTTGATCTCCGCCAAAACTGGCAAAGGGGTCGACAGTGTGCTAGAGGCAGTCGTTAATCAGATACCCCAACCAAAGGGCATCGTTGATAAGCCTTCCAGGGCTTTAATTTTTGATAGTTATTATGATGATTATCGTGGCGTGATTTTATATGTTCGTGTGGTCGATGGGTCTATAGGCAAAAATGCTGAAATCAAGATGATGGCAACAGATGCCAACGGACTTGCCTTGGAGGTTGGTAGCTTGCAACCGAGCATGCTTCCCAGCAAAGAGCTGGCCACCGGTGAGATTGGATATATAGTAACGAACCTCAAGAGCACCAGAGAGGCTAAAGTTGGTGATACTGTCTCGTTATCTTCTGCTCCAGCGCAGACCGCCTTGTCCGGCTACAAAGAGATTCACCCATTTGTTTATGCAGGGTTCTTCCCAGAAAGCAATGAATATTATCAGGAGCTAAAAGATGCTATAGAAAAGCTGTCTCTTAGCGATTCGGCTTTGCAATTTAGTTTAGAAAACTCGCCCGTGCTTGGCTTTGGGGTACGGATTGGCTTTTTGGGATTGCTTCATATGGACATTGTAAGGGAGAGGCTAGAGCGAGAATACAGCCTAAGTTTGGTGGTAACTAATCCGTCGTCAGACTACCAAGTCAGTCTACTAAATGGAGATTCTGTAGATATTCGTTCGGCTAGCGAATTGCCAGACCCAGCCCAAATAGCAGAAATTCGCGAACCCTGGATAAAGGGTGAGATTGTGGTGCCAAAGGACTATGTTGGCGGAGTGCTACAGCTCATCACAGGCAAGCGAGGTTTACAAAAAAATATTAGCTTTGTAGATGAAGTTTTGGCCGTTATAGACTTCGAAGCCCCCTTGGCCAATTTATTGACCGATTTTTATGACGAGCTAAAAAGCATCACCAGCGGTTACGGTTCATTCAATTACGAGCTAGATAACTACAGAGCAGAAGATCTGGTCCGAGTAGACTTTTATGTTGCGGGCGATAAAGTCGACGCATTAAGCGTCATGGTGCATCGAAGCGAAGCACAAAGTCTTGGTCGAGAGACGGTTAAGAAATTGAAAGACATAATTCCAAGACAAAACTTTAAGGTCGCTCTGCAGGCAGGAATTGGTGGCAAATTTATCGCCCGCGAAGACATTAGCGGATACAGAAAGGATGTTACTGCGAAATTGTACGGTGGTGATGTGTCTAGGCGCAAAAAGCTGTTAGAAAAACAAAAAAAGGGCAAGGCTCGTATGAAGCGATTTGGCAAAGTAGACATCCCTAGCGAAGCCTTTACGGTAATGCTCAAAAGAGACTAGCTCGCCCCCTAATCAAGTGGTCAATAAGTTAAATTATGGTATAGTCTTTGCATGGAAGAGAGGCTAAAACAAAAGTTATCTGCCTACAAAACTCCCCCCGAGGCGGTAAAGGTGGTTAGTAATACGGCTATAGTTTTTTTGGTTGGGATATCTGGTGCTGGCAAAGATACTGTGCGCAAAGAGCTACTTGCTACTGGCGATTTTCATCACATTGTTTCGCATACTACCAGGCCTCCACGCCATAATCATGGTGTTTTAGAACAAGATGGGGTGGATTATCATTTTGTAGATGTTAAAAAAGTCGAAAACATGCTCGATAATAAGGAATTTATCGAGGCGAAAATATTTAGCAATAATGTTTATGGAACTAGTATTGCAGAAATTCAGGCTGTTCACGACGCCGAGTTAATTGCCATCAGCGATCTTGAGATACAAGGAGTTGCAGAATATATGGCTATTAGTCCGGCGGTTAAACCAATTTTTTTACTACCTCCAAGTTATGAAATTTGGCAGGAGAGGCTCAAAAGGCGATACCACGACAACGACATAGACCCAATAGATATTAGTAGGCGACTCCAAACTGCAAAGGTAGAACTGCAAGAAGCATTGGAAAAGGATTATTTTTATTTTGTGATCAATAACGATTTAGAAACATCAATTCAGCAGGTAGAAGCAATAGCCAACGGAACTCTCGCTAAAGAGTCTACCAAAGAAGCCAGAACTCTCGCCAAAGACCTGCTTGCAAAACTCTAGCACTCTTGAATACAGAGTGCTAATTTGATATCATTGTGACTATTATGACCAGTAGACAACAGGAGATATTGAAAGCAGTTGTAGAGCAATATGCCGAGGTGGCTAGTCCCGTAGGCAGTAGTTTGCTAGCCAAGCTTTTTGATGTATCGAGTGCCACTATTCGCTCCGAGATGGCCGAGTTAGAGAGGCTGGGCTTTATCACGCAGCCGCATACTAGTGCGGGGAGAATTCCAACAGACAAGGGTTATAGGTTCTATGTGAATGGCCTACAAGAACAGGATCCAAACAGCATCTCTAGGCAAGCACATGCCATAGAGAGGCAAATCCGAGGCTCAGGAGAAGCCGAGCAAGCTATAAAGAACGCTGTCCAGGCGCTTGCGTTGGCCACTAACAATTTAAGCATTGGTCTGCATGATGGGCGAACTTATCAATATGGTTTGGCTAGCTTGTTTCAGCACCCCGAGTTTTACGGAGGGCAAGAAGCCTTTGGTATTGCTCAGCTTGTCGAGCGCTTGCCAGAGTTGATTAGCCAAATTTACGAAGAGGACAACAGGGTCACTGTGTACATAGGCCAAGAAAACCCAATCGGTCGTTCGGCTGGAGCTAGCTCAATTATTGGTCGAGTCCATACGCCAGACGGCCAAAGCTTTGTTGGCGTAGTTGGCCCAACACGACAAAATTATAATCAAGTAGTTGGTTTGGTAGATTATGTAAGTAGCACACTGGAGAAAGCCCTTAATGCCTAAAAAGCCAAAAGTTGAAGATCTAGAGATGCAAATCTCGGAACTCAAAGAAGCCTTGCAGAGAGAGCGAGCAGATGTCATCAATGTTCGCCGTAGGCACGACGCACAGATGGCGGGCTTGCAGACAACCATAAGAGCCAGCGTTATTACGGAGCTGTTACCAACAATAGACAACCTAGAAAGGGCCCTAGCTCATACGCCAAAAGACATCCAAGAGCACGATTATGTAAGAGGTGTTAACGGCGTAGTAAGACAGTTTGCAAAAACCCTAGCAGATCTTGGCGTAGAGCGCATAAAAACGGTTGGAGAGGTTTTCGATCCACAGTTGCACGAAGCGGTAAGCATGGAAGACGCAGGCGGTAATCAAGAAATAGTTAGCGAAGAATTGCAGTCCGGCTATAAACTAGGCGACCAAGTCGTCCGACATGCCATGGTGAAGGTGAAGAAGCAATAGATGGCAGAGATAGCTAGAAGTCTCACAGCCCCACAGGCCTTTGTTATGTATCCTGTCAGGGAGCTATGTCAAGAAAGCGCTAGCCAGGTATACGAAGCTGTAGGCAAGCACTTGATAGATTTATATGAAAAAGATGTGTCCGTAGACGCAGAGGCATTTTTGGTAACTTTAGATAACGGGCAAGAGGTGGCTTTTCAGTTCGCCCAAAGTGTCAAATACAAACAGCGCCAAGAAGCTGTCTAATCTATAGTGTCGATTGTTGACCTGTATTAAGCTCGTAAGATTATATGTTAGCTGGTTATGCTTGCACCAATAATATATGACGCATATATTTAATACTAGATGATTGAATCACATAAAAATACTCCCGATGACATACTATTGAGAGCTCCCGAACTACAGCCTGCAATCATTGATGAGCTGATCCCGAAGCGACAGAAGCCTGGCGCTAAACTGATTATCTTAAATCAGATAGAGCAGGCAGATCATATGTCCAAGTTAGAGCTTTCGGAAGCTACAGGATATTCAAACCATCATATCGGCATAAATGTTAGGTGGCTGGAGGCAGTGAGTTTGTCGGAATCTACTGAGCATGAAAAACCTGCACTATACTCCATTACGAAATTAGGAAGAACGGCCATGGATCAAGTCAGGGTCAACAAGGCTGAACTTTTTACAGCAGAGGGAACTCTACTTGAACCTAGCTATAGTCTACGGAGTGCTGCTAGCTTTAACATTATTGACATGGTTTTACATGAGGCATCTTCTGTGAGTAGTGATGGCACGGTTTGGCTTCGGCAGAATGGGGACTCCGGAGGAGCCGTAGACGAGGTTGCCGAATTCGTTGGGTCCACAAGGGATACAGTAACTCGTAGACTTTATGACCTTAACACAAGAAACCTTGTTGATATAACGAAGAGAGAATCAAGAAAGAGGGGTTCAGTTGCCACAAATATCGGGGTTACCGTTTCCGGTCAGAAGTGGCATAGTGAGAGACTTAGCGACTTAGGCGCGTCAGATTGGACAGATAAATCCTATCAAATCGATGAAATTCTTGAGTTACAAGAAGGGCTTAGCCACCTAGGTAGCTCTGGCATAAATTTGCTTACTGATATAACCGGCCTTACGGCTATGACCTTGTCCGAATTGTCTGCGCACCAACAGTTTCTTAAGGAAAAATTTGAAGCTATACGAGCAGGCGTGTTACCTCAAAAACGACGATAATCTGCGAATAGTAGTAATATGCTAATCATTCAGGACTTTAAAATATATAATCAGATATTCTTGCTCAAAACCCTAGACAACGATTATTATTGGCACTCTTGACACGAGACTGCCAACTCGGTAAACTAGCAGTATTAGCATGCGAGTGCTAGAATTAAACCACAAGAATTAACAATCTAATAATAATCTTTGTACCCCAGTAGACTTATTCTTTTCTCGGTGGTGCAAAAGCGAGAGGAGATATAAGTGGGAAAAATTATAGGAATAGACCTAGGAACAACTAACAGCGCTATGGCTGTGATGCAATCTGGCAACCCAGAGATTATTGCTAATAGCGAAGGCAACCGAACCACGCCAAGTGTAGTAGCTATCAACAAAAACAACGAACGACTTGTAGGTCAAGTAGCTAACCGCCAGAGAGTTACTAATGCCACCAATACTATCTTTGGTGTTAAAAGACTGATTGGCCGTAAATTTAGTGACAAGGAAGTCCAAAAAGACATCAAGCTAATGCCATTTACCATTGCCAAAAAAGGCACAGGCGTTCAGGTAGAAATGTCTGGCAAAGGTTACAGCCCAGAAGAAGTTAGCGCTATGATACTTAGCAAGCTAAAGGCTGACGCCGAGGCTTTCCTTGGCGAGCCAGTAACAGAAGCAGTTATTACTGTTCCTGCATACTTTGATGACTCCCAGAGGCAAGCTACCAAAGATGCTGGCAAGATTGCAGGCCTAGAAGTCAAAAGAATTATTAACGAGCCTACTGCAGCAGCGCTGGCCTATGGATTAGACAAAGGCAAGGAAGAAAAGATTGCCGTGTTTGACCTTGGTGGTGGTACTTTTGATGTGTCAATACTTCAACTTGGTGACGGCGTATTTGAAGTGCTTAGCACCAACGGCGACACGCATCTAGGTGGTGAAGATTTTGACCTTCGTATCGTTAATCACTTTGTTGACGAGTTCAAAAAAGAGTCTGGCATAGACATCAAAGACGACAAAGCAGCCATGCAAAGGCTCAAAGAAGAAGCAGAAAAGGCTAAAAAAGAGCTGTCTACCACAGAAGTTGCAGACATCAATTTACCCTTCCTAACGGCTGATGCAGACGGGCCAAAGCATTTCGAATACAAACTGACTCGTGCCAAATTGGTCGAGCTAGTTGGCGACCTTATCGACGGAACAGCCAGCCCGGTAGAAAAAGCCCTAAAAGACGCCAAGCTAAAAGCCAGCGATATTAATGAGGTGATCTTGGTTGGTGGTATGACCCGTATGCCAGCTGTTATCGAGAAAGTAAAGAAAATTTTTGGTAAAGATCCGAAGCAAGGCGTTAACCCAGACGAAGTTGTAGCCGTGGGCGCAGCTATCCAAGGTGGAGTTCTGCAGGGAGATGTTAAGGATGTATTGCTTCTTGATGTAACTCCACTCTCGCTCGGCATTGAAACTCTTGGTGGCGTAGCAACCAAGTTGATCGAGCGAAACACAACAATCCCAACCAGCAAGAGCGAGGTATTCTCGACTGCTGCGGATAATCAACCACAGGTAGAGATCCATGTTGTGCAGGGAGAGAGAGGCATGGTGGCCGACAACAAATCTCTAGGGCGATTTGTGCTAGACGGTATTCCGCCAGCACCTAGGGGTGTTCCGCAGATCGAGGTTACATTTAACCTAGATGCCAACGGAATACTTAATGTAACTGCAAAAGACAAAGGTTCTGGCAAAGAACAAAGCATTACCATCCAAAACAGCGGTAACTTGGACAAAGAAGAAGTCGAAAAAGCTGCCAAAGAGGCCGAAGCTCACGCCGAAGAAGACAAGAAAAAACGCGAAGCCATCGAGTCTCGCAATATGCTAGAAAACGCTGTCTACCAGGCAGAAAAGCTAAAGACCGACAGCAAAGACAAGCTAAGCGAAGACGATGTAAAGGCGATTGACGAAGCGGTCGAAGAAGCCAAAAAAGTCCAGGGCGACGACAAGGCCGAAAAAGATGCTATCGACGAAGCATTGAAAGCTTTAAACGACAAGATTATGCCAATCGGCGCCAAGATGTACGAACAAGCATCAGCCGAGGAAGCTCCTGCAGAGGGCGAAGAGGCAAAGTCTGACGAACCAGTAGAAGGCGAAGTAGTCGAAGACGACGACAAGACCGACAAAAAGAAGAAATAATGACCGAACAGCAACCTTGGAAGGACGAGTTAACTTCAGAAGAGGTTGCTAAGCTTGAGAAAATTGGCGAAAGAGTTACAGAATATTACAGCCAACCAGCAGATCGGTTACCTCCAGCCGATGGTGATGAACACGAAGAGGGTTTGATATTGAAAGATATAATAGAGAAAAGACTAAAAAAAGATTAAACTATACGGACAACTATGCGCAAACAATACCATCATGAAAAAATGGAAAAACTTACTAACGGCTTAACCGCTGTCGAGCAGCAGGTGTCTGCGCAGATTCTTAATGCTCTAAACGATCGTACTTCGGGCCATGATAGCGAGCTGCTACTTGGGAGTGCTAGAACAGAAGAAGGACATATGGTTAGTGTAAGTATTTTAGAGGGTCCACAGAACCAACAGCCGTATTTTTGTGCAACAAGAGAATTGCCAGAGGACAAGCAAGGTAGAGTAGAGCGATACGAGTATTATTGGGGAGAAGGCTATTGGGGTAAAAAGCCAGAAGCTGTGCACTCGATTGTCGATAAGGGCCACCTGCACTTAAGTTATCCACACGAAGACGATCTGTACGGATCATTCGAGATGGTTGAGGTAGACTTTCGTGATGCCGAAAAAATAGTGTTGGACTACAATCAAGCATTAAGTTAGGTAAAGAACGGAATATGAGTAAACGAGATTATTATGAAGTATTGGGAGTTGGCAAAGACGCAAGTGCCGACGAGATTAAAAAGGCTTACAGGCGCTTGGCGGTCAAGCACCATCCAGACCAAGGTGGTGACGAGGAAAAGTTCAAAGAACTCAACGAAGCTCACGAAGTCCTAAAAGACCAACAAAAACGCCAACGCTACGACCAATTTGGTCATGCAGGCGTCGGTGGAGCTAGCGGAAACGGTGCGGGCGGTAACCCATTTGCTGGGTTCGGTGGTTTTGGTGGCCAGGGTCAAGAAATGCATTTTGACTTTGGAGACGGTGGCCTGGGTGACTTGTTTGGTAGTTTTTTTGGTGGTCAGGCTGGTGGTGGCCAAAGGGGGCGCCAGGCTCGTGGCAATGATGTCGAAACTAGTATAGACTTGAGTTTTGAAGAAGCAGTTTTTGGTATCGAAAAAGAGTTAAAGCTGAACCTAAACGATACATGTAGTCATTGCAAAGGGTCCACTGCAGAGCCGGGGCACGAACTCAAAACCTGTGATACCTGCAAAGGCGCTGGCCAAGTTGTCCAAGAAATGCGAACAGTTTTTGGCAACATACAACAAGCTACGACATGCCCAACCTGCAAAGGCGCTGGTAAAGTACCAGAAAAGGTTTGCACGGTTTGTCATGGCAAAGGCGTAGAAAAGAAGAGTCAGAGCATAAAACTCAAGATCCCTGCTGGAATTGACGATGGTGCAACCGTGCGACTCCGCGAGAGAGGCGAGGCAATTGCCAACGGCCCCAAGGGTGATCTGTATGTCAATATTCGCGTTAAAGCTCACAAGCATTTTACTCGCGAGGGTGAGCTAATACTGAGCGACGAACATGTGTCTATGGTAGATGCCGCACTGGGCACAGAAATAGAGGTTGATACAGTCGATGGCTCGGTAAAAATGAAGGTGCCTGCTGGCACTCAGAGTGGCACGGACTTTAAGCTAAGCGGTCACGGCGTGCCAAAGCTTCGAGGTTCGGGGCGGGGCGCACATATAGTAACTATTGTCGTAGACACGCCAACTAAACTTTCCAAAGAGCAGATTAGCGTTTTAGAGCAGTTCAAATCTGCTCGCAAAAAACGCTTCGGCATCTAGAGACATTGTTCTGCTTTGCCTATTGAGTAATTAGCTATAATAATACTTTCTTTTCAAGTTAGAGCTTCGTATAATATTGCTAATGATTAAGAACAAAAATGAACGCGGGTTTTTTACTATGATCGTTACTCTCATAGCTATTTTAGTAGCAGTTGTTGTATTCGCTTACTTGCGGGTTAAAACTCATCAACAGGGGTGAACTATTGACTAAAGCTGTCTATTTTGCTATAATATAAAGAGTGTCGTCTCAAGTCAAAAAGCCAAAAACTATAGGAGCCGTTATTTCAGCGGTTTTTTCTGACTTTAGTGACCAAGCAGTATTGGTCAAAATAGATACTGGCGCTTATACGGGTGCTTTGCACTACTCTAAGCTTAAAGAAAAACCAGGCAAAGACGGTAGTAGAGTTTTAGAATTTGCTCCGCTAGGCGGAACAAAAACCTACATAGTTGAAGAGTTCGCTGTTCGCTATGTTAAGAGCAGTAATGGTACCAGAGAAAAAAGATACTTTATCGACACGCAAGTCACAGTAGAGGGCAAATCGTACCCGATTGTTTTAAGTCTTGCGAACCGAGGAGACATGAAGTTCCCTGTACTAATTGGTCGGAGATTTTTAAAACAAAACAATTTTGTTGTTGATGTAAACAAAAAGCAACCGTAACATTAGAAAGTAAAATTATGAAGATAGCTATTTTATCTAAAGGTGCAGACAACTATTCTACCAAACGACTGGTTGAAGAGGCCGAGGCTCGTGGACACGAGGTTACGGTAGTTAATTATGCAAAATGTTATGTAACCATAGAGCAAAACAACCCTGTTGTGCGATACCAAGGTGAGTCGCTGGGGTCTTTTGATGCTATCATCCCTCGTATATCGATGTCTCTTACTAAGTATGGTACATCTATTGTTCGTCAGTTTGAGTCGCAGGGGGTGTTTACTACTGCTAGTTCAATTGCTGTTGTGCGGTCTCGCGATAAATTGCGGAGCATTCAGCTTTTAGCGCGTACGGGTGTAGGTATACCAAAGACTGTTTTTGCCCATGAGAGTGCAGATGTTGATGATGTCATCAGCGAGGCAGGAGGGACGCCACTAATAATCAAGGTAGCCAGAGGTACTCATGGCAAAGGGGTGGTCCTGGCAGAGACCAAGAAAGCGGCACAGGCCGTAATGCAAGCTTTTTATGTAGAGGGCGTAAACTTTTTGGTGCAAGAATTCATTAAAGAATCGGCAGGGGAAGATATCCGAGCAGTTGTTGTTGGTGGTAAAGTTGTCGCTAGCATGAAGCGACAGAGCTTAGATGATGATTTTAGGTCCAACTTACATCAAGGTGGCAAGGGTGAGACTGTAAAATTAACCCTAGAAGAGCGCAAAACTGTCCAGAAAGCAGCCAAAGCTATCGGCTTATCTATCTGTGGTGTGGATATAATCCGCTCCGCTCGTGGTCCATTAGTTTTAGAAGTAAATGCCAGTCCCGGGTTTAGGATAGAGCAGGTTACAGGACGCAATGTTGCTGTTAAAATCATAGAGTATGTCGAGCAAAATTCTAAAGGCAAGCGTAAAAAAGATAAGGTTGGTGCCTAGGTTCCGCTATTCGCGCAGTCTGTATGTTGCGCTGATCGGGGTTGTGTTATTAATTTTTGTTTTGGTGGTTTTCTTTTTTGAGTACCCTAGCAAGGAAATTGTAAATTTTGGGTCTAAAAAAATAATTATCGAGAGGGCTAGCACAAAGGCCGAGAGGCAATTAGGCTTGTCTGGTAGGGAGAGACTAGGCGAGGACGCAGGGTTGCTATTTGTTTTTGACTACTCTGGCCAATATTGTTTTTGGATGAAGGACATGAATTTTTCGATAGATATTTTGTGGCTAGACGACAAAAAGAAGGTTGTAGATATGGTTAGCTCTGTTTCGCCAGAATCGTACCCAGACACTTTTTGTCCAAAAGTGCCAGCTAGCTATGTGCTAGAAGTAAATGCTGGTCAGGCTAAACAACATGGTGTAGCTATTGGGACGCAACTTTAGTAGTTCTTATGGTAAAATTACCTAATGAATGAAGTATTGCTATTGGCCGGCATTTTAGTAGCTGTTTGGGCTGTGCTTTTGTTCTTTCGAGCTCCCTCAATTGTTATATTTTTGAGCCTTCTTGTTGGTCAAATACTTGCGAGCCAAGTTAGCGAACCTCTGCAGGAGTTAATGGGCTCGTATGTTCAGATTCCTGACATTAAATATTTACAGCTTGCTTTATTGCTGGTTCCTGTAGTTTTGAGCTTGGTCTTTTTGCGGTTTAAGGTTGTTAAGTCCAAGGTGTTTGTAGAAGCTATATCGTACTTGTTTGTTGTGGCGACGGGGCTATTGTTTGCTTCTGATTATTTGTTTGCACTGCAACAAAATATACAGACCGCAGAGGCACAATATGGTGAGTATAGGGCGGTAATATTGGCTGTTACGAGTGTACTGACGCTTATAAATGCTTGGCTAACTTACCCCAGAACAAAGGGTAAAAAGAAGCATTCTAAGCACTAAACAACAGGTGGTTTTGGCCCTTCAATAGGTGTAGGGGTCTCTGCTGTGGGTTCGGGTGATACTTCAACGATAGGAGATGGTGTTGTAGCTTGAGGTGCTTCGGCAGGTATTGCAGGTGTGGCAGGGGCTACTGCAGGTTGTTGCATGGTTGGGCTAGCAGACTCTGCATCGATAGCATCGTTTAGGCCAATTTGTGCAACAATCATTCCACCAATTCCAGTAAGAATCCAAAGCAAGAAAACCAATATTCCTGACATTTTTCCTTTAGAAACGGTCTCTACGCCCATGGAGTAGCGATATAGCCAATAGTAATTGGCAAACGGTATAAAGTACAGGATGAAGTGAGGGATATTAGCGCCTTTTGTGCGCATTTCTTTTGCCGTTAAGTAAGCCCAGAATATAGAGTATATACCTAGAGTAAATATTGTTAACAAGATTACTGCTGCTAGATTTCGTTTTTTCATAATTCTCCTTAGTGTTATCTGGCATAAGCATAATATGAATTTTGCTATAATGCTAGTTAATTAATCCTTGCGGATTGACTTTTTGCCAAAAATGTCGATAATCTAAGAAGTTAATTTGCTAATCTGGCCAAGAAAGACGATTAGCCTCTAGGCGATAGAGGACAAGGCTAGATGATGGAAATAACTAAAAGATGGGGGCCTGTAGCTCAGTTGGTAGAGCAGCGGCCTTTTAAGCCGCGTGTCCCGGGTTCGAGCCCCGGCGGGCCCTCCAATTTTAGTACCCCTCGCCCAAGAGGGGTTTTAAAATTGGAGAATTTATCCGAGAACCCGAGCCTGCGCTAGCAGGGGTTCGGCGTAGGCGAGCAGAGAAAAGAAAGCACCTTGGGTATTTTCTTTTCGAGTGAGCCGAAGGAGCGACCGAATGTAATGAGGGAAAGCGATGCCCCGGCGGGCCCTCCAATCTAAGAACCCACGATTGTGGGTTTTTTGATTGGGAGATCTTGTAGAGATTCGAAGCTGGGACACGCAGTGTCTCGGGTGGAATTGGATTATCTCAGTATCTCAACTCAGCCAATTCATAGACAAACCTAAGTTCTGATAAAATAGACAGATGAAGCTACCGTCTGTTAATTTTAGGCGAACTACGCTACTGCTTGCCGGATGTATTAGTTTGCTTGTTGGGCTGGCTGTGTCTCGCCTAGATCTGGTAGGTATACATATAGTCTGGATTTTGCTGTCTATGGTTTTTGTCATTGCAAGCTGGCGCAATAAAAATATCATTACGCTAATGTTTTTGGTGATATTTTGTTTTTTAGTTGGCTTGTGGAGAGGCCAGCAGTTTTTGGTTTATACCGAACAGTACAACACGCTTTTTGATCAGAAGGTAACACTAGTTGGAGTAGCAAAGAGCGACGCTATCTATGGAAAAAACGGACAGCTTTCTTTTGACATGGGGGATCTTGAACTAACCAAGCCACAGGCAGATAGCCTGGTTGGAACAATCAGTGTTAGTGGGTATGGAGAAAATACAATTTACCGAGGAGACAAATTGCAGGTAGAGGGCAAGCTTCGCAGGACATTAGGGTCAAAGCAGGGTCGGATAAGTTTTGCTAATTTATCGATAATCAATAAGACCGCATCACCCGTGCAGAAAATTCGTAGTAAGTTTGCCTCGGGCATGTACAATGCTGTTCCAGAACCTGAAGCGTCTTTTGCGTTGGGGTTGTTGATTGGCCAGCGAGATACTTTGCCAAAAAATACTAGTGACATATTAAAGATTGTGGGGCTAACACACATTATTGCTGTGTCTGGTTACAATTTAACTATTCTGGTCAGGGCTGCCCAACGAGGGTTTGGAGGTCGTTCGAAGTACCAAGCAATACTGGTTGCAACAACTCTAATTTTGGCATTCCTAGCGGTTACGGGGTTAAGTGCCTCTATAGTCAGGGCCTCCATAGTTTGCTCTCTTGGGCTAACAGCCTGGTATTTTGGCAGATCTATTCGGCCAACGCTCTTAGTAGCCCTGTCGGCAGTAATTACGGCACTATGGTATCCGATATATCTGTGGTCAGATATTGGTTGGTACTTATCGTTTTTAGCTTTTTTTGGGGTGCTGGTATTGGCTCCTTTAATTGCCCAGAGAATATGGAAGCCAGACAAACAAGTTTCTACAATCAATCTCTTGATAGTGGAAAGTTTTTGTGCGCAGATAATGACTATCCCAATAGTTCTATTTATATTCCACCAAACTTCGTTAGTTGGTTTGATGGCTAATATTTTGGTTATTCCCCTAATACCGCTAGCAATGCTACTGGGTTTAATAGCCGGGATAGCTGGAGTGTTTGTGCCTGCTGTTGCCGGGTTTATAGCTTGGCCAGCAACTATCCTTCTGACTTACATATTGGATGTAGCTAGAGTTTTATCAAGAGCCCCACATGCCCAGCTGGGAGCAAGCTTGACAGTATTTGGAGTAGTATTTTTATATGGAGTTTTGCTATTTATATCGTGGGTCTTATACCATAAACTCAAGAGAGAACATGGTATAATTAGGCAGAATAATTTTGAAGAAACGATAGGCTGGTAATAGCGATGGCTGGACACAGTAAGTGGGCGAAAATTCATAGAGGTAAAGCAATAGAAGATGCCAAACGGGGTGCTGTTTTTACGCGTCTTGGTAATGCTATAGCGATTGCGGCTAAGGGTGGCGCTGACCCAGACATGAACTTTACCTTACGCCTAGCTATCGATAAAGCCAAGGCCGCCAACATGCCAGCCAGCAATATACAAAAAGCAATTGACCGCGGAAGCGGCAAGCTGGGCGGTGAGCAGATTCAAGAAATAATGTACGAAGGTTATGGCCCGGGCGGAGTCGCTATATTGGTAGAATGTGCTACGGATAACATTAATCGCACTTATCCAGATGTTAGATTAGCTTTCTCGAAGCATGGTGGCAATATTGCCGAAAAAGGTAGTGTTGCTTTTCAGTTTGACCGAAAGGGTGTAATCCAGATTAAAGGTACTAGCGAAGACTTGCTCTTGCAGGCTTTAGACGCTGGCGCAGAAGATGTTGAAGAAGATGGAGAAGAAACAACAATCTATACCGATGCCAAAAAGCTGGCTGAAGTAAGGGATGCTTTGAAAGATCAGAACATCGAAATTATTGAAGCTGAGCTGAGCCATATTCCGCAAAATACAGTTGAAATTACCGATGCGTCTACGGCTGGCAAAATCGAACGGCTCATGGACGCGCTAGAAGAGCTAGATGATGTCTCTGATACACATGTAAATTTTGATATATCCGACAACCTTTCATGAGGATTATAGGGATCGACCCGGGCACAGGAATCTTGGGGTTTGGTGTGATTGATATTAATCAAAAAGGTAAGTGCGTCTTGGTTGACGGAGGAGTGATTCGGACTCCAGTTAAGCAGGCGGACAGTAAACGACTACTAACAATTTATGAAGAATTAAGCGAGATAATATCTACGCATAAACCTGACATTATGTCGGTGGAAAAACTATTTTTTGCCCAAAATGTTACGACCGCTATGAGTGTGGCCCAGGCTCGTGGGGTGGTGCTTTTGTGCGGAGAGCAAAATAATTTAGAATTATTTGAGTATACACCATTGCAAATAAAGCAAGCCATAACTGGCTATGGTAAGGCAGATAAAAAGCAGATACAAGAGATGGTCAAAGTTATCCTTGGTTTGCAGGAGATACCCAAGCCAGATGATTGCGCCGATGCGCTAGCTACGGCTATTTGTCATGCTAATTCTGCAAGGTTTGCTTGAGATCTAAAAGACCTACTCAAACAATAATCGCAAGATTCCTATATAATAGAGTTTAGATGATTGCATATTTAGAGGGGATAGTAAAAAACAATAGCTCCAATCCGGTAGTTTTGGATGTAAATGGTGTTGGTTATGGGATATTTATATCGATTGAAGATAGATCAAAAATCAAAAGCGACACGAACCAGAAGTTTTTTATATACGAACACATTAGGGAACAAAGTCATGATTTGTTTGGCTTTATTTCAGAGGCGGACAAGCATTTCTTTGAAAAACTATTGGGCGTTAATGGCGTAGGGCCAAAGATGGCGTTAAACATGCTGAGTGTTGGATCTGTCTCGGAATTACGATCTGCAATTGCGGGAGGAGATGTTAAGTTTATCCAACAAACCTCTGGTGTCGGAAAACGCTTGGCGGAGAGAGTCATAATAGACCTTAAAGATAAAGTTGGTTTAGCTAGTGATGTATCTGCAGGTGACATGTTAGATTCTGGTTATAGTGGAAGTGACGAGGCTGTATCTGCGCTGGTGGCCCTTGGTTTTTCTGATCAAAACGCTAAAAAGGCTTTGTCCCAGGTGAGTAAAGACCTATCCGTAGAAGACAGAGTAAAACAAGCATTGAGGGCTTTATAGAATATGGCAATCGAACGAATTACTCAACCAGAGCCAGACGAAGTAGAGATAAAAGAAGAAGTAACTTTGAGGCCAAAAGATTTTAAATCTTATGTTGGCCAAGAGAGACTTAAAAAAAATGTACAGCTAGCCATAGATGCTGCCAAGAAACGGGGTGAGCCTATTGATCATGTGTTGCTGTACGGACCTCCAGGGCTTGGTAAGACGACCATGGCTCATGTTATCGCTAATGAGATGGGATCGAGCTTGCGAGTAACTTCTGGCCCAGCTATAGAAAAATCGGGTGATTTAGCTAGCATGCTGACAAACCTTCAGGACGGCGACATCCTATTTATAGATGAAATACACAGACTGAACAGGTCAATCGAGGAAATTTTGTATTCCGCCATGGAAGATTTTAAGCTAGATATTATGATTGGCAAGGGGCCTAGCGCAAAGAGTCTTCGGCTTGATTTGCCGAAGTTTACAATTATTGGGGCAACAACGCGTACTGGTTCGTTGGCGGCACCTCTGCGAGATAGGTTTGGTTTACAGCATCGCTTAGAATTTTATAATGAAGACGAGGTAACGCAGATTATCAAGAGAGCCTCACAGATACTAGGTGTAGATATTGACGACCCTGCGGCCCAGCACCTAGCTAAGCGATCACGATTGACACCTCGAATTGCTAATAGGCTCCTCAAGAGAGTTCGAGATTATGCAGATGTGAATGGAGACGGAATAATTGATGCTCCTACTAGTCAAAAAGCCATGGAACTGCTTGAGATTGATGAGCTTGGCTTGGATCCTGCCGATAGGAAAATTATTGAGACTATTATAAACAACTATCAACGACGACCAGTCGGACTAGACACGATTGCAGCACTGACTGGTGATGAGAAGATAACCATAGAAGATTTCTTTGAGCCTTATCTAATGCAGATAGGGCTTCTGGAGCGAACACCAAGAGGCAGAAAAGTCACCACTAAGGCTTATAAGCATCTAGGCAGAACTATAGAGTAGGTAATATTTATTCCTGAAAAGGGTTGTCTCGGGCAGTTTTGAATAAAGACTGAACCTGAATGTTTTGGTCCTGGAGTTGAGTTATCTTGTTTACAGAGCCCTGATCTATTTTTAATCGACCATTTTTATTAAGGCTTTCTTCTACGGCAGTTTGGTCTGGTCCTACATTGTTCAGGGCACCAACTTGCCAGACCAAATAACTGAACAAAGATAAATTAAGTATGATGAATATTATTACCTTATATCGGTTTAGAAATGTTTTAAGTTTGTCGACTAGGCCGGTAATGCTTCCCATTGAAAGGTTGATGTCTGGTCCCATAATTACGGTTTTACATAGGCGTTTAAAGTTATATTAAACACCAATCGTCCGCCTTTCTTCGGTGTTACAGATATTTTCTCAACATGAGCAGTACGACGATTTCCTTCAAGTTTGCTCAAAAAATCGATGAGTTGTGCATAGGTGATAGAGGTGGAGTCGGAGTTGGCAATAGTTATTTCCATGGCATAAACACCATTAACTCCAGTCACTGGTTTTACTTGGGTGATGTTTGGTGCTGTTGCAGTAGGCGTGTTCGCGCTATTGGCGCTGTCTGTCGCAGAGTTCTGAGCAGTAGCTTTCGCCGACTGCCCTAAGGTAGAAGATGAGAAGTTAATAGTCTGCAGACTGACCCCAGCATTCTTAGCAATAGAGTTTATCTCTCGAACTGTTTTTGCTTGATCTTTGTCTTGGGGCACAATTGCCTTGGTTAGCTTATTTAGATCAGCATATTTTTCGATATCTTTCTTGGCTTGTGATTGTGACATTTTTTGCTGTTCGGCAATTTCTTGTTGAGAGCGGATATTTTTAAGATCAGTAGACTTTTTGGTTAGTTGTTTGAGTCCTAGAAATCCACATGCTCCTATGAGCAATAGAGTACAGACAAACACGCCAGACATGATCATGAAAAAGCGTTTGTTTTTCATCTTTTTGGCTCCTCGCTAGAGGTTTTTGATATGTATGTGAACGGATTATTTTTTGAGAACAAAGCTTTGATTTGAATTGTACAAGGGTAAGCGCTATTAGTATCTTCTTCTGATCCAGCCGTACTGCAAGATATAGATTCTATGTCGGCTTTGTCGAATATTTTATTTTGGGGATCTTGAAGGTTGAGCTGTAGTTGGGTAGCAGAGTCAACATCTTTGGCAGACCCCTTCAAGGAGAGGGCTCCTTGAAGCTTGTCTACCTGGAATCCTGTGAGAGTTGCGTTAACGGGTATAGATGACCCAAGCTGAGTCAGTAGTTTTGAAAACAATATTTCTTTTGATAGGACCTGAACAACTAGCTTGGTATTGTTGGACAGTTCTTCAACTTGCTTTTGGGTGTCTTCTATCTTGCGAGACTGAAGCTCGGCTTGTGTAGTTTCCGCGTTTTTGGTTTCTGCTTTCACACTTTGCCTTAATACAAAGTAACCCCCACCTATGATGCCCAGTGTTATGAGTAGAGAGATGCAAGAAGCGATAGTCCAGCGCACCATAGTGGTGTTGCGTCGTCCATATATAATCTCTTGTTTGCAGTCAGCAGGAAGGAGGTTGATCATTTAAATATCTCCTTAGCGTTGACGAGTGATAGCCCAGAGGATGTTACATACATAGATTTTTCGGCGCCTTTTGGAGCTTTGAGTCGTCCCAGGTTAAAGGCTTGCCACGGATCGCTCATACGGACGGGTAGACGCAGGGAGTTGGTCAGGTAGTCGCTAAGCCCAGGCATATGTGCTCCGCCCCCCATGATTACTATTTGGCCAATTTCTTTATTTTTATTCGAGCGGTCTTCATAATATCTAACCATTCTACGAATTTCTTTTATAAGTTTCTCAAGCTCTGGACTCAATGCTTCAGTGATTTCTTTCTGCTTTTTGCTTTTTCCGAGGCCGTATTTGGTTTTTATTACATAACCCTCTCCTGTAGTTACCCCAAGCTTCTTGGCAATTAGGCTCGTAAATATATCGCCTCCACAAGATGCAGTACTGGTTACTATAACGGTTTTATCGTGAATTGTTATGTCAGCCGACAGGGAACCAAAATCTATTAATACTGCCGGAATATCGGTGCTTAAATCTTGATAGTCAAACAGTCTGCCGGCTGCCCCAGTGCTGGTATCAAATGCGACTGCTTCAAGACCCAAGACATTTAGTAGGTCCATGTGGCTATCTATAATTTTTTTTGGGGCACCAACGGCTAGTATTTCTACGCTACCTTTATTTTTGCCGATAACAGAGTAGTCTACATATAGCTCTTCTAGTGACATAGGTATGTATTGCTGTAGTTCCGAGAGAACGGCCTCGTCCAGTTCTTTACTCGATAGAGACGGCAAGGTCATTGTTTTTGCAAAAGTGTGGGCAGCGGGCACAGAGGCAACTACTCTACGAGTAGTAATATGACCCTCTAGCCCGTCTTTAAATAATTGCTTAATCGATTTTGCAATGCTTTCGACATCGATGATTACGCCATCTTTGATAGCCTTGCTGTCAAAGCGAACAACTCCATATCCAATGATTGAGCGCTTTTTTTTGCCGGGGGAGTTCTCGACCTGCATAACTTTGACCGTATTGAACCCAACATCCAGTCCGAAGACGGGCTTGTCTTTAAACAGTAGTGATGAGTTTTGTGTTCCACCCATAGTTATCAGTATAAATTATAGCAGATACGCTAGTGGTTAGTTTGGTTTATATAGTATTTTCTCAGGTAATTATAAAACCCCGGTTTTACGCGGGGCTTTATCTGCAAGTCTAGCCTAGGTGTTAAGAGACTAGTTAAGTGCGTTTTTGGCGAAGGTGCCACCACCTTCAAGAGTAGCGGTTAGTGCGTAACCGGTACACTCATTACCAGAGGTGTTGTCGCAGTTAGCAGGTGTAACAGCGTAAGCATACTGATTATTACCAGCTGCCGCTGTTATGTTGTTGCCGGCTCCGCCTTTAGGGTCATGTGCCGACTCCGTGTCGAGCCCCTTTAGGTTGCCAGAAACCCAGGCGTTGTCTTGCATGTTTGCAAGTGTTGGGTAGTTACCTTTTTGTGCGTAGTAGGCTTCAACTTGGCCATGTAACGCTTTAATGTCTGTTTGTCGTTCAGTGTCTCGCGCTTTCTTTTGCACGCCACTAAATGTAGTAATCACCAAAGCGGCCAAAATACCGATTACGACGATTACAATTAAGAGTTCCACAATGGTGAAACCGCTTTCTTTACGCTGTAGTGAGATCATAAGGACCCACCCTCCTTGTTATAACTTATTTTATTTTGATGATCTTATACGCTAAAAAAAGCAGATAAGTATCTAGGAGAGATTATTAAGCATTAGAGTCATAAAAGCAAGTACTTTTCTTTACTATTTATCAGACTAGTTGGTGCCCACATTCTGGCTAAGAGATGCGATAGGGCCCATAACGCTAGCTGCTATCATGCCAACCATGCTTCCAAGCACCAAGATCATAATGGGTTCTATGAGCGAGCTAATACCGTCTATGACAGTATCTACCTCTTCTTCGTAAAAATCCGCCACCTTTAGCAAGATTGTATCTATCTGTCCTGTTTCTTCGCCAATTGCTAACATCTGGCTGACTATAGCGGGAAAATGGGCGCTTTTAGAAAGAGGTTCGGATAATTGCTTACCCGCCTTAACATCACGGGCGGCGTTGGTCAGCTCTTCTTCTATAACTTTGTTACCTATGGCACCTCCAGTGACTTCCAGGGCGTCTAAAACCCCAACTCCAGAGGACATTAGCGAAGCGAATGTCCTCGAAAAGCGAGCGATGGCTATTTTTACGAGAATCCCATTAAGTACCGGTATGCGTAGGAGTAATTTGTGCAGGGCGTATTTGCCCTTTGGAGTGCGAACATAGCGTCGGAGTAGGGTGACAATTATAAAGCCTACAATAAAGATGAATATAAAATACTTTCGCGTAAAGTCGCTGAGGCTAAGCATGGCTTGCGTATAAACAGGTAGCTGTGCATCTGGCCCCCCTAGATCTTTTAGTATGTTGCCTAGTTTAGGCATTATGAATAGCATGATTCCAAAAAAAGCCACTACTGTTATGCTGAGTATAACCACGGGGTAGGCCATAGCGCTTTTGATTTTTTTGCGAATGGTGGCATCTTTTTCTACCTGGGCAGCGACTCTTTTTAGTATTTCGTCCAAGATACCGCCAGCTTCACCGGCTCTAACCATATTGACATAAACTTCACTAAAGATATTTGGGTATTTTGCCAAAGAATCGGCTAAAGTCATGCCTCCTTCTATATCTTTTGTAATATTGCCTACCACAGAATTAAAGTATTTGTTCTCTGTTTGCGTCTGCAGGGTGGCTAGCGA
The DNA here is from genome assembly GCA_964521095.1 of uncultured Candidatus Saccharibacteria bacterium. Classification (GTDB taxonomy): domain Bacteria; phylum Patescibacteriota; class Saccharimonadia; order Saccharimonadales; family 2-12-FULL-41-12; genus CAMTWJ01. The sequence goes on from CAZFPJ010000002.1 coordinate 125,730, forward strand.
ACGAGTCAGGGGCACCCCGGCACTTATCATGGTCGATAACTGTCGAGTAAAAACTACAAGGTCTTTCAGTTTGACCTTCTTGCCACCTAGTTTCAGGAGGCTTTTAAGTCCACTAGCGCCAGACGCTTCTTTAACTAACAGCGGATGGATGCCTTGGTGAGATAGGGTGGACAGCGCGCCCTCTTTTGATGAGGCCTCGATTGTGCCTGTTATGGTTTTGCCTTGTTTGGTAGCTGTGTATGTGAATTTTGTCATATATTTAATCCTCGGAAGTTACCCGAAGTATTTCTTCTATGCTTGTTTGTCCGCGGAGAGCTTTAATGAATCCGTCTAGTTGCATAGTAACCATGCCCTCTTTTATAGCTTGATCCTGGATTGATTCGCTGGTGCCATTAGATACAATAAGTTTTTGGATTTCTGTAGTGTTATCTAGGACTTCATATATGCCAACGCGCCCTTTATAGCCGGTATGGTTGCAAGAACTACACCCTTGGTCGTGCGCTTTGAACAGGCGTTCGATTTTGGAGCTAGTAGTCGACAGGCTGTCGGTTTTTGCGCTTGATTTCCCGGAATTTGCTTTTCCTATACCTCCTTCTAGGGCTGATTTTTCTAGACTATGTATATATTTCATAGTCTCTGATTTGCTGACTTCAAAGATAGAGTCTAGCTGTTTTAGAGTGGCTTGGTCTGGAATGAATTCTTCGCGACAATCGACACATAGTTTGCGGACCAGTCGTTGCCCAACAATTGCTCTAACAGTACTGGCTATCAGGAATGGTTCGATGTTCATGTCTAGTAAGCGGGGCAAGCAAGTCGCTGCATTGTTTGTGTGCAGGGTTGCAAACACTAAGTGCCCAGTTAGGGCCGCTTGTACGCCGAGTCCTGCCGTTTCGGTGTCGCGAATCTCACCCACCATAATGATGTTTGGGTCTTGTCGCAGGAGGGCCCGAAGCCCTGCCACAAAGGTCATGCCAGCTTGCGGGTTTACCTGGGTCTGGTTGGCTCCGGGTATTTTATATTCCACAGGGTCTTCTATAGTAGAGATATTTACAGATGGTTGGTTTAGCAGGCTCAAGATGCTAAATAGGCTAGTAGATTTACCCGATCCAGTTGGTCCAGTAACTAGTATCATGCCGTGAGGCTGAACAATGGCATTATTAACAGTCTTTAATGCGGAGCCCCAATAACCCAGATCTTCCAGAGATAATGCTTTGCTAGACTCGTTCAAAATACGCATCACGACTTTTTCGCCATCCGTTATGGGTAGTGTTGATACACGAAGAGCATAGACCCCGCTACCAACTTGTATTTTGAATCTGCCGTCCTGGGGAGCTCTTCTTTCGTCAATCTTTAGATTGCTTAAAATTTTTATACGACTTACTAGTGCTCCATGAACTTTTTTCGGCAACTTATTGGCCTCTTTCAGGATGCCGTCAATTCTATAACGAATGCTTACATAGCTCTCTCTTGGCTCAATATGTACATCGCTAGCTCCAGACTTTATAGCATATTCAATCACTAGATTGACTGTTTGAGCGATAGGCGAATCTTCGGCCAAGTCTTCTTCTGCAACCTGACTATCTTCCTCAAAGCCATCAGTCTCTTCTGGGGTTAGTACTTTTGTGAGCTCGGTAGAAACATTACCACGATATTGGTCTAGTGCTCCTGCGATAGCCGATTCACAGGCGACATAGACTTTCAGGTCGGTGCCGAGCTCTTTCTGCAAGAAGTTTATAGCCTGTATATCGTCAGGATCCTCCATGGCGAGTAGCTTGGATTCGTCATCTTCAACACCAAAAATAACTACTTTGTATTGCTTGGCAATCCTCTCTGGTATAAGGAGTAGGTTCTCTCGCTTGATCTCTTTTGGATTCAGGTCAACAAAAGGTATGTCAATCTCTTCTGCGTAGAGTTTTGTGAGATCCTTTTCGCTCAAGATATTATTTTTGACCACTAACTCCTGCATGGATTCCTTAGAGGTCTTGGCCTGCTCTCGCAAGGTCTCTAGTTGTTCGTTATTGGTTTTTTTGTTGGCACGGAGAAGCTTCTCCACCAAACTGTCCGATATGCGCATAATCTATAGATGTTAGTATACTAACAATTAAGCATAAGAACTAGGATTATAGTTTTGGCCCATAGCACAGTGCTATAATAGGTACTAGTGGTAGGGAAAACTAAAAGCAGTCTGGAGGGGTAATGGCTGACAAAAAAACAAGTGAAGATAGTGGCAAAAAACAAGCATTAGGTTTGGCGCTAGATACTATAGAAAAACAATTTGGCAAGGGATCTATCATGAAGCTAGGCGATGCTCACAAAACTACGGTCGAGACTATTCCGACCGGCAGTATTAGCCTCGACATAGCGCTAGGTGGGGGTATTCCAAAGGGGAGAATCGTCGAAATATACGGTCCGGAAAGTTCTGGTAAAACTACGCTAACTCTTCATGCTATCGCCGAGATTCAAAAGTCTGGTGGTACGGCTGCATTTATTGACGCAGAGCATGCTCTAGACCCAGCATATGCCAAACGACTTGGCGTAGATGTCGAAAACCTTTTGATATCGCAACCAGATAACGGTGAACAGGCCCTAGAAATCACAGAGACATTAGTGCGGAGCAGTGCCGTTGATTTAATTGTGGTTGATTCGGTTGCAGCGCTCGTCCCTCGTGCGGAGATTGAGGGCGATATGGGCGACAGCCATATGGGTTTGCAGGCCAGGTTAATGAGTCAGGCTCTTCGTAAGCTTACTGGCATAATTAATCGCTCTAATACAACAGTAATATTTATTAACCAAATTCGTATGAAGATTGGTGTAATGTTTGGTAACCCAGAAACCACAACTGGTGGTAATGCGCTCAAATTTTATTCGTCAGTGCGTATGGATATTCGCCGAATTTCCCAGATCAAACAAGGCGATGAGATTATTGGCAATCGAACTCGAGTAAAGGTAGTTAAGAACAAAATTGCTCCGCCGTTTAGGCAAGCAGAGTTTGACATCATGTACAACCAAGGCATCTCTGCTAGTGGCGATGTGCTTGATCTTGCTGTAGAGCGAGGAATCATAGACAAGAGCGGTGCTTGGTTCGCGTACAATGACGCCAAGATTGCTCAGGGCCGAGAATCTGCCAAAAAATACCTACAAGATAATCCAAAAATTTTGACTGAAGTCGCCAAAAAAGTAAAAGAAGCCTCTGCCAAAGAGTAAGTAAGGGTTTAAATGACGGCGACGAATCATGCACTTTCGGGCGCTCTCATTGGGCTGGCAGTGATGCAACCGATCCTAGCGTTACCACTGGCTTTTGTCTCACATTTTATGCTCGATGCCGTCCCTCATTTTGGTTTTGATGAGCATGGAGGGCATCTTAAAAATAAAAAGACCTTTCATAAGGTTTTGTATGTTGATGCGTTGTTTTTAGTAGTAATTTTTGTAGGATTATTTGCTTTGAATGCTCCGCTTTTAGCTTTTGTATGTGCGGTAGTTGCTGGATCGCCAGATTTAATTTGGGCGTATCGCTATGTGTTCAAAGAAAAATTTGGCACGGTGACAGCACCTCCAAAGAATATATTTAATCGTTTCCATTCTCGCATTCAGACTTCACAGACCTTTAGAGGGCTGTATATCGAAGTGCCTTTGGCTTTGATATTTCTTTCGTTAATTATTCAAAAAATATGAAGATTACAGATATAAAACAACAAGTTAAGCGAAGCGATCGTTATTCGATTTACGGCGACGATAAATATATTTTTTCACTGAGCGAAAGCGAATTATTAAATTTGGGGCTTAAAATAGGACAAGATTTCTCTGCAAAAGAACTGGAAAAATTAAAAGACACAGCCGTTTTAGACAAGGCGTTTGATCGTTGTCTAAACTTGATCTCTAGGCGTCGTCGTAGCCAATGGGAAATCGAGCAATATTTAAAACAAAAGAGCTACGAATTAGAAATCATAGAAAAAACCATAGAACATCTAGGTACAAGAGGATACATTAATGACGCTTTGTTTGCGGAAGCTTGGATAAATAATCGCCGACTCCTTAAAAATACTAGCAAGCGTCGCTTGCAACAGGAGCTTCGAGCCAAGCGAGTACCCGATGAAATTATTCAGCAAGCTCTAGAAAATGACGAAGCCGACGAGCAAGAAGTGCTAAGAGAGTTAATAGCTAAAAAACGCACCCAAACCAGATATCGGGACGACCAAAAACTTATAGCATACCTAGTTCGTCAGGGGTACAACTATTCGGATATAAAACAACTTTTACGAGGCTAGACTAGGAGCAGGAACGCCACCTTTAATAGGTTGTGCCGAATCATCTACAATTATCTTTTTATTGGTAATCTCGACGATCTGAGTTCGGTCGATACTAAGCGTGCCACCTGCAAAATTCTTAACTATAGATTGTGATGCATAGATTTTTTTTACAAAAAGACTCTGTGTCTCTACAGCAAAGTCAGTGATCTTACCAAGTTTCTTGCCACTTTCTGTTACCACAATTTTACCTAGTAGCTCAAACTGAAGTTCTATAATTGGCTGGAGCCTCACAAGGTCAGATTCGGGGCTCAGCACCTCATGGTCGTTAACAACGATACCTTTATCTATAACCTCTCGGACATCACCAGACACTAGCATTAGCTGGGAATTGTCATGGCTGTCTGTAACCTTCCACCCTTCGATTTTTAGATTGTTTGGATTAAAAATAATCTTATTAGCCGTAGCTATAGGTCTGCCGGTTCGCAGAGATAGTACGGGCACATTAGTAAAAGTCGGACTGAGTTTTAGCATTATGCTAGTTATTATAGCAACATTAATAAAACGCTTGTGTTTTCAGATATTTCTCAGCTACAATCAGATACCAAAGGCTGTTCATGAAAAGAAGCTATAAATTATTCGCTCTAACCTGTATTTTTAGTTTATTTAGTTTATCTTTGGGCTCCATTTCTGCAGAGCCTATTCAGGCAGCTCCATTATTAATAAGCGAAATACAAACTGGCTCATCGTTGAGCGCTAGTGAGGAGTTTATAGAGCTCTATAACAATAGTGACCAAACAATTGACTTGGCACAGTACGCGATAGAGTATTATTCTGCTTCGGCTATGGCGCTTTCTCCGAGTGGTTCGCCTACTCAGACAATACGCCTAAGCGGGACACTTTATCCTAAGGGATATTTTTTGGCGACAAGCACTAATTATCTTACAGAAAAAAGCAACCTACTTTTCTCGCCAACATTGGCAGATGCAGGAGGAGCTCTTCGTTTGTTGAGGGGGTCAAGCAGTACCGAAGATTTGGTAGGCTGGGGAACAGCAAAATTATATGAGAAAGCTCCGCATCCAAAAGCCGGTAACGGAAAATCATTGTCTCGAAATATCTCGTTAGATGAGGCGCAGGACACCAACGACAATAGCGTGGATTTTGATATCTTAGCTTTGCCTACCCCAGACAACACGAATGTAGCTTCAGCTCAAGAACCAGAACCAGAACCAGAACTTCCACCTATAACTAGCCCTATTCCAGATGTCTCTATGGCTCTTTCGCCATTATTTATAACTGAGGTTTTACCTAACCCCGCTAGTCCGGCTACCGATGAGGATGACGAATATATTGAACTTTACAACCCAAATGATCAGATAATATCGTTGGCTGGGTATCAATTAGAGTCTGGCAATAGTTTTTCGTATCAGTATTTATTTACTGACGGCTTCGTTCCTGCACTAGGCTACTACACTATATTTTCTAAAGACTCTAGCTTAACACTGTCAAATACCAGTGGAGTTGTCCGGCTTAAAGATCCATCAGCAGATGTTATTAGTCAGACCGCTCCATATGAAAATGCTGACGACGGAAGCGCCTGGGCTCTTTTGGATGGCATATGGCAATGGACTCTTTCTCCAACGCCATCTGCTATTAATACATTAAGGTTGCCAATAGCACCACTTCCAAAGACTGTCAGTAGCAGTAAATCTGCCAAGCCGAAGGCTGTGGCTAGCAGTAAAATTAAGACTGCGAGCACTAAAGCTAAGGCTAGTCCCAAAGCTAAGTCTTCGGCAAAGCCTAAAGTTGCATCCGCTACTAAATCTATTAGTAACGAGGAGGTGATTCCTCCTGTCATACATACCAGAATTCTTGTAGGTGTAGGTGTATTAGCGGTACTATATGCACTGTATGAGTACAGAAGAGACATATATTCAGGTTTGCTCAGATTCCGGCGCTACCGAGAAATTCGCCGAGAAGTTCGCACAAAACCTTAACGGTGGCGAGATCATTGAGTTGATTGGTGATGTTGGTGCCGGCAAGACAACCTTTGTCAGTGGTTTGGCTCGTGGATTAGAGGCGAAAGACAAGGTATCTAGTCCAACCTTTACAGTAGAGCAGATTTATCGCGGTCGATTAAACATTCATCATTTTGACTTTTATAGGCTATCTCAGCCAGGCTTGATTGCTCATGAATTGCAGGAAGCGCTTGAATCTCCGAATAGTGTAGTGGTTGTAGAGTGGGCAGAAACGGTTAGAGACGTTTTGCCACAAGATCGCATAGTTATTTTGTTTGAAGTTGTTAGTGAGGCCAGCAGAAAATTAACGATATCTGGGGTTTTGCGGTGATAGTTTTGACAATGCGAACTGACAAGCCAAAGGCAGAGATAGGCCTATTCAGCGATCAGGAGGAACTAGCATATGAAACCTGGCAAGCCCATCGTGAACTCTCTGCGACCATACATCAAAAAACAAAATCACTGCTAGATTCGTGCCAAAAAGATTGGTCAGATATCGAGGGGATTGTAATTTACAAAGGCCCAGGTAGTTTTACCGGGCTTCGTATTGGGTTCTCGGCAGGAAATGCGATTGCTTATGCGCAAAATGTTCCGATAGTCTCGGTTGCTTCAGACGACTGGGTCCCAGAGGGTATCGCACGACTACTTGCAGGCGAAAATGAAAAAATTTCTCTGCCAGAATACGGTGGCGAGGCCAACACCACCAAACCTCGTAAATAGCTAAAAATTAATTAAAGATAAAGACAAGACTTGTGTATACTAAGTAGCAAGGCCGTTTTTTGGTCTTAATGTTTTAACGAAACAATTTATACACGATAAAATTATCGATTTGTTGCTTTAGCAGATTTATCCGACTTTTTGCAAAAAGAGAACTAAAGAAGTGATAGTGAGCGTTCTATTTTCTCAAGGTCGACACATTGCTGTGTCAATGATTCGGTAGGGAGGAAAATTATGGATCCAATTACTATTGTATTGGCGGTTGTTGGCGTTGGCGCAGGTTTTGGCGCAAGTACGGTAATAACAAAAAAGAAAATCGGCACTGCCGAAGAGCGCGCAAACAAAGAAATTAAAAAAGCCAAAAGTGAAGCAGACAAGTTACTCTCTAAGGCTAGAGATGAAGCTGCAGAGCTCGCAGAAACAGCTCGAAAAGACGAGAAGATTCGTCGCAACGAGACAAAAGACATCGAAAAAAGGCTACTCGCCCGAGAAGAAACTCTAGATAAAAAACTTGATAGCCTAGACAAGCGAGCAGAATCTTTGCGCAAAGGCGAGGCAGAAGTTGAAGAGCTAAAAAACGCTATCAAGGACATTCGAGTAAAGCAACAAGACAAGCTAGAAAAGATAGCCAAACTTACCAAAAAAGATGCCGCCGATAAACTAATGGCGATGACCGAAAAGGACATCAAGGCAGACCTAATGGGGCTGATCACAAAGCTGCAGGCAGATGCGAAAGATCTAGCAGAAGAAAAGTCTGCGTCAATCTTGGCAGCCACTATGGAGCGGATGGCCAGCGAGGTAACCGCAGAACGAACAGTTACTAGCGTCAAGCTAGAAGACGAAGAAATGAAAGGTCGAATTATCGGCAAAGAAGGTCGTAATATTCAGGCCCTACAGCGAGCCACTGGCGTAGATATTATGGTAGACGACACTCCAGGTATGATTATTTTGAGTTCGTTTGATCCTGTTCGTCGCGAGATAGCCAGAGTCGCGTTAGAGATGTTGCTAAAAGACGGACGAGTTCATCCGGGGCGTATTGAAGAGGTTGTTGAAAAGGCTCAAAAGCAAGTCCAAAAAGATGTTACCAGGGCCGGAGAAGACGCAGCTCGTGAAGTTGGCATTGTTGGTGTGCCAAAAGAGATCTTGCAGTATCTTGGAGAGCTTAAATTTAGGACAAGCTATGGCCAAAATGTTCTGAAGCACGGAACAGAAATGGCGCATATGGCTGGAGTGTTAGCAGAACAACTTGGCGCCAATGTTAAGACTACCAAATACGCTGCACTTATTCATGATATGGGCAAGGCCCTAACGCATAAAATAGAAGGCAAACACCACCACATTACTGGCGAGATTGCTCGTAAATACGGTGTTGCTGAAGATGTTGCTCATGCAGCAGAAGCTCATCACGACGACATGGAAGCAACGACCTTAGAAGCAGTAATAGTCCGAGTAGTTGACGCTATAAGTGCTGCCCGTCCAGGAGCTCGCAATATTAGTCAGGAAAACTTTGTGGAGCGCATGAAAGACCTTGAAAATGTTGCTACTGGGTTTCAGGGTGTAGAAAAGGCCTACGCTATTAGCGCTGGCCGTGAGGTGCGAATTTTTGTTAAGCCAACTCAACTAGACGACCTTGGCGCGATCAAGCTAGCTCGTGATGTTTCTACTAAAATCGAGTCTACAATGCAGTATCCGGGCACTATTAAAGTCAATGTCATCCGAGAGACGCGAGCTATCGAATTTGCTAAATAAGCAGTGTGGTATTATCTAGATTATGTATAACCTAGTTTTCAAAAAAATCCGTCTAAGCTGGTATTTTATAATCTTTTTAGTCTTTTATACTGTTTTAGCAATCATCTTACCCAAGCAAACTTTTAACAGTGGAGCGCTGACTTTGTTCTCTGTTAACTCTTTCTTGTATGGATTTTATATAGCTCCAATATTGAGCAGTCAAAAGGGCAGAGTAGAAGAGATGCACAAGGTTGTCCGTTCGGAGGCAAATGAGATTTTTGCAATGGCTTTAAATCTCAAGAAACTTCCAAAAAAGATGCGCAATAGTCTGCAAAAAGAACTAGCAGAGTATGTAAAAGTTAGCGCTTCCGAGCGTAAAGTAGCCCAAGGTGAAAAAGAATACGAAGACCTAATAACATATTGCCTGGAACACGAAGGCGAGCACAGCGAAGAGGTAGATAGCTTTTTGAAAGCCTTGATTGCAAATCAAAAAAACAGAACACAATTTTCTATGCTTGTAGCCAATAAAGTATATAGCCACGAGTGGATAGTTGTGCTTGTGTTGTTTTCTATAACGCTTGGTTTTATCTTGCTTCTTGACATAGGCAACAGCCCGTTACTGCTAGTTATTAAGGCGTTTCTGTGTACAGGTCTTAGTATGCTTCTCATAATTTTGGCAAAATTGAGCACCTTGACTCACAAAAAAGCCAAGCAAATCTGGGATCCGTACAAAAAGCTAATTTCTACACGGTTTTATAGAATAGACTAACTAGCCCTAGATAAAACAACGGTTATCTGTTAAACTCTATCTGTTGTCGGGGTGTGGCGCAGTTGGCTAGCGCGCGCGGTTTGGGACCGCGAGGTCGCCGGTTCGAGTCCGGCCTCCCCGACCATTTTATTTGCAGATGAACATAAATCCAGAGTTTGATAACAGGGAAGAACAGCCAGAACGCCGTCACGGGCTAAGAGATAAGATTGCTGTGGGACTATTATTGGGCGGAATAGCCATTGCTAGTTGGCATATTTTTGATAAGTCTGGGGATGTAGAAAAGATCTCTCCCATAAAGCCACAAATAACAGCCGTAGATGACGAGTACCGCCAGATTAGCTGGAACATGCACAACGAGACTTCAAAACGCTGGAGACAGATCAATAATCTTATAGATGAAAATAATCTTGATGCAGTAGCACTCCAGGAAGTTAGTAGCGAGGATTTTAAAGAGCTTGCATCTAAGTTGCCAGACATGTACGCCACTTTTGTGATGGCAGATGCTAAGTCTAATGCCACAAAAGGCGGGTACGGCAATGTCATATTATCAAAACATAAACCAGAGCAAATAAAGAGCATATCTTTGTCTGGCTCAAAGTTTATCGGGGGGATTTTGCATACCGCAACCGGGTTTGTTGAAGATGTAGCTTTTGCTGACACCACCCTTGAAAATACAGGCAAGGGTTTTCAGGCCGATAGGTCGGCTCTTGCCGTAACTCTGCCGATAGCACAGGGCGGTAAAGAACAAGGTATAAGAGTCATAACTTCCCATATTGCTGGCGATGAGCGAGTTCATGATGAGCAATTAGGAAAATTGATAAAATTTGTAGATAGTCAGTCTTCTGATGGACGACCAACAGTATTCTGCGGAGACTTAAACGATATTCCAGAAAACATAATCCCCGAGTTTGCCAAGATAGGTTTTATTACATCAGAGACCAAGGGGACCTGGACTGGCCCTAGTAATCGCACAATAGACTATTGCTCTTATAGCCCAGAAGACAAACTGGGCTTAGGTAGAGTGTCTGTCCTTGATGCTCCTCATACCGACCACTACCCGCTATTGGCATCCTGGGAGGCTAGGTAATACGACTCATCTTGACTATACTAGGCGTATATTAAAAGCTAAGTTGATAATAAGATATAATGAATCGCTACAGTTTTAGACCACTAGTAAAAACTCTAAAAGAAATTGCTATACCCAGTGTTGAGCAAGCAGTCTTATCTATCGTTTTGTCTTTGGCCATTATAGCCGTATCGTTCTTTAGCTATTTTATAAAGCTAGTTACAGGAGGTGACCCAGCCACCAACCAGTTGCTCAACGAAACGGTTAGTAGTTATGTATCGAAGCTCAATGATACCCCCATATCAGAACACATTGGTAGTATCTTGATTTGGGGCGTCGTGGGGGCAATTGCTTATATTGGGCTTATTACCGTTGTTAACTTAGTAATAACCGCCAGGAATATCCGCATAGAGGCCAGAGGTGGCGTAACGAGTGTCAAGCAAGACTCTTTCTCGCTACTAGACGAGTATCGTCGCGCAGTTTGGATAGTGATTGCGGTAGTTTTGTGCTTGATTAGCCTCTTTGTACTTTTGGGAGTATGGATGGATGTGTTTAAGCAGGGAATAATTGATCATAATATATTACAGCTTGCCTTTGGCCCGTTGGGTTTAGCTATCAATATTTATTTTGTCTATATGTTTGTTTGGGTCGCATGGCGTAATCCAAGCGCGCTTTCTCGTATCTAATCTACCCCTATCATTAACTCTTAGCGGTTGGTACAATATCTATTATGCTAATGTCTGTCTGTTTATTCTATGAGGACTGGTTGTGATTATTTTTAACTTGTTGAGCTGGTGGTATGTGCAGGGTTGGGGCTGGGTATTGTTGTCTTCCCAAAAACACTTACAAAATGTATCCGAGTCGTTCTCTGTGAGTATACTGCTCAGAACTCTCTTTTCCCCGTGGAAACAAATCCAGTCAGAAGTTTCGTTCCGTAATTTTTTACAGTCGCAAATAGACAATTTTATATCCAGGTTTATTGGGTTTGTTGTCAGGCTAGCTATGTTGGTTGGCGCTTGTTTCTTAACCATTTTTATTATTCTTAGTACTATTGTCGTTTTGATTTTGTGGGCATTTGTCCCGCTATCGGTAATTATTTTTCCCGCGTTAGGAATTCGAGGGTATTTGTAGAATGGATCAGATACTCGCCTTAAATCTAAAAAGCCAGCGAGCCTACAGGGCCCGTTATAGCAGGCACTTCAACAAGAAGGGGCTAGTGAGCCTTATTGTATTCGCGGGTTGGATAGCTCTGGTGGGGGGCGTGCTTGCTGTCATATTTGGCTATCCTGCAGGCTACTTTTTGCTGATCATCCCGGCGATATGCTATATGTTGTGGGCTTGGCACAAAGGGTCTCTTAAGAATGTTCCAGTAAGTCCAGGCACTTTAGACGGACTGCTCAGCAAGGAGGTTCTAGCCAGACTTAGTAGCGACCAACCGTCGTCATTAGAGGTGTGGCTGGCTTTACACGATTCTCCGGCTAGGTTCTTTTTTCAGAATCGATATCTCTTGGGTAATGATATATTCGAGAATTTGTTAAATAAAAATCCTGGCACAGGCTCTGAAGTGTGGCAACATGCTTTGCAGTTGCAAAAAAAATATAACACGGCTGGCATAACCGATTCTGTATTGCTTGTATCTCTTCTGCAAAGTATCGGCAATATAGAGCAAATACTTCGTCGCGCAGAGCTGGAGATGAAAGACATAGAGTCTGGCATAGTATGGTTTGAGCACCTGCAAGAAAAGGTTGAACTAGCTTCACAAAGAAAATATTTTGGGGGGCTGGCGCGTGACTGGGCTTTTGGGTACGCTCCTCTTTTGCAATATCTTGGGCACAATATTAGTAAAGAGATCCAGTCCTACGGATTTTTTGCGGACACACACAGACATCAATTGTTGGTCGAGCAGATGGCCCAAGGCATGGCTACAGGCAACAGTACAATAACTTTGGTGGGAGACATTGGTGTTGGCAAGACAACTTGCGTGTACGCCTTTGCGGAGCGATTATTAAATGATAAGTCTTTAGCTTCCAAGATCCGCTATAGCCAAGTTGTATCCTTGGATGCGCCATCGCTTTTGGCCCAAGCAAAAAACCCGGGAGAGCTAGAGAGCTTAATAATGCGCTTATTGGCCGAGGCTCATAAGGCAAAAAATATGATTTTATTTTTTGACAATGCTCAGGTCTTTTTTGGTACTGGACCAGGGAGTGTTGACATAAGTAATGTATTAGCGCCGGTTTTGGAGTCTGGGAGCGTGAGACTTATTTTTGCTATTACTCCAAAAGAGTGGCAAATTCTTAGTGCTAACAATTCCGCCATCGCAAGTCACCTGCAGTCTATACAAATGCAACCTGCTAATGAGGCAGATACGCTGACAGTATTGCAAGACCAGGTGATATCGGTAGAGTATCAACGAAAAGTAGTCTTTACCTATAGTGCACTTCGCGAAGCCTACAGACTTGGCAGTCGCTATATTGATACTCAAGTCATGCCAGGTGCAGCCTTGGAGGTCTTAAAGTCTGCAACACCATTAGCAAAAGACGGCCTTGTGACACCACAAATTATTCAGCAGAGCATAGAGCTGTCGGTTGGGGTCAAATTGCAACATGCGAAGGGCGATGAGTCGCAGAAATTGTTACATCTAGAGGATGAGCTTCGCAAGTATGTTATTAGTCAAAAACGGGCGGTCAGTGTTGTGTCTGACGCGTTAAGGCGGTCTCGCAGTGGTGTAGGTAATCCTAATCGTCCTGTGGGTACATTTTTGTTTTTGGGTCCCACGGGTGTAGGCAAGACGGAACTCTCAAAAGCTTTGGCTAGGGTATATTTTGGGAACGAGCAGTCCATAATCCGAGTAGACATGAATCAGTACTTGCAACCCAGCGATGCTCAACGCCTGATTACGCCAATGTTAGGCGACCAACTTGGTTTTTTGGGTCAAGTCAGAAAAGCTCCGTTTAGTGTTGTTTTGCTGGATGAGATCGAAAAAGCACATCCAAGTGTTGTGAATTTACTACTTCAAATGCTTGATGAAGGTATGATGAGCGATTCGGAGAATAAACAGGTCTCTTTTAAAGATGCCATAGTCATTGCTACTTCAAATGCTGGTGCCGAGAGGATTCGTCAGATCATAGACTCCGGAGAAGACTTACTCAAAAAAGAGGCAGATTTTGTGAGTAGCCTAATTAATGATGGTAGCTTTGCGCCAGAGTTTGTTAATCGTTTCGACGAGGTCGTGCTATTTAGCCCTCTTACACAGGACGAGTTAGTACAGGTTATAGACCTAATAATTACCGATATGAATAAAACCCTAGATAGTAAAAAAGTCAGGGTGTTGCTTAGCGATAATGCCAAGCGGTGGCTGGTCGAAAAGGGGTATGACTCTAAGCTAGGGGCTCGACCGATGCGTCGCATGGTGCAACGGTATGTCGAAAATATTATTGCCAAAAAACTTCTAGGCCAGAGCACAGTATCTGGGGGAGAGGTGCATCTAGACATCGTAGATTTTGAGCAACTGGATTCCGCGCAGTGACAACAATTATATTAACCCTAGTCGGATTATGTGGACTGCTACTAGTAACCGAGACTCTATGGCGCAAAAAACTCCTTAGCGCAGAGGTATCTCGCAAGATAACTCATATTTCGGTCGGTAGTGTTATAGCATTTTGGCCTCATTTTATAAGTTGGGGTGCTATACAAATACTATGCCTCGGTATGCTGGTTGCAATATTTATTTCGTATCATTTTAAGCTATTCGGTTCGATACATAGGGTAAAAAGGTCCACCAAAGGGGAGCTTCTGTACCCCATAAGTATCGGAGTTTGTGCTTTGTTGCAACCAGCTCCTTGGGTTTTTACAGTAGCAATTTTGCATCTATCTATCGCAGATGGTCTGGCAGCGATAGTCGGCTCCAAGATAAATGGTTGGACGCGTTATAAAATCTTTGGCCATCAAAAATCTTTAGTTGGTACAGGTGTTTTTTTTGTTGCTTCGCTAACGATAATCTCATTTAGCTATATATTTCTAGCTCAAGACGATATTGTGGGGGTTGCTCCGGCGATGGTATTGCTGATCGCGTCAATGGCGACTGTAGTAGAAAACTTATCTTGGTATGGGCTGGACAACTTAACCGTTCCTGTAGCTATTGTGTTAGCGTTAAGCGTAGTTTAGCCAAGACTTTACTAGTTTTATAATCAATGAATTTGGGGCGAGTGATGGGAATTGAACCCACGGCCTTCGGAACCACAACCCGACGCTCTAACCAACTGAGCTACACCCGCCATATCTTTGGGGACACTTTTTGTATCAAGAACAGGGGTGATTATAGCTTATTTTGCTATACCTTACAATCTATTTATAGGTAAGGTTTGATGTCTGGTATTACGCTTTCAAAAAACTCTCTATCTTTTGGGTGGGTCAAATAGCCTATAACTTTATCTATCTCAACCCAGATTGCCTCGGGGTTGTCGGGGTCTTCTGGTATAAGTTCTGTTTGCTTGGTTTTATATAAAAATAAGGTTATCTCTTTTATCTCGCTGTCGTCTAAAGGCCCTTCGTCCAAGGGTATTCTGTGTCTTTGATATGTTCCTAGCTCGCATAGCAAGGCTAGCTCTGTAAGGCCAGTCTCTTCTTGTATTTCACGCCTTGAAGCTTGTTGCAAATCTTCACCTGGGTCAACACCACCTTTGGGTAGTGACCATGAGCGACCATGCTGACTAACTACCACAATTTTATTGTCTGACCCAATGATGACCCCGCCAGCTGTTTTTCTAATTTTCATTTAGCAATATATCCAAGCCAACAAGCGCAACCATACCGAGCAGTGCGTATGTCCAAAATTTCTTTTCTTTACTTGCAATCTTTTCACTCATAACATTGGTACCCCGGGAGGGACTCGACCCACCTTCGGCAGGCCCGAAACTTCGCTATTGAAAACAAGTTTTCATCGGAAGATTTCCTTGCAAACTGCCACTGGCAGTTCTCACCCCGACTTTACGGTCGGAGGTTCATCTTGCAATCAATATAAATTTACTGGCCAAAAGGCCACAGAATTTACATGGTACCCCGGGAGGGACTCGAACCCCCGACCTTGACGTTAGAACCGTCTTGCTCTAATCCACTGAGCTACCGGGGCAAGATACTAAATATAAGGTTGGTGCGGGCGGAGAGAATCGAACTCTCATCACTTGCTTGGAAGGCAGGTATATTAGCCATTATACGACGCCCGCAGGTTTCTTTAACAGAGGTAATTATAGCACGAATATTAAAAAGAGCTAATCTAGATATCGTGGATTATTTCTATCTTGGCGCCAAGCGAGTTAAAGCGATCGGCCAAGTCCTCGTAGCCACGGTTGATAGAATAGACATTACGAAGCATCGAAGTGCCTTTAGCAGAGAGCATGCCTATCAGTAGTAGGACTGCTGGCCGGAGGGCAGGGGGCGAAACTATATCGGCAACACTCCATTTTGTAGGGCCGTCTACATAGGCTCGGTGTGGGTCTGCCAGGGTTACACTAGCACCAAGTTTTCGTAACTCGGTGTAGTATATAGCTCGCTCTTCATAAGTCCAGTCGTGTATGAGCGTCCTGCCTTTGGCTGTAGCCGCAATCGGCACAAAGTAGGGTAGGTTGTCTATATTGAGGCCAGGGAAGGGGCGAGCATATATTTTCTCGTCCAGAGCCTTTAGTTTGCCATTGTGTTTGTGGATCGTTATGTCTACGAGATCGGTATAATTGTTATTTGCCTTGTACGGTTTGCTTGTGTCTATCTGAAGACCCATTTTCTCGAGCTTTAACAGTTCTAGTTCTAAAAATTCTATGGGAGCACGACTTATCTTGATGCTAGAGTTCGTCGCAACAGCTGCAGCTATAAAAGTCATCGACTCGATGGGGTCTTCGCTAGGATAGTAGGTAATATTTTTCTTGATGTTTTTTACACCCCTTACTGTAAGTGTGCTTGTACCTATTCCGTCAATTTTTACCCCTAGTTTTCTTAAAAAATAACAAAGATCCTGCACCATGTAGTTGGCGCTTGCCATTTTTATAGTAACTTCGTTGTCTTGTCGAGCGGCCGCCATTAGTATGTTTTCTGTTGTAGTATCTCCCGACTCATACAAAACCACATGTTTTGGTTGTTTTTGTTTAACAGTAACTTGGTAAAACCCGGTTTTTGCCACAATATCGACTCCAAATTCTTCCAGCGCAAACAAATGTGGTTGCACCGTTCGTTTGCCTAGTTTGCAGCCTCCTGCATACGGAATCTTAAATTCAGGGAATATGTGCATAAGAGGGCCAAGCATCATGATGACACTACGGGTTTTTCGGGCTGCCACTTTGTCCATTTTTGACAGATCCAGTTCTTCGGGTGGTTTGATCTCTAGGTCATTATTGGCCATCCATCGCACCTTCACCCCAATGCTAACGAGCACCTCGATTAGGCGGTTAACCTCTTCGATTCGAGGCATTTTTTTGAGGCGCGTAGTTCCTTTGTTGAGTAGCGCGGCAAAAAGCAAACAAACTGCGGCATTTTTGGAAACTTTGGTTTCTATAGTTCCAGATAGCTCATGTCCACCTTCTATCCGCAAGCTAACCGCGTCGCTACCGAGGCTAATTATCGGCTTATTGAGAGCATCACTTATGCGTCCTAAAGTTTCTAGGCTCAGATTTTGCCCACCTTTTTCGATGCGGTTGATAGCGCTTTGGCTGGTACCAATGCGTTTAGCAAGCTCCGCTTGGGTCAGCCCTCGTTCTTGCCTGATCTGATAAATTAGATTGCCGATCTTTTGGTTTGCTACATTCATAACCGCAATATTATATCACTCATGATATGTTGATGCACTATTTCATAAAACGGTTTTTAGCAGTTACAATAAATAGATGAGAGATAGCCAGATAGAGCAGTTAATTATTGCAGAAGAAAAACGACAGCGAGAAGGACTAGAGCTTATACCAAGCGAAAACTATGTAAGCCGAGATGTTCTTGACGCTATGGGGAGCGTGCTCACCAACAAATACTCCGAGGGTTATCCGGGTAAACGGTATTATGGTGGTCAGGAAAATACTGACAAGATAGAACAGCTGGCAATTGACAGAGCGAAAGAGTTGTTTGGGGCAGATCATGCTAATGTCCAGCCACATTCTGGAGCTCCAGCCAACGAGGCCGTCTATAGTGCCTGGCTAGAGCCCGGCGATGTGGTGTTGGCCATGGACTTAAGTCATGGTGGTCATCTAACGCACGGTGCACCAGTTACTCGTTCGGCCAAGCTATATAACTTTATTCGTTATAAGATGAAAAATCCCGAGACGGGCCAGATTGACTACGACGAGCTTAGAGAGCTTGCCTTGCAATATAAACCAAAGATTATCTTGGCTGGATTTAGCGCTTATCCTAGAGAGCTAGATTACGGCAAGTTCGCCGAAATTGGCGACGAAGTAGGGGCTCTACTGATGGCAGATATGGCACATATTGCCGGCTTAATTGTCGGAGGTGTTGCAAAGAATCCGTTTGATTATGGCTTTCATGTAATCACCACTACTACACACAAAACTTTGCGTGGTCCCCGCGGTGGATTAATTTTAAGCAAAGGGACGGTCGGTAACCCTCTCAAAGCCCCCGACAAAACTCTAGAAAATATTCCAACTCTTATTGACCGAGCAGTCTTCCCCGGCATGCAGGGTGGTCCACACGAGCATGTTATCGGCGCTAAGGCTGTAGCTTTTGGAGAGGCCTTAAAGCCAGAGTTTAAAGCTTATGCTAGCCAAATAATAAAAAATGCCCAATCTCTGGCTGAGGCGCTACAGGCGCGAGGGTTCAAGCTAGTTACGGGCGGAACTAGTAATCACCTGATTTTGGCAGATGTACACACTAGCTTTGGTATCGATGGTAACGAAGCAGAAACAGCTTTGGATAAGATTGGTTTAACACTCAATAAAAACGCTATTGCCGACGATCCTTTGCCTCCTTTTCGGCCAAGCGGAATTCGTCTGGGAACTCCCGCCATCACAACCAGAGGCCTTAAAGAATCTGATATGGAAAAGATAGCCGACTGGATGAAGCAGGCAATAGAAAATAGATCCAACCCCGAAGAGCTAGAAAAATTAAGAAAAGAAGTCAAAGATTTCGCTTTAAAATTTCCCCTTCCAAGCGACAAGGTCTAGATTAGCTCCGGTTCTTGTTCTAATGTAATATCGAATTTCTTTTGTGCCGAGGCAACTATGGCGTCTTTAAAGGCCACCAACGAAGCCGTGTTTTTGGCTTTTTCGTTGACCAGCACCAGTGGTTGCTTATCCCAAACAGCCATACCGGTATTCGGTTCACGGTAACCTTTTAGTCCAAGATATTCCATGATCCAGGCCCCCGAAATTTTTACGGTATCGTCATTTACATCCCAATATACAATGCCTGGATATTGCTCTTTGAGTTCTTCTAGTTGTACGCGAGGTATAAACGGATTAGCAAAAAATGATCCACAATTGGCAATAACTTTAGGGTCTGGCAACTTGGCGGACCGAATAGAGATAACTGCTTCTCGGATGTCTTTAGAGGAAGGGCTGGTGATTTTGTGCTCATTAAAATAATTCTGTACCGAAGCATAAAATGGAGGGGTAGGTGATGTGTTGCTAAGAGTTAGTGTTATTGAAGTAATTAAGAATCTGCCACGATCGGTAGTTTTAAATCGGCTAGTCCTGTACCCGAACTCACATTCGACCTTTGGTATGGTTGTCATTTTTTTTGTTTGACGGTCGTAAGCTTGTACACAAACTAGTATATCGGCAATTTCTCGCCCATAAGCCCCGACATTTTGTACTGGTGTAGCTCCAGCTAGCCCAGGTATTAACGATAATTGCTCTATTCCAGACAGCCCTTGCTCTACTGTTTTGGCCACAACTTCATCCCAAACCTCTCCAGCGCCGATAGTTATAAAGGTCGCCCCATCTTGGGGCTGTAGCTCGACTCCTTTTAGGTTGTTGACTAGTACCAGTCCCGGATAGTCTTTGTCTTGCCAAATAATATTACTGCCTTGCCCAATCATGATAATGTCTGCGATATTATTGGACTCTGCCCAGTCTATAGCCTTCTGGATTTCATCAAGATTATTAATGGTACACAGATACCGAGCTTTTCCTCCAAGTCGCATGGTGGAATGGTCTTTTAGAGATATGTTTTCTTTTAACTCCATACCCTTTTAGTATAACCGAAATGTTTACTTAAAAAACATTGTAGTGCTTATTAAAACGAGTCTTGCAAAAAGTTCATGAGGGCGTAACATATAAGGTATGAGTCAGAAGAATGAAGAGCCTTACCAGGCACTAGGGGCACGGATCAAGAAGCTACGCGAACAGTGGCAACAGTCGGTTGTAGAGGTATCTAATACTCTCGAGATTGATGAGTCTACCCTAAGAGCAATTGAACAAGGAAAGACTATGCCTGCAGAGGAGCTACTCGACTTATTAAGTAGCCACTTCTTGTTAACAGATGAGCAGACCGACGAGCTTAGAGACCTGGCCGATCAATACAACTCTCAAACAGGTGATGCGCTAATGAGTGGTATCGAAGATATGTTAATGAAACAGATCGTCATGTATCTGCCGGTAGATAGCAAGACTCTTTTTACGGATAGCATGAACGCTACAGTCAACGACCATGGCGTAGTCTTGCAGTTTATGCAGAATAGTCCAGATGGTCAGGCATTGCCAGTTAGTAAGGTTGGCATGAGTCGCGAACACGCCGAACGCATGATAAAAGTTATTCGTTCCACACTAGATCAACATGATCGCTCTAACGACCAAAAAGCTTTACCGCCTCAGTAGTATCCTTCCGCCTCGGCTTGGTTTTCTAGTTGTTGCAGTTTTTGTTCGCTAGATACTTCCTCGGCAAGCGGGTCTAGTCGAACCAGACCAGCAAATATAATTTTCGAGGTAGGATCAATCGATCCAGGTTTTCCCCAACTGGGGTAAGACTTATCAATAAAATGCTTCGGACCAGTATTTGCCATAGCTCGTGCAATTTTTTTATTGCGAGGAATTTTTTCAATAGAGGCTGTTTCGAAGCCTTCGTAGTCGTCAAATAACAATTCTGGGTCCACATCGAAACGCATAGTAATACAACTATAAAATTATAGATGGATAATGTCAATTCTAGGCTAGGAATAGTTTTATTTTTATGCTAGAATTACCTCTGTTGTTTTGTGCGCACCGGTAGCTCAGCGGATTAGAGCATCTGTCTTCGGAACAGAGGGTCGGGGGTTCGAATCCCTCCCGGTGTACCATGGGCCAGTAGCTCAGCTGGTTAGAGCACCTGCCTCTTAAGCAGGGTGTCGAGGGTTCGAGTCCCTCCTGGCCCTCCAAAAATAGAACCGCCTTCCTGGCGGTTTTGTTTTTGGAACGCTTAAGGAAGAAAGCCAACTGCTTGGCTTTTGTGGGACTCGAACAGGCGGAGCGATGTCGAGCAATTCAGCGAGACCGCGAGCCGGGGTCGACAGCGAAAAGCAAAGCTTTTCGACTGGTGACTCGAAAGTCCCTCCTGGCCCTCCAAAATATGAACTCCCCAAGAGGGAGTTTTTATTTTGGAGCAGTGTGCTTTAGAACGCCCGACACGCCAAAAGGGCGTCGAGTCCCTCCCCTGATCGAATATGCCAGGATAGACTCAAATCTAACTTGATATAATGAAATGTATGAAAAGCAAAGAACGGGTGTTTAGTTCGAATCAACTGTTGTTTAAGGAAATATTTGTAGGGACGCTCATATATGCTGTAGTCCTGGCATTTTTTAATGATTATACGCCTATTGTTGAGGCCAAAAGCTTCTCGACTATTTTTTATGCATCTATGTTGCTAGAGATATTGACTCTTGTAGCTTTTTCGATCAAGAGGCGGATAGTTGGCTGGTTAAAGGGGCGTAAAAATACAACTTATGCAGTAGCGATATTTTTTTGTGTGTGGCTTGTAATGTTTTTGTCAAAATTTGTATTTATTTGGGCTGTAGATTTTGTTTTTGGTAAAAATATTAGTATAAATGGCTTCTTTGGCATACTGGCGGTAGCGCTGTGTGTTACCGTGGTACATAAGCTAGCAGACTACATATTTGTAAAGCTTGACGGCCAGCAGGGATAATTATTGTCTATAGCTCTTTTGTTAGGCCATCTTGCCAGGCATTGTTTGGTATTATATTAAGGTGAAAGATCGGACTACAAAAAAAGGGGCATCCACAAAAGAGGTGTTACGACAGTCATTTGCCTCAAGGATTTTGATAAGATTAGCTATTGCTATATTCGCAATTGCTGGCATGCATTTGCTAGTTCAGTATTTAAATATGGATGTTTACCATCAGCAGAACGGTCAGGTTTTTGAGCTGTCGAATCGTTTCGATATGGACGATGAGTCTAGCTTGCCTACCTGGTTTTCTGAGATATTGTTTCTGACTATCGCCGTTAGTGCATTCTTTGCGTCTTGGCTTAGCAGAAATGCCGTTCGTAAAGTTTGGATAGTTGTTGGAGCAGTTAGTTTGTTGGCAGCGATTGACGAAATAGCTACTCTGCACGAATTTGTCCTGCAAAGCGTACATGTAATATTTTTTAAAAACGCCCCACCAGCGGGGCTCAATAATGCATGGGCGATTATGGCACCTTTTATACTGTTAGCCTTTGCATTTTTAGCTTGGCGAGCGTGGCAGGCTCTTCCAAGGCGTACGACAATTATTCTAATAACTGCTGGCGTAATATTCTTGCTTGGGGCGTTAGGGATAGATATGTTAACCGACATGGTAAACGAACAAACTTTCTTGTACCAAGGAGCGCTGGTTGCTCTAGAAGAATCTATGGAACTGTTCGGCGGTGCGGTGGTGCTGTACGGGATTATTGACTATCTCGAGCAACAGCATAAAACAAAAATCAAAAAAGCTATATCAAGCTTGCGGACTGGCTAGTCATGGTTAGAAACAATAGGAACAAAAATAGTCGAGGCAGGGCCAAGAGCAAGAACAAGGTTTTTGCAAGTCCGGTTGGTCAGATTGTCATATCAATCATTATTTTTGTTACTGCAACTTTAGCGTCCAGAGGTGAACAGCTTGCTTCGTGGGAGCAAAATTTATTTTTACATATTTATAATTGGCCAGATATTTTACATAATTTTTTCTACCTAGCTACCCAGCTAGGTAGTTTATATATGGTTTTGGCATTACCTTTGATAGTCTTATTTCTTAAGCGCACAGATATAGCAATCCGCTTACTAGCAACAGGGGCGTCAGTGTATGTGTTAGTTGGGGTCGCAAAGGGCTTGTTTGGCAGAGGTCGTCCGCAAGAATTTTTGGCAGATGTTGTCAGTCGTGACATCACTCATGGCCCTGGTTTTCCGTCCGGACATACTGCGCTGGCGGTAGCCTTAGCGCTAACTGTGGCTTACTATCTTCGTTTTAATTATCTTTGGATACCGGCAATCTGGATCGCTCTGGTTGGGTTATCAAGGATATACTTGGGTGCTCATTTGCCATTAGATATTATTGGCGGGTTTGCAGTTGGCTGGTTAGTTTATGCGGTGTTCGCCCGTATTTATCAGGTATTTTCTGCCAAAACAACAGCCGGGTAGTCAGAGGTCTGATTAGAATAAATAAAATGGCGGTACCGCTAAAGCTCCTAGGATGTATGCGCCTATCGCTACACCAATAGTGTCAAATACAATATCCGAAAGAGAGTTGCGTAGGGATTCGTGACCAAACGATATCCCAAACCTAGCCAGAATAGGAGACAGTACAAAGATCTCTATAGGCTCCCAAAGCACCATTATAGTCAGAGCCACAAAGGGGTTCATAACCCATCCAAGTAGAATGCCCCACGATAGATGCGTTAAGCTCCACCAATCGAAGAGGGTGTTGTTCCTGGTGTTTTTGTGGAGCTTGGCCATTGTTATGATTATACAAGGCAATAACCTGCATAGTCTATATTTTAAGGTGGCAACAGGCTTGTCAGGCTGTTACCATATAGTTCATGGCAAAAAGATTATTAAACGGTTCGGACTTGGCTGGATTTATAAAAGAACGGCAAGCCAAAACAGTGCGTGGACTTATTCAGACACATGGCATTACGCCAAAACTTGCTATTGTTCAGACCAAGGACGATCCAGTAATTAACACCTATGTTCGCCTAAAAAAGCGTTATGGGGACGAGATTGGGGTGGCCGTTGTCGTGCATCGGATAGACCAGACTCAGGCCGAAGAAATCATAAAAACCCTTAATCAAGACGATCAGGTCCATGGAATTATCGTTCAGCTTCCGCTTGACGATGTTAGTCAAACAGATGAATTATGTAATCTTGTTAGTCCGGATAAGGATGTAGATGCTCTTGGCAAAAATGCTAATTTTGATCCGGCTACACCCATGGCTATATTGTGGTTGTTGGCGGGGTACAATGTGGACTTAAAAGACAAACAGATTTTGTTAATCGGTCGCGGAAAATTAGTTGGTCGCCCTCTTGGAAAAATTTTAAGTACATCTAATCACCATGTTATTTTTGCAGATCGAACAACTGACAACCTGAAAGATTTAACTGCCAAAGCCGACATCATTATCACCGCAACTGGAAGCCCCAGTATTTTATACGCCAACATGATAAAACCTGGCGCAGTAGTGGTTGATGCGGGCGTAGCCAGTGAGGACGGTAAGACGGTTGGCGATGTAGCGAGCGATGTGTACGAACGAGATGATATTACTATTACCCCTACCAAAGGTGGTGTCGGCCCACTAACAGTCAGTGCATTATTCGAGAATGTTATTTTAGGCGCCAATAGGTCCGCTCAAGAATAGGGGAGTAAGGGCACGATGTCTTCTGGTAGGGAGTGCCGGTAAAGTGCTTGAGGGTCAAAGTTCTCTACCCGAGGATAAACAAACAGTTCATTCAGTTCGGGGTATATTGTTTTAGCTTGATCCATCGCCCATCGACACTCTTTGATAGTACCAACACACTCTAGCGGTTTGCGGTCAACCAGACCCAAAAGCTGTCTGTAAGCATCTTTTAGGGTAGGGTCTAATAGGAGATTTTTACTTTCAAAAATATTCTGCAAAGCAGTTTTGTCCACAAAAGGAGTTAGTGCCAAGAATATAAAAGCACATTTTGGGCACTTCCCGCACCAAAAAAGACTAGTCTCGTTCTGTCGAAAGGCTTTGTTGCACGAGCTAAAAACAGATTTATATTTATCAAAAGACGGAGCAAATAATTTTGCAATTTGTACTTCCGAGAAAGGCCTTAACAGAGAAAAATAACGGGGAGAAGTGCCAAAGCAGTGAGCTAGTAGTTGCTGATAGGATATTTCAAAATCAGAAGACTTAGAATATTGGTGGTTAATCTCAACGCCTCTATAGTTAAGTGTTGGTTCGTCTGCCGAAGCCTCATTGGACATCACTACATCTTGCTTGCCATTCAATATTGCGACTATCGTTCCAACTCCCGCAAATATAGCCGAGATAGGCACATGGCCGTTGTAAGGAGCTTGCCCTGTGGTCAGATAAGGGTCTATTTGGCGGTTTACCCATATATGAGGCAGTCCGATGGACTCAACCAGTGGGAGTAGTTGCTGTTTATGTCCTAAGCTCCAAGTTGTAATTGGTCGCTCTGCTTTTTGTAGTATTTCAATCGAAACCAAGGAGTCTTTGCCTCCTCCTAAAGCCACCAAAGTACCACCTCCTGTAGAGTTAAGTGTTTCGATAGTGCTATTTATAGGGAAGCTGAACTTGTAGTTAGGGTCAAGGTTGTTGACATAAAAAAACTCGCCTAAACCCTTTTGGTATAAATTATTCAAAAAGTCTGCGGTATGCTGATCTATATTACCTTGCTCAATAATAATTTCCGTTGGCAAAAAGGCCTTGTAATACGATATCCCGGCAATAAAGAATAGATTTTGCAGGGCTCTATCTAAAGTTTTTGCGTCGTATTCTACAAAATCAAAGTCAAAAATATATCTTTCTTGAAATTCTTTATCATCGATACGATACACAAAAGTGGCAGTTTTTTTTGTGTTATCAAAGGCATAACTTTTGAATATGAATCTACTAGCCTTGTTCATGGTCGCTTACAGCCTGATTAAATTTGTTTCCACGATCTTCGAAGTTTTTGAACATATCGAAACTAGCAAACCCAGGCGAAAGCAAAATAGTGTCGCCATCCAAAGCAAAGCTCCTTGCTGAAGCCACGATAGCCTTCATATCTTTATTGTGATCGATAATGAAGTTAGAGAAATTCGCAGATTCTAGATTTTTAGCAAGTCGCTCGCCGGAATTTCCAATTAGTATTATTTTTCTAATATCTTGCTCGGCGTTTTTGATAAACTCAGCTAATTCTGATAGATCTAGTCCACGATCGTGCCCACCCAAGATAACTATTTTTTTGCCAGGCACAGCCGACATGCCGGCGACACTAGCACTGGGGGCAGTAGCAAACGAATCATTGTAATATCTGATGCCGTTGATCTTGGCACGGAGTTCTGTTCTGAAAGGCAGGTTACTGGTATTAACAATTGCACTTTTAATAGCTTGAATATCTTTAATAACTTGATAGACGGCAGTAGTAGAGGCGCAAATATTTTGCCAATTATGTTTGCCTAGTAGGCCAATTTCGCTGACTTTGCAGACTGCTTGGTTTGCTATTGTTATTTTGCCGTTCTCTACGGTTGCTCCGGGTTCTTTCATAAAAGGAATTTGTTTACCGATTGAGGCAGAGGCAATTTGTTGGGAGTATTGGTTTGAGGCGTAATATATTGCGATGTCCTGAGGGTGTTGGCTAGCAAATAATTGTTTCTTAGCAGTGACATACTCTTCAAATGACTCATGCCAGTCAAGATGCTCGGGTATTACGCCGAGGCAGACGGCGATGTGGGGTGAGTATTTTAGGTCGATAAGTTGGAAGTTGGCGAGCTCTAACACCACCCAATCATCTGGTTGTATATCATTTTTGAGCATTTCAAGTGGCGGAGTGCCAATATTGCCACCTAGGTGGGCTCGTTTGCCACCAGCCTCGAGCATTTTGGTAATCAGCGTGCTGGTAGTGCCTTTACCCTTGGTGCCGGTTACGCCAATGATGTTCCGACTCGGACAAACTCGCATAAATTCGTTAGTAACAGAGGTAATTTTGTCCTCTACGCCAGGGTTGTTCGCTAAGATATCTCGTGGATGGATGCTAGGACTTCGAACAATCAGGTCAAACTTATCAAGATTTTTTAAATATTCTTCGCCAAGCTGTCCATTGGTGCTGTTTGGGAGTTCAAGTTCGGTATTTTTATCACAAATAGTTATTTGGTTTTTTTCGGGATTCCAATATTCCAGAGCCGACTTGCCCTGAAGTCCATAACCGACAATAGCAATTTTCATTACTATCTATTTTAGCTGGCTAATTGAGTCTTGACTAGCTCGGCGACTTGTCTTGGTGTCATGTCAGCCTTAAGGATGAAAGATTTTACTCCAAGCTCTTCCATCTCTTTGGGTATCTCTTGCTCGCCCATATTAGTCAGCACGATAACTTTTATGTCTTTACCCCAATCTGTTGCGCGGAGGGCTTTTAGCATCTCACTGCCTGTCATTTCTGGCATCATGAGGTCCAGCAACACCATATCTGGCTTCATCTCTTCGATGAGGGATAGGCCCAATCGGCCGTTTTCGGCAGTCTCGACATCAAAACCCTCAGTCTCAAACTTGATGCGATACATCTGAGATATCGCATGGTCATCTTCAATAATTGCAATCTTTGTCATACTTAGGATTATATACCATTAGAGGTTTATATTGACAGATAAGTTTAGACTTAATGATGTAAAGTGACTATGGTATAATCAGATAACACTTCAGAAATAAAAAATGATAATTCATATAGCAAAAGGTATAGGTCAAGGCCCAACAAAATTATCTGCTTTTGATGCAGCACTTAATGATGCTGGGGTGGCAAATTTTAACTTAATAAAACTAAGCTCAGTTATACCAACCGGCTCAGAAATAGTCATCCATAAAAAGGCCATTCCCAAAGAGGTTATCAAAGGCGGTTGGGGGGATAAACTGTTTGTCGTTATGGCCGAAGAGAGAGAAAACTCCCCCAATGTAGAAGCTTGGGCGGGAATTGGCTGGGTACAAGATGTAAAAACAGGCGAAGGTCTTTTTGTTGAACATGAGGGGGCCAGCGAACAGTCTGTCAGAAGAGACATCACTCAAAGTCTAGAGGCCTTGATGGCAACTCGCAACATAGACTTTGGAGAGATACACATGGAAGTTAATGGTGGTGTCTGCAATCACCATCCAGTTAGCTCGCTTGTTGTTGCTGTATTTCAGTCGGAGCCTTGGCAAAAATAGTAAAATCTGCTATAATATACTTATGACAGAGAAAAATGTCGAGGATATTCTTGCGAAGCAAGAGGGAGTTGCCATGAACGAACTTCCCCATACTACTACGCCCCAAAGTTCTCCTAGTGTTTTACATAGAACCAGGCGAGCGATAGAGATGGGGGTGGTTGCTTTAGAGGTTACCCCTGCAAACGAAACCTTACGCTATGGGGTTTTCGTTGCTACTCTTGCAGCGACTAAAGATCCTATTCTATCTGCCGGGGCTTTTGGAGTCGCAACCACTGCTATCGAAGGAGTAGGGGCAACGGCTTCCGCAAGTTTACTTGCGTCGCCCACCGGAGATAAAACAACTAGATGGATTAACAATAAAATTGAAGATTTTGGAGTATCAAAAGACGCTACTGTACCTCCTGTAGCCAAGGCAGGGGTAGCTCTTTTGGGTGGCTCGGCCATTGTTGTTGGTGTAAAACACAGAGAAGACCCTAACAGGAGCTTTACGGACAATTTCAGGTATGGAGTTGGTTCTGCTGTTGCTCTTGGCGGAGTTTGCGCTGCCCAGGGATATCTTATGGCAGAAGGCATCACCAATCCAGAGCCAGAAACTATTGGGGGCGCCTTGATTGCTATTGGTGGTTTGGTCGCCTTTGGAAAGTGGGCAAGAGCTAAATTAGAACAGAAAAAGCTGATACCAGAAGCTACGGACAGTTATATCGAAGAGTTCGACTTGCGAGTCAGGCTGACAGATGACCCAAGGCAGATAGAGGAAGCCTCGGCTTTAGAGCAAGCGATTTGGGACAAAAATAATTTCGGCTCACTAGATGAGTATAGGAAATATGACGATCAGTGCAGAATGTTTGTTGCAGAGGAACAGGGTGAGATAATCGGCGTTACCAGAATGTTTTATGGTGGTCCAGAGTTGCCGCCTTTTATGGATTTGCCGTTTTATGACAAAGCCGAGAAAGAGCAAATTGAAAAATCCTGTTTGACTGGCGACATAGAGGAGTTAGGTACGACAGGAATTGATAAAGAGAAAGATAAAGCACCGAAACATGTCGTTGCTTTAGAGATGTGGCGACTTGCCTACAGAGACGCTATGCAAAGAGGTGTAAAAAACTGGGGTATCATCATGGAGCCTGAAAGAGTCGAGAAGATGAATCAGAACTTCGGCTTTAAGTTCAAGCAGCTTGGTCCGGCAAAAGACTATCAGGGTGGCGATTGCGCTCCATTTGTTATGGACTTACAAGAGGTAGACGCACACATGAGCCAAACTCTGCCCGAGCTATACGATTGGTTTGTCAAGCAGCCCCTGGTCAAAAGACCAAAAGACCAAAAATAATAAAGCCTAGTGCTATTCTTTGGTTATATCTTATAATTAGCATTAATGCTTACGCTTTTACTCGGTTTGAGTTGTTTGATCTTGATAATCCTCGCTTTGACGGTTTATTTTAGTAACTCAAGATCAAAGACAAATGTATATCTTTCCTGGTTTATTCTTGGGGGGTTATTCTGGGTTTTTACAAACCTATTGACCAATCTATATTTGACTAACAATAATTTTGTTCAAGGCTTGTTATTTACTCGTTTAGCATTGGTCGGCGCATCTATATTGCCAGTTGCTTTTTTGTTTTTTGCCATGGCCTTTGTCGGCAAGGAGCAAAGGATGTCAAAATTATCAAAAGCAGGCTACATGACTCCTATTTTATTATTGCTGTTGACAACCTTTACTGACTATAACGCCAAGATTATAGACAAAGATGTAGTTACCGGGCAAGCATATTACTTGATAATCTTGATTTTCATAAGTTACTTTTTGTACGGGACAATCTTGCTGGCTCAACACTATAAAAATGCAGACGCACAGGTAAGGACTCAGTTAAAGTTTATTTTTTTGGGGATAATCTTGAGTGTAGTGCCTGGATTGGTTGTTAATGGCATACTGCCGGCTATGGGCAACACCAGCCTATCTTATTATGGCTCTGCCGTCGTGATATTTTTTGCGTTCTTTACCTCGATTGCAATTATTAAGCACCAGCTTTTTAATGTGAGGGCCGCCATAGCTCGGACAGTAGCGTATGGTCTGTTTGTATCGTTTTTAAGTGCTGTATATATTGCAATCATTTTTATTCTGTCTAGCAAATTAGTTGGCGCCGGATCTGTGTTTGTCAAGCAAGTTGCCCCTATTGCGACGGCTATTTTTCTGGTATTTACTGCCCCTTATTTCAAGCGTATTTTTGACCGAATTACCAACCGGCTCTTTTATCAGGATGCTTACGATACACAAGGTTTGTTGGACGATTTTAACAAAGCTCTCCTAGATAATATTGAGTTGCCGATTTTGTTGAGACATGCAACCTCTGTTATACAAGAGAATCTAAAGAGTCAGTTTTGTACGGTTATCGTTAACACCGAAGGACCAGCGTTAATCAGAAACATTGGTACGGCAGACTTGCATTTTTCTGGGGTGCAATTGGCTCAATTGCGACTTGGGCTTGCCGATGAAAACTTCAAGATAGTTGTAGAAGATTTTAACTCAGAAGACAGTCATATAAAAAGACTGCTCAAGTCTAAAAATGTTGCCTTAGCAATTAGACTTGACGCTAGCTACAGAACAGGTAAGGACTCGTTAGCCTACTTGATGTTAGGGCCCAAGAGAAACGGCGGTCCGTATAGCAAAAAAGACCTCAAAATTATAGAAATTATTGCTGACGAACTGGTCATCGCCATCCAGAACGCTCTGCGTTTTGAAGAGATTCAGGGGTTCGCGTCTACTCTGCAAGAAAATGTCAACGAGGCAACTGCCAAGCTAAAGCATACGAACGAAAAGTTAAAAGAGATGGATCAAACCAAAGATGAGTTTATTAGTATGGCTTCTCATCAGCTTCGTACACCCCTCACATCTGTTAAGGGCTACCTCAGTATGGTGCTAGAAGGCGATGTCGGCAAAGTGACGCCAGAGCAAGAAAAACTGCTTAACCAAGCGTTTATTAGCTCTCAGCGCATGGTTTATCTGATAGCCGACCTGCTAAATGTGTCTCGCCTCAAAACCGGTAAGTTTGTGATTGTGTCTGCCCCGACTGACCTAGCAGAGGTGGTGCAGGGTGAGATAGATCAGTTAACAGAGGTCGCGAAAGGTAAAAACATTAAGATTAACTATAAACGCCCCAAAGAATTTACTAAACTCATGTTGGATGAAACAAAGATTCGCCAAGTTATAATGAATTTTATAGACAATGCTATCTACTATACCCCTGCTAAGGGTAATATAACGGTGATTGTCAAAGAAGACAGAGGCAATGTGTATTTTAGCGTCAAAGACAACGGTATGGGTGTACCAAAAGAAGATCAAAAACATCTGTTTACCAAGTTTTACAGAGGTACAAATGCCCGAAAAGCTCGCCCAGATGGTACTGGTTTGGGCCTCTTTATGGCCAAAAAAGTGGTTTCTGCTCAGGATGGCAATATTTTGTTCGAGAGCCGAGAGGGCAAGGGTAGTACCTTTGGCTTTAGTTTCTCAAAATCCAAGCTTCGCGTCGAAGATAAACAAGGTTAAACCTTGCAACAGGGGTTAGCGGAGGCTAATCGTGGTGTCGTTTTCTAGGGAGCCAGTTTGTTCGGTTGGCCGAGGTTTAGTTTGAGTAGATTTAGCTTTTTCTACGATAGCGCTACCCATGAGTAACTTCTTTTTATTGGTGGTTTTGCGTCGTCTGGTTCGTTTCTTCTTTGTAGCTACCGTAGCCTCGCTAGGGTCGTGCTCTTGCTTTAGCTCTTTGTCACCCAAGGTTTCTGGGTTATAGGCTGGCTTGTCTGCTTTTACGGGTTTAACTACAGAGGTGGGCGTAGAGGGGGTTTGCTTGGGGGTTGGCATCTTTTTGTCTCCCAATCCATGACGGTTATGAATATAGCCCTCTACCTCTGTTACAGACAAGGCATATTTACGACGGCTTTGGTCTATGATTGCTTCCGAAAAGTCTTCGGAAAAAGGGGATAAGTCTGTAGTAGTAGCCGAAAAAGCCTGCACTTTTTCGCCAGCAATAGTCATGCTGATGACAAAATTGCGATTATGCATATGCACCAGGTCGTGTTCGACAAATTTTGGTTCAAAATATTTTAACATAGTTCTGGCATCATCTGCGCTGGTTCGAAAAGATATAATAGACCCAACATTTCCAAAAACAGCGTCTTTCACGCTCTGCATCATCTGGGCGATGTATTGGTTAGCGACAGTCAGGTTTAGTCCATATTTTCGGGCTTCGGACAAGATAGTAGCGAACGAATCGGTGGCAAAGTTTTGGAATTCGTCTACATAAAGATAAAACGGCTTACGGTCTTGCACGGGGATGTCGGCTCGGCTCATAGCCGCCATCTGTATTTTTGTAACCATCAATGCACCCAAAAGGCCGGCGTTATCTTCGCCAATTAGCCCTCTAGACAGGTTAACCACCAATATTTTTTGGCCATCCATAATCTCGCGGATATTAAAACCGCCCTTTGGCTGACCGATGATGTTCCTCACCAAGGGGTTGGCGGTAAAAGCGCCAACTTTGTTTAGAACCGGAGCAACTGCTTCGGCGGCAAATTTGTCGTTCCAGCTGGCAAATTCTACAGTCCAAAAGTTGCGCACCACGGGGTCATTAACATGCTCTAGTACTTCATTTCGGAATTTTTTATCTGTTAATATTCGGGTTATGTCCAGCATGGTAGCATCGGGGTAGTCGAGTAAGGCTAGTATGCTATAGCGCAAAATATACTCTAGCCTTGGCCCCCAAGAGTCAAACATGCGCTTTAAGACACCGATTAACTCAGAGCAGGCATGAGTACGGAGTTTCGGATCACTCACCTCTAAGGGGTTAAACCCTATAGGATAGTCGCTGTCTGAAGGGTTGAAATAAACCACATCATTAACTCTGTTTGCGGGGATTCGTCTTAAAACATTCAACGCATAGTCACCGTGAGGGTCGATTACTGCTATGCCTTGTCCAGAGAGGATGTCGGCAGTGGTTAAAAGTTCTAGTAGACCAGATTTTCCAGCGCCAGTTTGACCAATTATATACAGATGACGACCCCTGTCGCTCCTTGGCATACCAAACAGTGTATTGTGTCCTCTAAAGTTGGTGTTGGCCATCATGCTGACCTCTGAAGATTGCTTGATCGGCAGGTTAGCTGGCGGTTCGGCTGTGGTGGCATTGGCCCAGAGTATATTTGGCGTTTCTACATTGGCGTGAGGCAGATGATACAGGCTAGCCAACTCCTCAATATTGAGTGTCATCGAGCGCTTGCCGATAAGGCGATTTTGGTAGGCCCTTACCCCTGTTGCTCCAGAGATAGTTTTGTTGGCCATAAAACCATTTAGATAAGTAGAATTAAACTGTTTAAAACCAGCAACTATAGACTGCAGGCGCATTCGAGCATGGTCTGGGGAATTTTTGCCAGAATATACGATCCGCACCGTAGCGCTGTATGCCAGCTTGTGGCTCTTTTCCTCTGCTCCAGAGGCACGGGCAGACTCGTGTTCGGCTAGTTTTGGTGCTGTACCCGCCTTTTGCTCTGGTGGCGCGCTAAGAGCTCCTAGCAAGCCCACATAACTACTACTGCTACCACCACCGGCGGTTCGTATATTTTGGGCATATCGCTCGCTTTTTTTGTACCAACCGCTTTGTGCGGGCCGTACGACTACTTGTATCCAGGCGTCTTCGTCTTCGGCAAATTGAGCCAGACTGGCAGTAATAGCTGCCAATGGGTCTACCTCGAAGCTAGGGAAGGTTTTAATCGGCAACGGGTCTGGTGCAATCAGCTTAAGCTCGGTCGACACATACTGTGACCCCTGTTTTTGGTCTTTTGAATAATCTTGAACTTCCGAGATATGAACATTAGGATACTGAGCATATATTTGGTCTTGAATGTATTGTTTTAGACGAGTTGGGCACCAAACAAAGAAGTTAATCCGGCCATCTACAACGGCTATCTCAAAACTAATTTGATCATGGTTAACAGATGTAAACAGGCCTGTAGATTGCTTGGTAAGTAGTCCGTGTATTGCAGCGAGCATTTGTTCGGCGGCTAGTTCCTTTTTTTCATTATTTCGGGGTACTTGGAGCAATAAAACAGAGGTTTTTTCGGATATAACAGCTTGCTTTTTCTTAAATATCATTATTTGCAATTATAACACCTGTAGAAGTCATAAAAAAGACTAAGCATAATCTCTTTGAACAGAGAAAGTAATTTTAATATGCTTAACCATAATATTGACAAATTATAATATTTATGCTAAATTGTATAGTGAAATCGTATTCCGCGGTGGGGTGGAGCTCACAAGGGACCGATCGCAGGTTAACAATTTGGTAAATTAACGAACTAATACTCGAACAGTCGAGGTTAGCTCGTCTAGTTTGTAGAAATATAAATATGCAAACTAGGTAGTCATGGGTCTTTAAGTATTTAGAGCTTGCTTCCCAGCAGTGCTCCTTAAATCGCACCCAAACCGACTATTACAATACGAAAACAAGCTATGTAGTTTTTCTAGCAAAACGATATCTCGCTTGATTTTTTGGCAGAACACTTTGGTGATAAACACTTGTCGCCCGAGGTGTTCTGTCAAAGAACACCAAAAAGCGTGATATCGATCTGATCAATCGGTTTCACTAAAACCCAGCCATCATCGGGAGGTGATAGCTCATGATCAAGAGGAAAACAGTAACCCTGATCGCACTTGTCACCTTCATGGTGGCTGGTATGGTCTTCAGCGCAGGAGTGGCCTCAGCCAACTCTGTCGGTCAATGTAATGTCTACCCGGGCAACACGGTGACTTCGGTCTCCGAGCTGCTGAGCGTTCTCCGCAAGGAGCGCGTGACAGGGCAGGCGAAAAAGGTGTTCCGTTCTGCGGGATACCACCCCACCGACCAGTCGCTCCGGCAGTGGATGGGGCAACGAGTCATTCGTGCTCGCTCGCACCGTTCGTTTCGCGCAGTCGACTATGGTTGTCGCAATGGACGACTCTTCTCTGTGGGGACTCGTTCCTACGGCAGAGGCAAGTCGATCTTCGTGGCTCTTCCCAAGGCATACGCCAAGGGAGACTTCCGCACTCGCAGGAGTGGGAGCTACAACAAGAAGATCGTCATTCGCGTCCGGGCAATTGCCCTGTCAGATTGTGGAAACCCCGTCAAGGGATCTACCACGATCGTGATTTGGGTCAAGGGCCACAAGTTGCCACCGCCGCCGGTTAAGCCACCGAACGGTGATGGAGGACAGGTTGTCGTTTGTCAGACGGGGTATATCCTTGTCGGCAACACTTGCGTACAGCAAGTGATAACCTGTTCGGCTGGATTCGTACTGAATGCACAAGGAAACTGCGTGCAACAGACAAACCTGGCCCAGCAGAATTGTGAAGCGCAAGGGGGTTCGTACAATACGATCACCAACTTGTGCACCATCATCCAGGTGACCGGCAATTGTTCGAATATAACCGTGATAAACGGTTCGAACAACGTCGTGGAAGTTCGACAAGAGGGGAACTGCAACAGCAGTACTCCGCCACCGCCAGCTCAGTGCCCCGATGGGAGTCTCGTGCCTCCATCTGGTATCTGCGATCGTCCACCGACGATCATGCATATTGGGCAAACGGCGCACACTATGCCAGGAAACTGGAGGTATGTGTGGTTCCGGGTAACGGATCCTGACGGCGACGGCGTTGATTCATTCAACATCGTTGGCTCGAGCCCATATGCTCACCTCGTCGTTAACGGCGAAGTTAGCATGGTGCCGGGTGATACAGGAGAAGTCCCGTGTCCGACAGGTTCGCAGTGCTTTCGCGCTACGCTCTGGGCAGACTATGTACCCGCAGGTACTGGTCCAGAAGGAGTTCAGGCAGAGTTCACTGCAATTGCATCGGCAGGTGGCAAGGACGCCAATCCGCTCCCGCTGAGTTTCACCATCATTCCGGTGATTCCTTAGTGACAGCGTAAAAAAATGTGCAAGATGACCAACGGTCAACTAACAGGGCAAGTAGATTCCCGAAACATGGTATTCATACCAAACCTCGGATAGAAATCTGCGACGCGCTCTAAAAGATCACGGTGATCTTGCACTACATAGTTTTATGGTACATTTCCCGACGGGGGGAGGACGAGGACCAGTCGATTAACTCGGCTTGGACTGGTTCTGGGTAATGTACTTTTCGATAACCTCCGGCTGGTTAAGCTAGTTTAGCTTTAGAGCAGGATGCTCTGGCAACTAGCTTCCAGTTGGGAGGAGAGTTGTAGTCGGTTGTGGGCAGGTGTTCACGAAGATCTAGCGTATTTCGCTTTTTCTGTCGAACACTTTGCCCCGCCGGCTGCTTCTTTATTTTTTGTTGAGCTTTTTAGCTCCAAATTATTTAGAAGCAGCCAATACACCATATATTTTTCAGTTTTCCTTGAAGACACGATGACTACTTAGTTTGTAATAAGTTTTTAGCAAAATATTAACCTAAATTTTAATTTTAAGAAGAGAGGAATACTTATATGAATAAATTAAGTAAACTTTTTATGCTTGCTGTAGCTACTTCGACGCTGGCTTTTAGCGGTGTTGCATCGGCTGCTCAAGTAGACGGCGGTAATATCTATTACTCGCAAAATGTAACTCAAAATAGCGCGTTTGGTGATCCAACCTCTGCTAACCCATGTGACACAGTATTGTACAGGGTTCGTTTGCATAACGGTGGCCCAGAAGTACTAGATAATGTTAATGTGCGGATTGACATGCCTTCTAACGAAGGTACTAGTTTTAGCTCTACAGCTACAACTACTGCAAGCAACGGTGTTCCAGCTGTAGTTAGCGATACTGCTTCTGTGACTTCGTCTGCTACAACTCGAATTAGCTTTGTGCCAGGTAGCGCCCAGCTACTCGATGCCAATCATGGTGTCATCTCATCTTTATCAGACAGTCTTGTGACTACTGGTGTTGATGTTGGTAGTGTTGGTGTTTCGACTCAACAGATTCGTTTTGTTCAGTTTAGGGCTTCTTTAAGCTGCCCTACAACTCCTCCAGAGACTCCAGAAAACCCTGGTGTTCCTACTCCAGAAACTCTTCCAGAGACTGGTGCAGGTAACGCAGTTGCAGTTTTTGTTGCTGTTACTGCTGTAAGTACGCTTGCTTACTCTGTTGTTTCTAGGCGTTTGAGTCGTCAGTAATTTGCCTGTGGATAAACCACTAGCAAAAAGCACTCAGTTGTGCTATGGTATCAAGTAGTTTAACTACTATGAGCACTGACTGACCGCTCTAACAACAAACTAAACAAAAATCTTTAAAATAGAACTAGAATCCCTCGGGGTAGTGGCGGGAGCTATTGCCTTGGGGGATTTTTATTGTTCAAGAATTTGTAGAAACACCCCTGTTAATGATATGATTAGCGGGTTAACTTTTCTGTTTAGACGGCCCCATCGTGCAGGCGGCTAGGACACCGGGTTTTCACTTTTGCAATAGGGTGAAAACTGCCAGTGGCAGTTTGCAAGGAAACCTTCCGATGAAAGCTATGCTTTCAATAGCGAAGTTTCGGGCTCGCCGGAGGTGAGTCGATTCCGAATCGAACCAGCCTTGAGGTATACTAAACAAACTATAGTTAGACGGCCCCATCGTCTAACGGCTAGGACACCGGGTTTTCATCCCGGCAATAGGGGTTCGATTCCCCTTGGGGTCACCAATCTAAAACGCTCACCTTTATGGTGGGCTTTTTAGATTGATTGTGTCATCGAACACCTATTGTCGTGGCAATAGGGTGAGATATGCCGGTGGCATATCGCAAGGAAACCTTCTCTTGAAAACTGGTTTTCAAAGATGAAGTTTCGGGCTCGCCGGAGGTGAGTCGATTCCCCTTGGGGTCACCAAGAAAACGCCCAACCGTAAAAGGTTGGGTTTTTTCTTGCTCAGAGGTAGCATAAGCGGTTACACTAGTAGTAATATGGATACAACAAACAAGGTGCCAAATGTGCCACTTGATGCCACTAAGCGCACAAAAATAATTGCTACAGTTGGGCCGGCAACGCACTCTTATGAGCAAATCTTGGCAATCATAAAGGCTGGAGCTAATGGGATTCGCATGAACTTTAGTCACGGCACAAACGAAGAACGCGATCAGCAGATAAAGTGGATTCGCAAAGCGTCTAAAGAATATGGTAAACCTGTAGCAATTATCCAAGATTTGCAAGGTCCAAAAGTTAGATTGGGCGATTTTGATGGAATAATAACAGTTCAAAAAGGTCAAATTCTCTCTCTAAAATATGGCGCAGATTATGCTAAAACGGGCGAGATTCCTCTGCAGTACGATCTGTCGAAAAAGATGAAAAGAGGCGAGCACCTATACATATATGACGGTCGCATTAAAACGGTGGTAACTAGTATACAAAAGAGTGCTGTGCTGGTTAGGGTAGAAAATGACGGAATTCTGTTGCAACGCAAAGGGGTTAATGTGCCGGACACTAGTTTTGATGGCGATATTATTACCGAAAAAGACAAAGAAGATCTGGCATATGGATCTACCCAAGATATTGATTATGTAACACTAAGTTTTGTGCAGAGCGTTGACGATATTCGTATGCTTAAAAGGCAACTTAGAAATTTGGGTAGTACCGCACGAGTTATCGCCAAGATAGAGACCAGTGAAGCTACTGAGAACATTGTGGAAATTATGAAGGAAGCCGATGGAGCAATGGTTGCACGAGGCGACTTAGCTCTTGAGGTGTCGCCAGAGGCCGTACCGATTGTACAGCGACAAATTATTGGGTTAGGCCATAAGTATGCCAAGTTTACGATAGTTGCTACGCAGATGCTAGCCAGCATGACAGAGTCGCCAGAGCCAACTCGGGCCGAGGTTTCCGACATTGCGACAGCAGTTATCGTAGGAGCTGATGCAGTAATGTTGTCCGACGAAACTGCAGTAGGCAAGCACCCGATAGAAGCTGTAGAGGTTATGAAGCGAACAATTCTTTATACGCAGAGTAACATGCCTCTGCGGGCGGTATTTAATTATGAAGATGCACACACAACACAGACAGCTATAGCAGAGTCGATTATTGTTCTGTCACAAATTGTTAGCGCCAAGGCTATCGTAGCAGAGACAAAGTCGGGAGCTACTGCATTACATATTGCGGCCCACAGGGCGCAAATGCCCATCATTGCTGTAACTTCTAGTGCCAGGGTGGCGCAACAGCTGGCGATTGTTCATGGTATAAAAAGCTATGTTCGCCCAGATGGCAAAATGCAAGCAACACAACTGACAAATTGGTTACATCGTAATAAAGTTTTACAAAAAGGCGACATAATAGTGACCGCTTCAGGCGAACAGCCTGGAGTGGCGGGCGCAACCGATACTATAAAGGTTAGGGTTTTGTAAGAAAGAAGTTTTTTGGTGGGAAATTTTAATAAAAAAACAATTCGAGATCTAGATATAAAAGGCGCGACTGTACTTTTGCGAGCCGACTACAATGTTCCGCT
The DNA here is from genome assembly GCA_964521095.1 of uncultured Candidatus Saccharibacteria bacterium. Classification (GTDB taxonomy): domain Bacteria; phylum Patescibacteriota; class Saccharimonadia; order Saccharimonadales; family 2-12-FULL-41-12; genus CAMTWJ01. Next base: position 165,039 of record CAZFPJ010000002.1, read on the forward strand.
AGCAGAGGGTAAGATCACTGACGATTATAGGATTAAAAAATCTTTACCGACCATAAAGTATCTACTAGAACAAAACTGTAAGGTTGTGATTTGCTCGCATCTCGGTCGTCCAAAAGGCAAGGACGACACAACTGCGTCTCTTGTTTTGGTGGCCAAAAGACTGGCAAAATTACTAGACAAGAAAGTTGAGTTTTTGCCCGATTGCGTTAGCGGAGACACCAAGGATGCCATAAAGAATTTGGACATGGGGAGCGTCGCCTTGTTAGAAAACCTTCGTTATTATTCGGAAGAAGAAGACAATGACCCGGTCTTTGCCTCTCGTTTGGCAGAAGGTATGGATTTGTTTGTGCAAGATGGCTTTGGAGTTGTGCATCGCGCGCACGCTAGCACAGATGCGATTACGAAATTTTTGCCCAGTGTAGCTGGGCTATTGGTAGAGAAAGAGATGCTGGCAATTACAGAAGTTTTGGACAATCCAAAAAGACCGCTAGTAGCCATAATTGGTGGGGCCAAGATTAGCGACAAGATTGACCTGTTAGATAGATTTATAGATATAGCAGATGTTGTGGCTGTTGGCGGAGCTATGAGCAATACATTTTTGTTGGCCGAAGGAGTTGGCGTTGGCAGTAGTCTGGCCGAGCCAGATGATGTGCCTCATGCTCGTAGGATCCTTAAGAAAGCTCGAGCCAAGGCCAAAAATAATAATTTTGTTTTTTATGTTCCCCAAGACGGGGTTGTCGCAGAGAAGATGGAGTCTAATACTAAAACTAGGATTGTCGACTGGGGTACACATATTATTGCCGACATAGAGAGCTACCCCAAAAGGCCAGATGCTACGGCTAGCAAAGTTGCAAAAGACGAAGAAATTTTGGATATTGGTCCGTTTTCTGGAGCATTTATGGCAGGCAGTATACAGCTTGCTAATACAGTAATCTGGAACGGAGCCATGGGCGTGACCGAAATAAAGAGCTTGCAAACAGCTACAGGGCCGTTCTCGCACGGGACAGAATTGGTGGTAGAAGCACTGCTGGGTCAGTTTGGACACAAACCTCACACCGTAGTTGGTGGAGGTGATACGGTTGGCTATATCGAGCAACGCGGATTGGTAGATTATTTTGGACATGTTTCTACTGGCGGTGGGGCTAGTATGGAATTGTTTAGTGGGAAAAAATTGCCTGGCGTCGAGGCATTAATGGATAAGTGATACAATTTAAGCATAAGCTCATGAAAAGAACTCTAATAATTGGTAATTGGAAAATGCATCTCAAACCTTCGCAGGCCAGTCTTTTGGTAGAGAGATTGCACAGAGAGATCAAGGGACACAGAGATATTGAAGTTGTATTGGCGCCCAGTATGCTGACTTTGCAACCGTTGAGCTTGCAGATTGATCGTCGTCGGTTTCGCTTGGCTTCGCAAGATGCCTACCCTGTGGACGAGGGAGCCTATACTGGCGAAGTGTCGTTTACTATGCTGGCAGGATTGGTGCACTATGCAATTATTGGTCATTCGGAGCGGAGAATTTATTTTCATGAAGAGCTAGAAACAATTCGAGACAAAGTGGCTGCGTCTATCCGTAATGAAATTACCCCGGTTTTATGTGTTGGCGAGACAGCCAGAGAGCGCCGATCGGGCGAGACTAAACGAGTTTTGCACGACCAAGTCGTGACAGCTTTAAGCAATCTAACAGCCGAGGAAGTTGGCAGTATGGTCATCGCCTATGAGCCAGTATGGGCAATAAGTACATTTGGCGGAGAACTGGCTAAGCCCAGCGAAGTTGCTCCCGTCTTGTCCTATATTAGGAATCAAATAAAAGAACTATATGGCAAAAAAGCTTCCGAAGATGTTAGGGTGCTGTACGGCGGAAGTGTGGACAATAATATTGTATCTGGCTACTTAGATATGCCGGGGTGCGATGGCGTATTGGTTGGTAATGCTAGTTTGAATCATCATAAATTCTCGGGGATTGTTGAGTCGACCTATCGTTTAAACAGAAAGCGTGAAGATGTCAAAAAAGACGACTAAAGCCAAATCTGTTAAAAAGCTAGACGCCGATAAAAATGAGCCCACGGGAGCTCCAAAGGTTTTTGATGTAGCCAAGCCTAGCGAGATTACTCCAGATGCTACGGCTAGGCCGGTTATTGTTGGGCATGGCCCCATGATAAAGCAAGACCCAATGATGGTAGATTCTAGTGAGACGACTCAGAGCAAACCTCAAAAGTCTAAAAAGATTACACCAATTAGCGACTCTGATTCGGTGTTGGATGAAGCAAAAAACGCAGTTGACGAGTCAGTCGAATCGGCCCCGTTAAACGAGGCTACTCCAGCAACAGAAGAGTCAAAAAACTCTATAGCCGTAGAGCTAAAGCCAGAAACAGATGAACACGAAGACATGAGTCAGAAACCTGACGAAGAAGATGTTAAACAAAACGAAATCACCCAAGACACTGAAGTCACAGAGGATGTATCCGAAACAGAGCCTACTCATAAAGCCGTCAAGGACGAAGAAGCAAAGCTAAAAGAAGAGGCAGATCGAGCAGACAAAGTTAAGGGACTTATTGATAGTAAAAAGTATTTTGTGTCGACGCATCAAGGACCTGGCGGAAGCAGTGCAGGTTCTTGGGTTCTCCTAATTTTGTTGTTGCTGATTGTAGGCGCCTATCTTGCAATAGACGCCGGGTTGGTGGACATCGGCGTGCAGTTACCAATTAATTTTATCCAAAACTAGGTAGCTGGACTGGTACAATAAATAGATGTCTAGTGAATTATTGGTTGGATTAAATAGTGAGCAGAGTCGTGCCGTAGAAACCACAGAAGGCCCACTGCTAATACAAGCTGGTGCAGGTAGTGGCAAGACCAAAACTTTGACCCACAGGATAGCCTATTTGCTAGAGACCCATAAAGCTACGCCGTTTAATATATTGGCGGTGACTTTTACTAACAAGGCGGCCAAAGAGATGAGGGCTAGGTTAGCAGAGCTACTTGGTCATGATGCTACGGACAGATCGTGGTTGCCATACATGGGCACATTTCATGGTATTTGCGTACGGCTTTTGCGTATCGATGGCGACTTTGTGGGCGTACCCAGTAATTTTGTGATTTTTGATGAGTCCGATCGCCTAAGCGCTATCAAACAGATCTATAAGCAAAACCACATAGACGAAAAGGCTTACCCATCAAGACGAGTCGCCGGGCTGATTAGTAGTGCCAAAAACGAGATGATTACCTCGGAACAATATAAATCAGTGGCCAGCAGTCCCCTGCAGGAAGTTGCCTCCAAGGTCTACCCGTTGTATCAAAAATCCCTAAAAGAAGCAGGCGCTTTGGACTTTGATGACTTAATTTGGCAGACAGTAAAGTTGATGGAAACAAACCAAGCCGTACGAGAAAAATGGCGACAGACTTTTCGTTATATTTTGATAGATGAATATCAAGACACAAACGCGGCCCAGTATAAATTGATCAAATTTTTGGTTAATGAGTCAAAAAACATAGCCGTAGTAGGGGACGACTGGCAGAGTATTTATTCTTGGAGAGGGGCAGATTTTCGCAATATACTTCGCTTTGAGAAAGACTTTCCTGAAGCTACCGTTATAAAGTTAGAACAAAACTATCGTAGTACCAAAAATATTCTGGATGCGGCCCATAGTGTGATTAGTAAAAATACCGAACGCTCGAATAAAAAATTGTGGACGAGCGGGGCAGATGGTCTGCCTGTGCAGGTCATGGCGACGCAGAACGAACGGACTGAAGGTGAGATGATTGTTCGGCGGATACAAACACTTGTTAGCACCGGTGCCAGGAACCATAGCGACTTTGCTATTTTGTATAGGACTAACGCTCAAAGCCGAGCAGTAGAAGAGGCTTGTTTGCACTACAATATACCGTATCGAGTGGTTGGTGGCGTCCGCTTTTATGATCGCAAAGAGGTGAAAGATGTTATTGCCTATCTTCGTTTAATTTTTCAGCCAGAAGATCGGGTGAGCTTTGAGAGGATAGTTAATGTTCCGGCTCGTGGCATTGGGGCTACATCTGTCAGTAAGTTTTTTGCTTGGCAGACCAGTAGTGGCCTTAGTCTAGACTCTGCTTTAGGTAGAGTTAGTGAGTGCGCAGATATTACCCCTAGAGCCAGACAGGCGCTAGCTGGATTGGCTGTTATTTTGCAAGAGATTCGAGACCTGAGCCAAGAAGTTGCGTCTGGCGGTTTGATAGATTCGTTACTGCGCAAGATTGAGTATATGGAATATCTTGACGACGGCACTCTGCAAGCAGAATCTCGCCAAGAAAATGTACGAGAACTGCTTAGTGTCGCCAAAGAATATCAGGATGCAGGACTAGCAGATTTTTTGGAAGAAGTAGCTTTAGTCAGCGAACCAGAAGACGATAGCCAGTCGTCTGAAGTAGTCACCCTTATGACCCTGCACTCTGCCAAGGGATTAGAGTTCCCGGTGGTGTTTATGGTAGGCCTGGAAGAGACAATCTTACCGCATTCAAGGGCGCTATACGATCAGCACGAGATGGAAGAAGAAAGACGGCTTTGTTATGTTGGTATGACCAGAGCCAAACAAGAACTGTATATGACACATGCTAATTCGCGGATGCTTTATGGCGGGGTCCAGCACAATCCACCATCTCGTTTTTTAACAGAATTTGGTAGTGAGGCCTCGGCGCCATTAGACACCATGAGTGCACCTAGTTTTGATGAGCCACAGTATGTTCTAGAGTTAGAGCCAGGAGACAAAGTTCGACACCAGCTATTTGGCAAAGGAACAATCCTGGAGATAGACGGTGACACTGCACAGATTTATTTTAATGGCAAGGGAAGCAAGAAGCTGAATATTGCCTTTGCGCCTCTGGAGAAACTCGAGTAAACTCTTGTAATTTGTGTTAAAATAGAGTTTTGATTCGGTCTTTTTTGTAGTGCTTTAACTCACCCCGTATTTTACAAAGAATAGTAAGTGCGCAAAAAGAACGAGGTCGATGAACGATTTTCATGAAGAATAGACTCAAAAGTATAGACAAACTTAGCGTTACTGCTGGCGAAGGCTTTTTTTCTCGTAGCTGGCATAAACATCCATTTGCTATACCAGTGTTTACTATAGTTGGGATGTTGTTTTTTACGCTTTTTGGATTTCTGTTGTTCGGAGGCCAGACAGTTGCTCCGGCTGATAGTAGGGTAGTGCAACTATATATCGATGGCAAACGACAGACCATCCCCACTAGAGCAGACAGTGTTGGGGATCTTTTGACCAGACTAGATATTCAGTTAAAAGAGGGTGATGTTGTTGAGCCCGCCAAAGATGCACCTATTACGACAGATAATTTTAGTATCAACATCTATAAGTCTCGACCAGTAAAAGTAGTCGATGAGGGAGGCAAGACTGTAGTTGCTAGAATTGCCGAGCGCAAGCCAGAGGACATTGCTAAAAAAGCAGGGCTTACTATATATCCTGAAGACGAGGTGTCGATTGCACCTCCGGATGAGACTATGGAGGACGGCGTAATAGGCGATAAGATTGTAGTTAACCGAGCTTTACCGATCAAGCTCAGCTTGTATGGAGCAATGTATGACATTCGCACCCAAGCCAATACGGTGGCTGATCTGGCAAGGGAAAGAGGAATCCACTACGATAATGCTTCTGTGTTGCCTGCGCCAGAAACCAAATTGAAGCCGTATGACGTAGTTTTTATCACCGAGCCAGGCAAGCAGATTACTACAGTGGAAGAAGTTATTCCACAGAGTATTCAATATGTTGACAGTACAGATTTAATAGTTGGCCAGACCCAAACTAGGGAAGAGGGAGCCCCAGGCAAGCGAGTTATAGTATATGAGATAGCCAAAGATGGCACCAAGAAGTCGCTGCAAGAAATTGTGGTGTTGCAGCCTGTACGCAAGCTAGTGGCTCGAGGAGCCAAGAATGACCCAAGCAAGACATTTAGTGGAGATTTTGCAGCAGCACTTGCTCGACTTCGAAGCTGTGAGGGTGGGTATACTAGCGTAAATCCAGCTGGCTATTACGGTGCGTATCAGTTCAATTTATCAACATGGCAATCTAATGCACCCGAAGGTTATAAAGACAAACTGCCACACACGGTAAGTCCAATAATCCAGGACCAAGCAGCCCGGACATTATATGAGCGTCGAGGATGGCAACCATGGCCAAGTTGTAAGATTAAGATGGGTCTACAAGATGTGTACAGATAAAATTAGACAATGAACTCTCCAAAAAAATCTCTAGGACAACACTGGTTAGATGACCAAGATAGCCTAACAGCTATGTGTAGCGCGGGGTTGGTCCACGAGCACGATGTAGTGCTAGAAGTTGGCCCTGGCCCTGGAGCCCTGACTAAACTATTGGTAGAAAAAGCTCGCCAAGTTATAGCGGTTGAGTACGACTCTGACCTGGCTCGAGAGCTATCCAGCCGGGTGTCTGCCCTAAACCTTTCGGTTATCGAACAAGATATTCTTAAGTTTGACTTTACTAAACTTCCGGTCGACTACAAGCTTGTAGCTAACATACCGTATTATCTGACTAGTAATTTGGTTAGAGTGCTGTGTGAGTCTTCTAACCCGCCAAAAGTTATTGCTCTGCTAATACAAAAAGAGGTGGCCGAGCGTATGTCAGCAGGCCCGGGAGATCTCTCTATTTTGGGAGTTACAACCCAAATGTATTATCAGTCAACTTTAATGGAGGTCGTTCCGAAAGAGCTCTTTTTTCCTGCGCCAAAAGTTGATTCCCAGATAATCCAGCTCCTGCGCCGTTCAGAGCCATTGTTTGGCGATCGTGATTCTACCGGACTCTTTCGGGTGGTTCGTGCAGGGTTTGGTAACAAACGAAAGACTCTTGTCAACAGCCTTTCGGCTGGGCTACACAAAGAAAAAACTGTAGTGCAGGGGGTATTATCGAAGTTGGGCTGGGATCAGAATATACGAGCCCAAGAGCTTACTTTGGACAACTGGCTAGATCTTTACGAAGAGCTAAGCTCTATCGAGCCTTAAGAAGTCTCTATAGGAGAGTGCTCCAGTAGTACCAGAACCTTTTGAGTATCAGAGCAATTATGATTAAGTACCAAGCCAACAGTATATCAGCGTGGTGGGTTTGCATAAACTTAACTGCACCCCGCAATTTTTTTGGTGTTTTCAGGTGTCGTTCTCTGAACGCATGCAGTAATAGGTACCAAAACATAGGTAGAGTTATTGACCAGACAACCATGCAGTACAAACAAAGTGATCCGATGCTATAAAGAGCACTAAATATTAGCCAGTGCACAAACAATAAGGCGAAGAGCATGCCTCCGAGAGCGGAGAGCCAGAACCATTTTTTGAAGCGAGCGCCTGCTAGTAGGCCTGCTCCTATGGTAGCCATGACGCTGTAGCCAATAATCCCAAGGTAGGGGTTAGGGAATCCAAAGGTTTTGGCTTGCGATGAGCTAGTAACAGAGGTGCAACTAAAGATAGGGTTTAGATTGCATTCAGGGTTATAGCTAGGATTAGCTAGTTGGCTCATCTCATGAGAGGTCAAGATAGAGGCACAAAACACGCCGATAATGCCGCCTGCCAGTAGTATGTAGGGGATATTTTGTTTCAGTGTCCTCTTTTTTATTGATCGAAAAAAACTTTTCACTAGGCACTAGTATACCGCACCAATCCGCTTATGTACAAAGTACAAATTTTATGCTAAAATAAATACCTTGATGGGGCTGATTTTTAAGCTCGACATAGGACATTTACAGATTAGCCCGCATACCGCTTATCAGCGTGGGGCCTACTACATAGTATTTCTTGAGTATAAAATTGCCATAGTTCCTAGCGAAAAACAAAGTTTTCTATTAAGATATAGCACCGCTATATTGCAATAAAAAGTGTGTTTTGCAGCAGGAAGTGGGTGATTCTAGATCAATAAATATTGTGTGGTAGGTCCCTGATAGATAAATCCTTAACTGCAAACGCATTTAAGAGTGTCAAGCAGACTGTTGCTAGCTTTTTTGCTCCTCAGTTCGCTGGCGCAACAGCTTAAGTTAATTCTTAACGCCACAAACACGGTTAACACCAGATAGACTGTGTTTTGTGTCATATTTTTCTGGTTGCAAAAATGTAGTTTCTTTTATGCATTTTTCAAGCTTTTAAAAAGATGCAAAGATTGTTATTTTGTTTGTTTAAGAAACAGTTTTTAAAGATTTTATAAACAAACTAAGTATGTAGACGGTTGATCAAAGTAAATCCGATGGACGCGGGGGCAGAACCCGCCAGCTCCACCAAAAGTACACCAGTTTTCTGGTGTTTTTTTGTTATAATAAGTTTCAAGTAATTCGATGAAGAGCAAAAAGACATCTATTTTTGAGATATACGGCTTGGCTACTCTAATTTCAGTAGCTCTGCTGGTATTTGTTGGCGTTAAAGCTGGTATAGCTGCTTTATTTTTGGCACTTGTGTTGGTGGCTCTAGAGATTACTTTTAGTATCGATAACGCGGTAGTAAACACTCGAATACTGGAGAGGATGAGCCCAGCTTGGCAGAAGGCTTTTCTGACCATAGGAATTCTGATTGCCGTTTTTGGTGTACGAGTTGTCCTGCCATTATTTATTGTGTCGATGGCATCGGGCATGAGCGTGGGCAGTGTTGTAGACCTGGCTCTACATAGGCCGGCAGACTATGGGCACGAGCTAGAAGAGGCCCACCCTGTTATATCGGCTTTTGGTGGTACATTTTTGTTCATGATATTTCTTGACTTCTTTTTTGAAAGACGCAAAACCAAGTGGCTGGTACATATAGAAACCGTTCTAGAAAAAGCTGGCAAGCTAGAGAGCCTGAGCGTTATTTTGGCGTTAACAGCACTACTTGCAGTATCTAGCACCCTGCCTGCAGAGGTTCAGCAAAAAGTAATTATTAGTGGTGTTCTGGGCTTGGTTGTATATCTTGTAATAAATTCCCTAGACGAACTGCTAGAACGGTCAAATATTGGTAAAAATTTACAATCTACAACCCAGGCTACTTTTAAGGCGGGGCTAATAGGATTTTTGTACCTAAATGTGCTGGACGCCAGCTTTAGTTTGGACGGGGTTATTGGTGCTTTTGCTATTACGAACCAGATACTTTTGATAGCAGTTGGTCTGGGTATTGGTGCTTTGTATGTCAGGGTAGTCACGATCCATATGCTCGAGCACGGTGTTTTAAACAGGTATCGGTATATGGAGCATGGCGCACACTATGCAATAGGTATATTAGCTGGACTAATGTTGGCTTCGTTAAAATTCGACATACCAGAAGTTGTAGCCGGCTTGGCGGGGCTAGTTTTTGTTGGAACAGCCGTCGTGCATTCGCGCATTAGGCTCAAAAAAGATCAAACAGCTAGCGCCTAATGAGTGGTTTTTATCTGTTATCTTTGGTAGGCTAGTTAGAGTATGACAAAAGCAAAACAGCAAAATTACTTCGTAACTACATCTATCCCATACATTAATGGCGAGCCGCATTTGGGGCACGCTATGGAATTTATTATGGGTGATGTTCTGGCTCGGTACGCTCGCCAGAAAAACATTAATACATTGTTTAGTATCGGTACCGATGAACACGGTGGAAAGGTTGCCGAAAAGGCTGAGACACTAAATATTACGCCCCGAGAGCTGGCCGATCAGATGAGCGCCAAGTTTCGCGAACTATCAAAATCTTTGAACATATCAAATGATAGATTTGTGCGTACAACCGACGAAGGTCACGAGCAAAGAGCTACGATTATTTGGCAGACTCTAAGCAAAAATATTTATAAAGACAGATACACCGGCTGGTATTGCACCGGTTGTGAGGAGTTTAAGCCGGAGGCTTTTGTAAAAGAGACTAATAACACCTGTCCTGAGCACAACCGTCCATATGAACAAGTCGAAGAAGAGAACTACTTTTTTAGACTTAGTGCCTACAGCAACCAGATCAAAGAAGCTATAGAGTCGGACGCCTACAGAGTTATCCCGGCGTCACGGCGCAACGAGGCACTAGCTATACTCAAGGATGGAGCAAAAGACATTAGTATTAGTCGTCCAAAGCAAAAGATGTCTTGGGGGATTCCTGTGCCGGGCGATGAATCGCAGGTTATGTATGTGTGGTTTGAAGCCCTTATGAATTACATAACAGTACTTGGCTATCCAGAGCACCAGGACTTTAAAAAGTTCTGGCCAGCTACTGTGCAAGTAATTGGCAAAGATATCAATAAATTCCATGCTATTATTTGGCCCGGCATACTTTTGGCGTTAGGGCTACCGTTGCCAGAGACTCTTTTTGTTCATGGATTTATTAATGCCGAGGATGGCACAAAAATGAGCAAAAGCCTGGGTAATGTAGTTAGCCCAGACGAAGTTATTCAAAAGTATAATAGCGATGTATTTCGCTATTTTTTCCTCAAGCATATACCTAGTTACGAAGACGGCGACTTTAGCTGGCAAAGGCTAGAAAATGCCTACAATAACGAATTAGCTAATGAGCTTGGCAATACAGTAAACAGAACAGTTGCTATGATTAACAAATATCAATCTGGAGTGATTGGTGACATCCCGGAGCTGGGCCACGATACAGCGCAGTATCATCAAGCAATCAAGGATTGTCGTTTTGACAGAGCGCTAGAGGAAGTTTGGGAGCAGGTTCGTGGACTAAATCAATATATTGATGCTACAAAACCATGGAAGATATCATCCCAGCACGATCCAGAGCACCTGCAGGAGGTTCTAGCATACATGACAAGTTGCTTGCTAGAAATTGCAGAATTATTGCAACCGTTTATGCCCGAAACTAGCCAAAAGATCTCAGATATTTTTTCTACCGGGGTAGTCAAGCCTCTAGACGGAATATTGTTCCCCAAGCAGGAAGCCTAGGATACAGAAAAATAGATGAAGTTTTTTGATACTCATGCACATATTCATTTTGACAACTACGACCTTGATGCCGACGAAGTGCTAAAAGGCGCACGGGCAGAAGGCGTGGAAGGGATTATCGCTGTAGCTTGCGATCTAGCGACTAGTCAGCAAAGTGTTGAATTTGCTAAGACCCGAGAAAATGTTTGGGCTTCTGTTGGTGTTCATCCCCATGAGGCAACAGATTTTGTTAAGAACTCCGACAGCGTAGCTTTACTAGAGACGCTACTAAAAGCCAAGACCGACAAGCTGGTAGCTATTGGCGAGTGTGGCTTGGATTATCATTACGAGAATTCGCCCAAGAGCGACCAGGTTGCAATGCTAGAAATACATTTACAATTAGCGACAGACAACAAACTCCCAGTGATATTCCATGTCCGAGAAGCTCACGAAGATTTTTGGCCGATTGTAGATAATTTCTCGGGAATTCGTGGGGTGTTGCATAGTTTTTCCGCGACTTCAAAAGAGCTAGATCAGGCAGTAAAGAGAGGTTTATTTATTGGGCTAAACGGTATTATGACATTTACGAGCGACGATTATCAACTTGCAGCCGCTAGGGCTGTCCCTAAGGATCACTTAGTGCTTGAAACGGATGCACCGTATTTGACTCCAAAACCGTTTCGTGGTAAAATTTGTAAACCCGAGCACGTAAAGATTACGGCCGAGTTTTTGGCTAACTTACGAGGCGAAAACCTAGAAGAATTGGCGACATATACAACCCAAAATGCTCGCCGACTGTTTGGTATTTAGATTATGAAAGAACAACACCACCGACCATATCACCAGCCGAATCCCATAAAGAGGGATGCTGAGATAGTTCGCAGTGTTATGAGCGAACAGCCAGAGCAGGTTCCTAGCTTGCGTCCAGAGGGTGTGTTGCAGGTAATAGGTATATCGACAGCCCCAGATTCTGACTCAGATCAACAGGCTACACAAGAAAATATAATGGTAGCTGCTCGTCGCTATCTTGCTAAAAAGAGATGAATTTTACCCCTTAGCTTTTGTAGCTGGGTATTGCTACAATTTATAAACAATGAAAACCATATATCTTGATTATGCGGCAGGAACACCAGTAGACCCACAAGTATTATCGGCTATGACGCCCTATATCGAGGGGTATTTTTATAATCCATCGGCCAATTATCAACAGGCACAAGATGTCAGAAAAATTATAGAAAATGCTCGAGCAAGCATTGCCTCGCAGTTTGGAGCTAGGGCTAACGAGATAATTTTTACTTCTGGTGGAACAGAGTCCAATAACTTAGCTGTCCGTGGAGTTATGGAGCGGTATCCAGGCAAAAAAATGCTTTATTCTGCTATAGAACACCCTTCGGTTAGTGCTCCCGCAGAGCTTTGTTCTTCAGAAAAAATAGCTGTCGATCAACAGGGTAGAGTTGCCTTGTCGGATATGCAGAACAAACTTGGTGACGACACTGTGTTAGTGAGTATTATGCAAGCCAATAACGAGATTGGCACAATTCAGCCAATCCGTAGTGTTGGCAATGTGCTCAAGCAGATCCGTGCCGATCGCAAAGCAAGAGGCGTTAAAACCCCACTGTACTTTCATACCGATGCTTGCCAAGCGGTCAACTATCTAGACACCAGCGTGCACTCGCTTGGAGTTGATTTGATGACTATTAACGGTGGAAAAATATATGGTCCAAAGCAGAGTGGTGCATTGTTTGTGTCTAGCCATACTTTATTATCTCCACAGATTCTGGGTGGAGGACAACAACGCGCTTTGCGGAGTGGAACAGAGAGTGTCGCTAGTGCAGTTGGGCTGGATGTAGCGGTAGAGATAACTGCCAGGCTAAGAGTTTTAGAAAACAAACGACTCTCGGAGTTGCAAAATTATTTTTTCCATCAACTCGTAGAAAAAATACCAACAGCCATAGTCCATGGCTCGGTCAAGCACAGGTTGCCTAATAATGTCAGTCTGGCCTTACCTGGATTGTCTAACGAAAGACTGCTAATTCAACTAGAGGATGAGGGGGTGCTGGCAGCGACTGGGTCGGCCTGCAAAGCGTCTGATCCAGAGCCTTCGAACACACTTAAATCTATTGGAGTTGATGATGCTTTGGCGGGTTCCACTCTGCGATTTAGTATGGGGCGACAAACAGTCCAAGCGGACCTAGATTATCTGCTAAAGACTCTGATTAAACTAACAGCTTAAGTTTATCGGCATTAGAGTGTATAATTTTAGGTAGAAAAACCAATAATATTTTCAAATGTCCAAGATAAATAAGAAGAGACTATTTTCGCGAGAGCGCCTACTGGCCGCAACCGGCCTAGCTTTTTTGGTGCTTTTGAGTATGTCCAGCTCAATCTCGGCTCAGAGCATAGGCCAAGCCTATTCATCTGACGAAAAACTTCAAAGAGGCATGTTGGTTGCTGTTAAAGAAGGTGACCCCAACAAAGTAGAAGCTGTTACAGATAAGTCTCTAGATCGCCTAAAGGGTATAGTGGTCCAGCCCAACGATTTGTCGATAACTCTAAACAGTGGAGATCGCAACATTTATGTTGCTTCTAGTGGCGCTTACGAAACCTTGGTTAGCGACCAGAGTGGCTCAATTAAAGCAGGAGATTATATTAGTATTTCTTCGCTGGCTGGAATTGGCATGAAGGCTACTGACTCCCAAAAAGTTGTGGTAGGCAAAGCCGTAGAAGGCTTTAATGGTCGTGATAATACCGTGGGTTCTAGTACTGCCGAGGGTGGACAACGGGTGAATTTTGGGAGAATTCGTGTGGAGGTGTCTGTTAATAAAAACCCATGGCTTAAAGTTCCAGAGGCTCCAAAAGTGCCAAGTTTTTTAGGCAAATTATCTCAGACAATCGTTAGCAAACAAGTGTCAGCGCCACGAATATATCTGGCTACAGCCGTATTCTTGGCAACAATTTTCATCACCGGAGTCATGCTGTACAGCGGTTCGCGTGGGGGCATGATATCTATCGGTCGTAACCCACTTTCTAGAAAAGTGGTTACAAAAGTATTCCTACAGGTGGTGCTTTTTAGCTTAATTATTTTCATAACGGGGCTTTTTGGGGTATATTTACTACTGAAACTATAAGCATTTTGGATTAATAATAATGGGTGGAGAACAAATGCAAAGCTGGCTTGGGACAATTTTGGTTGTTAGCTCGATTATGACGGCTACTCTCGCCTTTATTTGGGTGGCAGTTAGGCTAGGCAAAGGCCAAGGTGGTCAAGATAACAAAGACCAAGATTACGCGCAGTCTGCCGAAAAAGATGTAGAGCACATTTTTAACGATGAATTTCGTGAGGAGCTTCGCAACAGGGGGCGCCTACACTTTGAGAAAATTATTGGCGAAAATGCCATGTTTTTGCAACAGGACTTGCGCTTGACGACTACCCAGATAAATGACTATATGAAGCAAGAGATTACCAAGACTCTTCACGACGCTTTTAAAAAATACGAAGAATCAATTACTAATGCTAAAGAAATGGCGCTAGAATCGATTCAAAAAACCCAAGAGGCAGTCGAGGATCAGCGCAAGACGATGGGCGAACAGATAGACCACGAAATCGCCGAGGAAAAGCGTAGAGTCCTAGAGCAGTTCGAACAGAACATGACAGATATTGTTAACCACTATGTGCTTGGTGCTATCGGAAACCAGATTAACCTAGAAGACCAGCTAGAGTATATCTTGGGCGAGCTAGAGAGGAATAAAAAATCTATTATCGAGGACATAGAGGCTGGCGCATGAGTGATGCAAAGACAAAGCTACTGGTTCCAGCTCGCTTGATTAGTTTCGTAGACCTGTCTCGGGTAGTTCGGGAGCTCGATACACTTGACGATGCTCTGCGACAAGCTTCTATTAGGAACAGCGGACAGAGCGTGCAACTGCCCCGAACCACTCAGATGCTCGAAGATACGGCTACTATCAACGGACTTTCTTTGCTAGACGCTAAACACCGCGAAGTTCTCTTGGGCGCCCTAAAGAAATTTCAAACTAATCCACCACTAATACATATGAGTTTCACTGTTGAGCCCTCGGCCAAGTTTGTCGAAAAGATGATCACCTGGCTCCGCGCTAACATTAAGGACAATATCCTTCTAGAGATTGGCCTGCAGCCTACGATTGTTGCCGGTTGCGTAGTGCGAACCCAGAACAAAGTTTTCGACATGAGCCTGCGAGCTAATTTATCCGAGAAGCGAGATGTACTGGTTAGCTACATAGCAGGAGGCAAAGCTTGAACGATAACCAGCATTTCGAGAAGCTTGTCGCCAGCGGTCAGCCAGTGGGCGAAGTTATAGCTGTCGATAAATTTTTAGCACTCGTTAGAGGCTTGAATCCGATAAGCATACACGCACTTATTATGTTTGAAGATGGATCTAAAGGATTCGTCAGAGAAGTCCTAGAGGACCATGTGGCTGTTCTGCACCTTGGCTCCGAGCCAATAACTGTTGGTTCGGTTGCGGTAGTCCAGCACCACAGTTTGGTCTGTCGGGTTGGTAAAGATTACATAGGTAGAGTGGTTTCTGTTATGGGCCAACCCTTGGACGGCAAGGGTCCAATAGCTGCCGACGATACATGGCCAGTTTTTAATGTAGCCCCTCCTATTTACGAGCGAGAGCTTTTAGATACGCAACTAGAGAGTGGCGTCTCGGTTGTTGACGCTATTTTGCCTCTAGTTAGAGGACAGCGCATAGCCCTGCTTGGAGACAGTAAGTCTGGCAAAACTGCCCTAGCTGCTCAGCTAACTATTAATCAAAAAAATACCGATCAAATCGTTGTTTATTGTTTAGTCGCCAAACGGCGAAGCGATGTAGATGCGCTATTGGCAAAACTAGAAGAAACTGGCGCTTTAAAGACAGCTATTGTTGTTGTGTCTACCATGTTCGAGTCTTTGGTCATGAGCTACCTAGCGCCTTATGTTGCCTGTGCCATGGCCGAATATCTGTGGCAAAAATGCGATCAAGACACCATTATTATTTATGACGATCTGACTTCACACGCTCACGCTCACAGAGAGATATCTTTGTTAAGTGGTGTTAGCCCGGGTCGTGACTCGTATCCGGGTGATATGTTTTATTCGCACTCTAGCCTCTTAGAGCGGGCCGGTCGTTTGCACTCAAACGGCAAGTGTCTAACCAGTATCCCTCTGGTATTAGTGCCAAACGGCGATATTACGGCGTATCTACCGACTAACATCATGTCTATTACAGACGGCCAGTGGATTTTGGATATGAACTTGTTCAGAAGCGGTATTCGCCCCTCGGTTAACATTGGTCTTAGTGTGACTCGTGTTGGTGGCGTGGGTCACAACAAGCGACAAAAACAGTTTGCAGTACAGTCTCTAAAACTACTGGCAGAGTACCGGCAGGCCGAGGAGTTTGCTCACTTTGGTTCGGAGCTTGCCCTGGAGTCGAAAGCTGTTTTAGAAAAAGGCGCTAATGTCATGAAGTTGCTCAACCAAGGGCCGACCGACACCTACAGCTTGCTTGCTCAGCAACTAATGCTAGACATAGTTTTAAACGCAGAAGAGTCTGAAAAGGTTGATATAGATAGCCTAAAAACTCAGGTTATGGAATACGCTCAGAAGATCAAAAAAGATGACGAATACGAAAAGATCCGCACCGAGCTAAAGCAAAAGTCAATTGTGGAGCTCAAAAAATGAAAGGCTTGCAAGAGATTGAGCGCAACCGAGACGCCACAGAGACCATTGTGGATCTTAGTAGCGCCTTTGAAGGGATTGCTAGTCTCAAAATTGCTCGTATTAAAGACCAAGTACTTCAGTCGACCAGCTTTTTTGATGATTTGTGGGGAATTTATGAACAACTTCGGGTTGACAGACTCTTTCGTTTTGGTAGACAGCAAGAAGATTTGATTACCGATAAAGACTTATTTATTGTTATTACTGCCGAAGGCGGATTTAGCGGTGACATTGACCAAAAGTTGATCAAGTGGATGCTTGGTCAGTATGATAAAGACAAGCACGACATTGTTGTTATTGGTCACCACGGGGCGATTCAGCTAGCTCAAAAAGGGGTGGTCTACAAAAAATACTTTAAGCTCCCAGAAAAAGACCAGAACATCAATGTGGCGCCAATTATCAAAATAGTCCAGCAATACAAGAGTACCTCTGTTTTTTACCAGCAGTACATTTCGTTAATGGTGCAGGATGTTAAAAAGATAGAACTCAGCTCGGCGATTGCCGAACTTGGTAAAAAGGCAGATAGCTCCGACGAAGTTATTAGCGAAAAGAACTATATTTTCGAGCCAAGCACTTACGCGGTTGTTAGTTACTTAGAGCGATCAATGCTCAAGATTACCTTGAGTCAGCTTATTTTGGACTCCAAGCTGGCCCAATACGCCAGTCGCTTCCGGGCTATGTCGGCGGCGCACGAGGCAGCAGACGATTCTTTGGACAAGTTACGGCTTCAGTATAACCGCGTACGAAGGTCTATGAAAGACGAGCGCCTAAAAGAGATTATCAATGGCTTACGAAAAGCTGGAGGCTCGGCATGAACGGCGCAATATCCGGCATCAAAGACTTAATAGTTTTCGCATCTTTCGATGAAAAGCTTCCAAAAATAGGTGAGCTAATACAGGTCGACAACGAGAAAAAAACCCAGCTAGTTGTAGAGAGGCTAATGCCTGGCGGTCGGGTGTTGTGCCTCAACATCATGTCAGATCGCACTATTCAAAAAGGAATGGCTGTATCTCGCCTCAATAAAGGCATAGAGATACCGGTGGGCGACGAAACTATCGGTAGGATATTTAATGCGCTTGGTTATCCGTTGGATAATATGCCTGCGTTATCTGGCGAAAATGTTGCTTACAAAGATATTCTAAAATTGCCTCCGCGCAGTACAGACTTTAAGGTTACTAAGCCCGAGATTCTAGAGACAGGCATCAAGGTCATCGACTTTCTAACACCGTTCGTCAAGGGGCGCAAGATTGGCATCATCGGTGGTGCTGGTGTTGGCAAGACTGTTCTTACTATGGAGCTTATAAACAATGTCGCCAAAAGCGGGGCAGGACTGTCGTTCTTTACCGGAATTGGTGAGCGTATTCGTGAGGGTCACGAGTTGTACGACACTCTCAAAAAAGCCGATCTTCTCAAAAATACCTGTATGTTCTTTGGGCAGATGAATGAGAATCCGATACAAAGGGCCCTGATTGGCATATCTTCTGTGGCGTTGGCCGAATATTTTAGAGACGAGAAACACAAAGACATCTTGTTCTTTGCAGATAACATGTATAGGTATATCCAGGCTAAGAACGAGATATCGACCATTTTGGACCAAGTACCAAACGAAGGTGGCTACCAACCGACGATTTTCTCTGATATTAAAACCTTGCAGGACAGACTAAGTTCCAATGAAAAAGGTTCTATAACCTCCGTACAAACTATTTATGTGCCGGCAGACGATATCAGTGACCCAGCAGTGCAGATGATCCAGCACGAGCTAGATGCCATCATTGTCTTGTCTCGTGAGATTGCCGAGCAGGGCATCCGCCCGGCGGTAGACTTGAGCAGGACAACCTCGTCACTACTAACCCCAGAGGTAGTGGGTGATCGCCACTATGTGCTTAGCGTACAAGTGCAGGGGTTATTGCAAAAATACCAGTCGCTAAAGAGTATCATTGCTATTATCGGCGAGAACGAACTTTCTCCTGCAGATAGGGCAGATTACGCCAAGGCCAAAAAGCTCATCACCAACTTCAATCAGAGCATGCATGTTACCGAGCATCTAAATGGTGTGCCAGGAGAAAATTACACCAGAGAGCAAACCCTAAAAAGTATAGAAGAAATAGTGGTCTAGCTTATGGCAGATCAGCCAACTATCAAGGACAAGCCAGAAGAGCCAAAAGGTCAACCACGCATTGTTGACGGCAAAGAGGTGATGCATGTCAAGATGTATTCGCCTTTTCGTACCTATTTTGATGACGATGCATTTAGTGTTTCGGCGATTAATCGCACAGGGCCCTTTGATATCTTGCCTAGGCACCATAATTTTATGACCCTTTTGGGGGAAGGTGTGGTCACAATTCGTCAGCCCGAAGGCGACAAAAAGATCAAGATATCGCACGCCGTTATGCATGTCAAAAAAGACAAAGTGACTATATTTTTAGATGTCTAAATTTAATCTATAACGATGTAATCAAAGGCAAAACTCTGCCCAGCAGGAGGTGTGCTGGCAGTGCAGATACTAAACCCAGTGTTGGAGCGGTTGATATAGTACGCTAGGCTACCAGCAGCCGAGCCAACTGGAGTAACTACAACATGAGGGTTGCCGTTAAATTTTTGAGTAAAAGTTAGGTTGGCAAAACAGCCAGCAGACGGCCCGCCACCGGTATTGATGTTAACAGTTCCAGCTGTGTCGGTCCCGCTGTTGTTGCTGGTACCACCAGACCCCAGCGCGTTACCGTTGCTTCTGCCCGGAGTTCCGCCACCCGCGTCTATATGTCTATTAAACCGCAGGTCGCCGTTGAGCTGTAATCCGTCAATCGATATCTGAGAGGCCGAGAAAACCCCACCAACACTCAGGTTGCCGGCAACATTTAGGCCTTTTTGTATGGTTGTTTGACCTTGTATATTAGTGTCACCAGATATCTGTAAATTACTGGCTTGCAACTTATCAAAGGTGCTAGTGCCAGAAGCCGTAATGCCAGGAACATTCAGGGGGCCTCCTATTTTTAGCTGACCAGCTACTTCTAGGCCGTCTTTGATCAGTACCTTTCCAGCAAATACCGCATTGGCTTCGACGCTAAGTATCTGTTTTGGGTCACCAACAGTCACATCGCTTTGTCGAAGTTGATCTAGTACATCCTGGCTAAGTGGCTGGGTGTTTATGTCGGTCTTTTTGTTCGAAGTCGATTTGTCTCTGGTGTAACTAACAAACACTACTATCAAGGCCAAAATAACTACAAGCAAGAACAGTAACAAATAGATATTAAACTGCCTAAAAAAACCTGCTAACTTTTGTTTCAAGCCCTGTTTGTGCTCTGGTCCTTGTGGCGAACTGGGTTGACTGGCGTTTTGTGTAGCTACTCCATCTGTATTAGCTTGGCCATCATTCGCAGTTACTACAGCTGTCTCGGACCCTTCAAGAGAATCAAGCGTAGTGTCATCTACTGGTGTTGCCTCGGTTGGTTTTTGTTCCATAAAATCTCTATAAAGCTTAACGCTTAAGGTATATTTTAGCAAAAATTACCGCCAAACAATAGGGCTGGCTGAGGGCTTGCTGTTGTCAAAAATATTGGTCTTAATGAAAAGAATAGGATATGATGAAAATATCAGAAGGGAAGAAGCTATTTTCGGGTAAATATAATGAAATATAACTACCTAGATGACCACCGATTGCACCGCAGATTAGTAAGATTTTTAAAACTACTATCCGTACTTGTTCTTGTGGGTGTTGTGGTAGGAGTTATTGTCATTATAGATGCTCTTAGAGAGAACAAGCCGACTACAGAAGTTACATCTCGACCAACAGAGTCCGCCATAGTGGCTCGCGACAATGTTATTAGGAGCGCGTACTTTCAGTTTCAGGCTCCAAAAAATTGGATAGAGGTAGCCAATGAATCTAAGGCGCCTAATTTTGTTTATCGTGAGATGAGTGGACAGCTTATCAGAAGAGAGCTAAGAATATTTGTTAATAGTGACATAAGCTTGCCCAAGGCTAGTCGGGTCCTGCCGATAGCCCCTAACGGTGATCGACTTACTGTAGGGAGTGTGTCAGAGCACTGTAGTACCGACAAACGGTTTACCGCTGGCCCAGACAACCCTGTTGTCATGGCCTGGCAAGGGGTTATGATGACATGTGACCCCGACACCGTCAGTACCTACGCCGTGGTGGTTGGCCAGGTTGGCCCAACCCCTAGCGTAACCCTAACTAGACCAGATGGCACGAAGGCTAGTTACAAAATAATCTATCACGATTTCACAGCTAGCCCATCTACGAACAGTCTAGTAGGTATTTTGCAATCATTTCAGACACGGTAGAGCGGTTGATAAAATTAGCAACATCCAGCACAATACTTATGGTAATGATAAGAAGAATACAGAGGATGGCATTATTCGTGGGGCTTGGGCTCGTCTTTGTCACGGTTCCGGCGGTTGCACAGTATAACTCTACAAACTACAAGGCCGAGGAGACATACTTTGGCACAGGCAGTCAGACAGAGTCTTCGTCTACTAACTATCGTTCTATGCAATCTTCTGGAGCGTTGGGGGTTGGCGATGTTTCGAGTGGTAGCTATAGGGCTGGCTCTGGCTTTTTGACCCCTCAAGAGCCCTTTTTGGAGCTAACTATCAGTGGTCCCAATGTAGACCTGGGTATTTTGTCAGCAGGCGTGACTTCTTCGGTTACTTCTCGTGGGGGTACTTGTAACTGTACTTTTTCGGTCAAATCATACTTGTCTAGTAAATATGTCGTAAAAACCATGAGCAATCCGCCGACCAATGAGTCCGGACATTCGTTGGCCGGTAAATCTACCCAAGGATCCCCAAATGTAGGGGTAGAAGAGTTTGGTATCAATTTAGTCGACAACACGACACCAAATATTGGAGCAAATCCAGTTAATCGGCCGGACGATACATTTGCCGATGGCGAAGCTGGCTCGGGGTTGTCCTCTGACTATGCTGTAGCAGACCAGTTCAAATATGTAGTTGGCGACACCATAGCTCACTCTGCTAAAACGACAGGCAAGCAAGCTATAGGTCAGACCGACTACACTATCTCCTACATTGCTAACATTACTGTCCTAACTCGCGCTGGTGCTTACTCTATGAAACAAGATTTAGTAGTGATAGCATCGTATTAATTTATTGCCTGTGGAAAACTGCTTGTGTTAATAAAAAAATCTTGTATACTAACGCTTGTATAGTATAAAAAACAAAAAATTAACAGTTAATAAAAAGAAAGAAACAAAATGAAAATTAGTAGAACATCATTTTTCGGTAGCTCTGCCAGAGGGCAAAAAGCTATCATCTGGACACAAGTTTTTGTGTTGGCACTGTTTTCGCTCGTGCCATTGGTTGCCGGAACCAACAAAGTCAACGCCTTGCCACAGCTTACAGAAAGATCTATAGAAGTCAGCACATCTAAACCAAGTGCTACCAATGTTACCTACAAATACGGCTTTAAGCCAGCTACGACCGGTACGCTACAAAGCGTAAAATTCGAAGCTTGTACAACACCGCTAGGTACTTGTACCGCCCCCGGTGGCACAACTCAGATGAACGCTGGTAGCGAATCTGCTCGTTCTGGTTGGGCTGGTTCAACTACATTCACTCGTACGGCAGGCTCTAACGACTGTACTGCAGCCAACAACATACTGTGTATACACAGGACAGATGTAACTTCAGAGGGCACCAGCGCTAAATCGCTCACCTGGGATACTCAGACTAATCCGACCGCTGTTGCTTCGTACTATGTTCGTATTACAACCTATAGCGACGACTCATGGAATACGGCTGTGGACGAAGGTGTTGTAGCTTACGCTATCATCAACCAGCTAACAGTTAACGCTCGTGTGCAGGAAAACCTACAATTCTGCGTAGGTGCTACCACAGTAGATGACGCTACTACTTCTCCTGGTGGTGATTGCTCAAATATTTCTGGTAGTACGGTAGATATCGGTGCTATTGACACTACTATAGCTACCTCTCCAGTGCCTGTAACTCCCAACGGTGGCAATAACCTCAACGGTGTAGCCATGGTCCGAACTAACGCCAATAATGGAACGATAATTGGTTATTTTGCCGAACAAAACATGAGTAGCGGTAAACTTAAAGTGACTGGAGCTACTTGTTCTGGGACTTCTACTACCGACCAATGTTTTAACAGCCAAGGCGCAACTCAGGGTACATTTGTAGCCGCTACAGAAAATTTTGGCATGACTATCGGTGGCGTTAACTGCGGTAGTACCACAGCCTACTCTTGTGCTTTTGCATCAGATACCAACAACCTAAAACAACTAACTGATTACATAGGTAATACAGCCACAGCCTACGGTACATCAACTGGTTTTGCATGGGTAGACACTGGTACAGCAACCACGCCTATAGCTAGTAGCGCCAGCAGTACCATCAAGGTGTTAGACGATGAAGCCTTGATATTAAAGTTCGCTGCTGTTGCTTCTGCTACCACCCCAACCGGTGCCTACACAGTTGTCAGTACATATATTGCAACGCCAACCTTCTAGTTGTACAATAGGCTTAAGCTAAATTAGATGAAGCGCATTTTAAAAGTAAAAATCAATCAATCGAGGGGAGAATAGGTGTGAAAAGCCTGAACCAAAACAGCTCAGTAAACAGTCTTAATAAATTTTTTCAAGTATCTTGGATATGGATAACCGTAGTAGTTTTGAGCATCTTCGCAGTATTGCCACTGTTGTACAGCAGGCCAGCAGACGCCGCGCAGATCACTAATCGGTCTGTGGAAATCAGTACATCTAAACCAAGTGCTACCAATGTTACCTATACATATGGGTTTACAACAGCAACAACAGGCAACATAGGCTCTATAAAATTCGAAGCTTGCACAACTCCTCTAGGCACTTGTACTTCTCCTGGAGGTACGACCCAGATGAACGCTGGCACTCAAGCTTCGATATCTGGCTGGTCTGGAGGGAGCTTTACTCGTAACGCAACTGGTGCTGGGTCTTGTACTGCTGCTGCCAATGTGCTTTGCGTAGACAGGACGGCTGCTTCAGAAACTGCAGGTGCTCGTACTCTTGGGTGGAACACTCAGACTAATCCGACCGCTGTTGCTTCGTACTATGTTCGTATTACAACCTATAGCGATAATGCTTGGGCTACTGCCGTAGATGATGGTGTTGTAGCTTACGCTATCATTAACCAGCTAACCATTAACGCTCGTGTGCAGGAAAATCTGCAGTTTTGCGTAGGTGCTACCACAGTTAATGATGCCACTACTTCTCCAGGAGTAGACTGCTCGGCTATCTCTGGTAGTACAGTAGATCTAGGTGCTATTGATACTAACATATCTACCTCTCCTGTAGCTGTAACTCCTAACGGTGGCAACAACCTCAACGGTGTGGCTATGGTCCGAACCAATGCCAACAATGGTACGGTGGTTGGCTATTTTGCCGAACAGACGGCAAGCAACGGACAGCTAAAGGTTGGAAGTTCCAGCTGTACAGCTATGTCTACCACTGACCAGTGTTTTAATAGTGCTGACGCCGATAACAACCCTTCTAACGGTGCCGCTCAAACTACCTTATCTGCTGCTACAGAAAAATTTGGCATGACTATTGGTGGTGTTAACTGTGGCAGTACTACAGCTTACACCTGTGTTTTTGCGTCAGACACTAATAACCTAAAGCAACAATCTAACTATATAGGTTCTCCTGCTAATGCTTATGGTGTGGCTAACGGTTTTGCCTGGGATCAAAGAGGCACCGCAACTATACCAATAGCCAGTAGCGCCAGTAGCACCATCAAGGTGCTAGACGATGAAGCTTTGATATTGCGATTTGCTGCTGTTGCTTCTGCCACCACTCCAACTGGTAGCTACGCCGTCATCAGTACATTCATTGCAACGCCAACCTTCTAGCGATACTGTAGCCTAACAAGTTAAGTTATTGTTACAATAAGCGGGATGCGAGGCACTTTACTGCAAACAATTAACAGACTAGCCTATTTGTTGGGTGCGTCAGTAGTGCTGTTTTCTGTACTCATGACGACTACCTCTGCCCTAAAGCTAGAGAATGTTTCGGTTACAACCAGTAGCTCGGCACCGAATGCCACAACTACCCAGATATTTGGCTTTGACTATACTAGTACTAGTAGTGTTGGCTCTCTGAGGCTTCTGTACTGCGTCAACAGTCCGCTTTTTGAGGCGCCCTGCACCCCGCCCGTAGGCTTTGACATTACGGGTGCTAGCCTGGACGCTCAAACAGGAGAAGTTGGCTTTACAGTTGGTAGTACTCCAGGAGGAAACGAGATTATACTTACCAGGACTTCTGCTCCTAGTCTTGCCGTGCCAGCAACCTACACCCTTAGCAATGTCACAAATCCTTCAGCTCAGAACCAGACGGTGTATGTACGGATTGGCACTTATGCAACAGAAGATGCTACCGGTCCAGTAACCGACAAGGCCGCTGCCGCTTTTAGTACAGCTCAGAGCCTTACGGTAGAAGCCTATGTTCCGCCGTATTTAGCATTTTGTGTCGGCATAACAGTTGGGGGTAATTGTAGCTTTACTAGTGGAGATTTTATTAATCTAGGTCAACTTGGGTCTGGCTCTACAAAGTCGGCTACATCGCAGTTTGCTGTTTCGACTAACGATCCGGCAGGCTATGTGGTTAGTATCCATGGAACCACTATGACATCTGGTAATAATATAATACCAGCCAATAATCCACCGGCTCCTAGCATTAAGGGCAAGAGCCAGTTTGGTATAAATTTGCGCTCTAATTCTAATCCTGCGGTTGGTCAAGAGGCTGGAGGCGTTGGCACAGGTGTACCCAAACCATTGTATGGTATTCCTAATCAGTTTTATTTTGTGCCGAATTCTTTGGTTGCATCATCGCCACTACCCACCGACTACACAGTCTTTACAGCCAGTTATGTAGTTAATGTTAGCCAGTCACAGCCAACAGGTGTTTATAGTACAACAAGTAGTTATGTTGCAACAGCAGCTTTCTAGATAGTATTATAGTTGTTATACTTATTCGTAAGGATTTAATCTAACAAAGGAGTTGTAGGGAATGATAACTTTTAAGCGTTTAGCGACCATGCTGTTTGCAGGAGTATTTGCGTTTGCGGTCGCATCTACTGCAGTAGTAGCACAACAAGATCAAAATAAGCCAGGCAGTGGCCTCAGGATATCGCCTACCAGAACAGAGTTAACGCTGGATAAGGGCAAATCGTCTGTCATTAACATTACCCTAAAGAATGTGTCTGGTGGAGATATAACAGCTAAGGCCGAGGTTAATGACTTCGAAGCAGACGGCGAATTGGGTGAACCAAAAGTCTTGGTAAATCAGGGTGACAAACGAACTCCAACCAGTGTCGCTCCATTCTTGTCTGGAGTTAAAGACCTTAATCTTAAAAAGGACGAGCAAAAAGAGATCTCCATCCCAGTTAGCATACCGAAAGATACCTCCTCGGGCGCTTACTATGGTGTAATTCGTTACTCGGCTATCCCTGCTGGAACTACCGGGGCAGAAGCCGGTAAGGTATCTTTGACTGCTAGCGTCGCTTCTTTGGTACTTATTGAGGTGCCGGGTAATATTACCCAACAGATTCAACTTAGCGATATCTTTGTGTTCCAGGGTGATAAACAGGGTACTTTCTTTACGAAATCCCCAAGTCAAGCTGGTATTCGTATCAAAAACACTGGTAACAGCTTCGCTAAGCCATTTGGCCGTGTAGTAGTTACCAATAGCTTTACCGGCAAAGAAGTTTACTCTTACGAGATGAACAACACTACACCGCGCAATAATGTACTACCAAACACCACCAGGATTTTCAAAGACGACCTAAAAAATGTTAACAAGCCAGGTCGCTATACTATTACGGCTGGTATCTCTCATGGTAATGGTGGTGAAGTTTTGACCCAAAAAGCCTCCTTTTGGTACATTCCAGTCTGGCTAATGGTTGTCCTAGCGATTCTACTTGTCATAGCGGTCTTTGGCATATTCGTTCTTGTCAAAAAGATCCGGAAGAGCTCCAAGAAACTAAAGCGATCTTAAGAGGTGCATTTAGCAAGAAGGTGTGGGCGTGACAATACAGAACTTAATTAGCAGGAGATAGTTGGTGCAAAACTCCAGAACAGTCAAATGGCAAGCTCTGGTGCTGATAGTTGTAGGCATTACTTTTCTAACGGCTGTTACGGGGCTAGCTGGTGGTAGGGCTACTGCCGAAACTAGCAAAGACGGCTCCATTGGTATAGAGGGCACTATCCCTGGTGGCGCGCCTACACAAGGCGCCAGTATTACTTTCCCTAGAGACGGTTCGACTATCTCGGACTTACCAGTAACGGTAACCGGCATATGTCCCAAGGGTACGACGGTAAAGATATACAAAAACAATGTTTTTGCAGGTGCGGCACTTTGCTCTAACGGTAGTTTTAGTATTCAGACAGATCTATTTACCGGTCGCAATGAGTTGGTCGCTAGGGTCTACAACGAACTAGATCAAGCCGGACCAGACTCTAATATTGTTGCCGTTAATTTTCCGTTATCTCAGTTTGGAGTTGTCAACAGAGTGTCTTTGACCTCTAGCTTTGCAAAAAAAGGTGCCGACCCAAATCAGCCTTTGGTGTGGCCAATCACTCTAAGTGGGGGTGTTGGGCCATATGCAGTGTCTGTTGATTGGGGAGACGGAACCAAGCAAGATCTAATCAGTCAGCAGTTTCCTGGTGTGTTTAACATTACTCACAAATACGAAAAATCAGGTACATACATCGTCATAGTTAGGGTTTCGGACAAAAACGGGGAAGTAGCATTTTTGCAGTTAATAGGTGTAGCCAATGGTCCGGTTGGGCAAGATGGCAAAAAAGACAACCTGCCAACGGCAACAGTTACTAAAACTCGGATATTGTGGCTACCATCATTAATAGCGATTCCGTTAATAGCTGCATCTTTTTGGCTTGGTCGAAAACACGAGCTTCAGACGATTCATAAACGCTTAGATCGTGGCGACGGCGACCTCTAGACCTGTAAAAATGTTGTAAATATGATACAATAGTTTTTCTATTATGAAGTCTAAAACAGTTTTTGTCGGCATGAGTGGAGGAGTGGACAGCTCTGTAACTGCAACTCTCTTGGTAGAGCAGGGCTATGAGGTTGTTGGGGTTTACATGAAAAACTGGACTCAAGATCTGCCGGGTATGATCTGCCCTTGGAAGGAAGATTATCAAGATGCGCTAAAGGTGGCAGTTCGACTTGGCATCGACCTGCGAGTGTTTGACTTTCAAAAAGAGTACAAAAGCAAAGTTGTAGATTATATGATTGCCGAGTATCAAGCAGGTCGTACACCCAACCCCGACATTATGTGTAACCAAGAGGTGAAATTTAAGCTGTTCTTGGAAACTGCCCTGGAAGACGGGGCAGATTTGATCGCCACCGGCCACTATGCCCGCCTAAAATCTCTGGACGCTTTGTCTGCTGATTCGGCAGAGCCGAACACTCCACAAAGCTCTGGGCAGTCTGCGGTGTCTGAGTCTCCGGTGCTCGCTCATCGTACTAATCAGTACGATTTGTTCCGCTCCTCGTCTCATCCTGGCAGTCTACCCCAGCCAGCAATTTTAGGGCGCAAGAACGGGCTGTTCATGGCTACTAATAAAGAAAAAGATCAGACATATTTTTTGTATCGCGTAACAGAGGAAGCGCTCAGCAAAACCTTAATGCCAATTGGTGAGTTTGCCACCAAAGCAGAAGTGCGTACTATAGCCAAAAAATTTAATCTGCCGACTGCAGAAAAAAAGGACTCTCAAGGCATATGCTTTGTTGGAAAAGTTGGTATAAGAGATTTCTTGAGTCAATATGTAGACGCCGAGCCAGGGGCAATTATCGATCAAAATGGCATAGAAATTGGCCAGCACGATGGCGCAATATTTTACACCATTGGTCAGCGCTCAGGCCTGGGTGTTGGCGGAGGCTTGCCGTATTATGTGGTCGACAAAGATATGGACAAAAACGAGGTATATGTAACCAACCAGCTCCATGATCAAAAACTTTGGCACAAAGAACTACAACTAGCAGATTTGCACTGGATCAACGAGGTGCCCAAAGAGGGTAAGACTTATCAGGTTCGTACGCGCTATCGTGCACCTTTGGTGGAGGCCAAGGTAGAACTGCAAGGCAAGACAGTCAGACTAGTTTTGCGGGACGAAGTCCGGGCTATTACCCCCGGCCAGTCCACCGTTATTTATGACGACGATCAAGTCCTCGGCGGAGGCATCGTCATCTAGCCCTCGTAGGGTTTAGTCCTTCAAAAATATGTCCTTGACGACTCGAGGAGTGTTATATGGCTACCAGAGGTGGTATTATAGTTACCAATGAATGCACAGGAAATCAGACGGGCTTATTTAGAATTTTTTGAGTCCCAAAAACACCAAGTAATAGACAGAGCTAGCTTGTATCTCAAGGACGACCCCACAACCTTGTTTACGGGCTCTGGTATGCAGCCCCTCATTCCGTATTTGCTAGGCAAAGAGCACCCCAAAGGTGTGCGCTTGGCAGATAGCCAGACTTGTTTTAGGGGGCAAGATATAGAAGAAGTTGGCGACAACCGCCATACAACTTTCTTTGAAATGCTTGGCAATTGGTCGCTTGGCGATTACGGAAAGAAAGATCAGATCACTTGGTTTTTTGAATTTTTAACAGATGTGGTTGGGCTAGACCCAAATAAGATTTATGTATCTTGTTTTATCGGTAGCAAAGAATATAGCATCCCAAGAGACGATGAATCTGCCAACATCTGGCAGGAATTATTTAAAACCAAAGGCGTAGATGCCGAAATTGCAGAAATAGGTAGTGCCAAGGACGGCGACAAACGGGGCATAAAGCCAGGCGAGCGAATATTTTTCTACGACGATGGCGAGAACTGGTGGAGCCGTAATGGCGGGCTAGCAACTACGCCAGTTGGTGATCCGTGCGGACCAGACAGCGAAGTGTTTTATGACTTTGGCCCAGATAATCATGCCGAAGGATTCGGTGAGGCGCACCCAGCCAGCGATAGCGGGCGATTTATGGAAATCGGTAACCAAGTGTTCATGCAGTACCGCCGGACAGACAATGGTTTTGAGCCACTAATAAAACAAAATGTCGACTTTGGCGGAGGCCTAGAGCGCATCTCTGCGGCCGCTATCGACAGCCCAGATGTTTTCAGAATTAGTCTACTTTGGCCGATTGTAGAAAAACTCCAGGAACTATCTGGCGAGAAGTATGATGACCATACAGAGAGTATGCGCGTTATTGCCGATCATCTGCGTGGCGCAACCTTCCTAGCTGTAGACGGCGTTACGCCTAGCAATAAAGAACAGGGCTATGTTATGCGCCGACTTATTCGTAGAGCTATGGTTAAGGCGCACGACCTAGGTGTAGAACAAGATTTCTTGCAAGAGATTGTACCAGTAATTGCCGATTTGTATCACGCTGATTTCCCGGAAGTTGCAAATAATCGGGATAAGATTATCGAAGTTTTGGTCAAAGAAGAAAAAGCCTTTCGTCAAACCCTTCGCAAAGGCCTGCGTCAACTAAAGTATATTGCAGGGACACAAGAAGCCCCTCTAGCTAGCAAGAAGTACGAAGGGGAAATACTCAAATCTGAACTATCTCCGATTAAGATTGAGGGTCGTCATATATTTGAGCTATATGATACTCATGGGTTTCCGGTTGAGCTTTCGACTGAGGAGGCGGGTAACCTGGGTATAGAATTAGAAGAAAATTGGCGTGAAGATTTTAATAAATTGATGAAAGAGCAACGAGAGAGGAGTCAAACTTCTGCCAAAGGAGCTTTCAGGGGCGGACTGGTCGACCACCAGCCAGACACAATCAAACACCATACAGCAACGCACTTAATGTACGAGGCTCTTCGACAAGTGCTTGGCCCCGATGTTGTGCAAAGAGGCTCAAAAGTGTCGAGCACTAAAACTCGATTTGACTTTAGCTATCCAGACAAAATGACCGATGACCAAAAAGCAGAGGTTGAAAAAATCGTTAACGAGCAAATAGCCAAAGACTTAGGAGTATCTTTTGCCGAATATTTAACAGACGAAGCCTTCAAAATGGGCGCTAAAGGTGCTTTTGGTGATAAGTATGGAGATAAAGTTAAAGTTTATACTATGGGCAAACAGGGCGAAAAACCCTTTAGCGTAGAGATCTGCGGTGGCCCACATGTAGAACACACAAATCAGCTAGGCGAGAACGGCAAAACATTCAAAATCACCAAAGAAAAATCCAGCTCCGCCGGTATCCGTCGCATCGAAGCTTCCCTGCTAGACTAGCCGGGAAGAGCAGCCCAAGCGATCGAATTGATTTTGTCATTTACAGCAATGAGAAATCCCAAAGGGGTGTCTCTTGGGGCGAAGCCGTAGTATAATATCCTTATGCTAAAAAAGTTAAAGCAGAGTGTTACTGGCCGAACCGGTAAGTTCAATAATTCTAGCAGTCAGTACATTGTTGCACTAGATGTTGGTACCGAATTCATCAAGGCTTTAATCGGCAGGGTTAAAGGCTCCGAAATTGAAATAGTTGGCACCGGACGCATGAGACAGTCCCCAACAGATATGGTAGCTGGTGCCATTGCCGATATTGAGGCGGTGGTCCAGAACTGCAATCAGGCTCTAGCCATTGCCGAAGAACAAGCAGGTGTGAGCGTGCGGAGTGCTGTGATCGGTATTGCTGGCGAACTAGTTAAGGGCACTACCAGTACAATTCGCTGTAATCGCAAAGACCCAGACCAAGAAATAGATTTAGCCGAAATGGAGCAGATCATCCAGCTGGTCCAAGAGAGGGCCGAGGCCAAGGCTCGCAAAAGTTTAGCATGGGAATTAGGAGGTAAACAGGTAGATGTTCGCTTAGTTAACAGTGCGTTAGTTAGCATTGCTATAGACGGTTATACAGTTACCAACCCGATAGGATTTAAGGGCAGGGATGTTGTCATACAGCTTTATACGGCCTTCGCTCCTCTTATTCATATTGCAGCTTTAGAGCGCACAGCTTCAGAGCTAGACCTAGACCTAATTGCTGTTGCAGCCGAACCTTTTGCGGTAGCTCGTTCGGTGATTGGCGACAATCCAAATGCAACTATGAGTGCAATTTTGATGGATGTCGGAGGTGGAACAACCGATATTGCTGTAGTCAACGAGGGCGGAGTACAGGGAACCAAGATGTTCGGTATTGGCGGTAGAGCCTTTACTAAGTCAGTCGAGAAAGATTTAAATGTCGACTTTAACATGGCCGAGAAACTCAAGATAAATCTGGCTAACACCGATGACCCGGACCAACACGAAGCCGTCGAAGAGGCCCTAAACAAGACTTGCGATGTTTGGGTTGCTGGCGTAGAGCTGGCTCTGAGCGAGTACACCGGCCTAGACCACCTACCTCATCAGATTATGTTGTGTGGCGGAGGAGCTAGTCTGCCTATGGTTGAACAATCTCTAAAAGAGACTAATTGGTACGGGGATCTGCCTTTTGCCAAAAGACCCAAAGTCGAGTATATAACTCCAGACAGAATCGTAGGCATCAACGACCTTAGCGGAAAGGTTACAGACCATACTTTTGTAACGGCTATGGGGCTTCTGCGCGTGGGGCTTGATACAATAGAGCAGAGTAGCAGTGCCACGACAGGCACTATAAAAGAGCGCTTCGATCGCATTTTGCAGGTATAATAGGGGTATAGATTATGGCAACAGATACAAAAGACACCATTTATTTAGATATAGACGAGGACATTACGGGTATTGTCCACAAGGTGCAGACAAGTCCAAAGAATATTATTGCTCTTGTTCTGCCAAAACGAGCTACAGCCCTTCAATCGGTTGTGAACATGAAGCTTCTAAAGCGAACAGCAGACCAAAATGACAAAAAAGTTGTTCTAATAACTTCGGAAGCTACATTAATGCCTTTGGCCGGTGTGGCCGGTGTCCATGTGGCTTCAAATCTTAGCTCCAAGCCTTTTTTGCCCCCATCCCCAGAGAAAAAACCGTCTTCTGGTACCGATGATGCCGAGGAGATTCAGGTTGACACTCAAGATACTGCACCCAAGGCCACGGACAAGGTAGAGGAAACTCTGCAGGTAGACAACACTCCGCGGACTCCTTCAGAGACAGCAAAGCCTAAAGATAAGAAATCCAAAAAAGACAAAAAGCTAAAAGTTCCAAACTTTAATAGTTTTCGTAAAAAATTAATTATTGGTGGAGTTGTCGGATTAGTTCTAATTATTGGTTTAATTTGGGCTATATTTATGGCGCCAAAGGCTATGGTTACTCTAAAGACAGAGTCTAGTGACATATCGGCAGACTTTGAATTTACTGCCGATATTAATGCTCAATCGGTAGATGTTGGTCGCAAGGTAGTCCCTGCTAGCAAACGAGAATCTACTCAGTCTTATAGCGAAAAAGCACCAGCAACCGGCCAAAAAGACAAGGGCACCAAGGCTGGCGGCACAGTAACCCTTAAAAACTGTGGCAGTAATTCGGCAACCATACCGGCAGGTACAGGTATTAGTAGCGGTACTTTCACATTTATCACCCAACAGTCTATTAGCCTAAGCGATGGTAATTTTGATGGGGGTGGTAATTGTAAAAATAGCGGGTCCCACACTGGTACAGTTAATGTAGTAGCTCAAAATAACGGTGACCAATACAATTTGAGTTCTCGTAGCTATACTGTTTCGGGCTTTTCGCAGATAACAGCCAATGGCTCTCAGATGAGTGGTGGTTCCAGTAATGTAGTCAAGGTTGTGTCGGCTCAAGATGTAGAAACAGCCAAGCAAAAGATTGTCAGCAAAAAAGACGAAAAAAAACAAGAGTTAACAGATCAGCTTAAGAAAGATGGATATATGCCAATTGCCGAAACTTTCTCGGATGGCTCGCCTAATTTTAATGTGTCTCCTGCAGTTGACGGCGAGGGTAACGAAGTTACGGTTAGTGCTAATATTACCTACAGTATGGTTGGGGTAAAAGAGGATGACCTTAGCAAAGTTGTAGACGAACAGGTCAAAGGCCAGATCGATACTAGCAAGCAGAGTATCCTAAATCGTGGTCTATCGAGTGCTGTTTATAAGGTTAACGGCGAGACAAAGAACGATAATGTAACCATAAATTTGCAAACTACTGTTGCTGTAGGTCCAGAGATTGACCAAGATCAGCTTAGACAAGAGATTGCTGGCAAGAAAGCTGGCGAAGCCGAAGCAATCTTGTCGGGCAGACCAGGTATTATGGAGGCGCGCGTTAAAGTTTCTCCTGGTTGGTCCAGCAAAGTTCCAAGCAAGGCTGGAAAGGTCAAATTTATAATCGAAAATGCCGATGGCAAGCAAATCAATACCCAACAACCCTAGTAATTTAGCCAGAATAGTTGGACTAGATGTAGGCAGTAAGCGGATAGGGGTCGCTTCTGTTGGCAGGATTGCTAAATTGCCTCAGCCGTTAAAGATTCTTGAGAATTCAGAGTCTGTTTTTGCCGATATTCAGGAGATTGTTAAACAAGAGGGTGCAGACTTGGTGGTGGTCGGCATACCACGCAACTTAGACGGCGAAGAAACTGCCCAATCTAAAGAAATACGAGAATTTGCTACGAGGCTTCAGGTAAAAACGGGACTAGACATCGCTTTTGCTGACGAAAGTCTGAGTAGCAGACGAGCGGAACAGATGACGAAAGATTATGGAGCAAAGGGCGCAGGGCTTGATGCTTTGGCCGCATGCTTTATACTAGAAGAGTTTTTATTAAAGGAGACGACAAAATAATGCACCTTAGCTACAATCCGATACGCCGAAAACGCCAGATCTTTCTTTTGGTAGTTGTTGGTATTGTCTTTCTATTGGTTTTTACAGCTGGTATGATCCGGCGATCATATTCGGAGAACCTTCGGCCGGTCAGTAACGACACCACAACTAGAGCCATAACCGTAAAACCCGGCAGTACAGCATCCAGTATCGCAACAACACTAAAGGACAAAGGTGTTATAAGGAGTGACTGGGCATTTGAATATTATGTTAGGACTCACGAACTTCGCGACGAACTAAAGGCAGGCACCTATTTAGTGTCTCCTTCTCAGAGCGTATCCGAGATTGTCCAGATGCTTACGAGTGGTAGGGTGGCGACCGACTTGGTGGTAATATTGCCTGCAAAGCGTTTAGATCAAATTCGTGCAGGACTTATAAAAGATGGTTTTTCAGAGAGTTCTGTAGATGAAGCCCTTGACCCTAGTCAATACAAAGATCATCCAGCCTTGAGGGACAAGCCAGAAGGGG
The DNA here is from genome assembly GCA_964521095.1 of uncultured Candidatus Saccharibacteria bacterium. Lineage (GTDB taxonomy): Bacteria > Patescibacteriota > Saccharimonadia > Saccharimonadales > 2-12-FULL-41-12 > CAMTWJ01. Next base: position 199,856 of record CAZFPJ010000002.1, read on the forward strand.
CTAGCTTGGAGGGTTATCTGTATCCAGAGAGCTTCCAAAAGACAGCCGAAACTACCGCCAAAGATGTTATCAAGCTTTCGCTAGACGAGATGAATGCCCACATGACAGCAGATATTAGATCTGGATTTTCTAAGCAGGGTCTAACTGTTCACCAGGGGATTATCTTTGCATCGATTGTAGAACAAGAGGTTAGTGACAAAAACCAATCCGATCGAGCACAAGTCGCGCAGGTGTTTTTGAAACGCTACAAACAAGGTATGTCTTTGGGCTCTGATCCGACAGCTTTTTATGGCGCAGCTATTGCTGGACAGCCCAAAAACCTAAACTATGATTCACCATTTAATACTCGTATGCATAGCGGACTGCCTCCCGGACCAATCGGCAATGTATCAGAGAGCGCCTTAAAGGCTGTAGCTTTTCCTGCGGGAACGGACTGGCTATATTTTGTATCTGGTGACGATGGCAAGACATATTTCTCAAAGAATCTAAAAGATCACGAGGCTCTGACAAAAGAGCGCTGTCGCGAAAACTGCAACTATTAACAGAGGTAGACTAATATAAAAGCACTTGCTTTTAGGCTGTATTTTTGCTAAAATGTGTCTACAGTTCGAAATTTACTGTTAAGGTGCAGTAAATAGAGTCGAACTGTTCTTGCTTGTAATATATTGTGAAAAACTCAAGATTGGTCGACTTTCTTGAAAAGATAACTAACAACACAAGTAAGATTGGCGCAAGATCTACGGTTTTTACGCCAGGAGAAAGATTATTCGTAACACAGTTACATCGGTACCCCAAAGTCAGCCACATCAAAAGGTTACCGGCATACAAAATAAATCTTTTGGATTCATCTCAAAACGGAGATCCCGAAAGGCACACAAACGCTTAGTACGCTTTGGCATAGTCACAGCTAACTTGGCTTTTTTTGGATTAGTTGGCTGGTTCGTACTGCATGGTTCGCACGCTTCTAGTCAAAATGCTAAATCGGGGTCGTATTCTGCTGTAGCTAATAGTCAGAACCAGTCTGACCCGGTTGATAAGATATCTTCTGCTGATGTTGCTGTTCATGTGGCCAGATTGGTGCAATTAGACGAGTCTACGGCTGTTACAAACAACGCAGATTCTGTAAATACGCAGATGATTGTTGCTACCTCTGCTGACAAAGTTATCGCTAAACCACAGATTGTTTCGACGGCCTTAAAGTCTAACAAGGATATTAAAAAATACATTACTGTGGCTGGCGACACAGTTTCTTCTGTGGCAACTAAATTTGGTGTTACTAGCGACACTATTCGTCTGTCTAACAATGTATCTGGCGAAGCGCTTCCTGTAGGTAAAGAGCTTTTGATCAGTCCAGTTAATGGCGTTGTTCATGCTGTTAAGCCTGGTGACACGGCTGACTCAGTAGCTTCAAAATACCGAGCAGACCGAAATCAGGTGATTGCTTTTAACGATGCCGAGGTGTCGGGCTTAGTTCCCGGAACTCTAATAGTTGTTCCAGATGGTCTGTCGCCTGTTGCCAGTTCTCGTTATGTGTCATCTTATGCTAGTGGTTTTGCATTTGGAAGTTCGGCTACATATGGTGGCAATGGCTATGATTACGGCTGGTGTACTTGGCATGCTGCAAACCGACGCATCCAGATTGGTAAACCAATTCCAACCAACTTGGGTAATGCGATAACTTGGCTTGGTGGTGCGCGAGCAGCGGGGCTGGGAACAGGTAGTAAGCCTCAAGACGGGGCAGTGTTGTACCACACGAATATCGGTGGCATGGGTCATGTGGCTTTTGTGGAACATGTTAACGATGACGGCACAGTGCTTGTGTCTGACATGAACTATCCAATCTGGGGCAAGGTAACCTACCGCACTATTAGTCCTGCCGAAGCTGCTTCGTATCGGTACATTTATTAAGGTGTCTCTGGTATCTGCTTTCTATCTTCGGTATTCTAGATATATATTATGTTCGTAGATAAAGTAACAGTCGAGATTATGGCAGGCAATGGTGGCAGTGGTGTTGTTAGTTTTCGTCATGAAAAATTTGTAGACAAGGGCGGTCCAGATGGAGGGGATGGTGGAAACGGCGGTGATGTTGTTGCGATTGCCAGTCGAAACCAAAATACGCTGGCTGCTTTTCGTTATAAAAAAACTATCTCTGCGGAAAACGGTAGTAATGGCCAAAAACAAAAACGACATGGCCGATCTGGCAAAGACCTGGTTTTTTATTTGCCGGTAGGCACAACAATTGTCGGTGAAGATGGTGAAGTTATTGTAGATCTTGCCATTGATGGTCAGCAATCTATTGTGGCCAAAGGTGGAAAAGGTGGGTTTGGAAACGCTCACTTTGTCAGTAGTCGTCGGCAGGTTCCAAGGGTCGCCGAAAAAGGTGAGCCAGGCCAATCTTTTACTGCTGTATTTGAGCTAAAGACCATTGCCGATGTTGGTTTGGTTGGCCTGCCTAATGCCGGCAAGTCTACCTTGTTGTCACGAATCAGTAACGCCCGCCCAGAGATTGCTAACTATCCGTTTACTACACTAGTACCTAATCTTGGAGTTGCTGACATCGATGACAAAAACAGTCTTGTTGTGGCAGACATACCTGGTCTAATCGAGGGTGCAAGTCAGGGTAAAGGATTGGGCGATGAGTTTCTGCGTCATGTAGAGCGGACAAAGGTTTTGATTCATGTAGTTGATGTGTACAGCAACAGCTTGGTCAACGACTATAAGGTCATACAAAAAGAACTATCTGCTTATCCTGTAGATTTGTCCAAGCGACCACAGATAGTGGCTCTTAATAAAACCGAGGGCATTGACCAAGATATGATAGATGATGCTCTGGCGATGATTAAAAAAGTAGTGCCAAAGAATACAGAGGTAATAGCTATATCTGCACAGAGTGGACAGGGGTTGAAAGAGTTGCTTCATAAAACAATGATCTTGGTTCAAAAAGCTAAGGATAGCGCTACAGCTGAAAATGAAGCAGACGAGGCAGAGATACCCGTACTGCGACTAGATAAAGATGATGATACTTGGCAAGTTAGCAAAAAGAGAAAGAACTTTATTGTAACTGGCAAAAAGATAGAAACTTTTGCTGTTAGGACGGACTTTGATAATGAGGCTGGAGTGCAAAGGCTTCGAGACATTATGGGCAAGATGGGAATTACCCATGAGCTAGAAAGACAGGGCATAGAAGCCAATGATCTTATCAAGATTGGCTCTAATGGAGAGTTAAGGTACTAATGTCATGTCGAGCGAGTTTTATTTTTACGATTTAGAGACTACAGGGGTGGACCCCCGCAAAGATCGGATTATGCAGTTTGCGGGACAGCGGACTGACGCAAATTTTGAGCCAATTGGTGAGCCACATAACATACTAATCAAGTTAACTGACGAGGTGTTGCCTAGTCCCGATGCTATCTTGGTGACGGGCATTACGCCACAGAAGACACTAGAGGAAGGCATTACCGAAGCAGAGTTTGCCAAGATCTTTACCGAAGAGGTAGTAGCTCCGAACACTACTTATTTAGGTTTTAACAGTATCCGGTTTGACGATGAGTTTATGCGCTCATTTTTATTCCGTAACTTCTATGACTCTTATGAATGGCAATGGAAAGACGGAGCTAGCAGGTGGGATCTTTTAGATGTTTCTAGAATGGCTCGTGCCTTACGGCCAGACGGTATAGTTTGGCCTGTCGATGAAAAAACGGGCAAGCCTGCCAATAGGCTAGAATTGTTAGCCTCTGCCAATAAGCTAGACCACGATAATGCTCACGATGCGTTGTCTGATGTCAATGCAACGATTGCCCTAGCTGGATTAATGAGAGAAACTCAGCCAAAATTATTTGACTACCTTTTTAGCATGCGCGACAAGAAAAAAGTAGAGCATTTGGTTGGACAAGGGCGTCCTTTTATCTACAGTAGCGGGAAGTATTCTGGAGATTATGAAAAAACAACAGTCGCCCTTGGTCTTGGTGCTCATCCAGACGGTCGAGATATTTTAGTTTATGACTTACGAGTTGACCCGAGTGAATTTGTAACTCTAAGCCCCGCGCAGTTAGCAGAAAGATGGCGTTGGAAAAAAGACAGAGAGGATACTCCGTTACCTGTTAAGACTTTAAAAGTTAACAGATGTCCTGCAGTTGCTCCACTGTCTGTTCTGGACAAGACAACTCAAGATAGGCTCAAAATTAACATGACAGACATTAATGAGCATCGAGATGTTTTACTCAAGAACCCAGATTTTATCAGGCAATTACAGCAGGCGTTAGAGATCCTCAACAAAGATCGGATAAAGCCGATGACAGATGACGGGCTAAATTCAGAGAGCTCGCTATACCAATCTTTTGTACCCAACAATGATAAACAGCTTTTTGCCAGTATTCAGCAAAGTCTGCCAGAAGATTTAAGTTCTTTCAGTGAACGGCTTAGTGATCCGCGCCTAAAGCAGATCTTGCCTCGCTATAAGGCCAGGAATTACCCCAGTAGTCTGAGTAGCGAAGAGCGTGATGCTTGGGATTCTTATCGTGCTCAAGTACTGCTTGCTGGCGACCAGCAAAGTGTAGTTGCAAAATTTGGCCAGCGCTTAGAAGAGTTGCGGGCCAGGCCGGACATCACTGACGATCAAAAATTCTTGTTAGACGAAATACAACTATATGCCGAAAGCATACTGCCAACTCTAGAGAGCTAACCGGTTTATCTTGTCTATCTTCTTTTGTGTGTGATGTTTGTGTAATTTATGAGTCATACGACTACGCAGTAGCATGCCTAGCCCAAGCATTACAAGCACAATGTATACATAGAAACCTATGGATATATTTGTGCCTGGAATTAGTCCAAGAACTATAAAATCTAACATAATAATTTCCGCCTTTCGTCCACTGAATAAGGGATGCTAATTATATGCCTAAATTGTAAATAAGTCAATATTATCTTATAGATGCTTATGGTAAGTGTTGTTAACATCTAGAATATTCTCTAAAAAACCTGTATAATGGCTGTCCAGTCAAAGAGTTAGTTCTGTTTAAAGAAAGAAGGTTTGAGGCAGGTGGACTATATATCAATCAAAGGCGCCAGGGAACATAATCTAAAAGACATTTCGGTAGATATTCCGCGTAATAAATTAGTGGTGATAACTGGACTTAGCGGTTCCGGCAAATCGTCTCTAGCCTTTGACACTATTTATGCAGAAGGCCAAAGAAGGTATGTTGAGTCATTGAGCGCTTATGCCAGGCAGTTTTTGGGTCTTATGGAAAAGCCAGATGTAGATCAAATTGACGGTTTAAGTCCAGCTATATCTATAGACCAAAAGTCGACCAGTCGTAATCCTCGTAGTACGGTCGCTACGGTAACAGAGATATATGACTATCTGCGTCTACTATTTGCGCGTGTTGGGGTACCACACTGTCCTGTGTGTAGTCGCACTGTAACCAGGCAGACATCGGCAATGATTGTCGATCAAATAACCGAGACTGGGCAGGGTTCTCGCTTGCTAGTCTTGGCGCCTATTGTAGTTAGTAAAAAAGGTATTTTTGAGCACATTCCTGAACAATACCAAAGGCTTGGTTTTGTGCGGGCGCGGATAGATGGGGTTGTCTACGCATTAGACGAATGGCCCGAGCTAGAAAAGAATCAGCGCCACAATATCGAGATAGTAGTTGACAGGTTGGTGAATGACAAAGACAGCCGTGGACGGATAGTCCAGAGTGTCGAACAAGCATTAGGCATCGCGGACGGTCGTTTGTTGATAGTAAATGCCGACAACAAAGAGGAGCACACATATAGTTTGCAATATGCTTGTTTAGACCATCCAGAAATAACAATTCCCGAGCTAGAGCCACGAACTTTTAGCTTTAACAATCCTCAGGGAGCTTGTTCGGTATGTACAGGCCTTGGTAACCGGCTAGAAGTCGACCCAGAGTTGGTAATACCTAACGGTCGTTTAACTATAGCCGAGGGGGCGATTCGTCCGTTCAATCGTGTCAGTGCGGATGCGTGGTACATGAAAAAAATGCAAGCTGTAGCCGATAAACATGGCTTTTCTTTGCAGGTTCCTACTGGACAACTAAAAAAAGAAGACCTAGACAGAATGCTGTATGGGACCGGAGATCAAACCTATGCCATCAAGATTGGTACTGGGCGAGATTTTGACACCACCTATGAGGGTGTCATCCCGAATCTCGAGCGCCGTCACAAAGAGACTGATAGCGAATTTATGCGCAAAGATATTGAACGATTTATGCAAGAACGGCCATGCCATGCCTGTAACGGTCGTAGATTAAAGCCAGAGGTTCTGGCGGTGACAGTTACTCAAAAATCTATCATGGACATCTGTGAGTTGTCGATTGACGATGCCTATAATTTTTTTATTAACCTAAAGCTTGCTGAAAAAGAAGCCAACATAGCAAAGCAAATCCTCAAAGAGATCAATGCTCGGCTAAGTTTTTTGCAAAATGTTGGGCTTAACTATCTAAATCTTTTGCGTAGCGCCGTTAGTTTAAGCGGTGGTGAAGCTCAACGAATTCGTCTAGCTACACAGATCGGCAGTGGCTTGCAGGGAGTTTTGTATGTATTAGACGAGCCAAGCATTGGTTTGCACCAACGAGATAACGGCAGACTAATAGAGACACTAAAACATCTAAAAGAACTCGGCAATACGGTTTTAGTGGTAGAGCACGACGAAGACACAATTCGTTCTAGTGACTTTGTTTTAGACATTGGTCCGGGTGCTGGCATTCATGGTGGAGAGATAGTCTCCCAGGGCACTCCAAGCCAGATAGCCTCGGATAAAAATAGTCTGACCGGCCAGTATCTCAAGGGCACAAAAAAGATTGCGGTCCCCAAAAAGCGTCGCAAAGGCAATAATAAAAATATATCAATCAAGGGTGCCCGAGAGAATAACTTGAAAAATGTTTCTGTAGACATACCACTCGGCACCCTAACAGTAGTCAGTGGAGTGTCTGGTTCTGGCAAGTCGAGTTTGATTAATGATATATTGGCCAAAGAATTGCAAGCGCGGTTAATGCGTTCGCACACGACTCCAGGACGGCATGATGAGATTTTAGGTATCGAACATCTCGATAAAGTTATCGTAATAGACCAGTCGCCAATTGGCCGGACTCCACGGAGCAATCCAGCCACTTACACAGGACTTTTTGGCCCCATCAGAGACCTTTTTGCAAGCTTGCCAGAAGCTAAGTTAAGAGGCTACAGCGCTGGTAGATTTAGTTTTAATGTTAAGGGAGGTCGGTGCGAGAATTGTGCTGGCGATGGCATCATTAAGATAGAGATGCATTTTTTGCCAGATGTTTATGTAACCTGCGAAGTCTGCAAGGGCAAGCGCTATAACCGCGAAGCCCTAGAGATTCGTTATAAAGGCAAAGATATTAGCGATGTTCTTAGTATGACCTGCGAACACGCGTTAGATTTTTTTGCCAACATACCTAGTGTGGCTCGAAAGCTACAAACACTAGTAGATGTGGGCTTGGGCTATGTGGCGCTTGGGCAATCTGCAACTACGCTTAGCGGAGGAGAGGCTCAGCGAATAAAATTAGCAACCGAGTTATCACGGCGACCAACCGGACGCACTTTGTATGTATTGGATGAGCCAACCACAGGACTCCATATGGCTGATGTAGATAAATTACTAAATGTTTTACATGCCCTGGTCGATACAGGCAACAGCATGATAGTAATCGAGCACAATTTGGATGTAGTCAAATCCGCCGACCATATCATAGACATGGGCCCAGAGGGTGGTGATGCTGGTGGACAGATTGTGGCCCAGGGAACCCCCGAAGAAGTAGCTAAAACAGGGTCTCATACAGGCAAGTTTTTAAAACAAGTTCTTAGTTCTTCAGCGTCTAAATAATTTTTTAATGTCTATCATTAACTTCTGTCTACTGATAGGATCTTTTATGATATGGACTAAGGGTGAGCCAAAAGTTAGTATTGTAACGGCCAGAATAACCGGCAAAATGTAGGCTTCTATATTATGGATTTTAGTCCCCAAGTAGTAGCCCAAAACCGTTACAGATATCGCCCAAATAGCGCTACCGACAATATTGTAAATACTAAATCTTAGTTGATCCATTTTGCCTATGCCGGCAACGACTGGGGCAAAAGTGCGAACAACTGGCACAAAACGGGCAATAATTATTGTTTTGCCACCGTGCTTCTCATAGAATTTTTCAGCTTGTTCTATATATTCGTGCCTAAACAAAATACCATCTTTTTTGCGAAACAGCTTTGGCCCAGCTCGTTTACCAATTTGGTATCCAGTCTGTCCTCCCAAAATAGCCGCAATAATAATCACAACCACTGCATGAAGTAGCGAAAATTGTCCTTGGGCAGCAAAAATTCCAGCGGCAAACAACAAGGTGTCTCCGGGGAAGAAAAAGCCGATTAACAACCCTGACTCTGCAAACACAATCAAGGCGATAACTATTAGCCCTCCGGCTGCCAATGCTTCTGGATCTAAGATGCCCATATAACGACCAGTATACCAGCTGTGATACAATATAAGTTCACGAAATGTACCTAACGGAGGAGTAAAAGAACATCATGAGTGGTGATATAACGCTACAAGCAAAAAAACGAGAAGTGATGGGCAAGCAAGTTAAAAAACTAAGAAGCGAAGGTTTTGTGCCTGCGGTAATCCATGACCACGGACAAACTTCTGTGCATATTAGTGTTGTCTCTGGCGAGCTTAAACATGTTTTTGGCGAGGCAGGCAAGCACGCTCCGGTAAAGGTGGATGTTGATGGCAAAAAGTACACCACACTTATCAAAGAAGTTACCTATGCCCCAGCGACCAGCAAAGCACTTCACACAGTCTTCCAGGCAATTAAAGCTAACGAAAAGGTATCGGCCGAGATCCCTCTAAAACTTAGCGAAGATAATCCAGCTACGAAAGCTAGTTTACTCGTATTATCAAAACTCGACCATGTCGAGGTCGAAGCGTTGCCAGCAGACTTAATTGATGCTATTGAAGTCGACACAGAAGCCTTGGCAGAAGTTGGCGACAAAATTACCGTTGCTGATCTAAAAGTTCCAAGTACTATTACAATCAAGACTGACCCAGAGCAAGCGATTGCTACAGTCGAGATGCCAAAAGACCAAATTGCCGAAGCCGATGCCGCCGCTGCCGAAATGGCAGAAGTAACAGCCGAAACTGTCGAGGGCGAAGCAACTGAATCGTCCGACGCCACCGAAGAAGAGTAGATATAAAACCTACTCTTCTATGAACCCTCCGGATTGGTGTTTCCAGAGTTCGGCATAGATACCGTCACTGGCGAGTAGCTCTTTGTGCGTGCCGTCTTCGATGATTTCACCGTTTTCTAGTACGATGATTCGGTCCATTTTTTGGATAGTGCTGAGGCGGTGCGCAATAACTAACGCAGTTTTGTCTTCCATCAGTTTCCAAAGAGCATCTTGAATCAGTCGTTCTGAATCAGAGTCGAGGGCACTGGTGGCTTCGTCCAAGACTAAGATAGGGGCATCTTTTATCATGGCTCTAGCAATTGCAACGCGCTGTCTCTGCCCACCAGAAAGTTTTACGCCTCGCTCACCTATTAGCGTTTCATATTTGTTGGGCAGTTCCTCGATGAACATGTCGGCATGGCTCAGTTTTGCTACTTTCTCAATTTCTTTTTGAGTGGCACCTAGCTTTCCATAGCGAATATTGTCTGCCACGCTTCGATGGAATAGGTACGGGTCTTGTGGCACATAACTAACAAACTTTCGTAAATCTTTTTGTTTAACATGAGCAATATTTGTTCCGTCAATCAGGATTTCTCCAGCATCAATATCTGTGAAGCGTAGCAAAAGTTTGGTTAGTGTTGTCTTGCCACCACCAGAGTGCCCAACTAGGCCAATCTTCTCTCCTGGCTTGATAGACAGCTGTAAGTCTTTGAATAATCCCTGACTCTGTTCTCCAGAGTAGTCAAACGAGACGGTACTGAATGTAATCGCGCCCTTTTTTACCGCGAATTTTCTGGGTTCAGATATGTCGTGTATGGCTGACTCATCAAGGAGCAGTTCTGTGAACTGGGCTGCATCGCTTAGCGAAGACTCAACCCTCCGGTAGATTCCATTAAACTCCCACAAGAAGCGAGTAACACCTAGGTAATATGTAAAAGTTACAAAGACCATTTCGATGCCAATACCTTTATAGCTAGCCAATGACAATCCAATCACCAATCCAAACAAATTGGTCAAAACATATAGCGGGGATAATACAATGTCGATTTTTTGATTATGGTAGTCCCACGATCGTTTCATCTTTTGCGTAAGGTCTTTGACTAAAACTTTATGTGCAGTATTTTCGTAGTCTTCACGAGAGAAAGCTTTTACTGTGTCAATATTGGCGTAAATATCTGCTACATGTCCAGAGACTTTGTTGCTAGCTGTCTCTCGAACAGCAACAAGTTTTTTGCGTCGTCTAAGAAGTGGGAGCACTAAAGTCACGGAGACCGCAAGCATAGCAAGGAGGGTAAAGACGAGTACAGGGGAATACGCCCACAAGATAAAACACACAAAGATTGTAGGTATGACACTTGGTGCCAAGTTAAAGAAGAGCACATCTAAGAAGTCTATGTATCTATTGGCATAGCCAGTTGTCTTTTTGGTTAATGAGCCTGCAAAATTATCATGGAAAAATGCCAGATCTTTCTCGAGGAGTTGCTTAACAGAATAGTTATATAGTTTTTCAGTGCCTTTTACTTCGCCCTTAATGAGTAGGAATATTCCGAGCCTCCACAAAGCTTCTGCAAACAACCAGCTTGCACCAATAGCAATGATGTACGGCAGTAATTCGCCAAGTCCCGGCAGGGCTGTATTCTTATATGCCCCAATTAGCTTTGCAATTAATAAAGGCGGAAGATAAAAGGCGAAGATAGTGCCGATGCCCGTGCACAACATGCTTGTTATGTTAAACTTCCAGTCCTGGAGCATTAGTTTTAGATAGTGTCTAATCGCAAGCTTGTAAGCTTGCTTGTTTCTTTTTTCTTGCATAGTTCTGGCTTCCTTTAGGCCAGTAGATTAGTTCAGCTTATATGTTTTACAAAGAGAATAGGGAAAAGCCCATTATCTTTTTGGGTGGTAGTTCTAGTGTAATCACCTTTTTGTAGGCCTTTCCTTTAAAATTAATTGTTGCTCAAAATTATACCACTTGTGTCAAGTTTTCGCCAATCTGTTAGAATAGAGTTTATGCAAAAGGTGATTCTTTATTATAAATTTGTGCCGTTATCCGACCCCGCGATGACTATGCATTGGCAACGAGAGTTGTGCGCGAGACTAAACCTTAAAGGGCGGATTATTGTTAGTAAACACGGCATCAACGGCACGCTTGGTGGCGATATCGAAAACCTTCGTCAATACAAGCGCGAGATGAACAAGTCTGTTACTTTCAAGGATATTACTTACAAATGGAGTGATGGTACTGGTAATGATTTTCCACGCCTTAGTATCAAGGTAAAGCCAGAGTTGGTAGCGTTTGACCGGCCAGATGAAATCAAGGTAGATGCTGGCGGTGTTGTTGGCGGAGGCAAACATCTTAAGCCAGAACAGGTCAATAAGCTTGTTGAAGAACGAGGCGACGATGTAGTGTTCTTTGATGGACGCAATGCCTATGAAGCCAAAGTAGGAAAGTTTAAAAACGCCGTTGTGCCCGATACCAAAACCACCAGAGATTTCATAAAAGAAATCGAGAGTGATAAATACAATGACATAAAAGATAAGCCAGTTGTAACTTATTGCACCGGAGGTATTCGCTGTGAGGCCTTGAGTGTGCTTATGAAAAATCGTGGATTTAAAGAGGTCTATCAGATAGACGGAGGTATTGTAAAATACGGTGAAAAGTTTGGTGATGACGGCTTGTGGGAAGGGAATCTGTACATTTTTGACGATCGGATGACTCATAAATTCTCTGACAAGGCCAAGGACATTGGTGAGTGTAGTCACTGTCAGGGCAAAACTAGCAACTTCGAAAATTGCGCTAATGTGTCCTGCAATAAATTAGTCCTAATTTGTAAAGACTGCAAAAAAGACCCAAGTAAATTATTCCACGATAAAATTTGCAAAGAAAAAGCTAATCTAAAGGGGGCCAGCGTATGAATATTCAAAAAATAACACCAAACCTATGGTTTAACGGTAACGCCAAAGAAGCAACAGATTATTATGTTTTTGTTTTTCCAGATAGCGAGATTGTTGCTACAGAGTATTATCCAAAAACAAAAGAAGAAGGGTTAGCAGACTTCCAACAAGATTTGGCTGGTAAGGTTTTGACAGTAGAGTTTAAGTTGGCTGGACAGAACTTTGTAGCTATAAACACTGGGCCAGAGTTCAAGTTTAGCCCTGCAATATCGTTTTCTGTTGCCTGCAAAGACCAAGAGGAAATTGATTATTTTTGGAGCAAGCTTTCGTCCGCCCCAGAAGCCGAGCAGTGCGGATGGTGTTTGGACAAGTATGGTCTGAGTTGGCAGATTATGCCAGAAAACATCGATGATTACCTAAAAAAACCAGGCGCCTTTAAAATCATGATGAAACAGAAAAAGATCATCATAGCAGACTACCAATAGATATGCGTTATGTACTTCTACTTCGGGGTGTAAATGTGGGAGGCAATAGCCGAGTAGAGATGTCTCGTCTTAAAGCGATGCTTGAAAATCTTGGATACATCAATGTAGTAACTTATATAAATTCGGGTAATGCAATTTTTGACTCTTTGTCGACTCCTAGTAACCAGCTTATAAAAGGATACCTAGAGAAAGAGTTTGGTTTTTATATACCCGCGCTTATTGTAGCGGGAGAAGATATCATCAGAATTGCCAAGGCAATTCCAGCCCAGTGGAAAAATGACAAAGAAAACGAAAAATCAGATGTGTTGTATTTGTTCGAGGAGATTGATGACCTCGAGGTCATCAATAAAATTGGCATAAAGCCAGACATAGAAACATATATCTATGAGAAGGGTGCGTTACTTGCAAATATTACGAGGCAAAATCAATCGAAGGGTAGTTTACAGAAACTTGTCGGCACAAAGCTGTACAAACAAATGACGATTCGCAACATCACAACTGCCAAAAAACTTGCCGAGATAGTGAGCCAGTAGCAGGGACAGTATAATAGTTATTGATGAATAAGAAGTTAGAGGAAAAATTAGCTAACCTTCCCAAAACGCCGGGAGTTTATTTTCATAAAGATAAATCCGGTGAAATTATTTATGTTGGCAAGGCTTCGAATTTGCGTAATCGAGTCCGGCAATATTTTCAGGCCAGCAGGGTTCGTGACCCAAAAACGGATGTGCTGGTAAGCGAAATATACGATATCGATTGGATCGAGCTCGAAACAGAGCTGGACGCTTTGTTGGTCGAGGCAGAGATGATCCGTAGATATATGCCTCGGTTTAATATCTTGCTTCGGGATGACAAGAGCTTTAGCTATGTCCGGATCGACCTAAAGAGCGACTACCCAAGTGTTAGTTTTACGCGCAGGCCTATCGACGATAGCGCAACATACCTAGGACCATACACCAGCAAATTTACGGTGAATAGGGCGCTAAAGTATCTGCGGAAGGCTTTTCCGTACTCTACGCACGCAACCATGCCAAAACGGGCTTGCTTGCAGGCACAGCTAGGTCTTTGTCCAGGGCTCGAAGCAGGCATGACGACGATTGATGAATATAGGGCAAACCTCAACCAGCTAATCTCTTACCTCAAAGGCAACCGTAAAAAGTTGGTAAATGAGCTAGAGATAGAGATGAGACAAACTGCGGAGCAAAGAAAGTTCGAATCTGCCGCTAGATTGCGCAACAAGTTGTATGCTTTAAAAAGTCTGGACCAAAAAACTATTTTTGGTGACCACGAAAGACTGGATATCAGCAAGGACCAAGCCTTGATGGAGCTTGGAGAGCTACTGCAAATCGACCCACCCAGAAGGGTAGAGGGCTTTGATATTAGCCACATGCAGGGAACCGATACTGTAGCTAGTATGGTAGTTTTTGTTAATGGAATGCCCGACAAGAGCCAATACAGAAAGTTCAAGATGCACATTCCGGGTAATGATGACTTTGCTCATATGAACGAGGTTATTTCTCGTAGGCTTAGCCCTAAAAACCAAAAACAATGGGGACTGCCTGACTTGTTTTTGATAGACGGTGGAAAAGGGCAAGTTAGCTCTGCTTATAAGGCCATGCAGTCTGCGGGGGTAAGCGTGCCAATGATCGGTCTAGCTAAGCGGTTTGAGGAGATTGTTGTGCCCAGATGCACAGATAATAAATTAGATATGCAGGTAGAGATATTGCCGTTAACTAGCGATGCGGTCAAGCTTCTTCAAAGGGTCCGAGATGAAAGTCATCGTTTTGCTGTTAGCTACCATAGCACGCTTAAGCGAAACCGTCAGACCGCTAGCCCACTTGATGATATTCCAGGCGTTGGTCCTCTTACTAAAAAGAAACTTATCAAGCATTTTGGTAGCACTAGTTCTGTGATGTCGGCCGATTTATCGAGCGTAGAATCTGTAGTGGGTCCAGTCTTGGCCAAGAAAATTATCAAAGCTCGGCCATAGGCTGTTTGTTTACATGCTATGATAGGAGTCAAACATGAAAATATCAGAACCACCTCAGTTTAAGGCCGATTTTTTTAGTAATAATCGCAAGAGAGTAAAAGAGCTTTCTGGGGCTGACGGACCCATAGTCATCGTTGCAAATGGCCTTTTGCAAAAGAGTGGTGATACAACTTTTCCTTTTCGGCAAGACAGTAACTTTTGGTATCTCACTGGCATTGAAGAGCCAGATGTGGTGCTAGTTATTGATGAGTATCAAGAGTATCTAATCCTTCCCCATGCAGAACCGTGGCGAGAAGTTTTTGATGGGGCAGTTGACGCCGAAAGCCTGTCAAAGACCTCTGGTATAAAAAATATTTTAAATTTTAAAGAGGGCTGGCTAGCGCTAGGTGATCGACTTGGCAAAGTAAAACAGGTGGCAACTATAGAGTCGCCACCTGCTTATATTGAGGGGATCAGTCTGTACACCAATCCGGCTCGCCAGAGAATAATTACAAAAATGCTTAGCTACAATGACCAGCTAGACATCAAAGACATCAAAGATGTTTTTGTAAACTTGCGCAGTATAAAACAACCCAAAGAGCTAGATGCGATTCGATATGCAGTAGATCATACGAACAGGCTTTTCAAACAGATTATTAATAAGTTGCCCCAGTATTCTAATGAGGGCGATATATTGAGTGATGTCATTGGCTACTCACTCAAACACAGTTTGCAGTTGGCTTATGATCCGGTAATTGCTTGTGGCAAGAACGCCACCACCCTACACTATACAAAGAACAATGCAGAGCTTTCTGGCGAGCCAATTTTGCTAGATATTGGTTTGAGCTACAAGAATTATTCTGCAGATATTAGTCGTACAGTTAGCGTGGCACCCGATAGGCGCTTTGAGCAGGTTAGAGGAGCTGTTTTGGAAGTCTATGATTTTGCGCTTGATATATTAAAGCCTGGCGTAATGTTGTCGGATTACGAGAAAAATATTGAACAGTTCATGGGCGATAAACTCATGAGTCTTGGGTTGATTGATGAGAATACCCATGAAAAAGTCAGAAGTTTTTATCCACACTCAACCTCACATTTTTTGGGTCTTGATGTGCATGATGTTGGCGATTACTCGAAACCATTAGCAGAAAACATGGTACTTACTTTAGAGCCAGGTATTTACTTGCCAAAAGAAAGCCTAGGGGTTCGCATAGAAGATGTTGTGTTAATAACAGAGGGTGGCGCAGAGTCATTGCTTTCGGGTGATCTTAGTAAAGTGTGATAATATAGCCCAGTGATTTCACACAGACAAACATTAGTAGGGAGTTTTATATTTAGGTGGTTGGTCAGTAGTCTTGGTCTTTGGGTAGCTGCAGGTTTGTTTGGTGGTATTAGCTATGACAGCTCTAGAGCAATCATAATATCCGGGTTTATCTTGGCGCTAATTAATATGGTTGTAAAGCCAATTGTAGTTATATTTTCATTGCCCGCATTGATATTCACGCTGGGGCTGTTCATGATTGTCATAAACGGTCTCATGGTTATGATCGCCAGCAAGCTGTATACGCCTCTGCACATAACTAGTTTTTGGACGGCCATGCTTGCAGGGATGGTGATTGGCTTGGTAAACTACCTAGTAGTAACTGTACTTGAGGACAAAGGAGCACGATGACAATATACGGATACATTACAATCATATCAGCAGTGATAATGACAATTCTCATATTGGTGCAAACTCGTGGTGCGGGTTTGGGTGCTGGACTTGGCGGTGGAGGCGAAGTTAATACGGTTAGGCGAGGGTCAGACCGCACAATTCATCAGATTACGATTATTTGTGCCTTAGTATTCGCTCTCTCGCTCATCTTGGGCGTTCTAGGCTAGAGGTTTATAGTCTTGAAATTAGTTAGCAGAAAAACCTCGCTACGCATAAGAAGAGTTTTTCGACGGCGCAAACGACAAGTCGAAGACATTAGTTCGGTCGCAGATAAACACATAGATAAACACATTTTTAGACGACTCATCCGTTTGGCCGGTGTTCGTCGTTTTGTCGTTGGTTGGTCTTTACTGGTTGGCATCCTGATGGTTACTGTAGTTCTGCAAACACGAGCCATGGAGTCTCATTACAAAGACCTATCGCCAGTTGCAGGGGGTACTTTTACAGAGGGTATCTTGGGCTCTTTTACAGACGCCAACCCGATATACGCGACTAATGCTGTGGATAGTTCTGTGGCAAAGCTGGTCTTTGCTGGTCTTTTAAAGAATGACGCCAACGGACAGTTAGTAAATGACCTAGCCGATAAGTGGCAGGTTGATGAATCTTCGCAGACCTACACAGTACACCTCCGGCCCAACCTAAAATGGCACGACGGAAAGCCCCTAACTGCTGATGATGTGGTGTTCACCTATGAGCTTATGCAAAATCCAGATGCGCGCTCACACCTACAGGCCAGCTGGAGGGGCATTAAAGTTAGTAAGGTAGATAACCGAACAGTTACTTTTAAGCTACCCAACAAACTAAGTGCTTTTCCGTATTCTTTAACAACCGGGTTGTTGCCTAAACATATCTTAAAAGATGTGCCCCCAGAACAACTACGGTCACATAAATTTAACACTCAAAGCCCAGTCGGAGCGGGTCCATTTAAATTTGATCGAGTTCAGGTGACAGGCGATGCAGTTCAGCGAGAAGAGCGGGTGGGTTTGAGTGGATTCGATGATTTTTATGCTGGCAAGCCTAAGATAAATCGGTTCATTATTAAAACCTTTAAAGACGAAGACGCTATGTCGTTGGCTTATTCCAAAAAACAGATAGATGCCATGGCAAACTTGCCGACAGTTTCTGATGAGTTCAACGATGACAGCACCACACAAGAGTTGTCTGCGAAGATGCTTGGGGAAGTGGCAGTATTTTTTAAGACCAGCCAGCCACCGCTCAACGATATGACAGTTAGGAATGCGTTGGTGTCGGCGTCTAACAGGGCTCAAGTTGTGGATAATATTCCATATCCACTGGCTATTGTCGACGAGCCTTTGCTTAAGTCTCATGTGGGATACAACAAAACATTCGCTCAGGTAGCAAACGGAGACACAGCCAAGGCCAATGGTTTGTTGGATGGCGCAGGCTGGGTAAAAGATCCTGCAACGGGTATCCGTTCTAAAGAAGGAAAGTCACTTTCCTTCAAGCTGGTGTCGCAGACTAATAGCGAATACGCTAGCGTTACGCAGACCCTCCAGAAACAGTGGAAGGCTGTTGGGGTTGATGTCCAGGTGTCTTTGCAGTCCGAGCAAGAACTGCAATCTACAATTGCCCAGCATTCGTACGATGCGTTATTGTACGCTGTATCACTTGGTTCAGACCCAGATGTTTTTGCATATTGGCATGGCTCGCAGGCAGACATAAGGTCCGAAACCAGGCTTAATTTTAGTGAGTATAAATCATCTGTAGCAAATGAAGGTTTAGAAGGCGGTCGCACTCGGTATGATCCTGGTGTTCGGGCTGTAAAATACAAAACCTTTTTGGAATCTTGGCAGAAAGATGCCCCGGCGCTTGTGCTGTACCAGCCTAGATATTTATTTGTGGTCCGTTCGCCGTTTAGTGGTTTTAATACATCCGTTGTTACTTCAGCAACTGACCGTTACGCTAATGTTACTGAGTGGACCGTCAAAGAAGACTATCGATATTAAAGATTTCTCGGCCGTATCATTGCAGACAATACTTTGTTCTATGCCAAAAACAATTCATGGTAATATATAATCTAGATGATAGCTAATGCTTACGGGGTTATGACAATAATTTATGAGTAAAGTTGCGCATTATTTGCAAGAACACCTGTCTGGAGAGGTAACAATTGGGGCAGATGTTCGTAGATATTTTTCTACAGATGCAAGTGTTTTTGAGCTAGCCCCAGCAATTGTGGTTTATCCTAGAAACGAAAACGACATCCGAAAGGCTACTCGATTTACTTGGCAGTTAGCCGAGAGAGGTCGAGCCGTGCCAATTACTGCTCGTGGTGCGGGTACCGATCGTAGCGGCGCTGCTATAGGTAGTGGCATCATGTTGGTTTTTCCAGCTCATATGAATCGTATCCTAGAATTTGACGCCAAAACTGGTTCGGTCGCAGTCGAGCCCGGCCTTAACTATGCCAAAATGCAACAAGCCCTACATACGCATGGTCGTTTTTTGCCACCATTCCCTAGTTCTATAGAGTACTCAACTGTTGGTGGCGCTGTTGGCAATAATGCTGGAGGCGATAAGTCTGTAAAGTATGGTAATACCCGTAAATATGTCAAAGGCCTTAGGGTTGTCCTGGCTAACGGCGAAGTGATAGAAACTAGGCGACTTAATAAAAGAGAGTTAAACCGCAAGATGGGTCTTGCTACTTTTGAGGGCGAGATATACAGGGCTCTCGACACCCTAATAGAAGAAAACCACGACATAGTAAAAGCACTCCCATTGTCTGTTAGCAAAAACTCGGCAGGCTATGACTTGGCGTCAGTCAAAAACAAAGATGGCTCTTTTGACCTAACTCCGCTAATTGTCGGCTCACAAGGCACTCTGGGGATAGTCAGCGAAATTAATTTTGCCACAGAGGCACATATACCTAGCAGTACGCTGGTGATGGCGCAATTGCATGACCTAGAACAAGTGCAGGCACTCGTACGAGACCTAAAGAAGTTACAGTATCCACCTAGTGCCATAGAAATGGTAGACAAAAACCTGCTAGAGTTTGTTCACAAACAAAACCCCAACCAACTAAAAGATATCTTAAAGCCACCCTTTGCTAAGGCCATTTTATTTATAGAATTTGACGACCCTTCACCGAGACATCAAAAGAAGATGCGTTCCAAGGTAGAAAAAATACTACACAAGTATACGGCAGAGTTCAGAGTTGAGACCGAAGAAGAAAAAAAAGAAGAGCTTTGGAAGGTTAGGCACGCTACAGCAGTTGTTACTGCCTACAGTAATGCCAAACAAAAAGCTGTGCCAGTTGTCGAAGATGGAATAGTGCCTACCGATAGACTTGCCGAGTATCTGGACAACAGCTACTCTATTTTTAAGCGGTTCGGTGTAGATATTGCAGTATGGGGGCATATTGGTGACGGCAATCTGCACATGCAACCATTCTTGGACCTTAGTCAGGTGGGCGACCGCCAAAAAGTCTTTAGGATGCTTGACGAGTATATGTCTATGGTCATAAGTCTAGGTGGTAGCACGACCGGAGAGCAGGGCGATGGTCGTTTAAGGGGAGCTTATTTGCCAAAACTTTACGGCGCAGAAACTTACGAATTGTTTGGAAAAGTAAAGAAGATATTTGACCCTTACAACATCATGAATCCAGGGGTAAAGATGGGCGTTACGCTGGACGATGCCAAAAAGTTGCTTCGTTATGACTATTCGCTAGACCATCTGCATGGCCACCTGCCAAGACTGTAAGGTTAGCTTCTTGGAATTTATAAGTACATAAGGTATCCTATAGTCTGACTTCTACCTCTATAAAATTAAGCGCAAGTGGCGGAATTGGTAGACGCGCAGGCTTGAGGGGCCTGTGGGAGCAATCCTGTGGAGGTTCAAGTCCTCTCTTGCGCACCAATTAACACTAGTAAAATGGTAAAAAAATTGGTAGAATATATCGACTCGTGGGTGATTAGCTCAGTTGGCTAGAGCACCTCGTTTACACCGAGGGGGTCGGGGGTTCGAATCCCTCATCACCCACCACATAAATCTTTTACATTGTGGCTCTTTAGCTCAATTCGCAAAGGCAGAGGCCCGGAAGAGCAACGCCTGTGGCATATGATATAGTCCTCCTTGAGGGCACAAGGCTCTAAAGGTCTAGAACATTAATTACTTACACACACTACATTGTGGCTCTTTAGCTCAGTTGGTAGAGCAGAGGCTTGAAGAGCCTTGTGTCCTCGGTTCGAGTCCGAGAGGAGCCACCAAGTTTTTTCCTACATATGCGGGCATAGCTCAATTGTTTAGAGTGAGGTATGTCTGTGACATATCGCAAGGAAACCTTCCGATGGCAACTGGCTTGCCAATCGCGAAGTTTCGGGGTCGCAGAATGTGACCTTGCTTGCCAGGCCAAGGAGGCGCTAACTATAAGATTAGGGAATTAGCTTTCATTAACAGTTCAATACAGTATGCGGGCATAGCTCAGTTGTTTAGAGCGCATCCTTGCCAAGGATGAGGCCGGGGGTTAGAGTCCCCCTGCCCGCACCAAATGTTTGAATTATGAGCCGCAAGGCTCTTTTTCTTTGTTTCAACGACTGTTCTAAAGGGGTCGTTGAGTATATAAGACAACTTCTTGTCCTTTAGCTCAATGTTTGAAAGTACGTATTCCAGCAACTTCTGTCTTAGCCCCTCATCGCTCTCATTGAACAGCTGTTCAGCCCGTTGTGCCAAGTCTAACAGATAGGATGCGGTAACTTGAAAGTCTTTGTTGTCGCTTGTTAGCAACTTTAGGCGGTCATTTAGCTCCTGCTGTTTCTTTTCTAGCTCAGTTGCAATTTCATCGTGGAATGTCTGTGTAATCCCCCCTAGTAACACGCACTTTACATAGTACCCCTAGGGGGTATATCATAGAAGTATGATTAGCGACTTGAAGCAACGAGCGTTGCACAGAGCCAAGATACTTGAGGGTCAGATGCGTGGTATCCAAAAGATGATTGAAAACGAAGACTATTGTATGGACATACTTACGCAAAACTTAGCCATTCAAAAGTCTCTCGGCTCTTTAAATAAGCTGATACTTGAAAATCACGTGCGAACACACATAAAAGAAAGCCTCAGTTCCGGCTCGGAAACAGACCAGGAGCAGGCAGTTACTGAAATGTTGAGTTTGTACGAGCTAACAAACATCAGGGGCAAATAGAGATGAAGTACATAACAGCAATAAAGTCTGCCCTGATTTTATCAGCTGTTCTGCTCCTTAACTCTGTTGCTTTTGTTGGTCATACATCGGCAATGAGTACAATGTCGCACGATATGGGCGGGATGAGCCACAATTCCAGCGATACAAGCTCCTGTTCAACGCTATGCCGCACGGCGATTGTCAACCGAGAAGAAAATGCTGTCAGAAATGATGAAAATGAAGATGATGATGAGCCGGGGCTACCTTTTTATGTCCTAGATAATAACCGGGTATCTGACAGTAAAACACTTAAACAAGAACTTTATTCTGATGCGTTAAAACCGCCGCCAAAGATACCAGTCTATATTCTATATGGTGTATTCAGAGCTTGAGATTATGTTTGTTAGTGAGAAAGCACAATCTAAGACACCTCTGGAGAACAAATGAAAAGAAAATATCTATGGCTAATTGGCGGAACATCTGTCCTGCTCGTAGTAGTCGCTGCATTTCTACTTTTTCCTGTTATGGGAGCAAAAAACGCTAATGACAAAGTATATGTCGCAGCCGAAGACGCCGGGAGAATTGACGTTATCAGTCCCAAATCACGATCTGTCATTGCAAAAATAGACTTAGCCAATAAAGAAGATGCCGATGACACAATGTATATGGCACATAACGTCCAAGTTGCTCCTGATGGCAAATCTGTATGGGTTACTGCGAATGCTATGGCAAACCATACAGCGAGCTTGAAGACACGTATATTGAACAAGCTGTTCCCGACGGCGTATGCCGATGAAGGACACGATGAAGTAGCCACCAGTTCCGATCAAGTTGTTGTCATTGATCCTTTAACAGATAAGATAACAAGGCGGATTGATATAGGAACCGACCTGCACTTGGCACACGTGGTTCTAACGCCTGACAGTAAATTTGCTCTTGCTACATCACAGAATAAAGCTGAGGTTTACAAAATTGATACTGAAACCTTTAAAGTTGTCGGAACAGCAAAAGCAAAAACCAAAACCAAAACCAATGCAGAACCGCACGGGCTACGCATATCGCCGGACGGTAAAACCGCTTACGTTGCACTGATGGGAGATAAAAGTATTGGTAAGCTAAACCTGTCAACGCTAACATTTAAGTACATTCCATTGAATGGCACGCCTGTTCAAACTGGTATTACCGCAGATGGTAAATACGCTTTAGCATCTGTTTTTACTGACAAGAGTATGGCTATCGTTGATACTGCCAACGACAGCGTCAGGTATGCGTTATTACCGAGCGATGCAAAAGGACCGTTGCAGCTTTACCCGTCGTCTGATGCTCGCTATGCGTATGTCGCAGACCAGGGTAATGATTTTGGGCAACCGGCAGGAAACAGCTTGTATAAAGTTGACGTACAGCAAGCAAAGACTGTTCAGACTATACCAGTTGGCACAGCTCCGCACGGTGTGGTTGTATCGCCAGACGATAGGTACACATACGTTACAAATATGGAGAGTGACGATGTTTCAGTAGTTGATAATAGCGTAGGAAAAGAAGTTGCTCGCATTAAAGTTGGCAAAAAACCGAACGGAATAAGTTACTGGACTAAACAATAATCGGATAATTAAGGATTGGAGATAACTATGAAAAATAAGAGCATAATGACAATAGCACTGATTGCAATCATCGTAGCGGCAGGATTTGGCGGCTACACGTTGGGTAATCAAAATGACGCTAAGAATACCAATACATCTGTTACCACTGAACAACAGTCAACGGCTACTGATCATAACTCAATGTCTATGATGGATATGAACAAACAGCTAGAGGGTTTATCGGGCGATGACTATGACAAAGCGTTCATTGAGATGATGATCACTCATCACGAGGGAGCTGTTGATATGGCTGAGTTATCAGCCTCACGTGCAAAACACGATGAGATAAAACAACTAAGTCAAGCCATTATTACGGCTCAAGATAAGGAAATTGCGGATATGAAGCAATGGCAGCGAGACTGGGGCTATTCTACTGGCGAAATGAACGATATGATGCACGGTGGGCACTAAAATGAACGACAAAGAGCCACACGAGCAAGCTAAGAGCAGTAAACGTGCATTACGATTTAACAAAAAAGTCGCTACCTATGTATTAGGGGCTATAGCGGCAGTTGTACTACTGGCT
Source organism: uncultured Candidatus Saccharibacteria bacterium (assembly GCA_964521095.1). GTDB lineage: Bacteria > Patescibacteriota > Saccharimonadia > Saccharimonadales > 2-12-FULL-41-12 > CAMTWJ01. Next base: position 223,405 of record CAZFPJ010000002.1, read on the forward strand.
GGCGGCTGGTACGGCTACGCATACGCATCTACTCCTGAACATCTCAGAAAACCGACCTATCAGCATTACCATTACCGCACACAAATACTGGTTAACGGTAAGGCGGTTGACTTTTCAAAGGATGAATTTCAAGTAGTAAGCGGTAATTCTGCCACGTGTAGTGCGGAAGTTGGCAGTATACCGATAGACTTTCACGATAAGATGGATCAGCTGACACACGTTCATTGGAATGGGATGACGGGCGGTGAGTTTTTAAAATACTTCGGCTGGAACTTCATTGGTGGTGATGATGAAGTGCTCGGACGACGGTACGATGCAGGTATAATGCCTAGCTCAGTAAAGATATATGGCAAGGTTCTGCCAGCCGTACCTGATAAAGCTAACTTCTACGTATATGTAGGCGACAAGAGCGACTATCAGAAAAAAGATTGGAATGACTTTCTGAAACAGGATATTGAGACGTTCTTCGGCAAAAAGAGCAACATAGGACACAGCGAAGAAGTATCATCTGCTAATGTCCTCAACTGGCTATTTCCAAAAGCCTCTGCTCACGGCGGCGTGATAGATGAGCATCCGTCCGAAAAATCAGAGGAAGAATTGACGCGTATTAACAACCTAGTTGGTAATGTAGCTATATTTGTACAAGAAAATGAACCTACCAAAGAACAAATACAGGCACGTTTTGATAACCTTGTGCCTTTACACGAAAGTACGTGCGGGGATTAAATTATGGATCACTCACACCACGAACATCATCACGATAACAATGAGCGCCAGGAGCACGACAAGCACGCCGGTCATTCGGTAGCAATGTTTAAGGATAAGTTCTGGCTATCGTTGCTGCTGACTATCCCCGTGCTCGTCTATTCCGAAATGATACAGCATTGGCTGAACATTACGCCGCCAGCATTTCCTGGTTCGCAGTATGTGCCTTTTGTATTAAGTACCGTCATATTCTTTTATGGCGGTATGGTGTTCATTCGTAGTGCGTTGGGTGAGCTAAAAGCCAAACTGCCAGGTATGATGACTTTGATCAGCCTGGCAATTATTACGGCTTATGTATATAGCATTGCAACACAGTTTTTTATTGAGGGCGAGGGTTTCTTTTGGGAGCTTGCGACCTTAGTAACGATTATGCTGCTCGGACACTGGCTGGAGATGGCGTCGGTTGCCAAAGCTGAGAATGCCCTTGATGCCATCTCTAAGCTACTACCTGATAAAGCCGAAAAGTTGGTTAATGGTAAACCAAAACAGGTGCTAGTCAGTGAGCTAAAGGTCGGTGACTTGGTGCTAATCCGTCCAGGTGCAAGCATACCCGTTGATGGTGTGATTATGGACGGTAGCTCGTCAGTTGATGAAGCTGCTATCACTGGCGAAAGCAAACCCGTAACTAAAGGTGTAGATGATGAAGTTGTCGCTGGTACTAACAATCAGGACGGCTCACTGACCGTAAAGGTTACAAAAATCGGTCAGGATACCGCACTGGCGGGTATTATGCGTCTTGTAGCTGAGGCTCAAAGCTCAAAGTCTAATGTGCAAGTGCTTGCAGATAAAGCAGCCTTTTATCTGACTATCGTTGCAATCGCAACTTCAATTGTTACTTTTGTATTCTGGCTGATTGCCAAAGATGCGGGTTTTGCATTAGAGCGGTCAGTCACGGTTCTGATCATCGCTTGTCCACACGCACTAGGTTTGGCTATACCATTGGTTGTTTCAATCTCTACTGCACTATCAGCTCGCAACGGTCTGCTGGTACGCAAACGTCTTGCCCTTGAGGCAGCACGCAACTTAGATTGGGTACTTTTTGATAAGACAGGCACACTGACTAAGGGCGAACACGGTGTTACGGACGTATGGGCTACAAAAGGCTATACAGAGGAAGACATATTGCACCTCACAGCCAGCCTTGAACAAAACAGTGAACATATTGTTGGCAAGGGTATCGTCAGGAAAGCTGAGGAACAGCACGTTCATCTTGATAAAGTCGCTAATTTCAAAGCGTTACCTGGTTTAGGTGTGCAAGGCACTTTGCACGGCAGTGAGGTGTATATTGCCGCCAGCTATCGCTATATTGAGGAAAATAAGCTAATTGTTCCCGCTGAAATTGCCCACTCGGTGAAGCAAGCAGCAAAAGAGGGTAAGACAGAGGTATATCTGATAACAGATAAAAAGGTTGTTGGAGCGTTAGGTTTGGCTGACATTGTGCGTGAACAGTCCAAGCAGACTATAAAAACGCTCAAAGAAATGGGCATAAAGACTGCAATGATAACTGGCGACTCCGATGAGGTAGCCGCTTACGTCTCAAAACAACTTGGACTAGACCAGTATTTTGCTGAGGTTAAACCAGAGGATAAAGCGGCAAAAGTTAAAGAATTACAGAAAAATGGTCAACAAGTTGCAATGGTAGGCGACGGTATCAATGATGCACCTGCACTAACACAGGCAGATATTGGTATAGCTATTGGTGCTGGTACGGACGTTGCTATCAAGTCAGCAGATATAATCCTTGTAAAAAGCGACCCTCAAGACGTAGTAAAGGTAATCAACCTATCCAAATGTACATATAGCAAAATGGCTCAGAACCTAGTTTGGGCTACTGGTTACAATATATTTGCCATTCCTTTGGCGGCGGGTGTTTTGTTTGGATCAGGCATCGTACTAGCCCCTGCCTTGGGTGCGGTTCTAATGTCAGCCTCAACAGTTATTGTTGCATTAAATGCTCAATTGCTCCGACGAGCCAATCTAGCAAATTGAACCTGGAAATAAAAAACGGGCATTTCTGCCCAACTTGGTGATGTTTGAAAAGAGGGGTATCTAAATCAAGCTACCCTCTAACTGGAATTGTTCAACGAGGTATTTCAGTTTATAATCCTCTTGTGCATCAATAGCTGCCGTTTGAAATGCGTCAACTATGCTGCACCAAAGAAAGAGTCCAGTGAAAACTGGGCTTTTTCTTTGGCATAAAATGCCACTAAATCGGAAATGTCGCCCTGTGGGGCGATGTTTTGATTTAACTCAGAGATAAGATTTAGTTTTTAGGCGGATCGGTTGACTCAGGAGGGGTTGAGGGATATTTGTCAGCTTGTTCGGCCTTTTTCTTTTCTGCAAAAAAGTAGATAATAGCTGCTATAAAGCTAAGGCCGAGGACAAATGATACTCCAAGAATTGCTATCCACATGGTTCTGTCGGGGCTGTTGTATTGTATGGCGTGGATTAGCATCCAAAGCCAGAACGCAAAAGCAATAATTGACAACAGTATAATAATGGCAATTACGGCAATGCCAAGCCCCAAGAATGATCCGGCTTTGTTGGCCAGTTCGGCGCAGTCTACAGCCTGGCCGTTTAGGGTGCACTGCGAATTTGCAGATTGAGCGAATAATAAGTTCATGGTTCTCCTTGATTCGTTATTGATGTCATTGAACCACAGAAATAATCTATTTTGCAACCGTTCGTAAACTGTTTTTATGATATAATTCTCGAGAAGTTGGTCGCATAGTTTAATGGTTTAGGGAGTTAGATTCTCGTCCTAAAATCCGGGTCCGATTTTTAGAGAATCACGGTTACAATTAATTGTTTTTGGCGCGTTGGCCGAGGAGTTAGGCAGTGGTCTGCAAAACCACATACACCGGTGCAAATCCGGTACGTGCCTCCAAAATTAACAATCTGGGCGAGTGGTGGAATTGGTATACACAGCGGACTTAAAATCCGTGCCAACGGCATGAGGGTTCGAGTCCCTCCTCGCCCACCAAAATACAGGTGTTACGACTTTTTATAAAGTGGTATACTTTTATTTATAAGGATTAACATTAAGGAGTTAGTAATGGTATATGGAATTATTGGTGTAGCGGTTCTTTTGGTGGTGATTATTGTTTTTATTTATAACGGTTTGGTCCGAAGTAAGGTCCGTGTAGACGAAGCTTGGAGCGATATTACTGTACAAATGAAGCGCCGTTTTGACTTAATTCCTAACCTGGTTAGTGCTGTTAAGGGATACGCCAAACACGAAGCAGAAACTTTACAAAAAGTTACTGAAGAACGAAGTACAGCATTGCAGGGTGGTGGTTCCGTAAAGGAAGCTGCCAAAGCCGATAATGTATTTAGTGAGGCATTGAAGAGCCTATTTGCGGTATCAGAGAGCTACCCAGACCTAAAGGCCAACCAAAACTTTATGCAACTGCAGGCCGAGATAACAGATACAGAAGACAAAATTCAGGCTGCAAGACGGTTTTATAACGGTGCTGCTAGAGATCTGAACATCAAGATCAAAACATTCCCAAGCATCCTCTTTGCTGGGATGATGGGCTTTTCTGAACGAGAATTTTTTGAGGTTGACGAAGCAGAAAAGTCGCAAGTCGAGAAACCCGTAGAAGTTAAATTCCAATAAGCATAAACAGGCAACTGTAATATGAGTTTGTTTAGCGTCCTTGGCTTTGGGTCGCTTGGCCAATACTTTGCTAGTGCTGGTGGTGGTGGCTCTGGTGGCGATTCTGGTGGCGGCGAAATTTTGGCCTTGGTCAGTTATGTGCCCATGCACTTTTTGGGTAGGGTCTTCAGAAAGAAATGGCAAAAAAATGAAGATATCAAAATCCCTTTACAAATAGCTGGATGGGTCGTTGCGTTAGTGTATGGCGGGCTATTAGCGATCTTTGGGTTTATTGGATTTATTCTTGCTGTACTCTCTTTGGTGGGCATGGGGGCTGGACTGTATGGTTGGTTTGGCGGAGTTGTAAAGCAAAGCAAAAAAGTTAAGCAAGCCTTGACTAAGGCTTCTGCTACAGACAGCTCATGGAACGAAGAGCAGTTATTGGGATATGCCCGTCAAGTATTCGCGCAGTTCCAGCTGGACTGGTCAAAACAGGACTTTGAATCTTTTAAGCGATATTCGACAACAAAGTACGCTCAGCACAATTCGCTCTTAATCGGAGCGATGAAACAGATGGGGAGAGCCAACATAGTAGATAGCCCCGAAATTTCTGATATAGGGGTTACTTTTGTAGATGATAAGACTGGCAATGCAGGCGATAGAGTGGGGATTAGTATTGTAGCAACAGCTAACGATAAGTTGGTAGAAACATCTACCCAGAAGACACTGTTTGAAAATGTTAGTGACTTTGAAGAAACTTGGTATTTCACCAAGGATGAAGGGGTCTGGATGTTGGAGTCTATATGGCCAGGCACTAGCGACGAGGGACAAAAGAACCAAGCCCTAGAGGATTTTGCGAATAAAAACGGTTGTTTCTATAGGTTAGACATGGGCTGGCTACTCCTTCCTGCAAGGGGCGAGTTATTTAAAGATGGGAAGTTCGGCACATCAGATATCAATAACCATGTTATTGGTCTGTACAATACACAGTATATTTTGCAGATGTATACATACATCCCAGACCCCAGTAAAGACAAGCCAAAGAATTATTTAATAGCACAGACAAATGTTCCAAAAAATTACGGAAGAATTTTGGTTAAAAGAAAGAAATCTATATTTGACAAGATGGGTGCGACAGATTTGCTCGGCGCTTTTAAGAGCGATGGTATGCAAAAAGTAAGCCTTGAGTGGGAGCAGTTCAATAAAAAGTATGAAGTATCGGCAAGTGATGCCGAGCAGGTTACAGCTTTTGAACTCTTGCATCCGGTTTTCTTAGAAAAACTCGAGGGGCTACCATTTGAAGTAAATATTGAGGTAGTCGATAATTTTGTATATCTGTTTACCGAGGCAAAAACAAGCCCCGAGCATTACACATCGATGTTAGCAATTTTGCAAGAAGCATATAAACAGATGAAACTGTAAGCTTTTGTAGGTATAATAGGGTATATGTATTCAAATATCGCTGCAAACAAACGAAAGACTTTTTATATTTTCTTTGGATTCATGGCTTTGATAGGCGCTTTGGCCTGGATCATTGCTGCATATTTTGGTGAGCCAATCATTACACCGTATGTTTTTGTCGGTGGCCTAATTTACGCCACAGTTGTTTATTACAGTGGTTCGAAGATGTCGCTGGCAGTTAATGGTGCCCAGGAGATTAAAAAATCTGACAACCCACGATTGTTCCGTATGGTTGAAAACCTTGCCATAGCCAATGGTCTGCCAATGCCCAAAGTTTATATTATGCAAGATCCGTCGCTTAACGCTTTTGCGACCGGGCGTAACCCCGATCACTCTGCTGTATGTGTTACCACTGGACTATTAGAAGTGATGAACGACAATGAGTTAGAAGGCGTCATGGCTCACGAGTTGGGGCACATAAAAAATTATGATATTCGGGTATCTATGTACGCTTTTGCGCTGGTTGCAGTTATCTCACTTTTAGCCGACATGATTATGTACATGACATGGTTTAGAGGTAACCGCGAGAATAACGGCGCAGTAGCAGTGCTTGGTATAGTGGCTATGATACTAGCACCTTTGATAGCTGGCTTAATACAAATGGCTATTTCTCGCAGGCGAGAGTACCTGGCAGATGCAACTGGTGCATTAACAACTCGATACCCAGAGGGTCTTGCAAGTGCTTTAGAAAAGATAGCTTCCAACGGCAGTGCTATACAAAAACAAAATACTTCTACAGCTCATTTATTTTTTGCAAACCCGCTCAAGGGTGGTTCGCTAATGGGCTTGTTTAGTACTCATCCGCCTATCGAAGCTAGAGTAAAAGCCCTTCGAGAGATGAGCATAAAAGAGTAGGTGCATTAAGATGCCCAAAGCTAAATCTGCCAAATCGGCGACCGCACCAAAAGCACCTCGTAGAACTCGGGTACGCAAGCAACCGGGGCACAAGAGCTTTAGACTGTCTAAAAAGATACCCACCAAACCTTTGTCATCACCTTGGGCCATCACAAAAAAGGCCAGCAGGATATTGCTAGGCAATAAAAAACTGTTTGCGATGATTATTGTATCTCTGGCTTTGCTAAACTTTGTTGTAGTACAGTCATTTGGCAACCCGATTAACCTTGCCAGCGTAAAAGAAAATGTAGAGACACTGCTTGGTTCTAGCGCCACCAAGGCTAATACTTCATGGATTTTGTTTGGCTCTTTGGTCGGCTCTGGCAGTAGTCAGGCTGGCGAGGTCGCTGGTGTTTACCAGACAATATTAATGATTATATTTTCGCTGGCTATTATTTGGGCGTTGCGCCAACTTTTGTCGGGCGAAAAAACTAGCTTCCGAGATGCGTTTTATAAGAGTACATATCCGCTAATACCGTTTTGTCTGGTGTTAGTGGTTATTGGCCTACAAATGTTACCAGCTACTGTTGGTAGCCTGATTTACAGCACAGTTTTAGCTAACGATTTGGTAGCAAACAATATAGAGAGGACGCTATGGATAATGCTCTATCTTGTACTAGTTCTTTTGTCCGCCTATATGATACTGTCGTCAATCTTTGCACTTTACATATCTACTTTGCCCGACATGACACCACTAAAGGCTCTGAGGTCGGCCAGAAGCTTGGTTTTGGGTAGGAGGCTAAAAGTTGCCATTAGGTTTTTATTTTTGCTAATCGTAACTAGTGTTGTGTCTTTACTAATCTTACTGCCGACTGTGTTTTTTGCTCCAAGCATTGCCGAGTATGTGTTTTATGTATTCGCGTCCGCGATATTAGTTGTGATTCATAGCTACACCTATATTTTGTACAGAGAGTTATTATGACGCCAGATCCAAAAGCTAGGGCAGAGGCAGTACGACAGCTACTAAATAGATACTCTTATCGGTACTATGTCGAGGATGATCCAGAAGTGAGCGACGGAGTTTATGACGGATTGATGCAAGAGCTAAAAGGGTTGGAGGCTGAGTTCCCGGATGTCATCACGCCGGATAGTCCAACGCAACGAGTTGGCGCAAAACCGTTAGACAAGTTTAAGAAGGTTACCCATAGCAAACGCATGTTAAGTCTGAACGATGTTTTTGATAGGGCAGGGGTAGAGGCCTGGATGAAGCGGACAGAGAAGCTGTTGTCCAACGAGGAATACCAGTATTTTGCAGACATAAAGATGGATGGCCTTGCTTGTGCACTTATTTACGAAGACGGGGTTTTGGTTCGTGCGGTTACTAGGGGTGACAGCTATGTAGGTGAAGATGTCACCAGTAATGTTAGAACCATTAAGAGTGTCCCCCTGCGTCTGCAGGATACAAAAGAGTTTGGGCAATTCTCGCGGGGTATTACGGAGGTTCGGGGCGAGATTGTTATGCTCAAAAAAGACTTTGACGCTTTAAATGAAGAGCGTCAAGCAGATGGTCTGCCGGTTTTTGCTAACCCTCGTAATTTAGCTGCAGGAACAATTAGACAGTTAGATCCTCGCTTGGTTGCAAGGCGACCGCTATCTTTCGTTGGTTACGACTTGCTTCGCTCAGACGCTAGCTTGGTGCCCAGCAACGACTTTGCCTACAAGGTGCTTTCGGCAATTGGCATAGTGGTTAACAAACAAGCACAGGTACTGGGCAGTGTAGATGAAGTTATGGACTTTGTTGATAGGTGGGACAAAAAACGCAATGAACTGCCTTTTATTACAGATGGGCTAGTGATCAAGATTAACGATAGGACTCAATTTGAGAAGCTAGGTATAGTAGGCAAACAGCCAAGGGGCGCAGTAGCATATAAATATGAAGCCGAAAAGACAACCACACTTGTTAGGGATATAGTAATCAGTATTGGTCGGACAGGCGCAGCAACACCTGTAGCGGTTTTTGACCCCGTGCAAGTCGCTGGCACAACCGTTCAGCATGCTAGCCTACATAATGCCGACGAGATTGCTCGCAAAGATGTCAGAATCGGTGATACGGTAGTCATATACAAGGCTGGGGATATTATTCCTCAGGTAGAGAGCGTTATTGGTGAGCTTAGGCCCAAGGGAGTCGAGCCGTTTAATTTTAAAGCAGAACTTCGGCGCCAGTATCCAGAGTTAGAATTTGTGCGCCCAGAGGGTGAAGCGGTGTATAGGGTTAAGGGAGTTACCAGTTTGCTGCTACTTAAGCGGTCGCTCCGACACTTTGCCAGCAAAGGTGCGTTAGATATAGATACTCTTGGAGACAAAAATGTAGACGCACTTGTAGATGCTGGTCTTGTGAAAGATTTGGCAGATATTCATGCTTTAACCAAGACAGACCTACTAAAGTTAGATAGATTTGCTGATATTTCTGCACAAAAACTTGTAGATGCAATAGCCGAAAAAAAACAACCAGCGATGAGTAGGTTTTTGTTTGGTCTAGGCATTCGCCATGTCGGCGCGCAGACAGCTATTGACCTAACAAAGGCTTTTGGGGATATAGATAATTTAAAAAACGCCAGCATAGATGAATTGCAATCCGTAGAGGGTGTCGGCGATATTGTTGCAGAGAGCGTGGTCGCCTGGTTTACAGATGCAGATAATCTAGAGTTACTTGAAAAGTTTGATCGGATTGGAGTAAGACCCGAATACACAAAAGTGAAAGAGGGGGGCTTGTTGTCTGGACAGAGCTTTGTTGTGACGGGCACTCTGCAGTCAATGAGTAGAGATGAATTTGCAGATAAGATTCGTGAGCTTGGAGGCACTTTCCAGAGTTCGGTTGGCAAAGGGACAACTTATCTCGTGATTGGGCAAAATGTAGGTGCTAGCAAAATAGAAAAAGCAAAGCGATTGGGCACAAAAGTCATCGAAGAAGCAGACTTTACTAAGCTTGTATCGTAGCTGAAATTTGGTTACAATGCTTATGTTTCGTGCGTCGGCTCTTTATTTAGGCGAAAGCGCACATGCAAAAACAAAAAACAAAAGAGCCCGGTGGGCGCGCACGAAAATCACCCCTGTCAAAGGGGTGATTTTATGATATAGTTTTATGAGTGTTGTGCATGGGGATATAGCTCAGTTGAGGAGTCTTCAGCAAAAGTATTGTTCTTGCGCTGTAATCAACTGGTGTACAAGGTGTGTTTGTTCCTGATAAAATCTAGACTACCAAGTAATTTACAATATGGGGATATAGCTCAGTTGATTAGAGCGCTACGCTGGCAGCGTAGAGGTCGAGGGTTTGAGTCCCTCTATCTCCACCATATAATTAGAGGATACATGCTACACTATAAGGGAATAAAATCGACAGGGAGTAAATAAGGTAATAGTTATGGCAAAGAAAACGACCAAGGCAAAAAATAAGTCATCTAAAAAAAATAGCACCACAAAGATCAAGAAGACATTAAGTATAAAAAAACCTTCGCTATCTTTTCCTAGGCTCTCGTATAAAGCAACAGTTAGCGTATTGCTGTTAATAGCTGTATTGCTTTTGACATTTAGCGTTTGGGGCTGGTGGAAATATGTCTTTGTAAACCCAGATAGACTGATGAGCGATATGTTAGATACCAGTTTACAGGTTTCTAATACTAGTAAAGTGACATCACAGAATAGTACTCAGGGTAGTGCGACCCAAGCAGTTCGTCTTGGCTTTAATCCAGGCGTTTATTCTCATACGCTAACACAGATGACTCAGGCTAATCAGAGTGGAGGCAAGAGTGTTGTTGTTACAGAAACCATCGGTACGCAAAATGCAGATTTTGTTCGTTATAGAGCAATTGAGCTAGGAGCCAATGTCAAGGGCATAGACAAGATATTAAATGTATGGGCCTCGCAAAACGCTGACAAAGAAAAGGGAGTAGAACCTACCTTCTTAAATCAGGCGGGACTTACTGTAGTACCTTTCGGTAACTTGGGCACTGAAGATCGAGCTACTCTGACAAATATGTTCGACAGTAAAGATGTTTATCATATAGAAGGTAGCACTCTAGAGTGGAGTGGTCTCCGTCCACGAATGGTGTATAACATCAGCATTAAGCCAGCCGACCTCATTAGTGTACTTAGAGAATACTCAAAGATGACAGGCACCGGAGATCCTAGCCAGCTTAATCCAGATGACTACAAAAATGCCAGAAAACTTGAAGCACAGATGGTAGTTGATCCATGGAGCAGACAACTGGTGTCTATTAGCTACCCAGACTCAGGCCGAGTAGAAAACTACACAGGTTACGGTATTCGCGACAATCTTGGCACCAAGCTACCAGGCAACACAATCACCATGCAGGAGCTACAATCCCGCACGCAGTCTATAGCTCAATAGTTTTATTTTGCAAATAGAATCCCCTCAGACTATACTTGGGCTTAGTAGTTAAGTCATCAAGGAGGGATCTTGCATGCAACCAAATAATAATTCCAATGTGGATTCTCGAAAGCCACAACCTTTAGCTTCAAGCTCACCGAGTACTGGGGGCAATAAAAAACTTAAGATAGCTGGTATTACAGTTGTTGCAGTAGTGTTGGTTAGTGCCGTTAGCGCTGGCGCTTATTACGGTGTTTATCTTCCAAATACACCAAAAAATACGCTGAAAAAATCGTTTACAAATCTACTAAAACAAGAGCAAACCTCTGCCAAGGGTCATGCTAGTTTTTCAGCCAAAGACTCATTTACTGCTACTTTTGACTACGATGTAAAAGTAGATACCGTCAAAAATGCTTCGGCCACCAAGTTGGACGCATCATTTAGTGGCGTCAAATTGCCGGTAGAAGCGCGATTTGTCGATAAATCAGCTTATGTAAAAGCCGACCTTAGCACAGTCAAATCTGTAGCAACTGCAGCCATTGGCGCAGAAGCAGGGCCGTATATAGACACAATAAGCAACAAAGTCTCCAACAAGTGGATAGAATTCGACGAGAGTCTAATCAAGACCGCTACAGGTAGCGACAAGTGCTCTGCCTTAATGAGTCAGACAAAGTTCAGCGATAAAGATATAGATGCGCTTGTAAAGCTCTATAGTGATAACGAATTTGTAGATATCAAAAACAAATCTAGCGATACAATAGACGGTCGAAAGGCTACCAAGATGGAGCTAGATATCAATAAAGATAAAGCCAAAAACTTTGGAAAAGATCTAAATAAGATTGACTACTTCAAGAAGATAGAAGAGTGTGGTAACAGTAGCGACAAAACTAAGTCTGGCGACAAAGAGCTTAAAAAAGCTGAAGATTTTAAGGGCTCTTATGAGCTAACTGTTTGGGTAGACAAGGGTAAAAAAGAAATAGTAAAGATTGCTGTTAAAGTTAGCGACACAGATGGCTCTGCTGACTTTGATTTGGTATTTAACCACGATAAAGTTGATATCCAGAAGCCAGAAGGGGCTGTGCCGGCTATGCAACTATTATCGGAGTTTGCTCCACTATTGGGTGTTGGTGCTACTAGCTCGAACGCCGGTGTAAACTTTGGTAACACAGTGCCCGAAGGTATGTTGACTAACTAAAGAATATGCTCAAACAGCTTGCCAAAAGGGTCGTAGTTGCATTGTTATGGCGTAGGGTTGAATCTCTGTGTCGGAACAACGACATTAAAATTGTTGCGGTTGCCGGTAGTATTGGCAAAACCAGTACTAAAAGGGCCATCGCCCAGGTGCTCAGTCAGAAGTACTCTGTTGCCTGGCAAGACGGAAACTATAACGATATCGTTAGTGTACCGTTAGTATTTTTTGGTCTAAATATGCCTTCTCTATTAAACCCGCTTGCTTGGCTAGTGGTGCTTATGAGAATGAGTTCAATGATCAGACACTATCCATACGAGGTAGTTGTGCTAGAGCTAGGTACAGATGCTCCAGGACAAATTGCAGAGTTTGGTAAGTATATAAAAGTCGATGTTGGAGTGATAACTCCAATCGCCCCAGAGCATATGGAGTTTTTTGAATCCATAAAAGCGGTAGCCAAAGAAGAACTTTCTTTACAGAAGTTTTCTAATAATATTATTGTCTATGACAAGACGCTAAGCAATTTTGCTAGTTTAGTAGAGCCTTCGGCTAAAAGTTACGGCCAGACAAAGTCCAGTACTTCATCAATAGATACTGTGTCTACCCCCATCGTCATAAAGACCGATCAACTGTCATATAGCTTTACTTCGTCGCTGTTAGGCAAGCATCAACTCGAGAATTTATCGGCCGTTTGTCTGGTTGCAGAGATGTTAAATCTAAGTCCCCAGCAGATTATCGATGGACTAGAATCTATAACGGCTATGCCTGGCAGGATGCAAAAGTTAGAGGGTATCAAAGGTTCAGTGATTATTGATGATACTTACAACTCTAGCCCCGAGGCAGTCAAGGCAGCCATCGAGTCCTTTTATGAACTGCCTGGCACCAAAAAGATAGCAGTGCTTGGTAATATGAACGAGCTAGGCAGTACGGCCAAAGATGCTCATATCGAAGTTGGTAAGCTTTGTAGTCCAAAAAAAGTCGATCTAATCATAACGATTGGCCCAGACGCCAATGAATATGTAGCCAAGACCGCAGAAGCGCAGGGTTGTAAGGTTCTCAGATCGGACTCGCCATATGCAATCGGCAAGATTTTACTAGAAGAGGTCGCTAAAGATTCGTTAATTTTGTTAAAGGGATCTCAAAATGGTGTATTTTTGGAAGAAGCTATTAAACCAATTTTGGCTAACTCGGCAGATACAGATAAACTGGTTCGTCAAAGCAATAGCTGGCTTGCTAAGAAAAGAAAAATGTTCTCATAATTTTTCGATAATTAGATATTCAACCTGACACCTCTGTTATAATAGGTTGCAATGAAACGATACAATCCTAAAGATGCAGAGCCCAAATGGCAGAAAGCCTGGGCAGACAAGAAGCTGTACACAGCTGTAGATTTTGATGAACGGCCAAAGTTTGTCATGCTTACCGAGTTTCCGTATCCGTCTGGCGATGGCTTGCATCTAGGGCATGTCCGCGAATACACGCTGGGCGATATTATTGCTCGTAGACAACGCATGGCCGGCAAGAATGTGCTTTATCCAATGGGTTACGATGCTTTTGGCTTGCCGACAGAAAACTATGCAATAAAGAATAAAATTGCTCCGCAAGTTGCAACCGATCAGAATGTAGGTAATTTCCAAAAGCAGTTCGACAGTCTTGGCTACAGCATAGACTGGGACAGGTCGTTTAGAACCACCGACCCAAGCTACTACAAATGGACGCAGTGGTTGTTTTTGCAGTTTTATAAGGCTGGGCTAGCCTATCAAGACGAGATTGCTATAAACTGGTGCCCAAAATGCAAGACTGGTCTTGCTAACGAAGAGGTGGTGAATGGTCGGCACGAGCGATGCGACACCTTGGTAGAAAAAAAGTTCTTAAAACAGTGGATCCTAAAGATTACCGAGTACGCAGACCGTTTAATTGAAGGCCTGCAAACAGTCGATTACCCAAGCAGAATTGCCGACCAGCAAATAAACTGGATCGGTCGTAGTGTTGGTGCAGAAGTAGATTTTGCTATCGATCAGGATTTGTCAGACAGAGAATTTGTTTTCTTTCATGGCAAAGGCTGGACTAAACAAGGGGCATTTTGGCCGTGGCTTAAGGGTCTGGTTGAAGAAAGAGGCGGCTCTGTGCAGATTCATAGCCTACCAAATACAGATAAGCCAAATATAGACGAGCAAGTTGATTTTATTCTAAAAAATTATACCTTTAGTGACAAAACGACAATTGTTACTCACTCGCTTGGTGGTGTAGCCGCCATGAAGTTGTTGCCGATACTCCCTACAAAAATAGACAAGCTAATTATGGTAGCACCACCTCTGCGACCAGAATTTGTAGACGGCAAAGATCGTCCAGAGCTTGAGTCTTGCTGTGACTGGCAGTTTGACTTTGATGCTGTAAAGGCAAAAGCCAACGATATTATGGTGTTGCGTGATACAAATGATCATGTTGTCCCTCAAGATCATCCAGTTCAAATCGCGAGTAGACTGGAGGCTAGATTATTTGATTCTATTGGCAGTAAGCCACATTTTGATGGAACCAAAGAGCCGGCTGTACTGGAGCAGATAGTGCCGAGTATTAAAGTTTTTACAACTCGTCCAGATACGCTTTTTGGCGCAACTTATATGGTGCTCGCCCCAGAGCATCCACTAGTTTCTAGTTTAGTCCGTCCAGACACCAAAGAGGCTGTCGAAAAGTATATACAAGAATCTGCTGGCAAGACCGAGCTCGACAGGCAAGCCGACACAAAGGAAAAAACAGGCGTATTTACCGGGTCATATGCGATCAACCCAGTGAACGGCAAGAAACTTCCAATCTGGATTTCTGACTATGTACTTATGAGCTATGGTACGGGTGCCATTATGGCAGTACCAGCCCATGACGAACGGGACTTTGCCTTTGCCAAAGAATTTGACCTACCAATTAATGAAGTTATATCACCCTTCCTACCCAACAATGGTAAAAACGCGATGCGTCCAGGAATAGAAATTCTTAAGAGAGATGTCGTTGACGCTATTATCGTAAATGAAAATGGACAGTATCTTTTGATGGTAGAGCCCGATAACACACACTTCGTTGGGGGTGGCGTTGAGCCCGAAGATACAGACGATATTGAGGCTGTTAAACGAGAGGTCGTTGAAGAAACAGGCTATACAGATATTGAGAGTGTTCGCAAAGTTAGCTCTACTCTTATTACTGAAGGGTATCGCTTCACAAAAAATAAGAACCAACGGACCGTAGGTTGTTTTTATGAAGTGGTTTTGGCTTCTGACAAGCAAATAAAGAGCGAGATCGACGAAGGCAAACACAAGATTAAATGGGTCTCAAAAGATGAAGTAGCTGAGTTGATTACTTGGGAAGGGCATGCATATGCTTGGGGCCAGTACTTAAATAATACGACTTGCTTTAGCGGCGAGGGGGTCATGATTAACTCTGGTGAGTATGATGGCTTGCCAAGCCAGGATTCACGGGAAAAGATTGTCGCAGATCTAGAAAAAGCTGGCAAGGGCGCAGAAAAAGTAAACTATAAGTTGCGAGATTGGGTGTTCAGTCGTCAGCATTATTGGGGTGAGCCAATCCCTATAATTCACTGCGACACAGACGGAGCAGTGCCCGTTCCTGAAGATCAGTTGCCAGTAGAGCTTCCACCAGTAGACCATTACGAGCCTACCGACAACGGTGAGAGTCCGCTTGCAGATATCCAGTCCTGGGTTAATGTGGAGTGTCCAAAATGTGGCAAGCCGGCCAAGCGCGAAACGGACACTATGCCCAACTGGGCCGGTAGTAGCTGGTATTACTTGCGTTATTACGATGCCCACAATGATAAAATTTTTGCCGGCCCTGAAAAGTTAAAATACTGGGGCGAGGTAGATTTTTACTTAGGTGGTATGGAGCACACAACCCTGCACCTGCTTTATTCTCGGTTCTGGCATCAATTTTTGTACGACCAAAAACTTGTACCAACACCAGAGCCCTATGCGTCAAGGCGTGGGCAAGGGATTATCCTGGCCGAAGACGGCACCAAAATGAGTAAGAGTAAGGGTAATGTAATTAATCCAAACGACATCATTGCTCAGGGCTATGGGGCAGATTCTATCCGCCTGAGCATTGCATTTTTAGCGCCGTATGACCAAACAACTCCATGGAGTAGCGAAGGAGTAGCTGGAACTTTTCGGTTTATCCAAAGGTTATGGACACTAGTACAAGAATACCTCGAGAGTGACAAGCAAAAATATGAGCCCACCGAGCTCCGTCGGATAACTCACCGTGCAATCCACAAAGTCTCTGACGACCTAGAAAAGCTAAACTTTAATACAGCTATCGCCTCTCTTATGCAGGCAACCAACGAGTTGTATAAGTTAAAAGCGAGCAAAGGTTTTAGTGAGGATTGGCAGGAAAGTCTGCTTGCCTTAGCTAA
This sequence comes from uncultured Candidatus Saccharibacteria bacterium, assembly GCA_964521095.1. GTDB lineage: Bacteria > Patescibacteriota > Saccharimonadia > Saccharimonadales > 2-12-FULL-41-12 > CAMTWJ01. The sequence goes on from CAZFPJ010000002.1 coordinate 240,053, forward strand.
ACTCCTAGCTCCTTTTGCCCCTCATATTACCGAGGAAATATGGCAAGAATTAGGCCAAAAAGGCTCGATCCATATCAGCCCTTGGCCAACCCATGACGCAAAATACCTAGAAGACGATCAAATTAATATCGTGATTCAAGTTAATGGCAAGCTAAGGACTACGGTGTTGGTTGATAAAAATGCCTCAGAAAACGAGATAGTAGAGCTAGCAAAAGCAGATCCAAAGGTTGCAGAACAAATAAAAAGCGGGGTAGTAAAAACTATTTACATACCCCACCGGTTGGTTAACTTCGTAGTTTAGTTTGTCGGTTTTCTAGCAAGCGCAAAATCTTGCAGAGGCACGCAGACTTCAACTGTGTCGCCTGGGCGCAAGATTCCGTCTTGTGAGCCAGAGGTTTCTATTGTAACCGCGCTACTCGGCAAAGCATCTAGGTTGGGGAGTGTCTTATGAGAAAGATCCCATTTTGTACTTCCAGAAATAGCCTTCGGACTAGTTACGCAAGCAGTCTCTGAGATGATTTCGCTTTTTTCGTGAGGCCTTGTTGCCACAAAAGCTCCGCCTGCTATCGCTAAAACAGCCAATCCCGCTCCTACCGTGCGACGGAGCATATTATTGCTCGGGGATGGGTTTTGCTCTTGTTCGGCCATGCGAGCATTGCGCCTAGCTTCATAGTTATTAGACTGCTCAAAATGTCGTCTTGCGACATCAAAATCTCCAAAATACTTCATAACCTATCTATTATAACATTATAATAAAAATGTGTCAATAATATTATTTTGCTCACCCTTTTTTTGCAGGGTTTAACCTTGCAAAAGGTCGTGAGAGGATTTGGCTTGAATTTACAGGGGTATTAGAGTATAATAGTTGGCAATCTATACTAAATCTAAATAACACAGTGGAGTGGATTAACAGATATGGGAAAACCCAAAAAACGAACTAGTCATCGCAAAACCGGTACGCGCCGAAGCCACATAGTGGTCAAGTTGGCTCGTCAGGTCAATGCTAAAAGCCCTGTAAAGGCTTATACAACGCGCCGTGAATCTGGCGCCAAGACTCTTGCAAAATAGAGTGCTATAATATCTAAGAAGCAAATTCTTTAAAACGAACGCGGATTAACAATGAGTGCAAACCGACATTTAGGGCGAATCGTAACTTTGCAGACGCTTTATGAGCAGTCTCTAAGAGAGAGTTGTGGCGAAGAAAATGTTGGAGTTGAATCGATTCTCAAGAGAAACATCGATCGATATAGCAAAGAGCTCGACGATGTTGCGTTTGTGAACAACCTAACAAACGGGATTGTTAAGGAGGCAGAAAAGCTTGACGCTATTTTGCAACCGATTGCCCCAGAGTGGCCACTACAGCAGATATCTCGTATCGATCACATGATCCTTCGGGTAGGGGCTTATGAGCTTGTGCACCACAAGGACATCCCTCCCAAAGTTGTCATTAACGAGGCGGTAGAACTAGCAAAAGCTTTTGGAGGAGACAACTCCTCGAAGTTCATCAACGGAGTGCTGGCTACACTACTAAGGCAAGAATATCCAGAAGAAGCCGAGAAAAACAAGAAGTCAAAAGAGGCTAAAAAACCCAACAAATCCGAACCACAGAAGGGAACTGATAAATAATATATGAAACGACCAAAACCTAACTTACCCGGTTTTAAAAAGTTTATACCTAGGCGGAAGCCAGCTATTAACGAAGTCGTCCGCGAGCCAACCAGCGGTGGTATGGTTTTTCGTCGTAACAAAAAGGGCGAGGTAGAGATATTACTGATTCAAGACGCCAAAGATCGTTGGACTATCCCAAAAGGGCATATCGAAGAGGGCGAAACCGCCAAAGAGACTGCCGAGCGCGAGATTCAGGAAGAAACCGGATTACAAGAAATGAATGTGTTAAATTGGCTTGGCAAGATTAACTTTAGATATCGCAGGGCTAACAGTCTAGTCCTGATGACTACCGAAATTTTTTTGGTACATGCTAAAGGCGACACCGATAAACTAAAACCAGAAGATTGGATGAACGGCATTAAGTGGTTTAGCGCCAACGAAGCCCTGGACAAGATAGAATATGAAGATATTGGCAAGATAATATTGCTAGGACTTAAAAAAATACGGAGCAACGGGCTCTAGTAGACTGTTATAGGCGAGATTAATATGGATTTTTCTAAATACAAAAGATTTGCAGAAGATGTGCTAGGGGTGACATTTAACGACATAGAGTTGCTGGCTACTGCTTTTACGCACCGTTCTTACCTAAACGAGCACAAGAAATCTGTCAAAGAGCACAACGAGCGTCTGGAATTTCTTGGTGATGCCGTATTGGAATTGGTAGTAACAGAGTACTTATACAAGAAATATCAAGAACCAGAAGGCATACTAACTAACTGGCGGAGTGCTTTGGTTAGGACAGAGAGTATTGGTTCTGCGGCTAATAGGTTCAATTTTGAGCCGTTACTCCGTTTGAGTCGAGGCGAAAAGCGGGGCACAGATAGGGCTAGAGCACAGATACTTGCTAACACCTATGAAGCGGTGATTGGCGCATTGTACCTAGACCAAGGCTATGATGCAGTGCGCATTTTTATAGACAAAACTTTGTTGACTACATTGCCCCAAATATTGGAAAGTGGCTCGTGGATGGATGCTAAAAGTCATTTGCAAGAACTTGCCCAAAGCGCAGAAGGGTTTACCCCTGTTTATAAGGTTCTGGAAGAAGACGGGCCAGACCATGACAAGGTGTTTACTATAGGTGTTTTTGTGGGCGGGAAGCTGAGGGGCAAGGGCAGTGGTCCGAGCAAGCAGATCGGCCAACAGCAATCCGCCGAGCAAGCACTAGCCCACTATAAGAAAATTACTTGAATAACAGATTGACAAGACGGCTTATAACCTGTAGAATATAGCCTAACCGTCAGATAGTAATCACTGTGTTTTGTAGTTGAGCATAAAATACAGAAATAATTTTTGAAAGAGAGAAGAATTTACTAGATGTTAAGTATCCGAATGCAACGCAGAGGCCGAAAGGGTCACGCAACTTACCGAATTGTAGTGCAGGATTCGCGTCAAGCGCCAACAAGTGGTAAGGTTGTGGCACATCTTGGTCACTATGACCCGCACGCCAAGACGAATAGTTTGTTAAAAGACAAAGCACAATTTTATCTTGACCATGGGGCACAACCAACCGATAGAGTTGTTGTATTGTTCAAAAATGAAGGCATTAAATTGCCTGACTGGGTGCAAACCTCGGCTAGACAGCAAAGGACTACTCGTAACCCAGATAAGCTACGCAAGAATCGCCCAGCAGAAGAGGCTCCAGCAGTAGAGGAGCCGGCTACCGAGTCAGAAGCTCCAGAAGAAGCTCCTGCAGAAGCAACCGAAGCGGAGGCCGATGCCCCTGCTACCGATAGCGAAGCCAAAGAAGTTTCTGATTCTGAAGAAAAATCTGCCTAAGTAAGTATTGTAAAATTCTGCTATAATAAAAAGCACAATAATTAAGTACATCCAAGGAGGAAATTGGTGAGTATTGACCAACAATTTGTTGAATTTGTAGTAAAATCTCTGGTTAGCAATCCAGACGCAGTTAAGGTTGATCGACGGATCGACGAAAAGGGAGTTTTGTTAGAGCTAACTGTAGACCCAGAAGACCTAGGTCGAGTAATCGGTAAACGAGGTGCGACCGCTCAGAGCATCAGAACATTACTTCGAGCTCTTGGTACTAAAAACGAAGCTCGTTATAACATGAAGATTGTAGATAACGGCGACCCAAGGCCCGAGCGAGCGGAGCGAAAGCAAGACGAATCTAGCAATGAAGAGCCTGCGCCACAAGAGGGTCAGACTGCAGTAACCGAGGGCGATAGCTATGAAGACGCCTGGACAACTTCTTCCAGCGACAAGGACTCTAGCGATGAAGCTAGCGAGCCAGAAGAGAGCGATACTCTTGCTAAGACAAGGGCAGAGTTAGCCGATCTCGACGACCTAGATGTTTAAGGTTGTCTGAGTAAATACTGTGACAAGGGTTGTAGAGAAAAACCACATCTGCTACTATTAACTTAGTCGTTTTTCGACAAGAGAGAAGCTCGATTGCGAGTCAAGATCAAAAGATTTTGAGAGCTTTATGTGTTGAAGTAATCCCGCCGGAGTGCGGGATTGTTTTATTTAGAGAGCTACCTCTGTTAGTATAAGTATATATGAAGCTGTTTTTTATTAGTTTATTTCCGGAGATGTTTGAATCTACTTTAGAAACAAGCATGCTATTCAAAGCCAAAGATAAAGGCATAGTTGAGTTTGAGTATATTAATCTGCGAGATTTTGGTTTAGGCCCAAGAAAACAAGTCGACGACACTCCCTATGGTGGTGGAGATGGCATGCTACTCAAAGCAGAGCCTCTGGTTTCTGCCATTGAATTTGCGAAGAACAAAAGCCCAAGCGCAAAGGTTATCCTGATGACGCCACGAGGGGAGCGATATACACAAACAAGAGCCAAGAACTTGGCCGAGCAAAAGGAAGACCTAATATTTGTATGTGCTCGCTACGAGGGCTACGATGAACGAGTTGTTGAGTATATTGACCAGCAGATTTCAATTGGAGACTATGTGTTGACCGGCGGAGAGCTCCCAGCTATGGTTGTCGCAGATAGTGTGGTGCGACTTATTCCGGGTGTGCTTGGTGGCGAGACCAGCGCCGAAATAGAGAGTTTTAGCGATGGACAAACACTTGAGTTTCCGCAATATACTAGGCCAGAAGAATTTCGTGGCAAGAAAGTGCCTGTCGTTTTGTTGAGTGGAGATCATGCAAAGATAGCCAAGTGGCGAGAGTCAAAACAAGAGTTGGCTAATTAAATTCGGTTTGTTGTATGGTCGGATTCGTCTACAATTTCTTGACCAATAATTTCTTCTATTAAGTCTTCGATAGTGATGATGCCAACTATGTTGTGGTTTTTTTCGACAGGCAGGAGATGGGTGTGACCGGATATAAATCGCTTAAACATTGTGTCGAGTGCTGTACGGCTACCTACTGCCTTGGTTGGGTATATCGGCAGCTCGTTTAATCGTCGGCTTTTTTCATCGAAATCTATATCTACAAGGTCTTTCATGCGCAATATGCCATGGCATTCTGACATAGACTTGTTGAAGATAGGTATTCTGCTGTAGTTGGCTTGCTTTATCTCGTCAATTTTTTTGCCGTCAATTATACTGTTTTCTTCTAACCAATAGACTTGCTTTATAGGAGTCATAATATCAGTAACTCTTTTTTCGCTAAGTTGCAGGGCTCCCTTTACAATCTCTACCTCGCTGTCGTCCAGTTCGCTGGACATCTCTTTGCCTAGGTGTTCGCTAATAATCATGCTGAGTTCGCGTCTGGTGTGCAAGCGATTTGCTTCATCGCTACCGTCGCCAAACAGTCGATCCATTATTATCTGCAGTGGCTTGGCGATTGGGTAGGTGATGAATATTAAGAGCTTTAACAGCCAGCTGAGTCGTCCACAAAATGACAGGGCTCTCCTGACAAAGAGCGCTTGAGGCATTAACTCGCTAAAGACGACCAATAACAGAGTGCTTGTTATGCCTGCCACAAATCCGTTAAAGCGATCACCCAAAACAATTGCCGTTGCCGAGGCGAAACCAACATTTGCTAGCAATATGGCCGCCAGTGACAAGTGCGCATTTTTGCGCAAGGGTAATACATTTTTGGCATATTTGTTGCCTAGTTTAGCCTTGCGTCTCAGCTCGGCTGGATTGAGCGACATAATAGCAATATTTAGTCCAGAGCAGATAGCTGCTGAAGTAAGAAGTAGCAATACAATCAGAAAAGTCGCCCAAGATTCCATGTAGTTAATCTATTATAGCAATGACTGGACTATTTTATCCAAACTGTTTTAATATTCACAAACTCTTTGATGCCATGATGAGATAATTCGCGTCCATAACCAGACTTTTTGACACCACCAAAAGGCAAACGAGGATCAGATTTTACCTGATTGTTAATAAATACAGCTCCACTCTCAATTTTGCTAGCAATTTTTTTAGCGTTTTCTATATTTTGACTAAATATGGTCGAGCCCAGGCCATACTCGTGGGAGTTTGCTAGTTTTATGGCTTCTGCCTGGTTTTTGGCAACGATAACAGGGATGCCTGGTCCAAAAACTTCTTCTTTAAATACTGGCATTTCGGGCGTTACTCCAGTAAGTACGGTTGGTGGGTAATAATAGCCTTGATCGTTATCGATCTTTCCGCCGATGGCGATTTTTGCCCCCATGGCGACCGACTCTTTGACTTGTCTGTCAATGTCATCTAGCATTTGCTGGTTAGCCAAGGGCCCTATATCTGTGGATGGATCATTTGGGTCGCCCATTTTTAGCTTACCTACAACAGCCACTAGTTCGTCGGTGAATTTGCTTGCAACATCTTCTGTAACAATAAACCGTTTAGCAGAGATACAACTTTGGCCAGCGTTGAATTGCAGACGGCCACTGACTGCACTTTGGGCTGCTAGGGTTAGATCGGCGTCTGGCATAACGATAAACGGGTCGCTCCCACCTAGCTCTAGGACGGTTTTTTTGATTTCTTCGCCAGCTGTTTTGGCTACTTGGCTCCCGGCATATTCGCTACCCGTAAGAGTTATGGCTTTGACACGGCTATCGCGGATGACAGGTTCGACTTTGCTAGACCCAATAGCTAAGTTGGTGAATGCACCTTTTGGAAGACCAGCTTTAGTAAATACATCTTCTATGGCTTGAGCGCATAGCTGAACATTTGATGCATGCTTGAGTAATCCCACATTGCCGGCCATTAAGGCGGGTGCTGCAAATCGAAAAACTTGCCAAAAAGGGAAGTTCCAAGGCATTACAGCCAATACAATACCAATAGGATCGTGCTGGACAAAACTTTCAGAGGCATCGGTTTTTATAACCTCTGGTTTCAAAAAGCCTTCTGCATTTTCGGCGTAATAGTCACAGGCTAGTGCTGACTTTTCGATCTCTGCTTCGCCAGCCGAAACAAGTTTGCCCATTTCGTCCGTCATGATTTGGGCGTATTTGGATTTGTTGCTTCTTAGTTCTTGTGCAACTTTTTTCATTAGTTTGGCTCGTTCATCAAAACTCGTCTCTCTCCATGACTCAAAAGTTGCCTGGGCCTGAGATAGTTTTTGCTCTATCTGGCTTTGGGATAGCTCGTCTTTTCTTGATATCTCAGCCTTAGTCGCAGGGTTAATAGATATTAGGGGCATGGTTAATTTCTGGTCCTTTCCTCGAGGCTTTTAGAAGATAGCAAATAGTTCTCACTATAGTCGATAGGTGTATCAATAAGGTGTATGCCTCCACTGGCCAAAGCTTCTTCGACTGTTTGCTTAAACTGCTCGGCAGTCTCTATACGGTGTCCGGTTACGCCAAAACTTTCTGCCAATGCAACAAAGTCGGGGTTTGAAAAGGAGAGCCCGAAATCTGCTAGACCCATGTCTTGTTGCTTCCACTTAATCATGCCGTAGCCAGCATCATTGAGGATAATGACTACCATGTCCAAACCAAGTCGTTTAGCGGTTTCGAGATCAGCGATATTCATCATTATTCCACCATCGCCAGCTACAACTACAACCTTTTTGTCTGGGTTTATTAACTTGGCTGCCATGCCAGCTGGCAGGCCAGCACCCATAGTTGCTAGCGCGTTGTCTAGCAGTAGGGTATTTTGCTCTCTGGCCGCGTAATTGCGCGCTATCCAGAGTTTATACATGCCATTATCCAGCGACAAAAAGCCACTTTTAGGCACTAGCTCGCGCAGTTCTTTTACAAACCGCTGGGGTTTTATAGGAAAGCTCGAGGAATCGGTTTTTGTATCTATGTCGGCTTTTAGCAGATCTTTGAGCTTCAAAAAGGTTTCGAAATCCCATGCTTTGTTGGGCGTAATCTGCTCACTCATTGCCCAGAGCGAATGAGATATGTCGCCAATAACTTCTACCTGAGGTAGGTACACGGCATCGATGTCTGCAGAATAGAAGTTGATGTGTACGATTTTTTTGTAAGCCAGGACAGGTGGTTTCTCTGTGATGTCGTGGCCGATCATTATCACTAGGTCAGCTTCACCAAGTGCTTGATGCACAAAGTCTTTGTCGCTCAGGGCGGCCGTCCCAATGTAAAGTGGGGAATCTTCGTTGATGACACCCTTGCCCATCTGAGTTGCCACAAAGGGAATACCTGTTTTGTCTATAAAATTTTGTAATTGGTCATGAACCAATTTTCTGTTTGCTCCATTAGCGATAACTATAATCGGCTTTTTAGATTCCTCGATTGCGCTAACTACCGCGTCAATGCTTTTAGGGTCTGCGATTGGCCGGCGTACCTTTTTCCATGGCAATGGCGTAAGGTCGCTAGTTTCGTCGGCGATATCTTCGGGGAACTCTAGGTGTACGGCACCGGGTCTTTCTTTTTCGGCGGTACGAATTGCTTGGTGCACCATGCTCGGTATTCGGTCGGCACTAACAATTGTCTCGGTCATTTTTGTTATCGGCTTCATCATCCCAACCACATCGATAATCTGAAACTTGCCTTGTTTACTCTTCTTGATTGGTTTTTGGCCAGTTATAACAAGCAGAGGCATGCCCCCAAGTTGTGCATAGGCCACGCCAGTTACAAGATTTGTAGCCCCCGGTCCAAGAGTCGACAGGGCTACGCCAACTCGGCCGGTTAGTCGCCCTACTGTTGATGCCATAAAGACTGCAGTTTGTTCGTCGCGGGTAGTAATTAGTTCAATACTAGAGTCTTTAAGGGCTTCTACAAAAGCCAGGTTTTCTTCTCCTGGAACTCCAAACACATACTGCACTCCGGCGCTCTCTAAACTCTTTACAAAAAGGGTTGAAGCTTTCAAATTTTATCCTCCAATTTATTTTCTAATTAACTTTGCTTAGACGCTTTTCTACTTCGTTCCAGTCTACTACATTCCACCAAGCATCAATGTATTCTGGCCGTCTGTTTTGGTATTTTAGATAATAGGCATGCTCCCAGACATCTAGTCCTAGTATAGGGGTTTTACCATCAGAAATGGGGTTATCTTGATTAGCAGTAGAAGTTATTTGCAAAGTATTATTGTCGGTAACAAGCCAAGCCCAGCCCGACCCAAAGCGAGACACAGCCGTTTCGGTAAATTTGGTTTTAAAATTATCCAGACTACCAAAATTTGCGATAATTTTGCTTAGAAGCTGTTGGCTTGGTTGGCACCCACCGGGAGTCATGTTTTTCCAGAACAAGCTGTGATTGTAGTGTCCACCACCATTATTTTGCACAGCAGTACGAACGGCTTCTGGCAGAGATTCGATATTTCGTACCAGATTGGCAATGTCTCTAGATAGTAACTCGTTCTGAGTTTCTAAAGCTGTGTTTAGCTTGTTTATGTAAGTTTGGTGATGCTTAGAATGGTGGATCTCCATGGTCTGGGAATCTATGTACGGCTCCAGAGCATCGTAGTCGTAGCCTAAATTTGGTAATGTAAACATAATTTTTATCTCCCCTCTGTTTACTACTATTATAACCTAGGTTTGCAAGAGAGTTTTGGCAGAGAGCGTGATCACTCAGATTGCTTACTCAGCAAAAAAGCATAAGTAGCTTGTGCAATACCTCTGTTCTAGCGTACAATCAGAAGTAAGATTTTTCTTATGATTAAGGCAAAGAACGAGAGTGGGTATACGATAGTAGAGTTGGTCATAGCTCTATTTGTTATAGCTATAGTAGCGCTTAGTACATTGCAACTGTTTACTGCCCTTGTTAATAGCGCTTTGGTGGCAAAGAAAAAATCTGTAGCCTTGTCTTTGGCGACTAATCAGATGGAGTATTTGAAGTCCTTGCCATACAATAATCTTGCTGTCGCTGGCGGGAGCATCGTTGCCAACAATCCTTTGCCAGCTTCGGTAGACATTAATAACTCAGGGTTTAATTACAAGGTTGAGACAGCTATCAACTATTCCGATGACGCTTTTGACGGCTGTGGTTCCTACCCTAACACGCAGTTAAAACAGCAGTACTGTAGAAATTATCCACCCCCGAGCAATATGGCTAGCGTCACAGATTCCAATGCCGCCGACTACAAGGTGGTTAATGTAAGAGTGAAGAGTCAAAGCGGTGATGTTCTGGCAGATATAGATACTCAAATTGCTGCTCGTGTTGCCGAGACAGCTAGCAATACAGGGGCAATGTTTGTGAAAGTCATAGACTCTAACGGCAACCCTATAATCGGGGCTACAGCTCATGTAGTAAATTCTACCACTACTCCATCTGTTGATGTTAGCGATACCACAGACTCTAATGGGATGGCTATATTTTATGGTTTGCCACCAGATACAGGGGCGGATTATAGAGTGGATGCTAGTCTTTCGGGTTACTCTAGTCTTAGTACAATCGCTTCATCAGGCTCTTTGGTTGCTACTTATCCTAATCTACAATTGCTGTCGCAGTCTTCTTCGTACTCGACTTTACAACTCAAGCCTATGACAGCCAATAGTCTGGTGGTTGAAGCTGTCGACACAAACGGCAATCCACTTGGGAATATGAGAATCTACATCAAGGGTGGCTACAAAAGATACACCAGTACCTCTAATACTGCTTATTACTACGATAACTTAACCCCGTCAGATAGCCGACTAGTAACCGATGGTGGTGGTTTGGGTGCAGTTAGCAATCTTGCGCCGGGGAGTTATTATTTCTGCGGGGATACTGGCTCAACTAGCTGTTCGGTTGGGGGTACTTCGTATTACTTGGTGTCTGCCTTGCCATATGTTGGCGCTAGTCCGTTTAGCCCAATACAAATTCCCACCTACATAGCTAGTTCACCACCGACAACCCTATTTAGCTATGCAGGTAGTGACTATATACAGAAAGTCCGATTGGTATTTGCCACAAGCAGTAGCGCTCCAAGAGTCAGTTCGGTTAGCCCCTATGAAGCAAACCAATCCTCGTCTAATATGAGCGCTTTCGATTTTCAGATCAAAGGTACTAATCTGCCCTGCAGTAGTAACCCGTCTTCTTGTGCAACTACAGTTAGGCTTTTGCAAGGTAGCTCTACTTATACCGCAAGCTGTACTGGTAATTTTTCGGGGGTTCAGCTAAATTGTACCGTTAACATATCTAGCGCATCTTTGGGTTGGACTTCATTACAGATATCTGCCAGTGGGCATACTGTAACCATGCCAGCTTCACCACCATATGGAGGCATAAATGTTACGCCGTAAAGCCGAAGAGGGATTTACTATTATTGAAGTTGTAGTAGTGCTCGTTGTTACGGGTATTGTGTCTACGATATTTTTTACTTTTTTTACGACTACGATTAACCAGTATTTTATGTTGCAGGCCGACGGCCTATCTTTTGGGTCAATCTCTTCCCAGTCGCAACGCATAGCAACAGTTACCAGAGGGCTGACAGATATCAGTTATGCCGATGATTCAGAGTTAACTATGTATGCTTATTTTTCTCCTCGCGACGCTACTGTGTCGCTAATTCGTTATTACAAGAGTTCGGATGGTAAAAAATTTCTTGCAGATGTAACTCCGATGACAGCCAACCCGCCAACCGGCACACCAATAACCGCAGACAAAAAAACCTATACGATCATTGATCCATTCCATACACTATCTGGCGTTAATACTTTTTCATATTTTGATGGTGGCGGTACCAAATTATCGACACCGGTGACTAACAGAAACACCATACAGCAAGTCCAGATCAACTTAGTATCTCCTTCAAAAGCACCAACGCCAAGTGGGTACAACCTTATGACCGTTCAGGTATCGTTGCGCAACAGAAAGGTTAATTTATGAAATTCGTTGAGCATAACAAAACTAACGAACAAGGATTTGCCTTGCCTATGGTTTTGAGTATTTTGGTAGCTCTGATAATAATTCTTAGTGCCGTGACACAGCTGGTGGCATCTAACCTTGGTCTCGCTGGCAACAATGTCAGTAGCCAAAAAGCTCTTAATATTGCCGAGGCAGGTGTTAATTATTATCTGTGGCACCTTAGCCACAACCCGACAGACTTCAAAGATGGTCAATCCACACCAGCCACGCCAGATCCCAATTTGGGGTATGGGCCATATGTGCATAATTATGTAGATGCTCTCGGTTATAGCGTAGGCACTTATACTTTATGGATAAAGCCAGACTCTAGTGCGTCTACATCGGCTACCGTTAGGTCAATTGGTAAAGACACAAAGTCTGGGTTTACTAGGACTATTCAGGCTCAAATTGGTGCCCCGTCTTTTGCCAGTTATGGTTTGGTGGCAGATGTGCCAGTTTGGTTTGGCAATACAGAATCATCTCACGGGCCAATACACTCAAATATTGGAGTGCGCATGGATGGCTCTAGTGATTCGGTTGTATCTTCTGCCAATACTACATATGTACCTCCATCAAATCTCGGAGGCAACGGTTCTACCAGTCGTCCGGGTGTGTGGTGTGACACTAGTGTCACTACGCCAGTAAACTGCAATACTAGATCAAAAGCCGACTGGACCTACCCTCAGCCATCTATAGATTTTAATCAAGTTACCGGTAGCTTGTGTACTCTCAAAAAGCAGGCTTTTGCTAGTGACCCGGCTACGGCCTCTCTAGCGTCACTATCCAATGCTTGTACCAGGGTGCCAACTACTAGAACGGCTAGCTACTTGCCTCAACGCAGTACCAGTGGTAGCTATAGTTTGGGTAGGGGATATTTGGTGCAGTTAAACACCAATGGCACATATGATTTATACAATGTTAACTCCGAAAATGACACTCGTACGCCGTATACCTCAGCACTATCGTTGTCGTCGGTTGCTACTGGTGTGTCCGTGCCAGCGAACGGAGTAATCTTTGCCGAAGATAATGTATGGGTTCGTACTAATCCAACATTTCACGGCAGGGTTACTATAGGTGCTGGGCGACTTGCTTCGGCCAGTGTCAATGCCGAGATAGTTATTGCTGATGATGTTGTCTATTCAACCAAAAACGGTGAAGATGCTATAGGGCTAATTGCAGAGAATGATATTACGATAGCTCCTTATGCGGTACCTACTTCTGGGGCGTTTAATTTTGAAGTTAACGGTGCATTGCTTGCCCAGTCGGGGAGCGTTCTGTATCCGGGGTCGTATCGTTCGAATAGTTGGGACTGCACACGAGGTTGGACAAACAGCAATCAGACCTTTAGTTTTTATGGGTCAGTTGCAACTAGGCAGACCTGGACTTGGTCGTGGCTCAACGGTTATTCTCAGTGTGGCGATGCTTCTAGAGACCCAATAACTAACAGATATATCTCAGGATTTCTAAATAACTCAACTCAGTATGACTACAATCTCAAATACTCTCCGCCTCCGAGCTACCCAGTAACTAGTACTTACAATATTTTGTCTTGGCGCGAGATTATAACTAGACCGTAGGGAACTTAGTGAGCTTTGTCCGAAGTGTATCCTTTTAGAGGTTTGTCCTTTAACAAAAGTGCAATCACAAAAGAGGCTACCGCAAAAGGAATGCCTACCAAAAATACATCTCCAAAGGCTTGTCCAAAGGCGTTTTGTACAGCGTGTAGGACTTCTGGGGGTAATTGGTGCATCTGAGAGGCGCTATTTTGCAGGTGACTAGAGGCGGTTGCTCCTGCTTCTCCTGGGAGCGCTTGAGATATATGAAAGACCAACCGGTTAGATAGCACAGCTCCAAAGACTGCCGCCCCTATTGCACTGCCTATACTCCTAAAAAATGTCACAGAAGAAGTCGCAGTACCCAGGTCTTTTGCATCAACGGCATTTTGTACAGACAGGGTCAGGATTGGCATAATCTGTCCAAGCCCCAGCCCAAGTATCGACATCCATACCCCTAGCAACACTCGACTTGTATCGGCAGTTATGTGTGCAAATAGGAAAAAGCTAAGCGTAGTTAGTAGCGTTCCAATGATGGGGAATATTCGGTATTTACCAATTTTTGATACCAGCCTACCAGAGGCGATAGAGCCAACCAGCATACCAGCCACAAATGGAAGCATCATTAGCCCCGATTTAGTAGCAGAGTCTCCGCGGATGAGTTGTTGGTATTCTGGTAAAAATATTAAGGCCCCGAACATGACTACCCCAAGCAAAAACGCTAGGGCGGTACTAGTGGTAAAGATACTGTTTTTAAATAGTCCTAGTGGAATTATAGGTTCTTTGGCGCGCTTTTCTTGCCAAACAAACAGTATTGCACTAACAATACTAACAATGAACAGTCCAATAATTTGGGCAGAGCCCCAGCCGTATTTATCACCACCCCACTCGGTGCCCAATAGCAGACTAATCCCCGCGATCGACAAGAATAATGCGCCAAGATAATCTACTTTGTGAGGAGATTTTTTAACTGGTAGGTGCAGTACAGTTGCAATAACAAAAAGAGCCAACAGCCCAACGGGAACATTGATATAAAACACCCATCGCCAAGACGCATGATCTGTTATGAGCCCACCCAAAAGAGGCCCTGCGATGCTAGACACACCAAAGACTCCACCAAATAATCCTTGGTACTTTCCTCTGTCTCTTGGCGGTACAACATCACCAATGATTGCCATGACTAGAGTGAATAGCCCGCCAGCACCGATACCCTGGATGCCTCTAAACAAAATTAGTTGCGTCATATTCTGGCTCAGCCCACACAATACCGAGCCCACCAAAAATACACTTATAGAAAAAAGAAAGATCTTTTTACGGCCGTACATATCACTGACTTTTCCATAAAGGGGGGTGGAGATAGCGCTTGTCAGCAGGTATGAGGTGGCAACCCAAGAGTATTCATTAAGTCCATTAAGATCACTAACTATCTTTGGTAGTGCTGTAGATATAATTGTTTGGTCTAGAGCTGCTAGCAATATCGCCAACATCAACGCCCCCATAATTACATTTATGTTTTGCGCTTTACCCTTAGATCTTAGTCTCTCAGTCATTATTTTTTCCTTGTTTTATTGATTCAGCAGTTCACCAGTAGGCTAATAATTATAAAATCTCAAGCATGTATTGTACCACGGCAAGATGATGAGGTTGTTGGGCGGGAAAAGCATTGCCCTAGACAGAGATGTCACGGCGTTTGAAGGCTACAGCGCCGATGCACGAAAATATTAATATGGTTAATATCATCACAAGGACAGACACGGAATTGATCTTGCCATTTATCAATGTTTCGCTAGGTACAAAATAATAAAAAATAGAGCCGTATTGTAATTTCTCAAGAGAGCTTACTAGCCCAGAGATCAGATTCATGACATACATAATCAATAGGCTACCACCCAGGGTTATATATACAGTACTGCGCTCTTTAGCTAGACTTGACAGCATCATGCCTGCCGAGAATACTACCCATCCAAACAAAAAACCGTACACAAAAGTCAGCCATACATGACTGCTGTTAATGCTGATATTCATGGCTATAGCGAGGGGAATTATAGACAATATAGAAGTGGCACAAAAGGCCAACAAGGCCAACAACCCGGCTATATATTTAGACGCGAATATCTTGAGTCTAGGTAATGGCAGGGCAAGCAATAATGCTATGGTTCCGCGTTCAATTTCTCCCGCCAAAGCTCTGCCAGACATAGACACGACTAACAAAATTGCCATAATTGGCCAGACAAAACTAAAGTGTTCTGTAGATAAAAATCCCTCAAGAGTCCCAATACTCATCTCCTTGATGTTAAAAGCCTCTAGCAGGGCTTTAGGATAAGAAGCAACGAGCTCATTGAACTTTGCTGATTCTTTGGCGAAACTTGGGAATATTGCCATGTACATCCATACAAAGCC
Source organism: uncultured Candidatus Saccharibacteria bacterium (assembly GCA_964521095.1). Classification (GTDB taxonomy): domain Bacteria; phylum Patescibacteriota; class Saccharimonadia; order Saccharimonadales; family 2-12-FULL-41-12; genus CAMTWJ01. Next base: position 255,812 of record CAZFPJ010000002.1, read on the forward strand.
CAACGCGATGAGGCAGTAGATAATGATTGTCCAGCGGAATTGGCGGAGCTCTTTTGCAATAGAGGGTATAAGCGATTGTTTCATTTGTAGTACCTCAAAAATATATCTTCTAGACTTGCATGGTTAACCTGGATATCGTGCACTCGGTATTTCGATAGTCTATTAAGCAAGTCGTTTATGTCACCTGTCAGCTGTAGCTCCAGATTGGTTTTGTCAGCAGTCTTAATCTCTATATTGTTGGCTTCAAAGTCGCTTTTACGATACTCATCAGCAAATACGACTTTAACTATGTGAGTTTTCATTTTGTGTATAGATTGCATTGTCTCCTGGGTGACTAACTTTCCTGCGCGGATGATCCCAATCTGGTCGCAAACTTGCTCTACTTCACTCAGATTGTGCGAAGACATAAAGACTGTACCTCCACGCTTTTTGATGTTGCCTAGTATCGTATAAATCTCTTGCTGTAATATCGGGTCCAGCCCTCTTGTCGGCTCATCTAGTATCAATATGTCGGGTTCATGCATTATTGCCAAGATTAGTCCAAGTTTTTGTTTGTTCCCCGATGATAAATATTGAAATTTTGTATTAGTATCTAGGCCAAACCGATCGGCTAGACTATATGCATCGTGACTTATCTGTCGTACCGAAGCTACAAACTCAATGTGTTCTTTGCTATTCCATCCACCGTAAAGCGCATTATCGGCCGACAAGTATCCGATACTATTCTTGTACTCGACCCCAGACTTGGCTATATCTTTGCCAAATAATTTTATGCTTCCAGAAGTTGGGCTGATAAACCCCATGATACTACGGATGGTAGTCGTTTTACCGGCACCATTTGGCCCCAAAAAACCAAATATTTGTCCTTGATCAACTTTAAGACTAAGGTTACTGACAGCTTCTTTTTTGCCAAAAGATTTTGTTAGTTTAGTTAGCTCAATCATGTGTTTCTTCATAGGGACTAGACCAATTCTTAAATAAACAATACCATAATTCTAAGAATTTGCTATAATGTAGGTTAAGAGTTGTACGCTCTCGGCATTAGATAGGGCGTATTTTTATTTATGATAAACACCAACCAAGACCCAGACAAGATTCGCAATATTGCTATTATTGCTCATGTTGACCATGGCAAGACTACTCTTGTCGATGGTCTTTTAAAGCAATCTCAGATTTTCCGAGCCAACCAGGCCGAGATGAGCCAGGATCTTATCATGGACTCCGGCGACCAAGAAAAAGAGCGAGGCATAACCATCACCGCCAAGATTACCGCTGTTAGTCACGACGACTATCGAATCAATATCATCGATACTCCCGGGCATGCAGATTTCTCTGGCGAGGTAGAGAGAACTCTCAATATGGCTGACGGTGTTATTTTGATAGTTGACGCCCAAGAGGGCCCGATGCCCCAGACCAAGTTTGTGCTTTCGTTGGCCCTAGCAAACGAACTCAAGCCGATTGTTATCATCAACAAAATAGATAAACCAGCTTCGCGCATTCAAGAGGTAAAGGACGAGCTAGATGATCTCTTTTTGGAACTAGCTATCCATGAAGAACAGCTAAAATTCCCAATTTATTACGCCATTGGCCGAGAGGGCAAGGCTTGGGACGAGATACCAGCCAGCACTGAGGGTACGGCAGACTTATCGCCAATTTTTGACGCTATTATCTCGCATATTCCTGCGCCCAACCTAGACACAGCCAAGCCACTGCAAATGATGGTTACAGCACTAGCTTATGACAGCTACAAGGGCAAATACGCTATCGGCCGAATCATGGCTGGCAGTATTAAGCCGGGCGACCCTATAACTCTCTGTAAAAAAGACGGCACTATAGCAAAAGCCAAGATAGACAAGGTTTATATGAGTCAGGGCCTAGCAAGGTTCGAGGTGGCTGGAGGAATTGCGGGGGATATCGTGCAGGTTACGGGTCTGGCAGACGCTCAGATTGGCGAAACAATCGCCGATGCGACTAATCCAGAAGCTTTGCCTCCGCTAGAGGTAGAGGAGCCAACTCTGCAGATTTATCTTGGCCCAAACACATCGCCGTTCAAGGGGCTAGAGGGCGACTTTACCACTAGTCGGCAAATTGGCGATAGACTCAAAAAAGAGCTAGAGACCAATGTTGGCTTGCGTTTGGGCGAGCAGGGAATTGGCTTTTTAGTATCTGGTCGTGGCGAACTTCATCTTAGTGTGCTTATAGAAACCATGCGCCGTGAGGGTTATGAATTTGAAGTGGGGCGACCGCAGGTAGTTACTCGGGTCGAAGATGGCAAAACCTTAGAGCCAGTAGAAGAGCTAATTATCGAGGTGCCCGAAGAGCATGTCGGTACAGTCCAGATGGAGCTAGGCGCTCGTCGCGCAACCTTGCTGGAGCAATTCGCCAGCCCGAAGGGCCTAACCAAACTTATCTACAAAATCCCAACAAAGGCTTTGCTAGGACTTCGGGGCACTCTAATAACTCGGACAAAGGGAACGGTTATCATGAACTCACTTATTTTAGGGTTCGAGCCCATAACTCCAGATCTCAAACAGCTTCGCGAAGGCGTTTTGATCGCCTTCGAGACAGGGGTTACCACGCCTTATTCTCTGCAGACAGTAGAGAGCCGAGGAACATGTTTTGTGAATCCGGGAGTTAAAGTTTACGCTGGGCAGGTTATCGGCCAAAACACTCGCTCCGAAGATATGGAGATAAATGTCTGCAAAGCCAAGCAACTCACTAACATGCGCAGTACCTCTAGTGATGGCGTAGTACAGCTAACTCCTCCAAAAATCATGAGCCTAGAAGAAAGCCTAGACTTTATAGAAAAAGACGAATTATTAGAGGTAACCCCAGAGAGCCTTCGAGTTCGCAAAAAAGAGCTTAACCACAGCCAGCGCAAACGCTCTAACTAATATTTGTTGAGTTTGGGCGCTTGGTCTATAAGTCTTTGGGACATATCAAACAGCTCGTCTGGGGTTTTTGCGTCCATTACAACACCTATAAACAAATCACCAGAGGGTAGTTTGTCTGGAATCTTAGCAACAAACAGTAGGCACCAACCAGCCTCGTCGGTGTTGCCGGGCTTTCCACCCACTACGGCGGGGTTGATGTGCAGAAGCCTGTTGCCATTTTTTATTTTTCCGGCGACTGGTATGTTGGCCTCTTTTTGAGCTGTTATCTCTGCAATTACGGGGTTTTTCATGGCCATCTGAGTAACGATTACCATGTCTGACGGAGTGCTAACTGTATTTGGCAAAAACCCACTAGCATCCGATACTACAGTGCCTTTTAGGTTATATTTTTTGATCATATTATTAGCGTATTTTGTGTAGTTTTCTGTACTGCCAAAAACTCGTCTAACCAACGAATCCGTCACATTATTGGAGCTAGGCAACAACATCGCCTGCAGGGCTTCATACTGGTTCATACTTTTGCCAACTTCAACTGGCGTTACGGCTCCGTCTTTGGCCTGGTACTCTGCAAAAATCCTTGCATCTTCTTCGTCAAAAACTATCGTTATACCTTTTTCGCCCTGTTTTAGGGGAGCTTTTTCTAATATGGCAAGGGCGGTAATAATTTTTGCCATGCTAGCAATTGGTCTAGGGGTAATTGCCGTCTCAGAACTAGCTACTACCCCGGATTTTAGGGTTCCGACGGCAGTATATTTGGTTGGCCAATCAAATTTTGCAGATTGCTTTTGTTGACCACTGGTTTCTGTAGCAACTGGGGTGGTGCTTGTTGGATTTTTATGCCATATATTTAGGCCAAATGCAGAGCTAGCAACCAGCACAACAGTTGTCAGGATTATCTTTCTGTTTTTTCGAGCTTTGGCTTTGTCGCGCCCCCTCGAGCGCGGATTTTTGTAATAAACATACATGAGTCTATTATACAGGCGCATAACTATGGTTTTCTGTAAGTATCATAAAATAGTGCTACAATTTTCGTATTTTTTCGTTTAGCATATTAGGTATGGGTAGCAATTCTTCGCTTAAACATGAAAATTATGAGATATTAAATTTACTTGGCTACGGGTTAGCTAAATTTGATAATAAGTTTATAGAAGAATTTGGCTTTTCAACTAAGCAGTCCTTCTTTAATTACTTTGTTGCTCTTGGATTGGTCAAAACTGCCAGCGTTGTCAAAAATCGTATGGATCTATTTGACCCATATTTTGATAATAACCGCAGAGGATGGTGGCAGAAAGCGGACGCATACAGGCATAGAAAGATTTTGATAGACAGTTTGTTCGGTGATGAGAATGTAAGAGATTATGCTAACATCATAAAACTGTTCTTGTATGAAAACCATGATATCAAAGAATATTTTGAAAAAGTTAGGCCAATTACAAAGACAAGATTTAAGAAGTTACAGCAAACAGGTTTTGAGGCCGAACAGTATTTCATTACTAATTTTAGTGAAATTAAGCAATTCAGGAATGGAGATATTACAGATGCAAGATTGTATGGAGATGGTTATGACTTTCAGATAGATGTCGGTGGTAGGTCCTTGCTCGCAGAAGTAAAGGGAGTCAGGACGGCTAAGGGAAGGTTTAGGTTTACTGAAAACGAATATAAAAAAGCTTCTGAGTATAGAGAAGATTACTTTGTCGCTCTTGTCATGAATCTTGAGAATAAACCGACTTTTAAAATTGTGAATAATCCGATAATGAATCTAGTTTTTTTAGAGAAGATTGTCTCTTCTAAACAAACGAAAGAGTATCAGTTGGCTTCCGACATATCGCTGTACTAAGTACAGCTTAGTTGTTTCTTGGCTAGGGTGGAGGGATTCGACCTACCTTCGGCAGGCCCGTCGCAACATCTTTCAAAACAAGTTTTGAAGAGTTGGCTCCCTTGCGAAATGCCACTGGCATTTCTCACCCCGATCATTGTCGGGGGTACGAACCACATGCATTAAAACAGGGTTGTCTCAACACTATGAAAGTGTCGATGACAACCCTGGCTAGGGTGGAGGGATTCGAACCCCCGATCATGGGACCAGAACCCACTGCCTTACCACTTGGCTACACCCTATTGATGCGTTCTATTTTAGCGTAACTAGCAGGGAATCGCTAGTTTTTGAATGCTGACTTTACTTTGGTGGCTACTTTGCCGATCTTGCTGGCCTTTTCTTCTTTTTTGAGGTCTACCATTAGCAAGGCTGCCTCGCTGAATGTATCGGCATGGACTCCGCGCAGGGTAGTCCGGGCATCTTCGGTGGCAACTGTATCGCCATATTTATCGACTATGTGGTGATGCAGATACCTTACCAAATCTTTAGGAGCAATAATGGCAAATTCGTCACCGCCTACTCTGAAAACCCTCTCCCCAACGCCGTACTTTTCGGCTTCGGATTTTATAAAGTTGGCAACTTTGACTATCTCTTTGTCTCCCTCGTCTTGACCATAGGTGTTGTTGACGGCTTCAAAATTGCGGGCATCTAAAAACAAAAAGGCTGTTTCTGGGTCTGATTCGGCTGTTTCGCGGGCAAGGGTAAACACCTCTTTATCGGCAAGGCCAGTTAGTGCATCTGTGTTGGCTTTGCGTTGCAAAATTCGCTTTTCTTCGCCAACAACTGGCACCAATAGCTCGGCAAGTTCTACCAAGTCTTCGGGGGTGCCAATCTGAAAATCTCGTTCGGCAATCCAGGTAGTAGCAATATCTATAAAATTAACGCATTTCTCTAGATCGCGCTGGGTTGGGGCACCCTTGGCAACCCATTCAACAGCAAAGTCATGGGCCTGGTGGACCATGTCTGCTTTTTCCTCTGGGGTTAGAGGCTGTTCTCTGGGTTCAAATTCATGCATATCTTTATATTATACCATGTATTGCAAACAAAAACAATATATTTGGTAGTTAATTTTTACTCCTCACTACTTTCTAGAGTACAATAATAGCCAATGCAACGAAAAATTTTTGTGGGGATTGGGGTTGTTGGCACGATCGCATGTTTGGCGGTTTTTACTGCTCAACCTAGTTTTCCTACACCAGATAAATTGTTAGTTTTTGCCATTTTTGTAGCTATGTTGTTTGGCCAAGCCAAGGAGTTAACCAAACGGTTAGCGCCCTTTGTGGCGTTGCTACTTGTATACGAGTCGTTTAGGGGAATTGCTGACCACCTGAATAACCATGTCAATTATATGTTTATGCCCGAGGCCGATAAATTTCTGTTTTTTGGGCATTTGCCCACGACAGTATTACAGGGGTGGTGGTGGCATGGTGCAGTCCAGTGGTATGACTTTGTATTTTATCTAGCCTATATGATGCACTTTGTATTGCCGATTGCATTGGCTGTACTAATTTGGAAAACTCGAGACTCGCAGTACTGGCGATTTGTGACCACCTATGTGGTCTTGTCTTTCGCAGGATTTTTTACCTATTTAGTGTTTCCGGCGGCACCCCCTTGGATGGCCAGCGATATGGGGTTGATAGAGCCAATTACTAGGGTTTCTAGTCAGGTCTGGTCGGCGCTTGGGATTCACGATTTCCCAAGTTTATACAACGACATCTCGCCCAACCCTGTCGCTGCAGTGCCGTCTCTGCATGCTGCATATGCACTGCTGTTTGCGCTATTTTTGACAGTTTTATACAAAACACGCTGGCGACTACTAGCTTGGATCTATCCAGTCTTAATATGGACAGGCACAGTCTACCAGGGAGAGCATTATGTGATAGATGCAGTCTTGGGGGTTATCTATGCTGGTTTGGCTTATCTGTTAGCGCCGTATGTTATCAAGGGGATTGGGCTGGGCTGGAACAAGCTAAAGAGTGTGGGCTTGGCTAAAAGGTTGGCAAATAAGTTACAATAGTCCTTATGATTACTGCTTATCACAGCACGGCTAGGGCTAGAAAACTAAATATAGTTGAAGAACCAAAGGCGGGTAGCTGGGTTCATGTTGTTGCGCCAACCAGCGAAGAGCTAGACAAGTTAGCTGGTGATTTTGGGCTAGCCAGAGACTTACTAAGCGATGCTGTTGACCTTTATGAAGCCCCTCGTGTCGAAACCGACGATGGGCGAGTTTATGTTTTTACCAGATACGCTCATATTGGCGGGGCTGACACCTCTACAGAACCGCTGTTAATCATCTATACCAATAACAACATTATTACGATTATGCGCACCAGCGATGCCTTGCTGGACCTAGTGATAAACGGTCAAGTAGAGGCTATAACTACTCAAAAAACCAAAATATTTTTGCAGATATTAGAGCAAATAAATCGTTCTTACCGAGTTCGACTGACTACTATGTCTCGGCACATACTGCGAATCCGCCGAGAGATGCGTCAGTCCGAGATTAGTACCAAAGAATTTTTGAGTTTTATAGAGCTAGAAGAAGACTTGGATGAGTTTTTATCGGCATTGCAACCACAATCTCTGGTAATTAATGCACTCGAGAGTGGCAAATATATGCGCCTGCACGAAGAAGATAGGGACTTGGTGGAAGACCTCAATCTAGATACGAACGAGTTGATAGAGCAGTGTCGGGCCAAGATACGAACCTTGATAAACCTGAGACAGGCTTATGAAGCCATTGCCACCAGCAGTCTAAACCGCACTTTTCGCCACCTGACATCTATTGCTATATTTTTAGCCATACCAACTACCATAAGCGGGCTGTACGGCATGAATGTTTTGGTGCCAATGCACGATAATCCTAAGGCTTTTTGGCTTATAGGAGGATTGATTGGCCTGGTTGTAGCTATAACGATTACTATTTTTAATAAACGGCGGTGGTTATGATGATAAAAAAGTCTAAGATCTTGCAAGAATACAGAAATACAGAGCTTGCTTTGTTGGTAGTACTGGTAGTAATGGTGTTGATTGTGGGGGTGTTTGTTTTTCTGCAAAGACAAGATAGTAAACAAACCCCTAGCGACAGAGCGATTAAGCACGGTCCGCTAGTAGATATAGAGAGAGATCTGCAGAGCGATGTTAGCGTAGAGAAAAAACTAGACAATGACGCAGAGAAAGAGTTATCTTCGGAATCTCAGGCGGAATCTGAGGCATTTGATAAGGCGGGGGATGGCTATGAAAGTGCTTTTTAGACTTTTAGCGCTTATGGCCATTGTGGCAATATTTGTGCCTTCTTCGGCCTCGGCAATTTTGGATAACACTCAGAGCGGAAATGTCCGCCAGCAGGTTGAGGCGTCTGCTTGCCAGCAAATAGTCGGCGTGGCAGAGAGAGTCAGGTCAACGGCCGAGCAGAGACAGCAGAGTATTACTGCCCAGAGAGAGCAAAGTAAAAACGCGCGCGTCAAGGCTCAGCAGACCGCATCAGACAAGATTAAAGAACATCGGCAAAGCTGGGACACCAGGTTTAGCCAAGGTATTGAAAAACTCAAAAGCGTGGCCAGCACCGAAGATCAGCAGTCTGCAGTTAAATCTTACGACGAGGCAATCAGGCAATCGGTAGAAGCTAGGCGGGTTGCTCAGGATAATGCTCGCTTAGCGCATCGAACTTCTGCGGATACACTTATCACTAAACAGCGAGAAGCTAATGATAGCGCTCTGAACAATATGAATGTACGAATTAACCAAGCGATTGACAGGGCAACCGCAGACTGCCGAAACGGTACTCCTGTGGGTGAAGTATTGTCTTCACTAAAATCTGGTATCAAAGACGCTGGTAGCTCGTATGCTCAAGCTCGCAAAGGTTTTGCGTTTGATTCTCAGCTGAGTGCTACTAATCAAGCCAGAAGTCAGGCCGAAGATATTGCCAATAAAGCCTTTAACGACAAGATAAGTCAAGCTAGGCAGGAGCTAGTAAAAGCCTTCGGTCAACAGGCGAATTTGCTAGAAAACTAAGGCTTGCAAAATCAAACACAAGCGCTTACAGTAGGGTGTGGAAGTGTGAGGCTTCCGTAGACCCTGGGCATTAGCCTGGGGTCCTTGTTTTCTTGTCATTTGCAATTATGGCGTGTGGACAGATACACTTATTGGATAGATGATTATTATATTGCTTGCCGTTATTAGTGCCGGAGCTGCCGAATTAGGTGGTTTTTTAGCATTATCAAATTCTAAAAGACTTAACGAAATACTTGGTTTTACTGCCGGAGCTTTGATTGGGTTGGTAGCCTTTGACTTGATACCAGAGATTTTTGAGGGAGTTGAGTCAACCGGCTTGGATATTATTTGGCCGATGAGCGCTCTGGTAACGGGCTTTTTGCTTTTTCATGCTGTAGAAAAATTTATTTTGGTGCATCATTCTCACGAGAGCGACTATGTGATGCACACGCACCCCCATGTAGGCCTGGCTGGAGCTTTTGCTTTGGTTGGCCACAGCCTATTGGACGGCGCTAGTATTGGTCTAGCGTTTCAGGTTAATAGTTCGGTAGGTTGGGCAGTAGCTATAGCAGTTATTGGCCACCGTTTTGCAGACGGGTTTAATGGTGTAAACTTGATGCTTCGTCACGATAATAAGCCACAACTAGCCAAGAAGATATTAGTTGTTGTAGCGGTAGCCCCGATAGTCGGTGCGTTATCTACTCTGTTTTTTACGGTTTCGGCCAGCGCACTGGTTATCTATCTTGGATTTTTTGCGGGCTTTTTGCTTTATATTGGCGCTAGCGATATCTTGCCTCAAGCGCACAGCAAAGGTGCATCTAGGCGGACAATTCTGCTGACTATTTTGGGTGCTGTGTTCATGTTTGGCGTTACTCGCTTGCTGTAGGGTACAATATATAACTATGGAAATTGTTTGGATAATTGTCTCATTGGTAATTGCCGTAATCGCTGTATTTGGGGTTGGCTACATGTTGCTCCTAAAACTGACGGCTCTTAACGCGCAACAGCATCAGGGAAACAAAGAAGACATAGAGTCTGGGGTAAAGGGTATTTTGGATGACAACCAAAAACTTTTGTCACAGATTACTAAAAACCTAGAAAAACAACTAGACAATAGCCGAAAAGAAGTAGGTGGACTAAAAGAACAAAATGCGGCTATTCGTGAGCAGTTGGCTAATACCGCCAAAATTACCGAGGGTTTGCAGATATCCACTGAAGGCCTAAAAAACTTATTGTCAAACAATCGCCTGCGAGGCGACTGGGGCGAGCAAGTAGCAGAGGATCTATTGTTGGCTGCTGGATTTGTTGAGAAAGTCAATTATGTCAAACAAACCAGTTCTGGTGAGGGTAGGCCAGACTTCACTATTCTTTTGCCTGACGGCTCAAAGCTAAATGTTGATGCCAAGTTCCCCTTTGATAATTTGATCGAATATCAAGAGGCCAAAACAGAGTCGGCCAAAAATGTGGCTCTTGCCAAATTTTCGACAGCAGTAAAGAGTAAAGTAAAAGAAGTTACGACCAAGGGTTATATTAATCCACAAGACAATACGCTAGATTTTGTGGTGATGTTTATACCGAACGAGATGATTTTTAGTTTTATTTATGAAAAATTGCCAGATATTAACGACTACTGCAACGAGCGAAAAGTGGTGCTGGCTGGGCCGTTTGGTTTTACTGCGGTTTTGCGACTGGTCTTGCAGGCTTACAAAAATTTTAAGTACGAAAGAGGTTTGCAGGAAATTTTTGCCCTCATCTCAAAATTTCAGAGCGAATACGACAAATACGGCGAAGGCATGGAAAAGTTAGGTAAACAGCTCGAAACCGCCCAAAAAACCTATTTTGAAGTCGAGGGCACTCGTTCTAGACAACTAACAAAAGTGGTAGACCAAATAACTAATCATTCTCAACTAGAGGTTGAAGATAAAAGTTTACTGAATTCTAAAAACGATTAAGCTGGTATAATCTGTAACTATGAATGAAGAAAATAACAAAAAGCAACCAATAATTAAAGATCCAAAACAAGTCGCCAAGGCACTAGAAGTGTTGTTTGCGAGCAACTACATAGATGTTAAGCGTTTGCACTGGGAGAACTTTTTGCGTGGGATATTTTTTGGGGCGGGTAGCGTAATCGGCGCCACTGTGTTCATCGCAATTTTCCTGTGGTTCTTGAGCCTGTTTGACACGATACCGGTTATTGGCCCATTGTTTGATAACACCAAACAGACTATCCAGCACAACCAAGCTCAATAGTTTATCGTTATCGGAAGTTGGTAAATTCTACAGGGAAGTCAAAGTCGGTTTCTCGGACTTTTTGCATGGCCATTTGTAGTTCGTCTTTTTTCTGGCTGGTTACCCGAATTTCTTCGCCCTGGATTTGAGTTTTTATTTTTGGCAGTTCTTCCCTGATGAGTTTGGTAATTTTTTTGGCTTTTTCTTGGTCCAAGCCCTTTCTGAACGAAACGGTCCAGGTAATTTTGAGGTTGGAAGTTACGGGCTCTGCGGAAACATCTAAGATTTTTTGGCTGACCCCACTGCCGGCCAGGCGTTTGCGTAAAATGTCTATGATGCTGTCCAGATGGAATTGATTGTCTCCCACAATCTTTACGCCTTTTTTGTCGTCTATAAACTCTAGGTTTGCCGATGTGCCCTTGAAGTCATAACGGTTAGCAATATCTCGCTGTGACTGCTCTACAGCGTTGGTTACTTTTGCTAGGTCGTAGTCGCTTACAATATCAAAACTAAAATTTGCCATAGTTAGTATTATACCTTGCAATGACTGGATAGAACATGAAAAACTGAGGTTCAACTGCTACAATATAGGATAAGTATGGCAATTGATGAAAAACTTGTTAATTCTTTGGTCGAGCGAGCGCAAAAAGGCGATCGGGCCGTTTTGCGTAGCATGGAGCTAAAAAGCTTATTTGACCAGATTAAAACTTTGCCCGACGAAGAGCGAGCTAGCTTTGGGCAAGAGACGAATAGGCTTAGACAAAAACTGCAGTCTATCTTGGATGAAGCTCATGAGGAAACCGACGATAGACCTCCCATTGATGTTACGGCACCGATGGATCTCAACGCACCAATTCCCGACTTGTTGCCAGCGACCGATGGTTCTATACACCCGACAATGCGCGAGATCGCCAAAATAAACGATATTTTCTCTCGGATGGGCTTTGAGGCTTGGGAGAGTCGCAACATAGACAACGACTACAATATGTTTACTAGCCTTAACTTTCCAGAGGATCACCCAGCCCGAGATGATTACGACACTTTTATTACCGAAGAAGGCCTCATAGCTCCGGCGCACACTAGCACTATGCAAAATCGGATATACAAAGCTCGCAAGAAAGACCTAGAAGCCGGCAAGCCAATCGCGGTTGTGGTGGCGGATCGGGTTTTTCGCAACGAAGACCTAGACGCTCGGCACGAACATACTTTTCATCAGCTTGAAGGCGTTTATGTTGGCACAGATGTAAATGTTGGTAATTTAATCGCAACTTTAGAAGAGTTTTTGTCTAGTTATTTTGGCAAAAAAGTAGAGAGTCGGGTTAATCCGTTTTACTTTCCTTTTACAGAACCCAGTTTTGAATTTTCTCTTTCTTGCCCGTTTTGCGACAAAGCAGGGTGTAATATCTGTAGCCAGACTGGCTGGATAGAGCTACTGGGCTGTGGCATGATACACCCAAATGTTTTAGAAATGGGCGGCATAGATCCAAAAGTCTACAACGGATTCGCTTGGGGGCTTGGTATCGAACGACTAATAATGATGAAATATGGCATAGAAGATGTCCGGCATTTCCAAAGCGGCAAACTAAACTTCCTAAGGCAATTCGCATAGAGACAAAACTTAGAAGAATATATAATGTTTGGCAGGTGTTTAGAAAAGGCAAAAAGTCCAATATTTCTATAGATGAGTTCGAATACAACCTAGAAAAGAATATACAAAGCCTAGCCAGTCAAATATATAGAAAATCATATCAACATGGAATTTACCAAAAAGTGGTTATCAAAGAGAAAAAGCGAAGAGACTTAGCGGTCGCAGGGGTGCAAGACAGAGTGGTTCACCGATATGTTTATGGCCAATTGGTTGATCTTTTTGATAAATCCTTTGACCCAGATGTTTGGTCTTGCAGAAAGGGGAAGGGACTACATAAGGCTTTAGCACGTACCCAAAAATTGCTAAAGCAATATCCAAATTCATATGTTTGGAGAGCAGATATCGCCAAGTTTTTTGACCATGTAGAGCATAAAAAGCTTTTAAATTGTTTAAAATACAAAGTGCTTACGGGTAGCACGCTTTTTTGGCTTTGCCAACAGATCGTGGATAGTTACAATGTACCAGACAGACAGACAGACAGACAGACAGACAGACAGACAGACAGGCAGAAAAGCAAGCAATAAATAACTAAAACAATATGAAA
>CAZFPJ010000003.1:0-120169 GCA_964521095.1 uncultured Candidatus Saccharibacteria bacterium
GAGTCTGGGCCGTGTCTCAGTCCCAGTCTGGCTGATCATCCTCTCAGACCAGCTAATGATCGTCGCCTTGGTGAGCCATTACCTCACCAACAAGCTAATCATGCGCAGGCCGTTCCCAAACCGCCGAAGCTTTAATCCGAAGATCACATGCGGTATTAGCTACTCTTTCGAGCAGTTATCCCTCAGTTTGGGGTACGTTCCTACGTGTTACTCAGCCGTCCGCCACTCGTGTATTCTACACTCATTATTCGATGTCCAACATCCACCCAATCAAACTCTAGCCGGAGTTGATGCAACAGATGTTTGAGGAGTTAAGTCCTCGATCAAATACTAAGTGCAGAACCTTACCGTTCGACTTGCATGTATTAGGCACGCCGCCAGCGTTCATCCTGAGCCAGGATCAAACTCTTCAAAAAATGTAGAATTTGTTTTCCTAGTTTCAGTCAGAAACTGACTAAATTTACTATTTAAAACAATTCAATTGTATTCCATAAGGAATACATGAATTGACGTTGATTTGCACTATTAAAATTTTAATGTCCTGTTTTTGAAGCCAACTTATAGATGCCTCCAAAAGCGTCATTCCATAGTACCGCAAAATAACACCTACTGTCAACCAATTATGTTGTAGAGTTTACTACTTTTTTGCTAGTTAAAATGTTCGGTTCGTCCGATATCACCCCATCGATATTCAAATCTAGACACTTGCGCAACATATCTACATCATTCACTGTCCACGCAAATACGCGTACATCATTTTGGTTAGCACAGTTAACTACTCTTCTATTGAGTACTCCATGAGGGATATGTGCACAGTCAATATCACATCTGTTTAGACACTTAAAAAAAATACCCGGACAATATCTCAACAACCAAGATAACGCAGGATGGACACAATAAGCCGTAGCAATATTGCTTTCAAACCCTTTTTGGAGCCTCCTGAGCCTTTTAATACTAAAAGATGCCACACATACACGGTCTGCAACACCGAGCCTCTTTATGATAGCTACAAGCGGGGCAACGACCTCATTAGTCTTAGCGTCAATACTAAATTTGCTATTCGGAAAAGCAAGCAATGCATCTTCGAGTCTTGGAATATTTCTCTCCGTTAAATCATCGGAGCCGCAAAGCTCTTCATATGTTCTGCTTTGTATGTAGGATCTGGTCGGGTAGCCAGTCTGTCTTTGTTCTTTTTTATTCCTAGATCCATGGTACAAGACAACCTCGCCGTCTTTGGTTAGGACTGCATCCGTTTCTAAATATTTAACTCCCAAAGCGACGATGGCCTCAAAAGCCTCGGCAATATTATCGCTCATTGGGCCAGCTACATTACTACCTCGATGAGCTATAAAATAAGGCTTACTTTTGTCTTCAAAAAAGGGTTGGATCATCGAGGTTGTATAGCATCGTGACTAGAGGGATAGCTGTCGCCCGGCAATGGTGCAGGTGGAGGTGCTTGCGGTGGCTTTGCTTGAGCCACAGGCTTCTCCTCTGCCGGCAACTGAGGGGGCGTTTCTAACAGAGCAGGCTCTACAGGAGCTTGAGCCCCAGGGAGCTCTACGCCAATAGGCTCTGAATTCACAGGAGCTACCTCCTGGTATTGCTGGGTTGATGCGCTAAATTCTGGCTCTACACCCTGAAACTGCCCATCTTGTGCTGAGGGATACTGATAGTTATCTGTCGGTAAAGCATTCTGTGATATGTCTTGTTGAACCTGCCCTTGTTCTTGCGGATAAGAATCGAAATAGTCCAGACCGTAACTCTCTCCATCTTCTGCTTGCTGATTCTGTCTTCTGCGAATAATCCATAATATTATCCCCAAGATAACCATCAACAAGAGGAATATGCCAAAGATTAGAAGTAGCCAATTAGTTCCCTTCTTGTTAGTAGTTAGTACAGCAAAACTCTTTGGATGATCCGTACTAAATTTGTATCCCTGCACCTCTTGGTTGTAGCTCTCTCCAGAGTCTTCCCAATTATCGCCGTCCTGGAACATAAGCCTAGCTTTGTCAGATTCTGTGGTTTTTACGGTAAATTCTATTGGCTTATTATATTGTTCTATGACAGAACCATCCTTTTTCTTGCAGACCAGTGCATAGGCGCCAGCAACCAACGACTGACCATCTGGTATCGCCGCTTCAGAGGTTGTGTCTATCTTGCAGACAGCATTCTCTGGCAGAGCCCCTTCAGGAATTTTGACAGAGACACTCTTGTCTTCATTTTCGATGATTGATTCTTTGTCAGTAAAGGCATTCGCCTCAAAAGCAGAGGTAGAGATATCTACGACGGCGTAATCTGACCCATTGCCAGCTTCATCCTTAGCAGACACACGATACGAGTATTTAGTGCCAAAAGAGGCGTCTGAATCTGTGAAAGTCTGGGTAGTGACATCTTCGTTCAATACTGTCCAATTCTGCCCATCGGTAGACCGCTCTACCATATAGCCGGTGACCGCTTTGTTGTCTGTGGATGGTTGCCAAGATAAGACAATCGTACCCCTAGCTCCTTCTGTAGCTGTTAGCCCGGCTGGAGCAGAAGGTGGATTGCTGTCACTACTGTCATTGGATGACGAAGATGGAGCAGGTCTAGGCCTCGGAGTCACCCTGCTAGGAGCAGAGGTATTACTGCTTCCACTAGGCCCAGGCTGTGGTTGAGGAGCTGGAGCTTGAGGCTGGATAACGGGAGGCTGTGGTTGGATAGCAGGAGGCTGTGGTTGAGGAGGTTGTTGCATAAAACTTATATAGAATTGCCCGTTAGTCGGGTGCAAAATCGTTCCGTTTTCTATGAATCTATAAGTTACGCCTTTCTTAACCCATTGATCAACATGATCACTACCTGGAGCACCTGTGTTGTACTTGTTCCAGCCTGGTGCACTTATGGAATCAACTCTATAGCCAATTCTTTTGCCCGACTTAGCCTTTACTACACAAGTAAATATTGCTGTACCGTTCGAAGATGTTGCTACCGAGTGGCCTCCCGGACCAACCTTGGAAATATCACCATAACCAGGAATCGGGGCACATGTATATCCAGCAGAGCTTCCGTCATCGTATACACTGCTAATATTTACTGTTGCGCCAGGAATAACCCCCCATCCAGAAACATTTCTAACATCTACCGTAAAGTTCGACCATTCTCTGCCACCAGATTCATACGCAAATGATTGATAAACCGCATATACACCCCCGATGACAGCAACAACCCCAGCAACCACAAACAAATGTATTCTGGAGAATCGCAAAAGCCCTACCTTGTCACCACTACGATAACTGCTGGGCTTCTGCTTTAAGTGACCTGCACTGCTTTGTTTTTGTTTTTTCTTGGCTAGCTTATTCATTTCTATTCGCCTAGTTAGTGAGCTTTCCTCTCAATTCTACCAAAGACCCACGAACTTTCAAAGATTACTCTTCTGGGCTAACTTCTATATCAACGAGCGCCAGAGAAACTACTGAATCATTGTCGTTTAGACGCATAATGCGAACCCCTTGAGTAGCTCGGCCAAGCTCTGGTATGTCTTTTAGTCCTAAGCGAATGGTCTGGCCGGCAGCAGAGATTAAGATTATCTCTTGCCCCTCTCCAGTAAGAGTTTTAACACCTATCAGTTTACCTGTCTTATCGTTTACTACTGCGGACCGAATACCAACCCCACCGCGAGCATGAGCCGTAAATTGCGCTACTTTTGTACGCTTGCCGTATCCATATTCGCTAATTACAAAAATGTTAGAGCCTTCTTCGACAATATCCATGCCGATCACTTGGTCGCCTGCACGCAAACGAATCCCTCTGACCCCTCTAGCGACTCGTCCCATCGGCCTAGCTCCAGATTCATGGAAACGAATAGCTTGGCCTTGTGCAGTAGATATTACTACCTCATCATCTCCAGAAGTCATCCTGATCCACTTTAATTCATCTCCCTCATCAAGATTAATAGCGATCAATCCACTCTGCCGGACATTTTTATAGGCTTCGAAGGCTGTCTTTTTGACCACTCCGCGTACTGTACACATAATTAGGTTTTGAGCGTTGTCTGTTTTGCTGATGTTAATCACAGAGCTTACAACTTCTTCTGGTTGCAACTGTAATAGGTTGACCAAGGCGACGCCCTTAGCATTCAAGCCGACTGCTGGTACTTCGTAGGTCTTAAGCCTAAATACACGCCCTTTATTGGTAAAGAAGAGCAAGAAATCATGAGTACTAGCATTAACAACATGTTCAATAACATCTTCTTCTCTGGTTGCCATACCTCGTTTGCCCTTACCGCCTCTGTTCTGGCGTTTGTATTCGGCTATTGGACTCCGCTTTATGTAGTTTGCTGATGTCAGGGTTACTACAACCTGCTCGTCAGGAATTAAATCTTCATCACTCATCTTGCCCAATTCCTGAGGCACAACTTTAGTGCGTCGCTCGTCACCAAATTGTTTTTTAACTTCTAAGATTTCGGTCTTTATGATCGCTAATATCTTGTTCTCATCGGCCAAGATTCCTTCTAGCTTAGCAATAAGCTCTATCAAGGCCTTAAGTTCGTCCTCAATCTCTTTGCGTTGCAAGCCCGTGAGTCTTCGTAGTTGCATTGCCAGAATTGCCTGAGCTTGAACCTGAGACAACTTGAATTTCTTAATCAAGTTAGCTTCTGCTTCGTCGGTGGTCTGGCTAGCTCGAATAGTCTTTATAACTTCATCAATGTGGTCTAGGGCAATCTTGAGGCCCTCTAGAATGTGCGCTCGCTCCTTTGCTTTACGAAGCTCGTACTCTGTCCTACGACGAACCACAGACTGCCTGTGCTTAATATATTCCGAAATAATATCTATCAGACCAAGCACGCGAGGCTGTATGCCGTCGACGAGCGCCAACATATTGTAGTGGAAGGTAGTCTGAAGCTGGGTGAGCTTATATAGCTGATTCAACAACTTCTTTGGGTAGGCATCTTTCTTTAAGTCTATGACAATACGAACAGTGCCCTTAGAAGACTCGTCACGAAGATCGCTAATTCCGGCAATCTTCTTTTCTTTGTATAGATCTGCTATCTTCTCGATCAAAGAAGCTTTGTTTAAGCCATAAGGTATCTCACTAATAATGATACGATGTTTACCTGCCTTAGTTTCTTCAACCTCAGCCACACCACGAAGAACCACACCGCCCCTACCAGTTGTAAAAGCAGTCCTGATAGACTCTTTACCATATATAATCCCGCCTGTCGGAAAGTCTGGACCCTTGATAACATCCATCAGTTCATCAATACCTGCCTCGGGGTTGTCAATCTTTATAACCACCGCATCAACGATCTCATTAAGGTTGTGGGGCGGTATATTGGTAGCCATCCCCACCGCAATACCAAGCTGCCCGTTCAAAAGCAGGTTTGGAACCTTAGCTGGCAATACAGCTGGCTCTTTTAAGCGCCCATCATAGTTATCACGAAAATCTACCGTCTCTTTGTCTATGTCTACCAATATCTCTTCAGCGAGTTGTTGCATTTTTGCCTCGGTATAGCGCATGGCTGCTGGCGGATCTCCGTCCATAGAGCCAAAGTTACCTTGACCATTAACTAGCGTATATCTCATCGACCAAGGCTGAGCCATCCTAGCCATAGCATCATAGATTGAAGAGTCTCCGTGTGGGTGATAGTCACCCATCACAGCACCAACTACAGTTGCACTTTTTCTATGCTTTGACCCACTGCGCAGACCATCGCGGTTCATGGTGTACAAAATTCTTCTGTGTACAGGCTTTAGCCCGTCACGAACATCTGGTAACGCCCGAGAGACAATCACACTCATCGAATACTGAAGATAACTTTGCTCCATTTCATCTTCAACCGTCCGCCGGACTACCCTTGGGTTATCTTCAACCTGCGTAGTTTCAATTATTTCTGGTTCTTCGCTTATCTCACTCATCTAAACGTCCAAATCCTTTACAAATTTTGCATGTGTCTGAATAAAGTTTTTACGCAGATCTACCTCTGTGCCCATTAGTTTATTAAATATGGCATCGGCTTTCTCTGCGTCTTCTATCGCCACCTTCAAGAGCACTCTATTCTCTGGCTCCATAGTAGTTTCTGCCAATTGGTCAGCATCCATTTCGCCAAGCCCCTTGTAACGCTGTACGCTTACGCCTGCTTGCTTCATGCGGTCGTCTTCCTGGCTTACCTTTGTGCCCCGAGATTTTTTATCTGTAATAATATCGTCAATTATCTGGTCTCTCTCTGCCTCGCTGTAGGCATACTGTTTTTTCTTGCCCTGGACAACTGCGTACAGTGGTGGCTGGGCAATATATAGGTGTCCATTTTCTATAACTGGAGCCATGTGCCGGAAAAAGAAAGTTAGCAAGAGAGTTCTAATATGCGAACCATCGACATCGGCGTCGGTCATAATAATTATTCTCTCGTATCTAAGACCTTCTATGTCAAACTGCTCCTCTATCCCAACACCCATAGCCTTAATAAGGCTAACAATTTCGTTATTGGCAAGCATCTTATCTAGTCTAGCCCTCTCTACATTCAACACCTTACCTCGCAAAGGTAAAATTGCCTGAAAATTGCTATCGCGACCATTCTTTGCCGAGCCTCCAGCCGAGTCACCCTCGACCAAGAATAATTCGGCCTTACTGCGATCTTTGGTGGCGCAATCGGCCAACTTACCAGGCAAGGTAGACCCCTCTAATGCACCCTTACGGATAATATTGTCTCTAGCTGCACGAGCTGCTTTTCGGGCACGGGCAGACAAAAGCGCTTTGCCTACAATCTTCTTTGCAATTGCAGGGTGTTCTTCTAAGTAATAAGATAAGTGCTCAGAGAGAACTTGCTCAACATAACCCCTCATCTCAGGATTACCTAGCTTGTTCTTGGTCTGCCCCTCAAACTGCGGATCTGGCATTTTAACTAAAATAACTGCTGTCAGCCCCTCGCGACAATCTTCTCCAGAAAGATTCTCTTCTTTCTCTTTTAATAATCCATTTTTGCGAGCATAGTCATTTATAACCCTTGTTAGCGCAGCCCTAAACCCAGTTAGGTGAGTTCCCCCATCTGGGTTGAACACATTGTTGGCAAACGCCTTTACGACTTCTGTGAATGTTTCGGCATACTGGAGAGCTATCTCAACCTGACAGTCCTTAATTTCTTTGTCTACATAAAATACATCTTCATCTACAACATCCTTGCCTACATTAAGATGCTTAACATACGATTTTATACCACCTTCAAAATAAAAACTATATTTTTTGCCAGAAACTTCATCTGATAGCGAAGTTCTTATACCTTTTGTGAGGTAAGCTGAGTGACGCAAACGATCAAGTATTGTTTCATAATTAAATTTGACCGTCTCGAAGATAGTATCATCTGCATAAAAAGTAATCTCCGTGCCAGTACGATCAGTTTTTCCGACCACCTTAAGTTCATCTTGAGGAGCACCTTTTTCATAATGCTGTTCATGGATCTTCCCATCCTTAAATACCCTCACTATAAGACTAGTCGAGAGGGCGTTTACTACGCTCGAGCCAACACCGTGTAGACCCCCAGAAACCTTATATCCACCACCGCCGAACTTACCACCTGCATGCAGGACTGTTAGCACAGTTTCCACCGTACTCTTGCCGGTTTTTGGATGTTTGTCGGTTGGTATACCTCGGCCATTATCTGTCACGCGAATCCCATTGTTGTCTAGCATCTCTACAGACACTTCGGTAGCATGCCCAGCTAAAGCCTCGTCTATGCCATTATCGACAATCTCCCATACCAGATGATGCAAACCCTCGACGCCCGTACCACCTATATACATACCCGGTCGTTTACGAACAGGCTCTAATCCCTCAAGAACCTGAATCGCACCCGAATCATAATTTTTATCTTTAGACACTAAACAAATCCCTCTTTAATGTATTTTTTGCCCCAAATGGCTATTCTTACACCAGTATAACGGATAGTCTAACGAGTTTCAAATAAATACACTTGTTTGAACACATAGTTTTATGGTTCAATAACCATTAGAACTAAATTAATATAAAGAATAAATACAAAAAATATGTTCAATAAATTATTATCCACGCTACCTTATAGCCCAAGCGCCATCGAAGAGGTGTCGTTTTACATTAGACGACTCAAGAAAGAAGAATCTATTCGTCGTGTCGGTTTCGCATTTATTGCTCTTAGTATGTTTGTGCAGGTTTTTGCCGCGGCTCTACCCCCACAGAAATCTATGGCTGCATCTAACAACGACATTATCCGTGGCGGAATAAACACTAGGACAGAGCTCCTAAGGGCCTGGGACAGAGGTGGTAGCGATATCCCTGCTATATACGGTAAATTCGGAGTTACTAGGGCCGATATTGCTAATCTGCCCAGCAAACCTAACACGACCATCACATCTAATCAGCATGACTTCTGGAGCATTGGACGCACATCGCTGTCTGGATACAGCAACATTAGCGAAGGGTATAAGGACAGCGAAGTCCGCCTAAGATCTGACGGAACAACTTTTTATATGCGTAAACTCAATGCCTGGGGAGTAGCCAGCTACCCTGCCTTCAAAGGAAAAGTGGGCGCTACTGGCAAACAATTCTGGATTATTGCGGACTGTGGCAACTTCACGCAGTTAGGCAAGGAAACCCCTAAGCCACCAAGATTAGAGGTCAAGAAATCACTCGTTGGCGGAAAATGGACGGTTAAACCAGGAGAAACCATCAAATGGCGTGTTGAGTATCGCAACAAACAAGATGACTCCTTGGCAGAGAATGTTAAACTCACCGACGATATTGACGCCGGATATATCGAACGCCTAAGCCCAACCAACATACCAATGGGCGGGAATGGTGTTATGACCAAGAATATCGGCAATATGGCAAGCTCTGACAACAGTAGAATCTTTGATGTAACTGCCCGTGTTAGACCAAATATAGCTCCCGGGACAAAAATATGTAACCTCGCCAAGATAAGCGCATCCAATGCAACCACTCAAACTACTCCACGAATATGTGTAACGGTGATAGGCGATGATACGCCACCTCCACCGCCACCTCCACCAACCTGCCCAGATGGCAGACCAATACCTCCAGACAAAAACTGTGGCCCAGACCTACCTCCTGGATCTACTAAGAGAGTATCGAATATAACTCAAGGCCTAGAGGGTGCTGCCGCCATATCTAGTACAGTACGAGCTGGTGATGTAATTGAGTACACCCTAGTTACTACCAACAGCAACACTACAGAAAAGAAAAACTTTGATGTCACCGACTACATAGGCGATGTACTTGAATATGCAGATCTAGACACAGCCTTCTTAGCTTCTCAGGGTGGTACTTTTAACGACACCACTAAGCAAGTTATATGGTCGAACCAAACCATACCTGCAAGTGGCCAAATAGAGCAAAAGTTTAGGGTAGTCGCTAAAAATCCATTACCTAGTACCAATTCCCCTACACCAGCTAGTACTAGCTTCGACTGCAAGATCAGCAACAAATATGGCGACGAGATATCTATGACTGTCGAGTGTCCAGTTATGAAAACTGTAGAAGAACTGCCCAACACTGGTCCTGGCACTACAGTGGCAATCGCATTTACCGTAACTACTATTAGCGGCTACTTCCTAGCTCGTGGTAATTTATTGGGCAAAGAGCTCGGAATAGTAAAAAAAGAATTTACTACTGCAGGAGGAATATAAAAATATGAGCGAACGACTACACCATAAACATGAGGCACACGAAAAGCACCAGCCAAAAACAGAAACTCACCAAGAGAAGCGCATAGAACAACATCATGATAGTGAAGCTAAAAAAGCCCGCCACGAGCACAAAGACCATATAGAGAAAATCTTGGACAAAGTTGAGAAAGAGGCTAAAGAAGCCGAAGAGATTAAAGATTTTAATAAAGACGATAGTCACCACACTGCCGGACCCATCACCATCGGAGCAGAACTACGCAAACGATCGATCAAAGACAATCTAAAAAAAATTCAACGAGAACTTCCAGCACCACAAAAAGCTTTTAGTAAGGTAATTCACCAACCAGCTATTAATGCTGTTAGCGAAGTGGGCGAGAAAACAATCGCTAGGCCGACTCCCTTACTTTGGGGAGGGCTGTTCTCTTTGGCTATAAGCATCTTAGTCCTAACTGCTTGTCGCTACTATGGTTACCGTTACAACTTTCTCCTGGGCATGGCCGGCTTTGTGGGCGGATTCTTCCTGGGTCTACTCATAGAGAGTTTTGCCAGCCTTGGTCGCAAAGCTCGAAAAAGCTAGTCTATTTTTTTACCATCCCTATCAAACATTACTACATGGTCTGCATGAGGAGCCCGAAGACGGTTATCTGAGCCGTCTTTGTCATTCGTATTGTTAAAATCTACGGATGTCGTCTGAGGTTGAGGTTGAGGACCAGCTAAAGGAGTGTTGACGCCACCAGGTGTCGTAGATCCAGCAGGAGCTACAGACTGCCCTCCAGCCCCCTGCGAGCCCTGTTTACGCTTATCTAGCCACTGGTCAAGGAAAGACCCTCCAGAAGCCCGTTGTGGGCTCACAGGGGGCTGCTGAGCCCTAGCCCCAGGCTGTACTGCAGAAGGAGAAACCGAAGATGGTGAAGGTCCCGGATATCCAGGACGATTAGGTGAAGGTTGCGGGAGCTCAACAGTCTTCATGCGGGCAAAAATCTCTTTTTCAACAACCTGTCGTGGGTGGCCGAACTTAGCCGCAGACAACTGTTTTAAGGCTTTCCCTAGCTCTTCATTGGGATCTCCAAGCGGAGGAATTGTTGCCATACTAAAAGGCTGAGTAGGGATTCCTCCTATCAGAGTCCTCACAATCGTGTTGTAGTTGGGTACCCTCAAGAGATCATCGGCGTCAAACAGAGGTTGGAAGTACCGCGTCAAAGAGTCCACATCATTCTGGCCAATCCTAAACGCTACGATGGTACCCATATTTCCAAAAACAGCGTCACGAATCTCATCTGTTAACTGTGTAGTAAATTGGTTAGCTACTATCAAATTTAACCGATATTTTCGGGCTTCGGACATGATAGTTGCAAAAGAGTCTGTAGAGAAGTTTTGAAACTCATCCACATACAGACAAAAGTCTACTCTCTGATCTTCTGGTATGTCTGCCCGACTCATAGCTGCCGCCTGAAATTTCATAACAAAAATCATACCGAGTAACCTAGAATTAATGTCTCCGGTTTTACCCTTACTGAGGTTAACCAACAAAATCTTCTTGTTATCCATAACCTCTCGGATATTAAATGAACTTTTGGTTTGGCCAATGATATTTCGCATCATTTCATTGCTCAAAAAAGCACCAAACTTGCTAACTACCCAGCTAGTTACTTCACCTGCTTCGCTAGAGCGTTGCGAACTTGGCCACTCTTTTGTCCAAAAATCTAGTACATTTTGATCTGTTACATACTGGAGCTTTTCCTTCATAAAGCTTGGGTCTATCAGAACCTTGGGTATATCCACAAATGTACCCCCCTTAGGATCGGCCATCAGTAATAGTGCGGCATTGGTAAATATTCTCTCAAACCGAGGACCGATGATCCCCTGCCTGTTTGGGTCATAAAGTTTGTAGAGCATATTAATCGACTCTTGTATCAAGAAGTCCTTCTGTTCGGGCGAAGTAAATTCAAACATATTCAGACCCATTGGATAGTCCATGTCAGAGGGGCAAAAATACACAACATCTTCAGTGCGCTCTTTCGGCACCATGGATAACATTCTCTCTGCTACATCTCCATGAGGATCAATAAAAGCAAAGCCATCACCGTTCAGCATGTCCTGCAGGGCTAGGTTTTCCAAAAATACAGATTTACCAGTACCAGTTTGTCCAACAACATACATATGTCTTTGGCGGTCCGAGTCAGAGAGTCGTATTGCCTTTTTGGCCCCCCTAAACTCGTTATAGCCCAGGAGCAATCCCTTTTCTGGCACATTACGAGGTCCGTCTACCTGCTTGGAATCTTGTCTGGTCAACTGAGATGTGGGTATATCTTCTTGTTGCGGAAAATGAAATAGCGTAGCCATCTCTACAGAATTCAATATGTTTTTATTATGATTCGGCGGGAAAAACCGCAGTATGTACGATGTAGCAAAACCCTCTATGTCTTGAGCTGGGGTATACTTAAAGCCATTACGACCCTGGGCATCAAACAGAGCAAAACTAGCCACCACATTACGCAATATACTTTGAGACCTCTGGACCACATTAGATGAAGTCACAACTCGGATCGTAGTTTCGAATCCAGGGTGTCGAGTTTTGTTATCTATAGCTTCGATAATCGCGTTCTCCGCGCTAGAGCGATCACTACTACCACCCGAATCACCACTTTTATCTTCTGGGGGTTTTACTAAAGCTTCAAATATCTGGCGAACCCACCAAAAAGTTAATGCCGCTCCACCCTTTTTCTCATCACCTTTTCTTTTTTTGCTAGCTACTGCCGAAGCGTTCTTGCGCCAACTATCATCGGCTGGACGAATCAATATTTGGATTGCAGCTCCATCATCTTTATCAAGGGTAGACAAAGCATTAAGCACCGACTTCATCGGGTCTCGCTTTATGTCCTGATATGTAGCTATCGGGTAGGCGTAATCTTCTTTTAAGGTAAGCTCCCCTCCAAGAGTGCTACTAATCCGACCTACTTTACTAAATATATTAGGCTCAGCCGTCTCTTCCATTCTGGCAGATGGATAGGCGCTAACTACCGCCTGCTTAACGACATCTACTAAAGTGACGGGGACAGCGACATAAAAACTTATAAATCCATCAATACCAACGATTTCAAAAGATAAATGTTTTTGGCCATAAAACTTATTTTTAAACCCCTTCTGAAGGGTGCTGGCAATAATACTGTACACAATCTCTGCTTTAGATATATTTTCATCCGTAACATCCCTAACATCACGAGAGCCAACATCGGTATCCTCGCTAATGGGCGGCAGGTGAATCAGCATTGGCACCATCTTTAGCCCTCGCTCAAAATTCTTCTGCTCGGTCAGGACTCTCCTAGAATGAATATAGATAATAGGCCCTGCAATAATCCCGCAAAGCAGGAAAGCCACCAGTAGAGCTAGTAGAACTGCCATGCCCTACCTCTTAAGAGTCCGATACTTTTATATCTTTACCAAAGCGTTTCTTCATGTAGTCTGCCTTAAATTTGCCGATAGCAACCTGTTGCTGATGAGGATCTTCTTTGGTGCTATCTATAATTTGCTTAGCCTTCTCTACCCACTCTTTCTCTATAAGGTCAACATCTCCTGCGACTTGTGGAGAAGATTGCTTGCCACGAGGTGGCTGTGGTGGGTTGCTAGACATAGGTTGACCACCTTGTTGCTGTGTTGTCCCCGGCCCTGTTTGCGCTCCACCCACACCCATGGAGA
This sequence comes from uncultured Candidatus Saccharibacteria bacterium, assembly GCA_964521095.1. Classification (GTDB taxonomy): domain Bacteria; phylum Patescibacteriota; class Saccharimonadia; order Saccharimonadales; family 2-12-FULL-41-12; genus CAMTWJ01. The sequence goes on from CAZFPJ010000003.1 coordinate 13,344, forward strand.
CCCCTGGATCTTGCATATTATTATCGTCTTGCATAATCAGGTTTTATTATACCAGTAGTGGCTACTCTTATAATAATTTTATAAGATAAAATATTGAAACACAGCCAAACATAGCCAACAAAATGATGTCCCCAGCCGTAATGCCCCCGATAGATTGAAAGACAAGAACCCCTGTCGCTAAACTCGAAAATGCCAAAGCGCCCACTTGCCTCTTATTAGAATTATCGCTAAAAAAACCAACAAATATCATAAAAATTACTGCTAGCTGATAGCAAACTAGAGCAAACAGCAATAAAGGTATCGTCAAAAACACCAAAGGCAGGCTACTAGGGTTGGTGTTGGCCAAAAAAACAGCCAAAATTATTACTAGAGCTAATACAATCAACAATCGTTTTCTATATGTCATGGTCTATAAATATTATTTTAAACTGCCATTCCCCAAAAAACTAATTAAACACCCGGTTAGTAGGGTGTTTAATTAGAGTTTAGAAACAAGGAAGCCTTGGACAATAAAACCGCTCTTTTTTATTAGATTATTTAGCGCTTAGCGTCCAAAAGGCTTTGACTGACCGCTCTTATTTGCTTTAGGCAAACTCGAGCGCTATTTTGTCTCTATGCCTTAACTCCTAAATGTCTTTTTGTTTTAAAACTTACTAAGACCATCCTACTACACAAATTGTTTTATGTCAATAAATACTATAGTTTTATGCACAACAAAACAGAGGTATTTTTCTATAAAATATTGTTGTATTTATTGTATCGATTTATCGAACTACTTTATTATGGCATTCTCGACAATCATGAATGACACTGCTTTTTTGACCCTCAGCACCCATTCCTAGTACATAGAATCGACCACCAATCTACTCGAAATCTGCACCAAAATATCAAGGTAAAAAGCAAACCTCACAAACAAATTAGACAAGGCAATAGAATAATGGAGTGGAGCGAAAAACCACCTTGCAATAGATATACTCCATGAATCTACCCCGTGTTTTTTTAAATTCAGTAGAATTTAGCCACAAAATCCTACCAAACGATAGCTCTGTACTGAGCCGTCCTGTGCGCCTAGAGCAATCCTCCGTCCCATTGATCAAGTAATTTACACCAAAAGGGCACTTTCTCTAGTTAATATCTAGAAAGTCCTGTCATCACATATCAGACTTCATAAAGCGCCAATCAGCTATTCAATTGATGGCTTCAGAATATCCCCCAACAAGCTATGGGGTTACGCTAATTTTATTCAAAATGTATGCTACTTAGATATGATTCTTGATGCCCCCGACAGACGCACAGACAGATATCCACATTATCAAAACTACTAAAATTAAGATTTTAAGCAAAAACATGTTGACATGATTTGAAAGTATTTATAAGATGATATTAGCACTTGAACAAAAAAAGTGCTCAAAAACAAAAACGTCCCTGTTAACAACGGCTTCTCGCAAGCCGTTGTTCCAATCAAAGATAAAACCAAAACACGAAAATCAATTACAAAAATCTAACAAAAAAGGAAAGACCTCGCAGTCGCAAAGCGAGGTCTTTTTTTTGTTTACCTAGGCGGCTAGCTCCTATATACTTATGCTTAGAAAATTATGAGAAACATCCAAGCTGTCATGGACTATGGTGGAGAGGCTACGGCAATAGATATTGAGTGCCATTTGTCTAACTCTTTGCCTAACATAATCATTGTGGGGATCGCCAGTAAGGCTGTCGATGAAGCAAAAGAGCGTATCCGTGGAGCCTTTGCTAGCAGCAAAATAAACCTGCCAAAGAAACGCATCACCCTCAACCTTGCACCAGCAGACATACCAAAAGAAGGATCTAGCTTTGACCTACCGATGGCCGTATCCATACTTCAGCGAGCTAATCTAGTATCTACTCCCTGCCCTGCAGACACTATAGTTATGGGCGAACTTGGCCTAGATGGAAGTGTTAGACCCATAAGAGGCGTTATAGGCAAGTTGTTAGCTGCCCGCAAACTAGGTTTTACTAACTTTTGGCTACCACAAGCCAACCTAAATCAAGCGCTCCTTGTGCCTAACATCAAGGTAATGCCTGTTCGCAACTTGTCCCAACTGTATCAAACAATGAACGGGGTAATTACTCCTACAACTCTAGAGCAAACTCCAGCAACCTCATCTAAGATACCCCCAAAGAATAGTGGCGCCCCCAACCTAGATGATGTAGTGGGTCAAGAGGCAGCCAAAAGAGCACTCTTGATTGCCGCAGCGGGACATCACAACATAATTCTTAGTGGGCCACCCGGCACCGGTAAAAGCATGCTAGCTAAAGCTCTACCCAGCATTATGCCCGCCATGACCCAAGAAGAGATGCTAGAGGTGACACATATACACAGCCTGTCTAACAAAAACTTTGAAGAGATAATTACAGAACGCCCCGTTCGTAGCCCCCACCACAGTTCTAGCAGTGTGTCTATCATAGGTGGTGGCCAGAAACCCCGTCCCGGAGAAATAAGCCTCAGCCACCATGGAATCTTGTTCTTCGATGAGTTTCCAGAATTTACTCGCAATACACTAGAAGCACTCAGACAGCCTCTCGAGGACCGCAAGATAACAGTAGCAAGGGCACAAAACAGTATGGACTTTCCTGCAAACTTCATACTAATAGCTACAGCCAATCCCTGCCCCTGCGGATTCTATGGCAGTTCTCGCGAATGCACCTGTATGCCAACCCAGATTGCCAGTTATCAAAAGAAGCTCTCTGGACCCGTTGTTGACAGAATCGACCTATACATAGATGTCGACGAAGTACCTCATCAAGAATTACTCAAGGAGCGAAGCTCGACCAGCATCACACAGACTATGTCCGAACAGGTTACCAAAGCTAGAGAGAAACAACGCAAACGGTCCAAAAAACTAAACAACGAGCTCAGTAATGCAGACCTTAAAAAATATGCTCAACTAGATAAAGAAGCAAAAAACTTCTTTGATGTAGCTGCCTCAAAGATGCAACTCTCTGGCAGAGGATACATGCGGGCCCTCAAAGTTGCACGAACCATAGCCGACATAGAAGGATCAGAGCAAATAACAACCCCTCATATCACTGAGGCACTTCAGTACAGACAGCGTTCGACACCTTTTTAGTCACAAAAGAGATTGACCTCTGTTGTTATGTTTGGTACAATCAACCTCAGTAATCTGCATAATGTAGTAGGAGATGTATAGATTAGTAAAGCACCTCGCCTAAACGAGGCTATTAGAGCCTCTCAGTTGCGCGTTATAGATGAAGCCGGCAATCAGGTTGGCGTACTATCAAGAAATGAAGCGCTTCAGATGGCTCGCGATCAAGGTTTGGACCTAGTCGAGATATCGGCAGATGCCAATCCTCCAGTAGTAAAAATTGTCGATTGGGGCAAATACAACTACCAAAGGACTAAGCAACTCCAGCGAACTCGCAAGAATGCTAAATCTTTAGAGGTCAAGCAGATGCGTTTTGGTCTCAAGATTAGCGATCACGACATCGCCGTAAAGCTTAGAAAGATCGAGCAATTCCTACATGCAGGACACAAAGTTAAAATTGCAGTCTTTTACAGAGGCCGAGAAATGGCTCATAAAGATCTAGGTTTTCATCTAGCAGATAAAATCATAGACTTATTAGGCGAAGATACTATCGTCGACCAAAAACCTCAGCTTGCCGGAAGACAACTAATATTCGTAGTAAGGAGCAATAATGCCAAAGCAAAAAACACATAGCGGTACTAAAGACCGAATTCGCATAACCAAGTCTGGTAAAGTGCATCGTCGACACACTGCTGTAAACCACTTTCTGAAAAAGAAAAGTGCTAGTACTAAGCGTACTTTTGCAGGAGTAGAAGAAGTCACCGGTAAAAATGCTACGAATATGAAGAGAAAGCTAGGAGTAAAATAGTATGCGCGTAAAACGAGGGGTCACAACCCACAAAAGACACCAAAAGATCAGAAAAGCTACCAAGGGCATGACTAGATCCAACCGATCTAGCATCCGTAGGGGCAAACAAGCCGTTACGCGCGCGCTTGTAAACTCTACTAAAGATCGCAAGAACAGGAAGAGGACTTTCCGTACTCTATGGAACACCCGCATCAATGCAGGGGCACGATTGAACGGGACTACTTACAGTAAACTAATCAACGGTCTTAAGAAAAACAGCATCAATCTTGATCGCAAAATATTAAGTGAGCTAGCTGTTAGTGAACCCACTGCTTTTGAAGCGGTAGTCAAGCAAGCTACTAAATAATAGCTCTAAAAAGAACTGCAAAATACTAAAAACCATCCTAGTTTAGGATGGTTTTTAGTATTGAAGCCCAGATTATCTATAAGCCGGGTTTTGTATTAAAGCGCCAAAGACGCATTAACTGCTAATCATCTATCTAGCTCCAAGATTGCCCTTAGAGTCAAGCGGATCTTATGATATTACCTCGGCGGGATACCGTTTGAGGTCGTATCTCCTTGCAACGAACAGGGTTTACCTCTTTACTATGTCACCATAGTAAACTGCGAGCTCTTACCTCGCTCTTTTCACCTTTTCCTGACTATAAAAATCAGGTAGTTTTGTTTCTGTGGCACTTTCCCTAAGGTTGCCCTCGGTTGCCGTTAGCAACTGTTCTTCCCTATGTTGCCCGGACTTTCCTCCCTCACCGTAAGCGAGAGCGATTAGCCAATAATCTGAGCACTACTATTATATCAGCTATTTTTATCTAAACACTCATTAACTAGACCATCGGCAATGCTATTCATAGCACGAGGTACATGGGTAAAGCTAATACTTTCAAAGCCAGTTTCTAGTTTTTTAATACGAGCATGGACTGGAGCTAGCTCGGCCGTCTTAACTTTATAAATACCCTTGACCTGATTCACTATTAACAGGCTGTCCATATAAACTTCCAGGTTGCTCACCCCCCCATCAAGGCAAGCCTTCATCCCTTCCTCCAAACCAAGATACTCCGCCTGATTGTTGGTAGTCACACCTAAATATTTTGAACCTTTTTTTACAACAATATCTTCCATGTCTAAGATGACAAACCCTAGTGCAGAGGGCCCTGGGTTGCCTCTAGAGCCCCCGTCTGTAAACAATTTTGCTCGCCCTATTGTATCCACGCTTGCATCTGATTTTGCCAGTAGGGCATCGATGGCATTGGCTAAATCTCTGTCTTTTTCGGTTACGGCATTAGCGCTATGAGTGGTCGCCCAAAGTTCCACTACATTATAATCTAGGATAATTTTAGGGTGATGATTGTGCTCTTCTGCCAAGCTCGCCACCTTATCGACAAATTCAACAGCTTCCAAAAAACTCTGGAATTCAAATTTTCGATACAAGCTATTATTTTTTTGTTGCCACATATTCCCTATATCTTATCATGGTTACCTTGTATGATAACGCTAGAACCCGTTTTATCTCAGAAAGCTGGTCGCGCAAGCTCAACTACAACGCCTGTTCCAGCAAAACTGGAACGCGCGCCGCCAATTCCTATTTTTTAATGGAAAGGACGGTTTTTATGGCAGAGGTATCGGGGTTTCGCAGTCCTAGAGATTTCCGTTAAAGGCTGTATAATATGAGTATTATGGAGTTAATAGGTGTTGTTACTGGTAAACCCGGCTCGGGTAAAACTAGCTGTACAAGTGCAGCAATCTATAAGTACCCTAGCCTGTCTCTTGATGTTAGTCTTATTTCCGCTGGCGATACACTAAGGGATATAGTTGGAAATCGGCGTAATTCTAGGTATAAAGATATAATTGTCCAACACAGTGGAGAACTGAGCATGGCCCGACCTTTGCCCCAAGACCTTGTTGGAAATATTATAGAAGAAAGACTATCAAATATTGACCAAAGGCTCATATTACTTGATGGCTACCCTAGATTTTTAAGCCAAATTAGTAGACTTAAAGATATAGCTCAGAGTTTAGGGCGCCGTATAGTTGGTGTGCTAGATTTCGAGGTAGCAGATAGCATCTCTACAGAGCGACTTTTGTATAGAGGTAGGCGAAATGAAGAAGTTCCGTATACAGAACAAGTAATTAATCAACGTTTAGATGAACATCATAACAATGTTGCCCCGACTATTAACAATTTACGAGAATTTTATAATCACTATTATATTGATGCTTCCACTGATCAACATAAAGTCATAGAAGAAGCCCGTAGAGCTATTGAACTAATGCTAGATAGCTAAATCCTAACTTGTCCGTTAGTCATATTGATAGTTGCCCCGCAAAGATAGGGATTGTTAATAGCGAAAAATATTGAATCAGCAATTTCATCTGCTGTTGCTAATCTTTTGACATAGGTTTTATCTGAGACTTTTCTTCTCTTTTTAGCGTCCCAGTCTTCAGTCATGCCCCCTTCGAAAGCACCAGGCAATACAATATTTGCTCGAACATTCGGACCATACTCATTATTAATGGCATGCATAAGCCCTATAAGCCCTGCCTTTGTAGACGAATATGGAGCTTTCCCTCCTAGCCAACTTGAAGCTGAGCCCACATAAGTGAGGCTACCTTTGAGATTGTTGCCTAGCATAAAGTCTATAAATGTTTCAGAAAGCCTTGCAGCTGACAATAAGTTGACATTTATTGAGTCGGTCCAATTCTCGGATGAAATACCTTGGAGTTGAACTAAATGATAGCTTCCCTTTCTGGGGCTTGCATTTAAAAGATTGTTTAGAAGCTGTGAAGTACTCTCTACGCCTTTCTCTTGAGCTAGATCAGGAATGTGTATCCAATTTTCAATGTCAAAGGGGTTAGAGCGGCCCAAAAAAGTTCCCCCAGCTATAACTTTACTTAGCGAATTAGCAAGAGGGGTTGATGAACCTATTACTATTAAGTTAGAAGTATTTTTTGATTTCCTCATATTTCTTACCCGCTATTTGCCCAGCAGCTAGTGCTGCTGTGTTTGTAATTTCTTTGATTATGTCAAAATCTTTTAGCTCAACCTTCGGTCGTTCGCCCTCCCACTCTATGTCCAAGACAATCAAAGGAGCCAAATCCCCAATGTACTCATCAATCTCAATCGTATATTCATTAAATTGTTTCTTATACCTATTTTTAGCAATAGTCAAGCCTCGTAAACTAATTTCCAAGAAGGAGAATTCTTTTTCTGACAAGTGAATTGTTTCCTCAATCATTGCGCTAAGGTCACCCTCAACTTTTGGGTATTTTTTTGTTAAGAAATAAGAAGATTCTCCTCTTTGACGAAGGCGTAATTGCGGGTTCCTTGTATCTGGAGGGTAGTAGGTGTCTTTCGTAAATTCACACTCCCACTCCCTCCTGACATCTTCTGGCACTGAAGACAAAAGATATGTATTCTCTTGTTCAATTTCCTTAGCCATTATTAAACCTCACAATCTTACTTTTACTATTTGATTCATAAATTGCATCAATGATTTTCATATTTAGAAGCTGATCTTGCAGCAATCGATCCTTCTTCACGTCGATACCTCCAGAAGAATTTTTCAGGAACCGTGAAAATTGATCTATAACTTCTTGTTCTTTCGTATTGAAACTGTGTGATTCGAGCAGTTCATGCTGTCTGTTATAAAGTTTAACCGTCCTATCATCAATGGTTACATACCCTTGATCACCAAAAATACGGATTCTTTCTCCTTTTCGTCTATAGATTTTTGTGACAAACATGTGAGCATTAATTTGGCCATTTCTGTAGGTGCAGAGGGCTTTCATTGAATCATCTATTGAATAATCACCTGGTAGACTATTGAAGTTCAATTGTGCATATATTTTGTCGGGCATACCAAATAGATACGTCAGTAAATCAATAGTATGATAGCCAAGATCGAGACTTGCGCCACCTCCGGAAACTGCCTTATTAGCTCTCCACCCTAGTTTTGACTTATCTAGTGATTCTAAGCTCAGCGTATATTCTGCATAAAGAGAAAAAATACTGCCAATATTTTTAATTAGTTTACTGCAAGTATCATATAAGTGAGAAAATCGCCTCTGGACACATATTTGAAGATATGTATTATTTTTTTTATATAGTTCTACAACCTGGCTTCCTTCTTCTGAATTTATAGCGAGTGGTTTTTCTTTTAGTGTGGCAATCCTATTTTCGGCTAATTTTTCTAGAACGGGAAAATATTGAACATGTGGCACTGAAACAATGGCAGCTGTAGGTTCGCAAAACTTTAATGCTGTATCTAAGTCAGTAAACCCTGGGCAACCAACTGTTTCACAGGCTTGTTGAAGAGTAGCAGCATTTGGCTCGACAATCCCGACAATCTCACATTCAGGATGTTTCATTGCAGCAGGGATATGATCTTTCTGAGTCTGTCGCCCAGCTCCTACAAAAATAATTCTTTTCACTATCTGTTATTTTAACATGATTATGCTGTTTCTAGATACAAAATTTTAACTACTATTTATGGTATAGTTATAGATATGAGCGTAGCTGGATATTTCGCGAAGGCTAGTAACCCAAAACAATATGATTTAGGTGAAGTTTCATGGGCAAAAGAAGGCAGTAAAAACCACTACATTAGAAGGTTATTTTTGGAAAACCTATTACAATATAAGGGTAGTATAAAAAATAAAAAAATACTTGATGTTGGGTCTGGTTCAGGATGGTTATCTGGTGAACTTACTAGTCTCGGGGGCAAAGTTATTGGGATAGATCCGTCAAGCAGCAACAGGCTGGCTGCCTCAAAATTACATAAAGGCATAGATTTTGTTGATGCAAGCCTTGAAAACTATACTCCAGCTTCAAAGTCAAAATTTGATGTAATCTATTGCATAATGGTATTCGAACACATGCCTGATATTGATCTGTCGTTCAAGAAATTGGCAGAACTTTTAAACAAACATGGCAAACTTTATGTAATAACAGGTGATTTTAATAAATTCACAAATTCAAGATTTGGATACACGGTAGATCGAGAGATAATTGATAATGATGTTGTCGCTACAAAAACAAACTATGACAAGAGGTTAGGAACCTTATATGACATAAACCGTTCAACCAAACGCTATATAGATGCCGCTGAAAGACATGGTTTATATCTTGATATATACCAGCCAATAAGACCGCCAGATTGGCTCTTAAAAGAACAATCTAAATATTCTGAATTTGTAGGTCACTCACTATTCCATATGTATATTTTTTCAAAACACTCCTAATCTCTTTAACGGGGGACCTCTAGCACTGCGAAGGCCCAATACTTCTGCCAAAATTTGACAAATGAACCAACAGAAAAATATCAAAAAGTTCACTTATGGTCGGGGTGACAGGACTTGAACCTGCGACCTCACGGCCCCCAGCCGTACGCGCTAGCCAACTGCGCCACACCCCGATACATAATATTTTACCACTCTGCAGACAGGGCCGTGAGCCTCACGGTCACCTTTGGCGACCCCGTCGCCACATCTTTGCAAACCAGTTTGCAAGAGTGGACTCCCTTGCAAACTGCCACCGGCAGTTCTCACCCCAGCCGTACGCGCTAGCATTCTAGCGCCACACCCCGTTCTTGATCAAGAACTACAGATGTAGCTGACTTGATTAACCCTGACGAAGCAAGGTGGGTAGCTTCACATAAGAACCACGATTCCTATAAATATCAGCTTCCCTTTAGATTAGTATTGAGATAATCTAAACGCCAACCACTCTGTAGCACCTTATATTATAGCCTCTTCAAGTGCTTCTTATAATAAAAATCTTAAAATAGTTTGGTTAATCGTAATGACCATTGGCGCCAAAGCAACAAAAAATATGACCATAAATAATACTATAGCCATAAAGCCCATCGATTCTATGTGCTCCATGACTCTCCTTAACGGATCCGGCGCAAAAGCATACAATAAACGAGAGCCATCGAGTGGTGGAAAAGGAATCATGTTAAACACAAAAAAGGCCACATTAATCATGATGAAGACCGTTACAAAGGTCACACCTTCTGCTCCCAATGACCCCTTAAAGAGCTGTAGTATCCCGGCACCAGAAAAAGCCAACAATATGTTAGTTATCGGGCCAGAGATACCTACCAAAGCCGCGCCAAATTCGTCAAACCGAACCCTGTTGGGGTTAAACGGAACGGGTTTTGCAGCAAAAAAAGGCGGTAAGCTAGCGGCTATCAATAGCATGGGCAACAAAACTGTGGTCACTGGATCGATGTGCTTGATAGGGTTCAAAGTAATACGCCCCTCTCTTTGAGCTGTGTCATCACCAAGCCAAAGACCAGTGAAAGCATGCATAGCTTCGTGCAGAGTCATAGAAATTAATATAGACACCAAGACACAAACCAAAATGAACACGCTTATATCTGAAAACATAGTAAGTAGTATATCATCTGGATGGTTGACTTTTAAGCACAAAACGGCTACAATTAACACCTATAAATACATTATCTCGTTAGATACTACAGTGGTAGTCATAATTAGTTAAGCTAACGGTCTTCAAGTTGAAAGGATTTCTAGATAAATGCAAAAATGCGATATAACTGGCAAAGGTAAGCAATTTGGTCATAATGTGAGCTTCTCTCTTAGGCGCACCAAGAAAGTCTGGAAGCCCAACCTTCAGACGAAAACAGTTGTAGTTGATGGCAAAAAGGTCAAACTCAAAGTTAGCGCCGCAGGCATCCGCACCCTCAAGAAAAAGGGCCTTATAAGCTAATCACTTCTCCGTGCGCACCCCATAAAGGGTTTGTGCTCTCCAAAAAATTCAGAATAAAATATTACTGTCGCTCTAGCACAATGAGTCGTGTCGTGTCAGTAAAGCTAAGATTCTTTAGTTTTAGCTTGCCCAAAGTTTCTGCAGGCTCCATGCCAACTTCTTTGAGTGCTTCCGTCAAATCCAACAACCCAGCTTCGTATTTAACACCTTTTTCGGCATAATAAGTTGGCACAACTATTTTGGGTTCTATCTTCTTTATTATCTTCAGGGCATTAACTCCGTCTAAAGTCACTCCGCCTCCACCAATTGGGATAAACAGTACATCAACTGTACCAATAGCCTCTAATTCATCATCAGATAGATCAGAATTAATACTACCGGCAAATACAATCCGGATGTCTTCTGTAGCTATCTTGTAAATTACGCTCTCTTGATTCGACTCGGCATTAAAGCTTTTAGCAGAGATACCCTGTATTGATACATTTGAGACTTCATACTCTCCAGGAGAATCAATCACAAAACCATCTGGGCTAGCCCCGTTCTGTGTCGAAGTATACAGTCTCACATCGCCCGGCTTGGTTGCGGGTTTTAGTCCAACAGACTCCAGCGTATCATCGACGACAAAGCTCTGCTTTTTGGTGTTTAATTTTATACAATTCGCACCGTAATATTCTAAATCCATTTTTAAATACCCTCTCTACTTGCTACTTTTTATTATCTTTATCTTCCGGCGTTTCAGGCTGTCCAGACTTATCGCTTTTTGCTGTAAATATGCCAGCCTTATCAACCAATACTTGCTTCTTAGACTCAATAATACTAGTTAAGAACCTGTCGTTCATCTGTCTACGATAATTAAACTCTTTTGGAGTAAACACTACATATCGTAATTCATAGCCTTCTTTCTTTTCTAACTCTCCAACATACTTTACGAGTTGCGTCTGATTAATGTCGCCAACGATCACAAAATCCGCGCCGCTCCTGTCATCACGCGTGAGCTTGCCGGTAAATAATGCTAGATCAACTCTGCCAACCGACTTTAGTGAATCTGGCTCTGCTCCAGCGGATTCTTTGCTGTCAGAATTATTCGCACCAAAAATCTCTGACAGTGGCTTGTGAAATTCATAGTCCTGATTTACCTCATAATATAGCTTGTTGTTAGTAGTCTCGGACGAAATGATGCCTACATTTAGCAGATTAGACAACTCTCGGCGCACCGAGTTAATCTGTTCATCGATTTTACGAGTTATTTCTCTAACATAAAAAGATCGGTTAGGGTTGCTATAAAAAAGCTGCAACAACTTAACACGAGTTTTTGACCCAAACAATTGCTCAATCATGTATCTATTGTATCAAATTTTGGACTCGTATTATATATGCCGTGTAGATAAAGAGTACAATTTCAGTTCATCTCTGCTAAAAGTGTCTTTTCTGCTAACTCTGCATCGTCATACCAGCGAATATCCTTACTCCGCCTGAACCATGTTAACTGCCGTTTTGCCAACTGTCGCGTATGCAGAGAGATTAATTGCTCCATCTTGTTGTCATCATATTCTTGAGCTAAATATTCCCTGACTTCTCTATAGCCCACAGACCTTAGAGGCTCAACATCATCACCATATTGACCAACTAGATACTTAACTTCTTCAATTAGGCCATCTTGTATCATTTTATGAGTTCGGCCCTGTATTCGCTGTTCAAGCATCTTCATCGACGGGCAAATCCCCACTATCTGCGCCCCCTCTATCGGCACTCGTCTCTTTTCTCTAGGACGGCCAGCTGTTTCTATCGCCCTTATCACTCTCCTCTTATTGGCTAAGTCTACCTCTTTAAAAGCATCCGGGTCTGCCACAGAAAGCTGTTTGCAGAGCTCATCAAGAGGCTTGTCTTCTAGCTCCCTTCTCTGCTCGTTATCCGCACCAGCAGGAAATAAATAGTCATACAACAATGCCCATACATACAGCCCCGTGCCCCCTACGACTATCGGTATCTTACCCCTACTCTGAATATCCCCCACTAAACTCTGCGCCAAAGCCTTAAACTCTACTGCACTATAAGCTTGATCAGGATTCAATAAATCAAGAGCATGATGAACTATCCCATCCTGCTCTATTGAGCTAGGCTTAGCTGTTCCTATGTCCATCCCCTTATAAATAGTCCTAGAGTCTGCACAAATAACTTCTCCGCCAATTTTTTTAGCAAGACTAATAGCCAGCCCCGTCTTGCCACTTGCCGTTGGACCAACAATAGCTAATAGCTTTATTTTCTGACTGGCGACCACAATAATGCCTCAATATTTATCAAGAAATCGTCTGCCACAAATACCCCCTCGGATTCTAGATGCTTCTTGTGGGCTATCATGCCACCAGGATATCCGTTGGCTAACCCACCTTTTTTGTTAACAACCCTATGCCATGGCAAATTTGGGTCTCCAAAGTGTGCAATCCCTCCAACGACTCGTCCTGCCCTTGGGTTACCACACAAAGATGCAATTTGCCCATAAGTCATAACCCTCCCCTCTGGTATTCGCGCAACTACCTCACAAACTCGTTCCCGAAAATTTACTCCGCCAGTATCCATCACTACATCCTACAAAGAGGTTTTAGTTACGCGAGCTCTTGCCTCATTAGCAACAGTTTTCAAAAACTCATCCACTCCAAGTTCTGGGTGGGCCGATATAACAACCATGTCTTTCCTTATCCGTGGAGTAACCACCCCATCGCGCACCTCTTTTGGCCCAATGACGACTGTATATGGAACTTTTGCCATCTCGGCAGTCCTAATTTTTTTACCGACCGACTCAGCCGTATTATCAACGCCAACTCTAAGACCAAGCCCCTTGGCACTTAGTTCAATCCGCTCTGCCATACCAACGACTTCATCATCCTGATTAAGCGTAATGACACGTATCTGCTCTGGAGCCAACCAAATAGGAAAACGCCCGCCATAATGCTCTATCAATACAGCTAGCGACCTCTCTAGGGAGCCTGTTATAGCACAGTGCACCATAACGATCCGCTCTTTTTCACCCTGTTCGTTTATGCATGTCAGGTCAAAGCTCTCTGGCTGGTTAAAATCAAGCTGGATTGTAGCTACCTGATGCTCTCGGTCTAGGGCATCCTTGGCCATAAAATCAATCTTTGGACCATAAAAAGCTGCTTCGCCTATACCTTTTTCGTAAGCATCTTTGGCTTGCTCCTCTATAACTTCCTGAAGCTGAGATTCTGTCCGAGACCACAATTCTTTGTCACCCATATACTTTTCAGGCGCACCTGGATCGCTTAGGCTTAAACGCAGTCGCAGGGGCATCCCAAGAGTGGTATAAAACTGATCTATCATATCCCAAATTTTATAAACTTCATCTTTAATCTGAGATGTCCGCAAAAATACATGTGCATCATCCTGCGTAATAGACCTAACACGCGAGAGGCCCCCAAGCTCGCCAGTTTGCTCATCTCGGTAGACCATAGTTGTCTCTCTGTACCTAATCGGTAGCTCGCGGTAACTATGCACAGAAGCAGAATATATCTGCGTGTGATGCGGGCAATTCATCGGCTTCATAGCAAATTCATGTCCATCACGACTTTGAATTTTAAAAAGCTCGTCACTAAATTTGGCCCAATGCCCGCTCTTTTCGTACAGATCTTTTTTGGTAATGTGCGGTATTACAACCGGCTCATAGCCATACTGACTGCGCAGTTCCTGCACAAAGTCGTCAAGCGCTTGCCTCATATATACTCCTCTGGGGAGCCACAATGGCAAACCAGACCCCACCAACTCAGAAAATGTAAAAAGCCCCATCTCCTGGCCCAGTTTACGATGATCTCGTTTTTTGGCTTCTTCAAGATTGGTCAGATATTTATCTAGTTCTTCTTGATCCAAAAAGGCAACGCCATAAAGTCGTTGCATCTGAGGATTGTCTTCTTTGCCCCTCCAGTATGCTCCAGCGACACGCATTAATTTGAATGCACCCACCTTGCCTGTAGACGCAACATGTGGGCCACGACATAAATCGGTAAAGTCACCATTTTGATAAAATGAGACGCTACTAACCTTACTATCTCCATCGGTAGACAACCCTAGTTCGTCTGCGTCTAACTCTTTAGCTACGGTAGTACCCGACCTCTTTAAATCATTTAGCAACTCTTCTTTATAGGGCTGTCCGGCCTGCCGAGCCCAATCTATGGCCTCGTCTACACCCAGCTCTGTCTTAATAAATGATTGATCCTCGGATATAATCTGTTGCATCTGCTCCTCTATCTTTGTAAAATCTAGATCACTAAGGGTGATGTCTCCTAGATCTATGTCGTAATAAAATCCATTTTCTATCACTGGACCGACTCCAAATTTTGCCTGGGGCCACAACTTTTGTACTGCAGACGCCGTTATGTGAGCCAAACTATGCCTCATAGGCTGTAGGCTGTTTTTGCTCTGGTCTTGTTCGCTCATGGCTTTTGTCTCCCGACTAACATTGATCTTATATAACAAAAAACGCACCTTAAAGAATATTCTCGCAAATACATTCTTTAATAGTGCGTCTCGGGTCCGTTAATGTAAACGGACGGTTCCACCGGACTTTCCACTAAATTAGCGGACACTCATGATGACACGATATCGTTCGTTTCACCTACCGACGGAGCTCTGCAGATGGTTAGACTGCTTCACCACTCGAGTGTCAGTATAACACATCCCAGAATCCCACCCACGAGAACCATGATAGCAGTATTAGTACTATGTGGCTAGTACTAAAGTATTGTTATATTTACACTAGCCCTGTGGATTATTTTCTAAGCGTTTACTTTACTACTGTTATGCGCTATTCTTTTATCTGTTAGAGCAATTAGCTCATTTGGAGAGCTTTCAGCAAATTATATTATCTGCGCTAGCGCTCTAGCAAAGTGAACGCAAGTTATATACAATAACATCGGTAAATTAGGTGAGGGCGATTAGCTCATTTGGCTAGAGCGCTACATTGACGTTGTAGAGGTGAGAGGTTCGAATCCTCTATCGCCCACCATTCTAAAAAGACCTTCGATCGAGAAGGCTTTTTTTGTTTATAGACTCGACCACTGCAACCAACTAGTCCTAGTGACATCTCTGTTCATCTTGCCTAGAGAGTTGACTAATGCGCTCATCTCTGTTAAAGTAGCTTGGTTAATCGGGAGCTCTTTTTGAGTACCAAGAATAAGAAGGTGCTGGAAGGATTTAATTTGTTTTACGAAGAAATCACTCCAACCCTACCTACTCGTCGTATCCGACGGGCTTAAATAACAATCAAGACCATGGCGAACACCCTGTTTAGCTACCCTAGCCCCCCTGGGGCTTTTTTGCTATACAGGTTATCCGCACTTTTGCGATAGTTATCCACTAGCTTTTTATACAGCGTTATGTCAATATATTGACATGGTATGCATATACTGTACGGAGAAGACTAGGACAACTAACTCTAGACCCACCAAGTCTGGATTCGAAACCTGGCGCCGTAAATCATGTCCGTCTTGTGGAGCTGTTTTTACTACCAGAGAACAAATAGACTTGTCTAGCTCACTAAGAATCAAATCTGCTGGACAACTCTTGCCCTTTTCCAGGGATAATCTGTTTATTAGCATCTATAGAAGCCTGTCTCATCGCGATAATGCGCTGTCTGACGCCTCTGACCTAGTTGAGACGGTCGTGTTTAATCTTCAAGAGTCTACCAACAACAGAGGTATCTTACAAAAAGAATTACTTCAAAGAACCACCCTAGCTACACTAGAACTGTTCGATAAACCAGCTAGTGTCTACTACAAGGCTCACTACTGTTAGTTTTTGACAGCTTTTTCGGTTACATCAAACTTGTCTAGATATTTACCAAAGAATAGTCGAGTCTGCGAATACAAAGCAGAGAAAGAGTTATAAATTAGACCGGTAATTGGCAAGATAGCCCACTGAAGGACCATAAACACCGTTTGGTACCTCTTGTGGCGTTTTGGTCGTGGTGGCAACACCTTGAGTCCCAAAAGCAATGTAATGATAATACCAACAGTAGCAACGCGCTGGATGCCACTAGCAGTGTTTGGAAGCTGGTTAGCTCCAATATCGTGAGGGTTAAATAACACTGGTATAAAAGCCGAGAAAAGCAGGATAGTAGGAGCTGTAGCCCAGCTGACATGCCCTTCTACCAAGCGGAAAAACTTAAATGACAAGTCGAGCTTGGGGATATTGTTTTTTGTAAAATAACCCTTAGTAGCTAGGTATGCGATATCCGATGCTCCCCAAGCCCATCGCCGTAACTGTATAAACTGCGCCTTTAGAGTGCGCTTGTAGCCATCTGCAAGCACTGCATCCTGATAGATTGGAATGTATATCGGGTAGACCTCGTGCTGGCCGTTATAACGCAGGTATGTGCGCCAAAACTGGTGTCCGTCCTCGACAATAGTACGCACACTCCAGAAATCTGTGTCTATAAGAGCGGCCATACTCTGGGCGTGAGAACTAAAGTTACGAAGCATATGTGGGCGTAAGGCCTGTACGACCATCCAAAATGAGTTACCCGTGGCAATTACCCTCATCGGTGCTGGGGCATCCCAAATGTTATTGGTAAACATCGGTATTGGCTGGAAAGAAATCAACCTTGGCTCTGGGCACAAACAAAAGGTATATGTCAAAGCGGCCAAATAGTTTCTGTGAGGCCTATTATCGGCGTCTAGCGTGGTCACTAACACCTTGTCTGGGTCTATATTTCTTTTTTCTAACTCTTTTTGCAGTAGTCGTCCAGCATAAGTTATATTGCCACCTTTACCAACAACTTCCCCCGGTACATCCTTGGGATGCTTAACTGCACGAGCAAACATAAACTCACTACCATAGTCCTTGATAAGCTGTTCGGACTGTTCTTCTATAGCCTTGCCACCCCTCTCTTCATAAGCCAAAATCAAAATAACCTTCTTCATATCGTATTTTGACTTTAAAACCGATTGGATTGTAGGCTCTACCACCTCCCTGCTCTCGTTGTAAGTAGCAATCATGATGACATGTATAAGTTCGCTTGGCTTTACTAGCGCTGGATGTTGCTCTAACAATGCTATATTTCGCTCATGCCATTTTGGCTTCTTAACGGTAGCCCGAACATTCTCTACATCACTGATCAGAGCGTCCCAGGCCAGTTTTTTGTGGGTCTGTAGCATATTCCAACCCTGTAGCACTCTAATATTTAGCCCCACAGCGCGCACAAACCACATTATTAGATATCCCAGTATAAAAATAACCGTTAGTAATGGGCTAATTTGGCTCAAAATAATCGGAAACAAAAGAACACTCCAGCTTAGCATAGCTGGCATCCTCTCGAACCAACGATATAACTTTGTTTTTTCGTGCTGTCGCGGTATCTCTATGTCGTGCATATTATCTCAGACCTAGCAAGGAGTAACTAACGAGTAAAGCCAGGATAAGCAAGACTGATGTCAGTAGCAGTATAGCGTGAGTCATCTTTTTGCTAAGGTGATGCATCCGCACGCCAAGGACAAACTGAAAGCTAAAGACTATAATCGCAAAGATGATGAAACTCAGTATTTCTTTAATGTCACTAACTCTATATCCGTCCAGGCCAAGGTTGGCTCGATACTGCACCACATAACCATCGCCGGTGTCGCCAAGGCGAAGTAAAATGCTAACTATAATAAGCACGAGCAAAAAACTATTCACACTCAGCATTAGAGTTACAAATCTGTCATGAAAAAAAGCGCGTGGATTGACCATATTATGGGGATGATTATAGAGGTTTTTAACTTCTCGCGCTAGTATACGAATATATTACCCTAGCGCAAAAGCTGGTGCGGGTAGAGAGAATCGAACTCTCGTCTTAGCCTTGGGAAGGCTACATATTAGCCACTATACGATACCCGCTGGAGCCACCTAGCAGGATCGAACTGCTGACCTACGCGTTACGAATGCGTCGCTCTACCAACTGAGCTAAGGTGGCGTAATGATGGGGATTGTTAATCTACTTTACACCTTACTCAGCTGGTAGAGCGACCGCTGTTGTCTTATTTTTGCAGTAACACTGCGCAACTGAGCTAAGGTGGCGTAATGATGGAAAACTTAAAGAAAATTATAGCAAAAACCGAACAAAATTGTTGATTTTTACCTCTGTAACTGATATGATTTTGGTTGTCTTACTTTAAAAATCTATTGTTGTGGGCTCGTAGTGAAGTGGTCTATCACGCCTCCCTGTCACGGAGGAGATCGCCGGTTCAAATCCGGTCGGGCCCGCCAAAAAGAAAGATGCCACCCTTTAAGAGGTGGTATTTTGCTTTTTTGGGCAAGCTCTGCTTGTAATTTGGACCGGCATTGCCCTTGGGGCGCCGGTTCGTGTATACGAAGTTAGAGAAAAGTGTTTACATTTTTCTCGCCACGAGTGGAAGAGTGTCCAGCCCCAGAATGGGGCTGGATGTGCGATAATCCGGTCGGGCCCGCCAAAAAGAAAGATACTCTGTGAAAAACAGAGTTTTTTATTTTAAGCTAGTAACTAT
This sequence comes from uncultured Candidatus Saccharibacteria bacterium, assembly GCA_964521095.1. Lineage (GTDB taxonomy): Bacteria > Patescibacteriota > Saccharimonadia > Saccharimonadales > 2-12-FULL-41-12 > CAMTWJ01. The sequence continues at coordinate 32,466 of CAZFPJ010000003.1, forward strand.
TTCTTTTACAATTTCGGCGATGTCTTTTGGGTCGTTCTCGCTTTTAACGATATATCTTATGGCGCCCCTCGCCATAGCTTCCTCGGCATCCTGTTGTCCGGCTAAGTTAGTCAAAACAACCACTGGTATGTCTTTTGTATCTGGGTCTTCTTTTAGCTTATCCAAAGCCTCTAGCCCATTCATTTTTGGCATCATAATATCCATAAGTATCAACATAGGCTGATTGGCCTTTGCTTTTTCTACACATTCCAGACCATTAACCGCCAAGTCTACCTGATAGCCCTCAAAGTCGAACAGCCTCTGATACATCCTGGACATTAGTGGATCGTCTTCAGCTAATAATATTTTTATCATAACTACTAAAAAGTATACCAACTATGTCCTGCCAATAGCTAGTACCTACCTATCTTTGTCATCTCGATTAATCTTTGCCACCGGTACCGTAAAGTAAAAAGCCGATCCTACATCTGGCTCTGAGTGCTCCAAGCCAATAGATCCGCCCATTTGCTCTAAAATTAACTTCGATATATAAAGCCCCAACCCAGTGCCCTTAGTGGTGTCCCTGGTCAATAAACTCCCACCCGTCTGTTGGAACTTTCTAAAAAGCAGCTTCTTACCTTCCTTGCCAATGCCTCTTCCTGAATCGCTAACCCGAATCTTGACCTGGTTATCTATTTGTGCGCCCTGCACCACAACACGGCCATTACTGGTAAACTTTATGGCGTTACCAACAAGATTGTAAATGACCTGCTCTAGCTTACTGGCGTCGGCATGAACGAAAGGCAAATCGTCTATTTGAGCATCTATCTTGATGATATTACCCCTATCAGAAGCTAGGGCTTGCGTTTGGCTGACAACTTTTTTGATAATGGCAGACATCTCAATATCTTGAGGGTTAAACTCCATACGACCTTGCTCTAAGCGCGAAGTATCGAGGAAGTCGTTGACAATCTCTATCAAACGCAAGCTAGAGTCATACATATCCTGAACCATCTCTTTTGTATCTTTGTCTAGCTTTTTGCCGTAATAATCTAGCATCATGGAAGTATTGCCACGGATAGCTGTTAGTGGAGTTCTGAGTTCATGCGAAGCGATAGAAAAGAATTCGTCCTTAGACCTCTGAGCTAACACCCTCTCTGTAATGTCGTCAAACAATACTGCAATACCTATGACATCGCCGTCTTTACTGATGGGCAACACATCTATGTCTAGGACAAGCTTATCAAATGACACATCATAAATCTCTTGGTACTTATTTGTCCGCATAACCTTTGTGGCTATCTTGTCTATGTCCACATCTACATCAGTAAAAATCTTAGACAAATGGGCGCCAGCGTTAGGTTTGTCTATATCATCCTTTTTTGTCTGAGATAACATTTTCTGGGCTTGCTCGTTAATAAGGACAACTTGTTTCTTGTCATCAGTAATTAAAAAGCCCTGTCGAAGACCGCTGACCGATGCAAGCAGTCTCGCTCTTTCCTGATGGTATAGCTCTGTCCTCAGTCTAACTTCTTTAGCAATAGTCTGCAGAGCCAAGGCCTGGTCTGTAACATCCGCCATGCTAAAAACATACCCAGCGTCACTTTTGTCTATCTTGCTAACTTGCGCCTGCAGGACCAATGTTGACTGATTTATTTTTAGCGGGAGTCTATCTATCTTTACTATCTCCTCATCTGTATTTTTATCCAAGGCTAGTTCTATTTTTTTGAAATTATCCGGGCCAATAATATCTGCCATGCCCTCGTTAGCAAACTTTCTGTGTCGGCCAAATAGCTGTTTGGCACTGGCGTTCATAAATTGAATCTGAAACTTATTATCTGTTCCAATCACAGGCTGAGGGAGAGTTTTCATGATTTCTCCGCTAAGACTGGCGGGGTTAATAGTAAAAAGCTGAGACCTAAAAACTCCGTAGGCTATTATCACCCCTTGAACCGCTATAAGAAATGTCGCGATGGGCATTACCCTCATCCCAAATATGCCTGGCAATATTAAGTCAGTGCAACTACCTCCAATGAGCGGGATTAATGCGCCTGCTATGAGCAATTTTATTTGCTTTCTCTTTTGCTTGCTAACATCTTTGCTGTGGTATTCATGGATCAATAAACCAATCGCCGAGATAAACATAGCGAATAACCACACTGTAAATACATTGAGGTATGTACCTCCGGCAGAGTCATAGCCCCAGGGCTCCAAGCTAACCTGAGACGACACGGTAATCCCTGTCTTTAGATGAGCAAATACCATCCCAGCCACCATAGAAGCTCCACCAATTTGAATAGCAATTTTCCGGATATGATCTTGGTTATTAGTGTAACTAAGCACAAACAACAGATAGACAAATGGCATCGTCGCCCAGCCAAATACCGCTATCATCTGCCATGTAAACGCCTGGTCGGGAGTAGTGCTAATCCGTTGGAAAAATTCGGCTAAAGCCCAGAATGTTATTGATATCAAGAAGATCAAAAACCAAAAACCTGTTTCCGATGATCTGGCTCGCCTCCAGAGCAAGACAATGAGTAGCGTATTAATTAGAACCGAGGCAAGAGACAATAAAGAAAATTGATTAAAGGCAAGCTGACTTTGGCCAAATTCGGCCCGAAAGATACCCAACCATATCACTCCAGCAGAGATAAACGAGACTATTGTAGCCCCAAACAGCAAAAAACGAAGGCTTTTCATCAGGCCCCTCCCCTTCTTTGCAAACCCAAAGCTCTACTAACTAGCATCTCTGAATGATTCTTTCGCTAAAACATCTTAATCATAACCTTTTTGACTCAAGCATGTCTACCAACAGATTTTGTGGCATTCATAAAATGAGTTATCGGGCAAAAATTATGTTGTTAATTTAACATAAGTATATTGAACCGTTAGACAAAATATTCTAACACTGCACCTATTTATTTATGCATTCTAACTATAAAACTGCTTATTAGACATTTTGATTTTTCGTTATTTTTTAAACTTTTTTATAGCTATATTTATTATGTTTTTTTATAAAGATACAGGGGTAAATGCTTATCCTTATTGGACAAATAAAATAAGCTTTATGTTGTATAAAATACTCGTAAAATCATCCTCATTTCTGTCGTTAACTACACACCAGCAATTTATGACTGTTGGTACTTTATCTCTGCTCGATTGTCGCGGTACAGCATCTTTGAACGGCCATACATCATTTTCAAAAATGTATTTAAAAATACATCACCCTTAATACCTAGTTTGTCCACTTCTTGGTTAACAGTCATCGTTAGTGCCCAATTTCTAAGACAAAATCTAGCCCGAGCCTTGAGCCCCTAGAGCATACTTAGCCACACTGCAGTTTTTTGTCTGAGTACAATTTATTGAGCTGGAGTAGCTTGTGGAGTTGCAGGTTGAGCTACCGGTTTTTGAGCATCTGTCGGGATACTAATAGAGCTAAACTCTACTATCTTCTTGGTAGATGGACGGAATATAAGTGCTCGATTAGAATTTTCGAATATTAATACTCTGTCGCCATTTTGAGCGTTCTTAAAGAACGGTTGCTTTGAAAGTGCAGACACATTATCTACGGTAGCCATCTTTGGCGACTCATCTTTTGGAAGTTCGGCAACCCTACCAGCCTGTTCAGTAATAATCTGCAATTCTGTACGGCCAGAAACCCCTGGGTCTTGTAGCTCTTGTAGCTGTTTTTTGGTGTTTAAGTACATAAGAGCAAATAATGTTACCCCTGCAATCGCTACAATTATTACCGCTATCTTCCACCAATTTTGTTTTAGCCACTTAATCTGTGCTTTTCGCTTTTTTTGCTTTGCTTTTAAAGCAATCTCTTCTGCTGTTTGTTGATTCTTAGTTGCCATTACTTTCTCCTACTCTTTGCTACAGTTTAGCGAGTATTAAGCACTAGGGCAATATCTTACATATTTATAAGGGTAGCCTATGGCCAAGAGAGGCTATAAACCGGCGGTTTTAACTCCATTGACTACAATAGCCGTCCAAGCAAACTCTACATTGCTAGCGACAGGCTCGTTTACGACAATAGTAAACCCGCTAGCACTGAGATCTTTGTAGGCATAATTAACAAATTGGCCGTTTTTAACAGATAGCGTCACCACTGGTACGCTGTCATACGGCCTAGTAAAGTTAACTCTTATCTCGTTTTGGCCGGTCTTGACCACCGCAAAGCCAGCTGTGTCATTGTTAAAGGCTACTCGACCATTAAAGGTTACATCGTTATCAAAAATTGTCTTTTCAACAAATGTAACTAATTTACGGAAGACTGTATTACCACGGAACTCCGCCGGCCCACCGACTGTTAGGCCGTTGCCGATAGCTAGGTCTAGGTCGATATTGGCCTCTCTAGCGGATATCTTGAGTCCTTCTAAGCTATTCGTAGTCTGGGTGGGGTTATTTGGCCCAGAGGGACTCTGGGGAGCTGTAGACGAGCTAGTTTGCCCCTGGTTAGCTATAGATCTGACTTCTCCAGCCAAGACATCAAACCCTTCTATCTGGTCAGCCTTGATCTTTTTGGCTATTAGGTTGCCGTCTATTGTTACATCCCCACTAATAGTTAGCCCGTTACCAGACAAAGATGCTAGGCTATCTGTCTTTAAGCCACTAGACACCGACAGGCTCGAAAAATTAGCCTCGCCCCTAGAATTAATAAACTGCGCAAGCTCGGTAACCGCTTTTAGGTTATAAAAGCCAAGGCCAGTGGTGTCTACCATCTTGTAGCCACTGGCATCCAACTGGACTAGGTCGGGGAATATTTGCTCTAATTCTTGGGCTATAACACCTCTTTGATGGTCGCAGGTTAGGTATAACTCTTTAAACGCCGGGTCATTACATTTATAGTCATAGCTCACTACATTAACAGAGGCAATTTTATCCAACATAGAGCCCACGCCCTGGATGTTTTCTTTTAGCCTAACATCCGAAAATGTCGCATCTGTTCTACACGACCCAGCAGTTATTAAGCCGTCGTCTATTCTTACTCCGTTACCGATGTATTGGTTATTGGCGCAAGCAGCGATAGACGATCCACTATTTCCGTTACCAACAAAAGTTCCACCAGAAGTTATGTTACCAGAGGCAGTAAGTGTGGTTACGCCAGATACGGCTCCGGCGGTAGTTACATCAAGTCCGGTCGAATTAATACTAAAAGCATCGCCTCCATCACCCAGGGTTATCGCTCCATTAGCAGTCAGAGAATTATTGAATATTGTTTCTGTGTCTACTGTTAGGCCAGATGTGGACAATAACAATTGTGAGACTCCAGACGAGGTGCCAAAAAGCAACCGACCGGCAGTATTACGATAGGCTGTGTCGCCAGCTACAGAGTTCGTCATCCACTGCCCCGAATCAGCTACATAAGCTAACCAAGGATTTGCACCTGCACCGCCAGTGCCAATACCGGATGCGCCAGTTGTTGGCATGTCTATCCAGGTTGCCGTTCCACAACAGTTAAAGAGCGAGATAGTGCCACCACCTGGCAATGTCATAGTGTCGCTAAAAGTTTTTGCCCCTGCTATGGTCTGGGTACCGGTGGTAATTAACCCTCTGTTAGTAGCGCTAGCGTCTGGCAGGTTAAGCGTTGCTGTGCCCCCCAAAGCAACAGAACTTGCACCCCAGTTCATATCTGTGCCAGAAGTTCCTAGGGCTAAGTTAATCGATGAGTTCGCTAAGTCAATGTTGCCAATACTACCATCAGTTATTTCCGTACCAGTTACGGGCGCACAAGTTCCAGCCGTAGCTAGCCCACCAAGAGTTATGGCTTGCCTCAAGAACTGCGTACTGCTACAGCTAGTTGTTAGCCCAGAGGTCGAACCTATCTTGAAAATTGCCCCGCTGGCAAGGGTTAAGTTGCCATCTTTATCTACAGAAAATTTGTCTACGCCGTTATTCTGCAGGGCCAGCAACCTCGCTCCGACAGTTGTTAGGTTATTGGTAGTATTAAAATTAAAGCCAACAGCTGATCCACTATCTGCCACAAGAGAAATAATATCATTAGCTGTCAGACCCCCTGAAATAGTCAGTCCACCGTCTGTTTTAAGGCTATTAGCACCAAAGCGGTACAAGTTGGTGTCTGTTCCAAAGTACACCCCAGCAGACGCGCTAGTAGTATTCGTTCCTACCGACAACAAGCCATTGGCTGGTGTTGTGCCAATGCCCACTCTTTTGTCGACTGTGTCGACCATAAACAGGTTAGCCGAACCAGCAAAGTCCTGTATCTGAAAAGCTGTGTGAGAATCGGTCTGGTTTTTGGACAGTACAGTACCGGTGTTATCTACTCTAAAAACACTAGTCCCACCACGAAGCAGGTTAAGCAAGTCTGCTGTTCCAGCAGTCTTGTTAACAGATATAGACGCGTTTGAACTAGACGAGTCAGTCTGTGCACCCTGGGCTAATTGCAGATAGCCAGTACTGCTTAGCCCACCCAGATACTTGGTATTTAGAGCATAGGGAGTAGAGCTAAACCGAGTAAATGGCGACATCTCCCCATCCCAACTAGGAGGGCCGGTGCCACCGATGTTGATTGACAGCCAGAGTGTATCTTGATTCCAGTCAACACTAGACCCAATAGGGTTAACTCCACCCAAATAAACCGAAAAATAGCCATTTTTGATCTGAACCTTGTTGCCTCCGGTTCGAGTTTCTGTCCATTTTAGAGTTTCGTCACCCCCACCCAGAACTCCGTTGCCATCTTGGTAAATTCTGAACTCGATGTTGTATGTTCCATCAGGCACCACTGCCCCTGTGCTAGTCAAAAGTCTACCCTGGTAGTTTACCTGTTCGTTAATACCGATTGAGTTGTGTGTCTGCTGAGACCTGCGTTGCGAAACTAAATTAAGAATCATTCCCGCCACGACAAATATAGCTACTATAACCGTAGCCATTAAAGCTAAATCTATCTTTGCTTTTTGCCTGAACATTTTGTTTTGGTGGTTTTTATTTTTTGCAAGGATTACCTTGCTATTTCACCTCTTAAATTATACCACCGTTTATCTGTTGCTGTGCAAATAATTTTGTATAAATAATTAAGTCTTTGCCAATATCAAAAATAGAACCCGAAAAATATTTTGAACAAAAATTAAATAGCTATCTTTTGAGGCTTTAAAATACTTAGCCATGAACGAATAAATAAATATATAATCTATGCCCTGCACGACTACATTTTGTGTCTAAGCTGAGCGTATATGGCTCGCTCGCCTACCCAAAAACTGATTGCCATCAGGCTAGCTATCACCAATGCTGGCCAGATAAAATTGGTTGCTCTTTCAAGTGTGCCCGACTGAACACAATATTGCGAAAAGGTGCTGGCAAAACTACTGTAGTCGCAATTGTCTACAGTAGCAACAGGGGCAATCTGCCCATGAACAACTACAATAGTTTGTATCGAAGCTCTTAGGCCACTACTATCTATGGCGTTTAGTCGAACCGTATATTGACCTGGTTTTTTGTACCTATGATGGCTGGCAAAATTGCCTTTTTGCTTATGGTTAATTAATGTTTCCGGCGAGTCATCGCCCCAATTTATTGACATAGTGTAGGGTCCAACCCCGCCATCAATTTCGTACTCAAGCTGTAATTGCTGCTCTACAATCAAGCCCCTTTGCACTGCTGGCGTATAAACCAACAGTGATTTTGCATAACTATCGCCTGTGGATAAGTTGGTAGAGTTTACATCTCCAGGAGCAGATGATCGTGGCTGGTAGATTAAGACAACTTTGTCAGAGTCCGGGCCATACTGACCAAGATTATCGCGAATTTTGGCAGTCAGGTCATTGCTACCCGGGATTAGCGTAATAACCATAGTAAATGTTCCGTCGTTATTGCAAGCCGTCATACCAGCAAAAATATTTTGCCTATACACCTCTACAAATGTTCCGGATAAACAAGTTCCTCGTAGCTCCACCGGAGAATCCTGAAGAACTGCTCCTGAGCTTGGGGCAGTAATCTTGGCTGGCACCTCTGGTGGAGGGCCCTTCACTACTCCCGAAAGCTGTATGAAGCCACTGGCTGTATTAGCCCGAGCAGCGCTGGTAGTAAACAACACCAACGACCCTGCAAAAATGACCAAAAAGAACACAATCGCATACGAAGTACAGTAAAACGGCAACCACCTACCGGTGTGTTTATGATGAGCAATCCGGACTTTTGACCTCTTTAACTTATAAGTAGAGTCGTGGTGTTTAGGAGGATTTTTTCTTGGTTTTGTCTTTTTTAGCACCACTCTTTTTGCCTGCCCTATTGATGATGAACTTATTATACTGTTTAAAGGCAAACACTATTAGCGCAATAACTAGGACAATAATGGCTATAAGCTTATAAGGGATCACCCAAAAGGTTGTCTGAGCAGTAGCCATCTGATTATCGGTACCATAGACAAAGTCTGCCCTGATTGTATAGCGACCAAACATGAGTTTTTTGTCTAGCTTACTCTGGAATTTACGGATACTGCCAGGCAAGACATTACGACTGTCTTGGTTAAGTTGACCAACAAACACATTTTTGCCGAACATGTTTGTTACCTGCAAGGTGCCCTTTGGTTGAAGGTGTATGTTACCTGTATTTTGAACTCGGGCAGTGATATCTATCGGACCATACTCGAAAAAACTACCCCTCTTGCCATTTCTCCCAGTAGAAAGTTCTACCACCTTAGCCGACTGCTTAATATCACCAGAAACCCTAACCAATATTAGCGTACCTACACTGGCAGACAGCGAAACACCGCTACCCTCTAGCTCTGGCGGGGTGCCAGTAAATCGAACAACTCCGTAGTGACCACCCGGACCGGCGTCCTTTGGCACAACAATTGTTACAGTTACATTCACTCTCTCTTGCGAAGCCAAAGTTAGGCTACCAGAGGTACTGAGCCAATCTTTTATAGAATACGGGCTCTTCTCGTTAGAATCTAGCAATATCTTGGGTTGACCGTCTTCTCCGCTAGCTACGAAGTCCTCAAACTGAGGTTTTACTATTAAAGTGTCTTTGGTTACATTACGGACTTTTATTTGGGTAGTTATTGTCTGCCCAGGATCGGCCTTGAGATCTAGTAGTGGTGGAGATATCTCTAGTCCCTGGCCAGCATTTTGAGCCCACACAGCACTCGGCAGGCAGACTATAGCCAGCATGACAACAGCAACAATAGCCGTAAAAGTCCTGATACCGGTTGTTTTTACCCTCTTAATCACTTAGTTAGTAGTATAACAAAGAGATGCCAAGAATACACTAGCGTTTTTAGAAGACAGCTGTTGCGATATAGGTCATTACGGCACTATATGTTCCTGGAGGTTGCGAACCAGGCACATTAACCATATAGCTTACTGTATACGCGTTTGCACTAGTCGAGGTCGAGGCAGATGCCACACTGTCTCCAGTGGTGAACTTGAACTGATTAGCCGTACCGTAACTAGCAGTGTATGATCCACTGCCTGAGCCGGCTGGATCCGCACCAACGCTTGGGGTGGTATTGCTACGAAGGTTGGCGCCGAATTGAGCAGTACCAACAGATGAAGCAGCTTGTGATCCTAGTGCAGTAATAGTGTTTGCGCCCGAGGTTAGAGTGGCGCCGTTCATAGTAATCGCATAACCTGTAGAACCATTGGTAGAAGCCGCCATAACAGAAGTTCCACTGCTAGTAGCTGTGCTAGAAAATGTACCAAAGTTGACGGAGCTACCAGCAATAGTTGCGCAGTTTGTACCCGTAATAGATGTTCCCGCACAAAATACCAACGACTCATCCATGGTTCCGCTAAGCAAAATCTGCGTAGCCGTACTAGCAGCTACTGTGCCTTCGTCGACTGGGGTTGCCCAGCCAGTGTCGGAGTATAGAGTTACTCTGGCGTAGTAAGCGGTGTTAGTAGCTGAAGGGTTAGTAACATTACCAAAAGCTACTTGCCTGGCGCTACCACTAGTTGTGCTAGAAGCGCCCGAGGCACTACCTCGTAAGGTGCCAGCACTACCGTTGTTGACAGTCCAGGTTCCAGACAAAGAACTAGAAGTAAGGGTCGATGTAGTAGTAGTTAGGCCAGAAGGAGCAGTACAGGTGCCTGAGGCAGTTGTACAAATCTGGGCCGAGAACGACTGGAAAGTAGCCGTTGTAGCTGTTGTAAAGTCAAAGGTATACGATGTTACTGCACTTGGAGCAGAACTACCTAGCGTAAGTTTACGATTGGTGATGGCGGCTGCAGTAGCGGTGTTGGGCAATGCTGTCATCCCTATCGAGGCCAACAACACAGCTCCCGGGATTAAGTTACTGGCTCTGCGTAATATTTTGATATTTTTCATACTTAAAATGTTGCTGTTGCGATGTAGGTCATTATTGCGTTATAAACACCTGCTTCTGTAGCGGTATTTATATTAGTTATATACGAAGCTTGGAATCGACGGAATTGGTCAGAACTACTCTTGCTGGCAACGCTATCGCCAGTTACAAACTTGAACTGATCTACTGTGTTGTAGTCTGCAGTTGGAGTAGCGGTTCCCGATCCGTCAGGGTCTGCCCCAACATTTGGAGTAGTATTGTCACGCAAGTTAAGTCCAAACTGCTCAACACCTGCAGACGAGGCTGTAGTAGAACCTAATGCAGTAATAGTGTTTGCGCCCGAGGTTAGAGTGGCGCCATTTACTGTAATAACAAAGCCACTACCGGCATTTGTGCCAACGCCCATCTGAGATAAGCCAGAAGCGGTCGAGCTAGCGCTAAGTGTACCAAAGTTTACAGCACTACCAGTTGCCCCACTACAGCTTGTTGTAGTGATACCAGAGGTACCTGTGCAAAAAGTTAGGGTTTCATCTACCGTTGCAGACAGGTTAATCTGCGTAGCCGTACTAGCAGCTACTGTGCCTTCGTCGACTGGGGTTGCCCAGCCAGTGTCGGAGTATAGAGTTACTCTGGCGTAGTAAGCGGTGTTAGTAGCTGAAGGGTTAGTAACATTACCAAAAGCTACTTGCCTGGCGCTACCACTAGTTGTGCTAGAAGCGCCCGAGGCACTACCTCGTAAGGTGCCAGCACTACCGTTGTTGACAGTCCAGGTTCCAGACAAAGAACTAGAAGTAAGGGTCGATGTAGTAGTAGTTAGGCCAGAAGGAGCAGTACAGGTGCCTGAGGCAGTTGTACAAATCTGGGCCGAGAACGACTGGAAAGTAGCCGTTGTAGCTGTTGTAAAGTCAAAGGTATACGATGTTACTGCACTTGGAGCAGAACTACCTAGCGTAAGTTTACGATTGGTGATGGCGGCTGCAGTAGCGGTGTTGGGCAAAAATAACCCCTGCAAACTTACAGCTGCCAATATAATGACAAAGCTGACTAAAACAAACCTTTGCAAGAGGTTTGTGGCTGTTAGATTGATGTTGTTTGTGTTCATTTTTGTTGTTGGCCTTTTTCGCTTTAGCGTTAGCATTAAACTTTAGTGACATGCTATCACACTTATCCTTATTTGTAAATACTATTTATGTCTAGTAGGTGCCAGTGCACAACACGGCTTGATTGCCAGTATATCTGCCCCCCGGTGTAGTAGTTGAGGTATTAATAATATAAGAGACGGTATAGTCGGTCTGACCAGAGCTCCGTACAGAGGTTGCTATGTTTTCGCCGGGAATATAGCGGAAATTATTGGGCGTATTATAGTTTGTGGTTGGTGTACCAAACGAGAATGTCCCGCTAGGCACCTGCACAGGGTCGCTACCAATGCTTGGAGTTGTGTTAGCTCGCAAATTAACCCCAAACTGCTCGGTACCAATAACCGAAGGGCCGGTGGTGGTCATATTATCTAAATTGTGCGTGCCATTAGATGGTGCTGGCCCTATCAACGATACATTGTAGCCATAAGCTGTATAGTTAAGAACGCTAAACGAGGCAGTGCCAGAGACCGTAGAGCTGTAAGATAGCCCGCCAAAATTGAGCGACCCAGAGTTTAGGACACAAGCCAACCGCGGGTCTGGTGTAGTAGTAGCGCCACTCTGAGTTGTGTAATTACTAGAGGTGCTCTCGCCCACCCCACCGGCATTACCAACAGATTGTTGCCCATTTTCTAGTGAGTAATTTGACGATCCACTTTCTAGGTTTCCACCCGGACCGATAAAGCTCTCGTCAATTTTGTAGTTACTTGATGCACCCTGCGCCAGTATCTGTGGCGCCAAATAAACAAAGCCCCCGAGCACAACAAGACACAACCAGAAAACTCTTTTCCCCATAAGCGTAAGTGTATTATATCTCAGATACTAAAAGTGTATATAGGTGCGAGTTTTTTCTTGGTCTTTGATATCATTAAGATATTCTTTGATGTTCTTAAAGTTGAACAAAATATGTGATGCCTTAATTTTGTCACCCTTTTGCTCGTTATTCTTTACAATCTCTAGTCCATAGCCTGCCTCTACCACCCTAGAATATTGCCCTGGTTTTAGCGCAAAGAGCGAGTTAACTACTGTAGCAGATATGTCTCTATTGGATTTGTCTATCTCGAAGCCATAGTCTCCACCACTAGCCTTGGTAGATAGGTCTTCTGAGACTTCTTTTGCTAATGTCGCAAAATCTTTACCAGACTGCAGTTGCGCATAGGCATCGTTAGCTTTTTTGTGCGCCCCAGAGTCCAACGCCGACAAAACCTTTTGCGACAGTAGTTGCTGTTTTAGACTCCGCTTGAAATCGTCAACCGACCAGCCCCAAAAATCTTTTAGAACAGTCTCGAACTCTTTGTTGTTGCCACCCAGACGGTTCTGGCTACGCACTACTGCTATTTGGTCGTTGACTTCTTTATCTGTTACGGTAATACCTTTTTGTTTGGCAATCTTCTTTACATAAGCATCGTCAATCACCTTTTCTAGCGCTCGTTTTTTGAACTCAGCTAACTGCCTCTGCCCTGCATCACTCTTAAAATCTAGTTGTTGTTGAGTCTTATAGTAGTGCGTGTAGTGGTTGATCTCGAACAAATAGTCTTCGTAAGAAACAAAGGTCGAACCAGTTCTGGCCACCGGGAAAGGCACTACGCTAGACACTCTATACATAAACATTGATGTGTCTTGTAATTTATAAAGGGCTACCGCCGAATAAGCTAAAAAGCCTGCCCCAGCCAGTGCAATTAACGACAAAGTAATGGTTACTAGCCTTCTTTTTGACCGCCGAAGAGGATATATGTATTTGCGGGCACTACCCAATACCTCTTCTCTGTGCTCGGCCACTGTATCGTTAGTAATACGAGGCAAGCCCTGCGAACTTTCGGGCTCTTGCTTGTTCCTAGATAGTTTTTGCTTGATCTTATCTTTCATTTGACTCTTCTGCGTTCATCATTGGCGGGGTTACTGCGATAACACCGTGTTCTCGCAATATGCCCAACAATTCCTTCTGGACTTTTGCCGGATGATGGATATCGTGTATCACCAAATCTCCCACAAATGTTTGCATCATTATCGTACCATAACCTAGCAGGGTTTTCTCTAGGCCAGCAATTTGGTAGTTTACCATCTGAATCTGATTAAGACCTATGTCTATGACACTGCGGTTCCAAAAACCTTTTTGCGACACCTGTATCCACCTTTGGTCGGTCACAATAAAAACACTGTAGTACCAGCTCATCCAAGACGGAAAAAATACCACCACCGCCAAGATAAAACCTCCAGCCAAACCACCAAACAGATAAGAATACTCTGGTTTTATAAGGGACGGCACCGTACCCAACAAAAGTGCAATCATAGAAAAGATGATACCCTTGCGCATAACAATAGGATGCTTGCGAAATACCAGCAACAACTCTTCGCCGTCTAGTTGATCTTCGAAATATTTATTGGGCATTGCTAACGCTTATTTTAACAGTTTGAAACGAGAGTTGGTACCCTGGGCAGGATTCGAACCTGCGACGCCCGCCTTAGGACGGCGGCGCTCTAATCCACTGAGCTACCAGGGCGCAAAGCTACAGGGGTGATTATAGCATGTTCTACGCCTATTGGCGTTCGTTGTGTTCGTATATCAGGCTGTACTCTGACTTATCGTAGTCAAATAGCTCGTCGGCTAGGAAAAACCTAGCTACTTCGGACTCCCCGCTTTTTTTGCTGTCCGAAGCATGTATAAGATTTCGACCGGTACCAATAGATAAGTCTCCCCGTATGGTGCCAGCGTCAGCCTCTCTAGGGTTGGTAGAGCCAACCAGAACTCGTACCGAGTTAACACACTCGTAGCCTTCCCAGGCCATAACAACAACTGGCGAGCTTTTCATAAACTTTTCTAAGCCTTCATAAAAAGGTTTTTCTAGATGTTCTTGGTAGTGCGCTTGCAGTAATTCGCTACTTAACGCCAACATTTTAATACCGATCAGTTTAAGGCCCTTGTTCTCGAAGCGACGAATCATCTCGCCAACTAAACCTCGCTGTACGGCGTCTGGTTTTGCAATAATAAGTGTTTTTTCCACGGTTTTTCCTTGATTACCAAAACATTATAACAGATAAGCCGTCCGAAGCTGGGTTACAATATAATATATGAAGATAGACATCTTGCTAGAAGATTTTTACGAGCACCTAGAGATAGAGCAAAATCGCTCCCAGAAAACTATCGAAAACTATCGACACTATCTGACTCGCCTGGTCGACTACGCCGGAGATATCGACATCAAAGAAGTTACGCCCGACCTTGTTCGCAAGTGGCGACTTTGGCTAAACCGGCTTGGCACTAACACCAGTGATGAACTCAAGAAAACTACCCAAAATTATCACCTTATTGCCCTACGCAGTTTTTTAAAATATTGTGCCAAACGCGACATAGACGCCCTGAGCGCAGACAAAATAGAACTGGCTCGAACCAAACGACCACAAGTGACATTCTTGACCAGCGAAGAGATGACCAGGTTACTGTCCGAGCCAGACACTTCTACTGTGGCTGGCTTGCGGGACAGAGCTATTTTGGAACTACTTTATTCCAGCGGACTACGAGTCTCGGAACTGGTTGGCCTTAACCGCGACCATATTAACCTCAAAAGGCGCGAATTTATGGTACGAGGAAAAGGCCAAAAAGATCGCCCAATCTTCATCAGCCAAGAGGCCTCGACCTGGGTAGAACAATACTTGCAAAAAAGAGAAGACAACAGCAATCCGTTGTTTGCTCGGACTGGTGGCACCAAAAAGGCCTCTGTCTCTGGCAACTACCTCCGGCTAAGTGCCCGCAGTGTTCAACGCCTTGTGGCCCGCTACGCCCTACTGGCTGGCATTACCAAACATGTTAGTCCACATACTTTGCGTCATAGCTTCGCGACAGATCTAGTTATGAACGGAGCCGACCTGCGAAGCGTGCAGGCCATGCTTGGACACAGCAATATTGCAACTACACAGATCTATACCCACTTAACAGATCCGCACCTCAAGTCTGTGCACGAAAAGTTTCACCGAAAAGCAGATTAGTAGCTACAACTGTCGTTGGAGTAACCCGGGTAAACATCTACTAGCTTACACAGATTGCCCGAGGTCTTGATGGCGTAGTCAGAAGTCTCGTAGCCGGGGATAACCGGCACGCGCACTTGGATGCGCTTTAGCACATCGTTAGCCTTGCCCGTAGAGTCAATTACAATCTGCCCATTTTTAAAGTTTACTGGCTGGCCATCTGCGCTTGTGCCAGATATAGATACTTTACTACCGTCTCTGTACAATGTTTTTATACGCAAATACATCTGCGCATCGCCAACCATATCCATGCCAGTCACAGTAATCTTGCATTTATAAGGCGTACCAGTAGCAGAACATATAGCACTGGACAATATACCAGAGTTCTCCCCTCTGTTATTACCTCTGTTTGGGGTAGAGTCTGTACCGCCTGGATAGGCAAATATAACTGCATCATTATCTATTAAAACATCCCTCTTTAAAGACTCCGAGCTGGCGTTGATAAACTCAAGGCGGAGCATGCCAATCTCGCAGTTGGCACCATAGCTACTACTCGGCGGCAAAGAACTGCCGTCACCGCAGCTAAATTTACTTCCACCTCCTGACGCAATTGTGTCTTCCCAGCTGATTGTTAAACTACTAATACCAGTAGCATTGCCATTTTGGATTGGCATCATCGTCGCCGACCCCGAACCTACATTTGCTAGCTCAATAGTTGGTGGCTCTCTGTCATATAGGATACAAGTGTATTTTATGGTCGAGTCGTCCCCAACCTGACCAGCGCTCTGTTCAGTGTCAGCTCCAGATATATTTTTCAGGGTTGGGACGCCATCGCAGGTTGTCTTCTTTTTTGGCAATACCGACTCATCGGCTGTTAGGTTTTTGCGGATGTACTCTACGGTGTCATTTACGCCCGATTCTGCTGCATAAGACGCCTGAGCGCTTAGCTGTCTGTCTAGCGACTGACGCTGTTCTCTGTTAGCGTTGCGGGCCATGGCTAGGACGATTAGTGTCAAAATCATAATCATTAGCATCACGATTATGATAGAGGCCACTCCTCTTTCGTCTTTTTTTAACAGATTAAATCGCTTCATAAATTGTCCTTATTCTAACCGCCTTTTAACGGTTGTGTCTAGCGTCGAGGTCGCGCAGAAGTTACTGCCAGCAATACCACTCCTGCAGAGCGTATCGGGCAGATTGCCTTCGAGCACCCCTGTAGTTTGGTTATAGGTCGTTAGTAAGTCACTATCGCCATAAGCCAGCCCTACAGTAACTTTGTATATACCACCACTAGCAGGAGTCACAGAAAACTGTATTAAACGCATGTTTTGGCCCAAAAGCTCCGTGCCGGCGCCAGTACCAGCCACGCAGTCAGAACCAGCCGATATGGAGTCTGTTACAAGCCCATGATTTGCCCCTTCTAGCGGTATTCCAAGCCAATAAGTATATCTATTTGTACCAATACATATTGCGTTTGGTGCTGGCTCGCCCGCAGGACTCGTCTTAAAGGCTTTGCTGTCGCTATACTGCAAATCTTCGCTAACACTCTGCACAATACTTCTAGATACCTCTTGGGTCTTAGCAGAAATCAGTCCCTTATAGTACACTCTGCCGATCTGCACAATCGCCATACTAGCCCCTAGCAAGACTATGCTAAAAACAGTCGTTGCAATTAACAGCTCTATTATCGTAAATCCAGATTGTTGGTTTTTTACGCGCATTACCCGCCTAACACCTTTAAAAGCATAACCTTTACTGTAAATCATTAACCCGACAAGGGCAAGCAATAGCGTATAGACTACCCTCAGTCTTTTGTAGTAAACTTAAGCTTAAAGTAAGGAGTACTTATGAAAAAGAAGATATTAATAGCCTTTCTTGTTTTTATAGTTGGCATATCCATTGGTGCTGGGGTTGTATTTATGCTCTTATCTCAGTCGGGCAAAACCGAGTCAGTAACACTAGATAATAATACGGCCCAAAACGCGAAGATTGATCAAAAAACCCCAGAGAACACTATTAGCCCTCAAGAGATAGCAACGAATCCCCAAAAATACCTCGATAAACAAATCAAAGTCTACGGCATCATTAATAAAATTAACGATGAACAATATTCCATAGCCAGCACAAACCCCAAAGAAACACTGGGTTTGCGCATCGACTTCTCGCAATCAAACGTAAATCCAAACGATTATGCTAACCCTTCTATAAAAGCCGGTAGCGATGAAACCATCATAAAGAATGCTAAACTCAAAGATCCAGTAACTGTTGTAGGGGCAGTAAAACAATCTAACTTGGACAATAATTCATACACAATAGCCCTTTATGTGATATCTATAGCAAAATAGCTCTTACTAAGAAGGGCATGTCCTGGTATCTGTATATCCAGTCACCTGCCATTTTGACACCCAAACAGCAGTGCTCGTAGAATTGACATAGTAAAAATCATAAAGATACTGTTTTTTACCATTGAGCACCCTAGGACTGATGCTTGTATTCCCATTTGCCCATCTCCAGACATCCCGTCCAGCTAAACCCTCAGGGTCCGGGGATTGTGGCATAGTAACATGCTGAGGGGCGGTGCCAAATGGATAATTATTAGCATTATACCAATGGCTCTTTATGTAGCTACCTATTGAGTAAGTGGTGTCGTATCTATCTATTACATTTACCCAGTCGTACTGTGGAGTGTTGGCTGATCCGGTACATACAGGGGCTATCAAAAAGTCAATCGAATAAGTCTTGCCTGCTGCTTCAAGTGGAGTCTTGGTAGGTAGTGACGCTGATTTTGAACCATTCTCTGCCGGACTCTCGACTGTCCCGCAAGACTTATAGTCATTGGGTAAAGTATATGTTGCAGTATAAGTGGTACTAGGTTCTAGCCCCGAGAATAATGCGCCCGAGCTTGCGTCTGTTCCCATGGTGAATCCACCAGGATTCAACAATACAGAGATTCCTGACTTATTTACCCTGCCAGCAGAGAAACAAGATGCAGTGGTTTTGTCTGAATTGGGAGGGATTTTTTTGACTGTCACATAAATATTAGGTGGTATTGGCAGGCAAGCACTGCCATTAGACTCATACAGAGCAGGCTGAGCGCATCCGCCAACACCCCCTGTGGTTGTACCTGTCAGGTCTGGCGCCGAGCCGTTGGTGGCGTAAACTTTGTAAGCGGTTTTTAGGGTGTCTTTGCCCTGTCCGTTTATCCTGTCCCACTCTGTGGTTGCTATATACGAGCCATCGGCGAGGACTATCTTGGTGGCATAACGGCTGTCTGTACCCGTTTTGCAATCACTACTCGTTGCCGGATTTTTAACAAGGCTCATGTCGCTAGATTTTATGCAAAAAGCCTTTTCGTCCCCTGTCACAGCTGGCGCTGGTTGCTCTTTACCCGGCTGTGCCAAATAAGCCTTTAGAAGTTCTATCTGAGTATTGTTGATCTTTTGGGCCTCACTGCGCTCTTGCGACTGCCGATTACCCAAAGTAGCCCGGTTAGCCAGCGCATAAGAGATAGATAATATCAGGCTTAGTACAGCCACAGAGATTAGAACTTCTGCTATGGTGTCTCCGCGTTGACTCTTGAAAATTTTCATACTTTAGCACCCATCATAATTATCTATATTTACTACGCTAGTTGTCTGGGAAGAACCTACACCAATCTTGATGGTTGCCTTTCGGCCATTGGTGGCGTCGCCATCTTCTGCCAAGCAAATGACCACTCCGTTTGAAGCTGGTTGCCAAGCATTACTGCCGGTCTTTGTCGCCAACTGCGACTTGATAGCTCCCGACTTAAAGCCCTCGCCAGAAGCGTTTGCCGTGCCAAAACCTGTTAAAACACCCATCTTGTCTACATCTGTGCCAGCTGTGCGGATCTTAGTTATTTGCACCCCTGCCGACAGCTCTCCGCTATCCGAGGCGAACACTCCGTCCCACTCTGAGACATTTGCTTCGCTCAAACTAGAAACATCTTTGCCATCCATTGCCCCACCTATAGTTCGATTGCCCACCAGAGTCCTAACATCAAACTTTGCCCCATTACTGGAGTTTTTGGCAATAGACTTGCCCAAAAATATACAGCCGTCGTGCTTGCCTTGTTCACTGCCCGGACCAGGATCGTTCTTAGGGCCACTGGCGCTGGCAAAACAGGTAAAATCTCCGTTTGTCGGAAAGTAGCCGGTGTCTACATCGTTCATAATATCTTGCAGTTTTTGGTTAAAGGTATTCACGCTTTCGGTAAACTGATTGCGCCTATTTTGCATGCTCATGGCTCCAACAACAGAGGCAAAGATTAACGAGCTAACCGTCAAAAATATCATTGTCTCAATGATTGTGTACCCACTGCTGGCCCTGTTAGGCTTCATGGGGTTAATTATATAGCATAAGGGGTTTACTGACTACTAAAGCCCCAGAAATGTCTCAGCGTACCAATCTATGAGGCTTTGGCCAAAAAACAGAGTGATGATTGTTGCGATTATCAAAAACGGACCAAACGGTATGCGCGTTGTGGGCGAGATCTTGCGAGCCAGCATAAAAGGTAGCGAAAACAGCGTGCCCAAAAGCGATGCCAAAAATAGCATCAGACCCGCCTTTGTAGGGCTAGCCAGCACCAAACCCAGGACAAAGCCCAGTTTTACATCTCCACCGCCAATCCAGCGCCCACTAGACGCATGAAACAACACAAAAAACAGCCCTCCGCCCACCAAGACTCCAAGAGCTGTATCTAAAATTGCTCGCCCACTGTCGGCCTGCAAAATTTGGCAAAGCGCAAAGGCAGATGCAACCCCCAAAAGCACAAAGACAATCTTGTTTGGCAACAACATCCAGCGTAGGTCGTAAACTACCAACGCCATCAGGCCAACCAATAACGCCAACCACAAGCCAAAAGATACAACTGGTAAAATTCCGACCAAAGCAACTGGCCAAAAAATATAAGAAAACACAAACAAGCCAGCCGTTAACAACTCTACCAACGGATACTGCCAGCTAATTGGTTTTTTGCAGTACCGACATTTGCCGGCTTGGGCTAGCCAGCTCAGCACTGGCAACAGGTCTATGGCACTCAGCACATGCCCACAGTCGACACACTGCGACCGGCCACGCACAATAGAGTATTTAGTCTTTTGTTTTTTGGCCTTTGCCTTGTCTTGTTTGTGCAAGCGCCAAACAAGCGCGTTTACAAAGCTACCAAAACACAACCCCAAGACCACAAGAACTGCAACAATCATTAGCAGTTACTATAGCACAACAAAAAATAGGGCGATTGCTCGCCCTATGGTTGGTGTTAGCTAATTTATTTTAACTATCCTGACACTGTTGTGATGGCTCTCCACTTGTCTCAACAGAATAGTACACAGCAACGGCTCTTGCGTTTGTCTGCTCATCACAACGAGCACCCAGCCTAACCTGCACAGTGCCTGCGTCTGGAGGAGAAGTTGGCACATCACTTATAACGCTAACAGCTGTACCCCCGTTTACTTTCGTAGTTTGAGTTGGGGTGTCTGAACCTCGAGATATGGTAATCTCGCCAGTACCGCTTATATTCGTCGGCATTTTGCCATTATTGTTTGATTGGTACTCAGAAATACCTCCAAGCACATTTTGAACATCTGTTTTCAATTGAGTATTACGGCTGTTGCGTTGCAAAGCCGGTACAGCTAGAAACACAATTAGAAGTATTAGCCCTGCAATGGCTAGAACAATTAGCACCTCGATGATGGTAAAGCCCTTTTGGTTAGTTTGTAGTTTGGTTTTCATAAGTTTATTCCACCCTTTTTATGATAAAAATATTTAAAATTACGCTTACGCTTACCAGAATAATACTGTTTAAGCTAGCAAAAATCAATATACTAATCTCATAATTGCCCACAAGGGCTACTTTATGAGGTTCTTGCCGGCTAGGCCATAGATGGGCAAAAGCACCGCTGCTACTACTGTAAACGCCATAATACCCAGCAAGACCATTAGCAGTGGCTCTATGAGGGTGCTAATAGTTTTTATCTGCTGGTCTACCTCTTTTTCGTAGTAGTCGGCCACCTTTTCTAGCATATCCTCAATAGCACCCGACTGCTCACCAATATGTAACATGTTTGGTACAAGGTCCAAAAAGTTCGGGTCGCCCTCTATAGCTTCGCTAAGCGACTTACCGCCTTTAACCTTGTCGATCGCCTTGGCAATAGAGTTTTCGATATGAACATTGTTAACAGATTTGCCGGTAATCTCTAGCATCTGAATAAGTGGCACCCCGCTGGCAACCAAGGTGTTGGCGGTACGAGCAAACCGCGCCATATAGAGCTTCATAAACAACGGACCAAACGGCCAGGCTGTCATCTTGAACTTATCTATAACCTCTCGCCCACCCGGAGTCCGAGCGTATTTGGTGGTGGCAAAAATAGCCAAAATTGTTAGCAACAATACAACCCACCAATATTTGGTAGTAAAGTGCGACACAGCCAGCAATATCTTGGTGACCAAAGGCAGGCTAGCACCCGGCAAATCTTTGTATATTACCTCTACCTGAGGCAAAACCTTTACCACCATAAAGCCAATTACGGCAAACATGACAAATACCACCACTGCCGGATAAGCCATGGCACCACGAACTTTGCTAATGATCTCGGCGTCTTTTTCTTGCTGGTAGGCAATCCGTTCTAAGGCTTTATCTAGCGTACCCGAAGCCTCGCCAGCAGAGATAAGGTTAACATAAATACTATTAAATACAGTTGGGTGCTTTTCGAGGGCTACAGAAAAGGCTTTTCCGCCCTCTACGCTAGAGATAATGTCGTTTATGACCACTTTGAACGCTTTGTTTTCTGTCTGGTCGACTACTTGGCGCAAGCTCTGAACCAGTGGCAAACCAGCGTTAATAAGGGTCGACATCTGCCTGGAAAAAACAATCTTTTCTTTGGTGCGAATCCGGTCGCGAAACTTGTCTAAAAAGCTAAACGCACCACCACCGCCACCTTCTACCTCTATGGTTATGGGCGCTAAGCCTTCGCCTTTTATGAGCTTGGCGGCAGAAGACTCGTTGTCGGCCTGAACCTGGGCTTTAACCTTTTTGCCAGAGGACGGATCGCGTGCGGTGTAGTTGTAAGTTAACATAGTAAAGCTCTGGTTTTTAACCTCTCATTAGCCTGTCTAATTCTTCGATATCAACTGCAAAATTACGCGCTTCGTCGTAGGTAATAGTACCAGCATGGATTAGGCTAACCAGCGTCTTGTCCATAGACTGCATGCCATGCTCGGCACCGGTCTGGATAACAGCGTCAAGCTGGTGGCTCTTGCCCTCGCGGATAATGTTGCGAACAGCTGGTGTCGCTACCAAAATCTCGGCGGCGGCGACTCGCCCACCACCAATGGTTGGCACCAAGCGCTGAGCACAAATACCCATCAAAATATTGGACAACTGCGCCCTAACCTGTGGCTGTTGGTGTGGCGGAAAAACATCTATCATACGGTCTATACTCTGGGCTGCAGAGTTGGTGTGCAAGGTCGCAAATACCAAGTGCCCTGTTTCGGCAATAGTAATGGCGGCCGCGATGGTCTCTAGGTCGCGCATCTCGCCAATAAGTACTACATCTGGATCTTGCCTAAGGCTACTGCGCAGGGCAGCCGAGAACGAGTATGTGTCGTAGTGGACTTCCCTCTGAACAATCACCGACTTTTGGCTCTTGTGAGTAAACTCTATCGGGTCCTCGATGGTAACAATGTGTGCTGCGCGCTCGCTGTTGATTTTGTGCACCAACCCGGCCAGAGTTGTCGACTTACCCGAACCAGTCGGACCGGTTACCAGCACCAGCCCACGAGGGTATTCGGCAAAACCGCTCACAACCTTTGGCAGACCAAGCTGTTCTATGGTCAAAAGCTCATTTGGGATAAGCCGAAGAGCGGCAGCCAAGTTGCCTCTCTCGTGAAAGGCATTGACACGAAACCGACCAAGACTGCCAAAGGCAAAGCTAAAGTCGAACTCTTTGTCTTTTAGCAAAATCTGCTTTTGCTCGTCATCTAAAATGGCAAAAATAAGCGTTTCTACCATTTCTTCGGTTAGTGGTTGTCCACCAGTAACTGGGGTTAACGAGCCGTCTATCCGGAGCATCGGTGGCAAACCTACCTGCAAATGAAGGTCAGATGCCTTCTTTTTGATGACTTCTTCGAGTAATAATTCTATTTTTATCTCTGACATATATCCACCCTTATAATTTATATACTTCCCTCGGCAGCAACTCGGTTAACCTCTTCTATGCTAGTTAGCCCCTCTAGTGTTTTAAAGTAGCCGTCTTGGCGCATAGAGATCATCCCCTCGGACTGAGCCACCCTTTGGATCTCGCTAGAAGTTGCTTGTTTCAAGATCAACTGCTGAATCGCTTCGCTAACCTCAAAAACTTCGTACAAACCCATTCTGCCCTTGTACCCCCCTGGAGTTTCAGGTCCGTCCTGAGCTCTGTACAAAGTATAAGCGTTATCCGTGGCTAGTGGCAAGGTTTTATAACCTAAATCTTCAGCACGAGGGGCTCGCTCGGCCTCGGTCTTGGGTAATAAGCCACCTACGCTGTTCAATATTGCGGCTTTTTCGGCCGAGTCAGACTGGTATGGCTCTTTGCCCTTGTCGGATATGCGTCGCACCAACCGTTGACCAATTACAGTATGTACTGTAGAGGCAATCAAAAACGGCTCTATACCCATGTCTAGCAGACGAGGCAAAATACCCGCTGCCGAGTTGGTGTGGAGCGTACTAAACACCAAGTGCCCAGTCAGAGCAGCTTGCACGGCCAGGGTTGCCGTTTCTTTGTCGCGAATCTCACCCACCATAACTACATCTGGGTCTTGTCGCAAGATAGACCGTAGGCCCGACGCAAACGACAAGCCAACCTCGGCGTTTACCTGTATCTGGTTAATGCCATCCATCTTGTACTCTACCGGATCTTCTAGAGTAACAATATTGATCGTGTCGTTTTTAATCTCCTGAATTAGCGCATAAAGCGAGGTCGACTTACCCGAACCAGTCGGACCAGAAGTGAGGATCATGCCGTTTGGCTTTGTTAGTCCTTTTCGGATTGTCCGCAGGGCCCGCCCTCGGTAGCCCATGTCCTCTAGCTTGAGGCTGGTTCCGGACTTATCCAAAAGACGAATCACCACTTGCTCGCCCCACACAACCGGACTCACCGCAATTCGCAGGTCAATAGGATTGCCGGCTACCACCACTGTAAATTGGCCGTCTTGCGGTATTCTGTGTTCATCTATCTTGAGGTTGCTTAATATCTTTATTCGCGAAATCAGTGGCGGTTCGGTACTTTTGGGTAGCTTCATAATCTCTCGCAAAACGCCGTCTATTCGGCAACGAATTTTAAGCTCTTTTTCGAGTGGCTCGATGTGTATATCGCTAGCTCGATTTTTGGCAGCATACTCTAAAATGGTCGAAAGAGCCTTGCTAATTGGCGAGTCCTGAACAATAGTCTTGATGTTTTTGTTGGCACCGGCTTGAGCTTGGCCAGCTGTCTGCACAACTTCAACCTTGCCTTCTGTCAGTTCGGTACCAATAGTCTTGGCAACATCTGCCTCTACATCTTCGTCGTACTGCTTTAGAACTCGACGAATACCATCTTCGCTAGCAGTATAAACTTTGAGCGACCGGCCAATCCGATTAGACAAAAAGTCAACTGCCTGCACATTGTCGGCGTCTAGCATGGCCACCACCAACCTCTGTTGAATCTGCCCCAATGGCACTGCCATATATCGCTCGGCAATATCTTTTGGTAGCAAGCGCAGGACATCTCGTTCTATCCGCGCATCGGACAAATTTACATACGGCACTTTGTTTATCTTTGCGATGAGCTTGGTCAGCACTTCGTTAGAAACATGTCCGTCGCTAACCAGCAGGCCAAAAAACGGCTCCGACTCTTTTTCGGACTTATCACGGATTTTGTCCAAAAGTGCTTGAGTAATAAACCCCTCGTCTACAAGAGATTTTTCTACAAGTTTTTGGTTGTCTTCCGAGAGTACGCCCATTACCCGGCGCCCCTAAAATGGATTGGTGTTAGAGCCGTCACCAATCTGGATTAACTTGGTTGGGTTAATTGCATTTTCGTTAAACACATTTGGATCAGGCTTTTGAAAATCGGCCGACACTGGGTCAACAACCTCTGCTTTTAGGTTGTGCTTTTTCTGTCCACCAAACATCACCTGCGACAAGCCAAAAGAGAAAACTCCTGCCACAAAGCCAGCCACTATCATAAGAGCTAGGTCATTTTTGCGCATTATTTTACAACCTCCTTACGAACATTTAGTGTCTTCTCTGGTTGGAAATATGTCTTAAGAGTTAGCGAAACTTTTAGCTGGTCCTTTTGGCCGTTAACAGTAACTTTGCTAACTTGCATAGGTCGAATCGACCGCTCAAACAACTGCACAAAGCTCTCTGCTCCACCAGAGCCAACGCTAGCCTCTACCACAAAAGGTATCTCGACTGGCTGTGTTGTACCCGTATTTTTAGGCGTAGACTGCGCAACTTCGTCGTCTGTACCCGTCAAGGCAGTCAAGGCTATACTGTTGTCCTTTAGCATTTTTTCTACGCTGGTAGCCAGGGCTGGAAAGTCGTATTTACTAGGCAAGGCGTCCAGCACAATCCGGGCGTTTTCGCCGTCACGATCTCCAGCACCCTTGGGGTTGCCACCCAAAATATTCTCGGGTGTGTTGGCAAATTCTTGGTACGAGGTGTTCAGCTTTTTGGCAGATTCTATGTTTTGCTCCATCTGTTTTTTGGCTTTTTGTTGCTTGCTTATAACTTTTAGCTGGTAGTTGCCTTGGCTCACTAATGCCTTAATACCAATTAGCGAAAATACTGCTATGAATGTAGCCACGCAAACCGCCACCAACAGCGTACTATGGGCTTTGTCTATGGCAACTCGTTTAAGAGATAGTTGTGGGCGAGCCATTAGTTAGTTCCCTCCGTTTTTGGTGCTGGCTGAGACTGACTGTCAAACAATACAGCTGGCTGTTCTGTAGCCGAACGAGTAGTAACCTTGGTTGGTACAGTCAACTTAACTGTTGTCGACTTGCCGTTGCCGTCTTTTACATTCTGGAAGATAACCGGGTCAAAAGAAAAGTCCAACTTGTAGCTGATTGCTTTGCCAGCTTGCGCCCCAGAGCCACCGGCTGTAGCTACGCTAAAACTACTTAGCACGACATTACTAAAGGCGTTACCCTCTTTGTTGTCGGCACCACCAGACTTAAACTTAGTAAACTTTAGGGTGTCTGCAAACTTATTAACTGTATTTAACGAATCTGCGTTGCCCTGAATACTCAAGGTACCCGCATCGATGTCTAGGGTAGCGTCAGATATAGTCGCCTGCGCGGGTGTAACTTGCTTAAGATACTCAAACAGCCTAGAAGTAATGGACTTTTTGTCGTGCAAACCGGGCAAGCTCTTTAGCTGGTTTTGTACGGTCAAAATCTTGTCTAGGTTTTCGATCTTGTTAATCTCTTTTGTTTGGTTAACTATATCTTTACTGTTGTTCTTCATCTGATGTGGTTGGACAACTTTTACCACCACAGCCGAGACAACCAACAAGGCTATAAACACCGACGAAACGATCACCGAAATTGTTACGGCCATGCGCTGGCGATACCTAGACTTTAGGTATTCAATCTTTACATCTGGTAGCAAGTTAAACTGAATCATTCGTTTCTCCCTGCAAGACCCGAAGCCACCCCAAAATGATTGCTCACCGCCATTAGCTCATTTTGTCGCTCCGCGCCGTATTGTACATTTTGCCAAGCGTTGCCAATCTCGACATTTATGCCAAATTTGTTGGCAATATGTAGTGGGAATTCTGGTAAGGCCGACGCACCACCAGTCATGATAATCTTTTCTATCTTTACTCCGTTATAGCGAGATTCAAAAAACTTAATCGACTTGTCTATGTCGCTCATTAGCAAGTCCACGACACCAATTATTGCGTGGTACACCTGCCCCTCTAGCTTTTGCTCGCTCAGACCAAACTTAAACACAAATTCTTGGGCCTGCTTTTGCTCGATATTCAAGTTCTGCATAGCCGACTTTACAATAGCGTCAGAACCAGTCGGCATAGAACGCGTCAGTCGTGGCGCACCGTTCATAGTTACTACCAAGTCTGTACTTTGCCCACCAATATCTAGCACCATGCACGGAGCAATATAGTTAGCCGGCAAAATTGCTCTGGTTAGTGCCAAGTTATCTGGCTCAAAAGCAATTACATTAAGCCCAATCGACTCTAGCAAGTCCAGTCGTGCCTCTATAAAGTCGTTTGGCACACTAGAAAGTAGCACCTCAACCTTGTTGGCATCTTTTGGCGAATCGCCTATCACTGCCCAGTCTATTTTGCTCTCTGCTATTGGAGTTGGGATCAACGCATCTGCCTGAAAACGGATGGTCTGTGCTAACTCCTGAGGGCTTAGGCGCTCTATGTCTACCACTGTTGTAAATACTTTTTGGCTAGGCAAGCCAACTGCTACATTTTTAGTAGTAATCCCGGCAGCGGACAAAACCTCTAACAACTTCTGACCCAGCTTTTGCTGGTCGCCTTTGGCGTCGCTTTGGCTAATCTTTTGGTCTATTGGCGCAATGCTGTAGCGCAAAAGCTGTTTAATCCGCGCATCATTGCTTAGCTGTACGGCTCGAATAGCCGAAGTGCCAATGTCTAGGCCAAAAAACTCCGATACCCCACTCAGTAAACTCATATTATCTGTTTAATTTAACCTGTTTATATATGTTCTCAGTATAGCATAACCGCTTTTATATGCTACATTTTTGAGTTACAAAAACTGCAAAAACCAACAATCATGCAATATTAGCCATACAACTGGCTATGTGAGCCAATAAAAGCAAAGATTATTATGGTCGAACCCTGCTTTCTGTACAAAGCCCTAACATCGCCCGTCACATTGATACTTCGGTACCCTCCATATTTCCCCGACAAAGCATGATTTTTTAACACATAATTATATTCATCGACAGAAAGCACCTTAACCCTGGCAAGAAACTGAAGCTGAGTCTTCCGTGGTAACTTTTTGTACTGCTTACGAAACTTACTGCTTGTTCTTATCTCTATCATTTTTTTCCAAATAAGAGATGAACTCCTCTACGCTAAACGGACCTATTGTCTCGCCATTTGCAATCTCTCGTTCTGCCTCAGCAATAATCCGTTCCATCTGTGGAGTCATGGGCTCGGGAGCATATAATTCGATACGGCGAGTGTTAGCCAGCTGATGTAAGTATGTATTAACTAGAGTGCTCAAACTCATGCCGGTACTCCTGGCTATCTCTTGAGCCGTCTTCTTTACATCTTCGTCTACTTTTACGCTAATTGTTGTCTTCATAGTATTACAAAGTATACACTTCGTAATACCCCTCGGTCAATCAGCGTCTACAAAATAGGGGGCATGGTCAGGATGCTTTGGTATGTACCAGTACCTGGGCCAGACTTTGGTTGAACAGCTGGGCGAGCCAGGTACATCTCTGGGCTAAAGTTAAAGACTTCTCCAGCCTTGGCATTGCCTGCTGTTTCCCGGAATGTGCCGTCACTAATAGTATTGGCAGTTCTCAAGAAGCGGATGGTCTTGGCTAAGAACTGTCCATTAATGGTTAGTTTTGTTTGGCAACTACTCCACAGAGTTCCTCCTGGTATAGCTGGAGCACTACCGCCTGGCGCACAGGTATAAATTTCTCCTCCAGAGCCATCGGCTTTGGGCTGGGCAATATACCGGCCATCTAGCTGGGTTACACCTGGAGCAATATAGATGTTACCTTTTACCACTAGGTTAAAGAACGGTATTTCATCAATGTTAGCCCAATCAGTATCGCCATAGAAAATGTTGCTAGCTATATACACATTGCCATCTACAAAGACAGAGTGTTGGCCATTAAAATCACCACCGTTTAAGGTTAATGTACCGCCAGTAGGCGTAACAACTGTTTGGTTGTTGTCTGCCAAATCCGTTACCGATAGTGAACTGTCTATGCTGTTAGTTTTCATGCTAGAACCGTCAGGATACTGGTCATTGGTATAAAAATCTGCATTACAATCTACCAGCCCATAACCTCCGTTATTGGGAGGACTGTTGCCAAAGGTGAGTTTATTGGAACTAGCCGGATCGCCCGCTCCCTTCAAAAACAACGACTTAAAACCACCTATACTACCCGTAGCGTAGGCCCCCAGTTGCGTGCCAGAGCCACCCCGTTTGGTATTGGCGCTAATACTGCCCGAGCCACCGCTACCACCACACCAACCCCCACCTGCTCCCACATCCGCCCCAAAGACACTAACATACGGCTTATTGGTAACTGTGTCGCAACTACTAATTGGTCCTGACCCAACACCATCAGCTACATTGTTTCCTGGCCCTATCCATCCACTCTTAAAAGCATAGTCTAAAACGGCACAAACACGATCTCCCGCTTGCCAACCAACCAATCTTACACCGTTGGGCACAACATATTGAGATTTACTTGGGTCGCTTGCCCCTCCAACACTAACAGTGCCCGCCCACTGCCATGGAGCCCCCGAACGATCCGAATTTGTCCCTGGCACCAAATTACCATTTCTAGTTATCTTTAGGTTGGCATTAGTAATAGGGGCATCTGTCTGGGCCTCGTTTCTGTTGATCGAACCTGTTGCGACTACCGAAGTCGGGTTTTCTGCATCATCAAGCGCCAAGTTTGCAGACGCACTAGTGTTAAATTCCTGCCAGGTGCTGACATCTTTATTGCAAGTCATTATTGGATCTCTAAAATCATCAAACGGATCACCATCGTACTGCGAGCCATTGTATCCTGCCCCGGCAGTATTATCTTTGACCTGGTAGAAAACTTTTGCATATATAGAATAATGATCCCTTGTATTAGGTGCGGTCCCTAGGTCTAATGGAGCTGTTGTCTGGCCATTCTCGGATATACCTGGCAAATCAACTACTCTACCAGACAGATAAGTTCCTCCAGAATCTTCAATATACGCATATGCACGCAGTTGATATACTGTGCCGCTCGTATTTGTAATCGTAGCTGGCATACCATCTGGAAGAAGAGACGGTGTAGCCCCTGCACCAACAGTCATCGTGATAGAAAGAGGGCTATTGGCCCTCAGCGAACCATCCACAGAAGCCGGACCAGCACTCTGTATCCCTATACTACAAACTCTTGTGGGCGGAGGTGGCTGTTGTGGCTCCCCGCCGCAAGGAGTTCCATCTTTTGGCACAGTTGGTAGGGCGTCTATTTGGTCAAAAGGTATCTGTACTTGAATAGTATTTCTGTAGTTCATTCCTCGTATATATAACTTATATATATATTTGTTATTGGCAGTAAAACTAAAATTATCCCTTTGGTCAGTACCACTATTAAAGTTATTCTTATCTCTCCAGGGATCACTGTAGGAAGGATTAGAAGCCCTATTAGCCCTTCTAATCTCCATTCCAAGATTCTGAGGGGAATAAACTCCTTGGTCCAAGTCATAGAATCGTATTGTTCTTGTATCGTTTGCGTCAAGCTCACTACATGTCGGCGCAAACTCTATTTCATAAGCCCAGGTCTCTGCACCGAGACTAGGAGCATTTCGCTGATATACGCCAAAACCATTGTTATAAGTAGAACCGATTATCGCCGTATTAATCTTTCGGCTGGCGCCTACATACGAAGATTCGTTACTTGATTTTATGACAAATGAGCGCTCATTATCTCCTGTAGCATCATTAATACGTGCTACTAATAGAAATACTCGCCATCCTTCATGTCCTACCACTTGTGATGGAATTCCGTCTGATGCTTTTATCTGAGGGAAAGTTACGGTCTCCAAGCAGCTACTTCCACCAGATTTGGTTTCATCATATGTACCTCCAAGCCTCCTAGTAACTTCCTCTGTCGGTTCATTCTTCCCATCCCCTAAATCAATCATTTGGTAGAACACAGTTGGGCTACCTACATCAAGACCACATGCCTGATCGATTGTGACAGTTGTACTCTGGTCTAATGGTACATATATTTTAACCCATGAACGCTTGCCGTCGAACGCTCCGTTACCCACTGCATAGTGCGGACGCTGCTCGCTATCGCTTACAGTGCTCTGCCCGAACTTGGGGCCATTCTCACCAATAGGAGTGGCAGCTGAGACCTCTATGCTTGAAAAGAAAAAAATAAGACTCGCCAACCCCATGCCAAGAGCTACGAACCATCTATGCCTCACAGATTTTCCTCTTGTAATTTCTGTTCATAATATTGTGCTTCAGGTTTTCGGTTTTCTGCCTTTAGCTTTACAATCAGCGTGTCTAAAGACTTCTTGTATTCAGCTTTTTTACCTTCTGCTTTGGCTATCTTCGCTCTATGAATGTATATATCGGTAGATAATTTATCTGCTGGTACATTTGCCTCAATCTCATCTAATATTTGAGTGGCTTTTTCATAATCTCCACCCAAAATATACTCAGCGGCATAATTAAACTTTGAATACTGATAGCTATCGTAATCTTTCTCTCTTAAATTCTCTTCAATGGCCCTTTTGCCATCTAGCTCTTCCGCCTCTACTGCAGCAACTGTATTACTGACTGGGACATTCCCTTTGTCTTTTTTGTGCAATACTCCGTACAAACCCAGCAGCAATAAAACGATAACAATTACAAATATATATCTGTTGCGTGCTTTAATATGCTCTTTAATGCGAATATGTATGTTCATAATCTACAAATACTCTTTATGTATTCTACACGAGCTAGATCATTATAAAAATACCATTAGCACTTTAATATTAGAAGAAGGATACTCTTATTGAGTCGGGCCGGTTAGTGATGCCGCAGCAAGCTGATCACTAGTGTAACGATACCGAGTCGAAGAACCGTGCAGTAGTCGCCCTTTACTACTAGTGTTTAGGAGGATGGTATTAGCATACCATCGATATGGATCCGATGTGTCACTATTTGGCGGGGCAAACTTCAGCTTATAACTAAAGTTTCGCACTTGGCCGGCTCGCATATTTACCTTCTTTTTGTAGCTAGTTGTGTCAGACTCCATCAGAAAGACAACGCCCTTTCTTTTCTTACAGCTTTTCGCTTGCACTTTATACTTAACTTCTGTGTCTATGCTAGGGACTTCAGATTCATAAGTTGAACCTTTAACTTTTTTAATTGGAGTTGGACTAATTATTCGAGTCTGAAAGGCTGGCCTGCCTTTTCGGCACTTCTTAAAGCTTCCTTTGGTAATACCTAGAGATGAAACTGAAGCTTGATGGCCTGCAGAATGAGCAGTTACTTCTGCTGCTTGTGCTCCACTCTCTTTACTCATTGCTAGCCCCATTGCACCTATAGCCGCAACTGTAGCTACCGTTACTCCTAGCTTAGACTCGCGCATGCGGTCCATTAGGCTGTGTTCTTGGGTTAATGATGCTTGTTGTTCGGGTGTAACTTGGTCAATACCTACCGGTGGCTGTAGCTCTGGGTTGTTCAATACTTGTTCGTGGCGTATCTCTGGGTTATTCATAAGACTTTGCCTCCTCACCATTTATTTTACACTACAATCATACCATATCTGAGAACATAATGCAACACCCTCCATTCACATTCTCCCCACACCTTCTGTTTCCAAGGACTGTCCTTGGAAACAGAAGATAAATCGTTAATTGTTTGCAAGCATATGCTCAAGCTGGTCAATCGTATCTTTGTAATCTCTGTGGTCCTTGATGAAAGTACTGTACTCCCTCTTGTTATCAAACATATCGAGCATCTTTTGAGGACTCACCCAATCAGCATTCTTCTTGCCAAGATAGTACTGCAAACTCGAAAACTCCCATTTTTGATAATCATCAGGGTTAAGGTGTATATATCTCGTTATATGTAATAAATATGAATCAGTGACAATATGTGATGCTTTATACCTAGCCTGAAAAAGAGGACCAACCCTTTTGTATTTCTTATTAAAATAACCCGTGTAAGCAGTAAGGACGCCGTGCATAAGGTGCTTCATCGCATACATATCGCTTTGATAAAGCAGTAGATGAAAGTGATTTGGCATCAGACAGTAAGCCAACATCTCCACCTGATCTTTGAGCCATGGATACTCTCTTCCTTTTAGGTCTTTTACTGGCGCGTCACTTAGATAACGCTTAAATAAATTTAGGAATACTGAGTAGTCTTCTTCATCGATAAAGATCTCCCTCTTGTTCACTCCCCTGTTGTACACATGGTAGTAAGCATCTTCCAGATAGTCTTTTTGTGTATTGCGGCTTGGCATAACAATCTAAATATACCACACCATTTCCAAGGACAGTCCTTGGAAATAAGACTAAGCAAATACGGTAGTGTAGTGTGTCTGCATTTATAGTGCTCTTTCTAGACTAACGGCCTGATGCCCGTGGCGGTGTCTATCCATGTAGGTTGGTTGGGGTCAATGCGCCGCGCCATGTCCCTTGCACCTTTATCTCTGTCTATAATGTTTTTTAACAACTGCAACTGCTGCCCTTCTATGGGGTTGGTGTCTGCAAGTTCTAGTTTTTGAGTTAGTTGGTCGTACATGCTGGGGCGTAGATAAATATCTGCCAGTTCTTTGTCTTGGATTTCAGGAAGAGGATTGTTGTCTAGACGAGTCATAACATCTGCGGCCATGAGCAAGCGCAAGCCCTCTCTTTGGTCTAATAGATTATGTCTAACTGCCTCTGAGAGCCCAGAGTCATCTAGTTGGCCGTCTAGCTCGGCGACCTTGTCTTGCAGTAGTTCTAACTCTGAGTGGGGGGCTTGCTCTACCATAGTGTTTATTTACCTAAATCATCGAAGTCTTGGGGCGATTCTTCGCTAGCTATCTGACGGTGTATATCGTCTACGCTAAAAACTCCGTTATCAGAAGCGACTTGCCTAGCTTTTGCGTCCCATATTTCACTGCGGTTCCTGTCTGTAGCATCTTGACTTGGCGTATCTACTCCAGCCATGGATCGGCGCGCTTCGATGTTGCCTTGTGTAGGCAAAGCGTCTTTGATTTGCTGAATCTGCTCGGGCGTCACAGATGCGCCAAATATCTCTTGGGCTCGTGCAACTGGCGAGTCTTCTTGCAGGTTTAGTGGTATTGGTTGTTTGTTTTCCATATTTTTTTGATTTTTTAGATTATTAACACCTTGCAGTATACCGCAATATCGGTATTTTGTCAATAGGCATAGCACCTACCCCGCTATTCGCAAGTGCGGATATTTTAGTCTTCTTGTTTGCGTCGTTTTTTTGCTAGGACAAACCACAGCAAGCTAAATATAGCTAGGAGTATCGCCAACCAAACATACCAGGCAAGCCCTAGCCAACCGTTTTGATGGCCAGCCTTAACCGATGCATCAGAGGACACGCCAGCTTCTGTGCCCAACACCTTGTCGTCTTTGTTGTCTGTTGACTGGTTTTGCGTGGCACCGTTGGCCTGGTCGTCGTCTGCGCCAACTCCTGCATTGTTAGCCAAAACAACACCTTGCTGTTGAGCTGGAGCAACAGCTACTCGAGCGACTGGCTGATTAGCCCCCCCTGTCTGACCCTGCTGTCCGCCAGTTGTTCCCTCGCCAGAACCACCGCCAGTTCCGCCACCTGGAGGTAATACCTCTGGAGTGACTACTGGATTATCGATTAGAGTTGAGCGAAATAGCGGAACAGAGTGGTGCGTTGCGTTGTCCTGAGCTACAACAAGCACACAATATGGACCATTTAAGTCGGCCGTGCTAATTGTTGCCTCATATGTGTTGCCACTGGTCAAAGTGCCGTATGCCGAGCGCATCGGTAGCAAATTGTTTTTGCATTCACCCGAAGGCTCTGGCTGAGCTAGGTGAAATTGCACAGATTTGATGCCATTAAGGTCGGTTGCTTCGGCAGACACAGTTATCTGAGTAGATGCAGTCGGTGGAACAATAAAGTTCGAAACTGTTGGCAATGCCCCGTCGATTGTAAATGGCAGACTTATTAAATTATCCACCCGGTTGTTGGCCCGTGTGTAGGTTGTAGTACTAGCAGTATATGTGCCCTCTGCAAGAGGAACCCAGGTGCTAGCTGTTTTGACATCACAAAATAGGTAATTACCGGCTTGGCGTAGGTCGCACTGATCACGAAGTACTGTATGCTGAATACCGTTAACCGTGACGATCATCCTAGAAAATTGATTAAACTGGTCTTCTACCCTTAGTCGCACTGGGTTATCCGATGGACGAAAAACTGTTCGGCTTGGGCTAGGAGTAACATACAAAGCTGTAGGCTGATCTATAGAATATATCGTATTGCTACCGGTTACAGGGTACCAGGTACTGTTCATCTGAAATTCGGCTGTTACAGCATACTGGCCACCTGGCAAAGATGGCGCAACCCTAAACTGCCTGTCACCAGCACCATTTGGCCATTGCCCGGCCTGAATATGCTCATAGCCACTGACTCCATTAAAGTCAGTCGCTCCGTCAAAGTTAAATCGTACTGCGCTGGCACCATTTGGAACCCGCACTGCAGAGGCTACATCTACCCCGTTGTTGGCGCGGATATATCGTTGGTCGCCAATAAAGTTAGATTGACTAGCCGTCGGGGCTTGAAATCCCCAAGTGACACTAGGAATAGAACAGCCATCAACCATACTAAACACTATATTGGCAGTTCGCACAGTTCCATCTGCAAAATGGTAAGTATAATTTAGCTGAGATTGATTCTCTACTATATAAAGCCAATGCCAGCTAGGGGAGCTACTCATATATCCTGGGACTGGTCCTGCGTTTAGACCAGTAAGTCCACCGTGCGAGCCTTTATTGAAGGTTGGTGTGTCGTTCCTGTTGCTAAGTGATGTACCCCAGTTTATCTCCCACATTTTGTAGCTAGGAAAGTCATAAGTACAAACAGGGGCGGCGGATGCTTTTTGGACAAAGCCAAATATGGGCAGGGTTGTCTGTGCCATAAAGGCCAATGCCATAGCAGTGATTAATAATCGTTTTCCCACCTGAGCGCGTTTGCGCAATGCATCAATCTTCATAGAATTAAGAACCTCCATCTCTTTATTCGTTTAGCAATTATATCACAAAAATGAAAAAGTTACCAGAGCAATATTTTTTCTCTGGTATACTATCTCTCAATGGCTTTATCTATTGGAATTGTGGGATTGCCCAATGTTGGCAAATCAACCCTATTTAATGCACTGACTGACAATAATATTTTGGCAGCTAACTACCCATTTGCCACGATTGAGCCAAATACGGGCATTGTTGGCGTGCCCGATACACGTCTGGCAAAATTAGCTGAATTATACGGCAGCGAAAAGACAATCCCGGCTAGCGTGACGTTCGTCGATATTGCGGGACTGGTAAGCGGAGCCAGCCAGGGCGAAGGCCTGGGTAACCAATTTTTGACACATATCCGCAGCTGCAATGCAATTGTGCAGGTAGTGCGAGCTTTTGAGGATAACGATGTTGTTCACGTCAGCGAGAAACATGACCCAAAACAAGATATTGAAGTTATTGTTACTGAGCTAGTTTTGGCAGACCTGCAAACTGTTGAGAAGCGAATTCCACGACTCGAAAAAGAGGTGCGAGCTAACCCTAAAGTAAAACCACTGCTAGATGAAACATTGAAGGTAAAAAAGTTGCTCGATGCTGGCGTGCCGGTATCTGCAAAAGCCTCGGAGCTTGATATGGATGCCGTGGCAGACCTGCAACTGATTACTAGCAAACCAATGATTTACTTGTTTAACGTGGATGAAAATGTGCTGGCTGACCAAGCCAAACAACAAGAACTGCAAAAGCTGGTAGCTCCTGCAGAGGCGCTATTTGTCTGTGCAAAGCTAGAAAGTGAGCTTTCTGGGTTAGACGATACAGATGCCCAGGAATTGCTAGAAAGTTATGGTGTAAAAGAGTCTGGTTTGGATGCATTAGCTCACGCTGCATATGACACACTGGGCCTTCAGAGTTATCTGACAGCTGGACCAAAAGAAGTCCGAGCTTGGACTATTACCAAAGGCGCTACTGCCCCGCAAGCAGCCGGCGTGATTCATGGCGACTTCGAGCGAGGGTTTATTGCTGCACAAGTGGTTGATTATAACGATTTAATTGCGGCTGGCTCTGAGGCAGGAGCCAAAAGTGCCGGCAAAGTTCGTACCGAAGGTAAAGACTACGTGATGAAGCCAGGTGATGTTGTTGAGTTTCGTTTCAATGTTTAAAATTAGTGACTTTATATTGTAAAGTAACTCATTGTCCCTTATACTATTAGTCAACTATGAGCGCACTTGTTATTAAAGACTTACAAAAAACCTATGATGAAGGCAAAGTAAAAGCCCTAAGAGGAGTTAGCCTAGAAATTGCCGAGGGGTCTTTTTATGGCTTGCTTGGCCCCAATGGTGCCGGCAAGTCCACCCTAATACACAGCATCACCGGTCTAGTAATCCCTACCGGCGGGACTGCTAAGGTTTTTGGGAAAGATGCAGTCAGCGAATATCAAGAAGCCCGAGCCATGGTGGGTTTTGCACCCCAAGAAATTAACCTGGACTGGTTTTTGACGGTAGAAGGCACTCTGGACTATCATGGTCGGTATTTTGGCATGGCCAAAGAATATCGCAAACAGCGCGCCGAAAAATTAATGAAAATATTCTCGTTAACTGATAAGAAAGAGACTCGCACAAACTTTTTGTCTGGAGGCATGAAACGCCGACTAATTATTGCCAGAGCTTTGATGCACGAACCAAAACTACTAATACTTGACGAGCCAACTGCCGGTGTCGATGTAGAGTTGCGCCACGAGCTATGGGAATACATGGAAAAGCTGAACCGCGAAGAAGGTACAACAATCCTTTTGACTACACATTACATAGAAGAAGCCGAAAAGTTATGTGACCAAATTTCTTTAATTAATAAAGGTAAGCTTATCAAAACTGGCACTGTTGATGAGTTAAAGAAGATTTATAAAAAGAAAACTTTGGAAGATGTATACCTAGAGGCAATCTACAAAAAGAACAAAGGAGCTAAAAAATGATGGTTGGCTGGCTTGGGGTTCTTAGGCGAGAACTTGAGAGGATTTGGGTTATCAAACGGCAAACCATAGGCGCACCGTTACTTGAAACTTATCTTTACATCAGTGTTTTTGGAGCAGCCTTGGGTAGTAAGATTAACGATATCAATGGCGTTTCTTATGTTCAATTTATCATACCTGGTTTGGCTATGATGGCGCTCGCAATTAATGCTTTCTCTAACAACGCCTCTTCCCTGCTTCAACAAAAAATGATGAAAGCAATTGACGACCAACTCACCTCGCCGGTCTCTTATGCAGGCCTCCTGGTGTCATTTACACTGGGAGGCTTTGTCCGTGGAGCAGTTATCTCGGGACTGACCTTGATGACTGCCGGACTACTGATTGACTTGCCTATCGCACACCCATGGCTACTATTGCTCAGTATGACTGTAATCGGTCTGTTCTTTGCATCTTTGGGGGTTTTGATAGGGCTAAGAGCAAAGGTCTTCGATAACATCAGCTTTTATCAAACCTTCATACTGCAGCCACTTATATTTCTTGGTGGTGTGTTCTACTCTGCAACCCTTTTGCACGGCGTTTTTAGAACTCTTACCGAGCTCAACCCAATTTATTACATGATAAATACTGTCCGATATTCGATGCTTGGCACAGCAGATGTAAACCCAGCGATTGCCCTACCAATCATAACCGCTGTTACGGTTGCGCTAATTAGCTTTAACTATTACCTCTTCAAAAAGGGCCACAACCTGCGAGCCTAGTTATCCTGATTAAGGGTTTAGCTCTTCTTCGACAACTTTAGTAACCTGGGCAATCTGCCCAAAGTTACCGCCCTGGCTCATAACTACTATGACATACGATCGCTTACCGTGAGTGACTATCCCGGCGTCATGAGTTACCTGCCCTACTTGGCCAGTCTTGTTGGCTGTTCGACAATTGGCGCAACCCGATGGCAAACCTTCAGTAAACTTTTGGGCATACAGGGCATCAAACACGATTCGTCTGGCTTTGTCGCTAAGCAATTTGCCTCGCTTTAAGTTAACAAGCAGATCGCCTACTTCATTTGCTGTTGTTCGTGGAGTGCCATTAACGGTAGTGTTCTTGTAGCCCATACTGCTGTTAAATTGATCAACATAGTTCCAGTTAGCCATATAGGCAACAGACTTGGCGCAGTCGTTGTCGGACACCCGGAGCATGGCGTCGACACAATCTTTGACGTTAGTGCCACCCAGTCTATAGTAGTTCCATTTGTCAGCTGGTGTTTTGCTCTCTAACGGAGCCAGCAAGAATAATTTGTATAGACTAGCTGACTCAAACGAATCGTCGCCGTTAATGGTCGCCGATCTATTAGTTTCTAGGTCGCGAACAAAGACAGACCACTTTTGATCTTTTGGAAAAGTAGCAATCACCCCATTAATACTCTTCTCCAGGCCTGCGTCTTGCTTTGGTAGGTCAGTAGCTATAGGCAAAGAAGTATCTTTAGGTTGTGCCTTGTCCTTTTGCGATTCATGCGCTTCAACAGACTGATGAGATAACCCAGATGCAACAAATAGTGGCATCACCTGAGTTTTGACCCCAAGACCAATTAGTCCAGTTAGCACCACCACGCCAAACGCATTTCTTAGCAAATGGCTCTGAGCCCTACTAACGCCTTTTTTATAGTGGAATCGTCCAACCTTTTTTGGTGCAGGACTAAGAAACCTAGTTCCCATCTTTTTGTCTCTCTTTTTTAGTGTTCGATTTTATTTTTGCCTACGGTTTTTATCTGTTGGCTATATGCTTTGAACTGTAGCATAAGCGTATATGCAATGCAAACATTTTTTGTACAATTTAGACAATTTAGTGCGAACAATTTTTGTAAGCAAATACTACCAGCTGAACACAACTTTGCGTATAGACTGCACCGCTTGTTCGTAAGTTGGCAAAATATTGTCTGTGTAATAGTGGTCAGTCTTTAAATAATTCTCCACAACACCCAGACAAAAAATTTGATCAGATGATAAATGCATATAATCTACCACCGATAATGCAGTAATTGGAGTAGCTATAATTAATTTTCGAATTTCTATGGGTTTTAAATAATCTATCACAACTTCTAGCTGAGACCGATCCTCTAGGCTATCCGAAACCAATATTATCTCGTGCCTTTTAAGAAGCTCCTTTTTTATTACACCATCATGGCCAATAATTCGATTGAGTTTTTGGAAAGCTTTAAACTGCTCTTGGCCTATGACCTGATGATAATTGGATTTTAAATAGTCCAACTGCCCATCAGAATATTTACTACTATAAACAAAGTTGCCACCAGTAGAAGCTGTGCCAATCGTTCCCTCTCCAGGGATATCAACGGTTTCTGTCTCGATAATATACAAAGAAGCATGCAGACCTCGAGCAATCTCGCTGGCAACCAACGAGCCACCACTGCTTAATGCAATAACTGCAGGATTAATATAAAAATCACCCTTAGATCTTATCTGCTCCAGCAGTAAGCGACCCGCCTCGGTACGACTCTTGAAGTATTGCATTGCTGAAGGTTATTTTAACATAACCGACTACAGCAAATCACAAAGCCCTAAGCAAATAAAACCTCTCTAGATTACCCTTTTCGCCAGCGACTTTGCTATCCATCTTGGCCACTATTTTAAATTGTTTTTGCGCCCATAGTTCAAAATCTTTCAAGATGACTCGGCGCATAGCGTCATTTTTGATCACACCTTTATGCTTTGCTTGGTCTCCAGCCTCAAATTGCGGTTTTAGCATAGCTACGATTAAACACTTTCTCGGTACCAGCCCTGCAATATGTGGCAAAACTGCCCGCAGACTGATAAAACTAACATCTATAACCACAATATCTGGTGCTTTGCTTAATAATTCTATGTTTCGTATATCTGTTTGTTCGTGTAGTTCGATTTTTGGATTGTTTTGTAGAGTTGGATGAAGCTGGTCTGTGCCAACATCAACAGCTATAACTTTTTTGGCGCCGTGCTGTAGTGCGTAATCTGTAAAACCACCAGTGCTACTGCCGACATCCAAGATTACTTTACCCAAAAAATCAATTTTTAGATCGCTAGCTA
The DNA here is from genome assembly GCA_964521095.1 of uncultured Candidatus Saccharibacteria bacterium. Lineage (GTDB taxonomy): Bacteria > Patescibacteriota > Saccharimonadia > Saccharimonadales > 2-12-FULL-41-12 > CAMTWJ01. The sequence continues at coordinate 73,835 of CAZFPJ010000003.1, forward strand.
CAGAAGCTAGTTTGAGCCCAGCTCTAGAAACATATTGTTTATCTGCCAGCAAAGCAATCCTGTCTGATAAGTTTACGCTATAGCCTGGTTTTGCAATAATCCGCCCATTTACATTAACCTGTTTCAAGCGAATATAGCTCTCGGCCTGAGACCTAGTCGAAACAAGTCCTCTAGCCAATAGCTCCTTATCTAGACGACTCATCTACAATGCTTGGTCTTGTATTATTTCTTTCGCTCACGATAAGCCCCTGTTGCGGTATCTATACTAATGATATCTCCAGTTTTTATAAAAGCCGGCACTTTTACTACTGCCCCTGTTTCTAGCGTTGCATCCTTGGTTATGGAACTAGTTGTGTCGCCCTTGACTGCGTCTTCTGTGTATGTCACTTCCAAATAAACATTTTTGGGTAGCTCGACACTTATGACTTGTCCGTTATAGCTTTGGGTTTGGACTTTGTCCCCCTCTTTTAGGTACTGAGCAGGGGCACCAACAACATCTTCGTCGACTTCATGGGTTTCAAACGACACTTCATCCATAAAGAAAAGCTTCTGCAGTTCTTTGTACAAAAATTGTGCATTGCCACTAGATACATCGGCCGGGCTAATTGACTCGTTGCCTTTAAAGGTTTTGTCTAGAGTCTTGCCGTCTATTAAGCTCTTTATCTTAACATTTACAATCGAACCGCCCCGACCAAGAACTTTTTGGCCGTACTCGACCACTCGATACGGTGTGCCATCTAGCTCAAAAATGACACCCTTCTTTAGATCTGTTATGCCAAATGCCACTGGGGCTACCCTTTCACTACAAATGGAAGTAATGCAATGTGTCGAGCTCGTTTAATAGCCACAGCCAAGTGTCTTTGCTGGCTCTCTGTTAAACCAGTTTTTTTGCGAGTTTCGATCTGACCATACTGATTTACATACCGTTGCAAAGTCTTAAAATCTTTGTAGTCAAAAAAAGCTACATCAGTTCGGTGTTTAAATATTTTTGCCATATAATTATTCCTTTCTAAATTAATTTATAGCGACTAGTCTTTAGCGGTTAGTTGATGCGTGGCTAGGGCGTTTACACTTGGATGCAGCACAAGGAAGAGGTTGAGTCTCGCAGCGAGTCGTACTAATGGTACGATGAGGCGAGAACCGAATGCTCTGACGCAGTGATGTGCCAAGAAAAGTATCAGCGCAACGAGCTTGGCTCGTTGGCAGGATACTTTGGTGTAAATGTCCTAGAAAGGAACATCGTCAAGGTTAATAGGCTCATCGCCCACATCCTCTATGACGGTATCCTTCTTTTTAGCTCCGTTGCTGGCACCAGCAGGGGCTTCGTTAGATGAGTTGGATGGAGTGTAATCTCCGCCACCCTCGCCTCGTGAACCCAAAAATGTTACATCCTGAGCTACAACCTCAACCTTGCTTCGTTTTTGGCCATCTTTTTCCCAAGACTGGCTCTGCAAACGGCCGTTGACCAAAACTGGTCGACCCTTGGTTACATACTGCGCGACTCTCTCGCCCAACGGTCCCCAAGCAACCACATCTACAAAATCTGTGGCTTCTTTCCAGTCGCCATCTTGTCCTTTGTAGCTACGATTTAGCGCCAAGCTAAAGCTACAAACATTTTGCCCGCTTGGAATTTGTCTAAGCTCTGGGTCCCTTGTTAGGTTGCCCATTAATATTACTTGGTTAAAACTTCGTGCCATTTCACACTCCCTCTTTTCTCTGCAAACTATGTGCAGTTAATTTACCCTCTTATTCTACTCTTCGTTCCGCTGGTAGCAAACCTACTAGCCTAGAATTATCTATTTCTCTTCGTCTTCGTCTTCGTTGTTTTCTCGACGCTCAGCCGCTTTTTTGGCTTTCTCGGCCTTGGCTTCTTCGGCCTTGGCAATAGCCTTTAGGTCTGGGCGAGTTACAAGATAACGAATCACTTCATCGGTGATGTTTAAGGTATATTCTACCTTAGTAACACCGGCGCCTGGCATCTCTACCGTATAAACAACATATACAGCATGGTCATGCTTGGCAATTTGGTAAGCAAGCTTTTTCTTGCCCCAATTGTCGGTTTTTGTAATCTTACCACCATTGTCAGCAAATATCTTAGCGACCTTGGCTTCTGCCTTGGACAAATCTACTTCTAACTGCGGATCATACAAAACCACTACTTCGTACTGATTCATAGCACTCCTTTGGTTAAAGCCCGCGCACACTAGCGGTCGCAAGCTGGACTAATATTGTAAGCCTATTTTATCATACTTAACAGATTAGAACAAGCTAGTATGTAGCTACTAGGTTTTCTTCTATCGTGTCCGAGAAATATTCGAGATGATTCAGCCTAATAGTTTGTTTGGTGTTCCAATAAAAGGTTCTGGGTTTTGGCTTGGCAATCAGGCCTTGTTCTTTTAATTCTACCTCTTCGTCATACAACCCGGCGTTGTCTAAAGACAGATCTACGGCCCCGCCAAGCATTAACCGAGCAATCTCTTTTTTTGTAGTGTGCTCTGTGCGCCTGTCAAGAAACTGCTCTATCATGAGTTTGTCTACTACATCTGTTATTTTTTGTTTTGCAACATAATCTGCTAAAAACCTGGCGATTGGTTTGCGCTGATCAATCGTGGTGTTTTGAGCAATTTGAAGTTGCTGGTCGGGCGCCAAGTCTACAATCTTGTAGGTGCCTTTTTCTTTACTTACATCAACAGCCTGCAGAGGAATAACTCCTGCCACCGCTTTTACCCCAAGGGCAAATAACTTATCTTTTTTATCCTTGCCATTGGGCAATTCTGGACCCCTATCAAAAATATCATGAAAATTTTTATGATAATACCAATCAATTTTCTGTATGCGAGAGTTCTGGAGTGCTTCGCCGGCTATCCCCATGCCTCGAACTTTACGAGCCTCGAACCACGCATGATGATTGTTGGCTGGTATGTCACTAAGCAAATAGGGGTACAAAAAGGCCCCGTTTTCACGGGGCCCAGGAGGAAGGATTGGTAACGGAAGTCCCGTTACCTCGCAACTTGGAGCAAACTCCTTTGCCATATCCTCCCCTTTCTTTTTGTGGGTGTTTGTTACCCTTACACTATACAAACTATTTCGCTAGCCTGTCAACGCTTACGCTTCGTCGTCGGGGATGTCATCGTAGACATCGCCGTCCTGGCTGTCTCCGCCAAAAACATCGTCCATGCTACTTACTAAAACTTCTCGGGGACGCGCGCCATCCGCAGGGCCAACTATGCCCTTTTCTTCCATTGTTTCAATAAGGCGAGCCGCGCGGGCATAGCCAACTCTGAGGCGCCTTTGTAGCAGACTTGTACTGGCCTTTTTGCCTTCTATAACAACCCCTACTGCATCTCGCCACATGTCGTCGTCGGCATCTTGAGCACCATGATCCGCAACAATGCCACCTCGCCCATTAAACTGGACTGGCTGACTGACTATCTCGTCATCGTATTGAGGTTCGCGCTGGTTGCGGATAAATTCGGTAACCTTGCCAGTATCAGCATCGGATATAAAGGCAGCCTGTACACGCCGGGGCTTTGGCATGCTAGGAGTTAGTAACAACATATCTCCCTTGCCAAGCAACTTCTCGGCACCCATTTTGTCTATGATGGTTCGCGAATCTATCTGGCTCTGAGTTGTAAACGCTATTCGGCCGGGTACATTGGCTTTAATAAGTCCGGTAATAACATCGACACTCGGCCTTTGAGTAGCTAGCACCAAGTGAATGCCTGCGGCGCGAGCTTTTTGCGCCAAGCGAACTATTAGCGACTCAACATCGCGAGCAGCCATCATCATAAGGTCTGCTAGCTCGTCTACCACTACCACGATATATGGCATGCTCTCTTCGTCTTTAAGCTTGTTGTATTCAGCAATGTTGCGCTTGCCATGCCCAGCCATAGTACGAAGTCGTCTCTCCATCTCGGCGACCGCCCACTTTAAGGCGCTGATACATTTTTCTGGTTCGTGAATTACGGGGGTTAGTAGATGCGGTATATCGTTATACGGTGTTAGCTCAACCTGTTTTGGATCGATCAAAATCAATTTTAGGTCGGACGGGCTATTGCGATACAACAGGCTAGTCAAAATATCGTTAATCATGACTGATTTACCAGAACCAGTTTGTCCTGCTACCAACAAGTGAGGTAAAGACGCAAGGTCTTCTAGGACTGGCACGCCAGCAATATCTTTACCAATTACAAACTCTAACCCGCTAGATGCAGACTTCCATTGAGCAGAAGACAAGATGCCACTCATATTTACGGTGGCTGGCTTGCGGTTGGGCACCTCGATACCAACCAAGCGCTTGCCCGGGATAGGAGCCTCAATACGAATAGATGTAGCTGCTAGATCGAGTGCTAGATTATTTTCTAAAGCTGTTATCTTGGTTAGCTTTACCCCTGTTGGAGGCTTTAGTGTATACTGCGTAACTCGCGGACCCACATTGGCTCCATCCATATCTACTGCAATATTAAAGTTATTAAATGTGTCTTTGATAAGCTGGGCATTGCCCTCGACATCACCGGGGTCGGCCTTGTCCTGTTTTTGATCTAGCAAACTAACCTGCGGGAACTTCCAGTCTGGGTCGCTAGCTGCAGTTAGGGCCTCTTGGTTCTCTGTTGCAGATAGTTTTTGGGCGGTATTTTTTAGCGAACTAAGGCGAGGCGATTCACTGGGCACACTTCTCTCTGTTGGGACACCCTCGTTAAGCTTAAACTTGCTCTCTTCTTTCAAGACAGCTAGGTCTGTGTCTTTATTGTCTTCTTTATCTTTTTTGAATAAGTCGATGACTTTTAGTAGCACTCTTGGTGAAATTCTAAGAGCAAAAAACAGAGCTAGAAGCGCTACTACAAAAAACAGTAGCGATGCCGGAAATTTATTGAGTGCTAAAAGTGATGCGTTGCCGATTGTCTCACCGATGTAACCACCGTGCCCACCAGTATTGCCAGAATCTTTAACTGCTACAAACATAGTATGAAAAGAAGTGGCGATAGCCGTCATAAACAAAGAAGCGCTAACAAATCTATCAAATGGAATCTGCCTATCTTCGCTGATGAACTTTAGCGCTCCCAAAAAAGCCAGCACAAATGCCAGCAAATACGCTGACCAACCAAACAGTGTATACGCCCAACCAAACAGCTTAACCGGTAAAGCACCTCCGGCACCAAAGCCACCCAAGAGCAAAAATACAGCTAAAAGCAGTAAAAATATAGCTCCGGCCAGAGGCCAGAATACCGAAGAAGACTCTTCTTTTGTCTTCTTGATCGTCTTTTTTGCTTTGCTTTTTTTCTTTTTTGCCATAACTGGTAACTTCTTTAGTTTAGTATATCACTAGTGGTTATATATATCCTACGATGTATTATAGCAAAAATTACATCATTTGTCAATCACCGTCCTCTTTCTTTTTGCAAATAATTATGTTAATATAGGTTTTTATGATTAGAGAAAAGCTAGAGATATACAAAGAAAACCGCGCAATCGGTAAAGAATCTACAAGAATTGCCAAAAAGCTAGCCTATAGCGAAGGCGACGATTGGTCTTTTAATATTGGCGTAGCTCCAAGCACCACCTCTGTAATAGAATATGCTAAGGCCGTTGGTGGTCGGGCACTAGAAAAGCTTGGTGAGGAGACTTCTATGGAGATTGCCGAATTTAATGCTAGCGAAACCTTTATGGCTAACTTGCTTCGAGTCGGCATAAACGAACAAACCATAGATGCCGTTCCTCCGCCAAACCAAGATGTAACTGTTGTGTTTGAGCGAACTGCCCTAGGAAAAAGGTGCGGTTTTTAATGAGATTATTTGAAAGATATAAATCCTTTCAGCACAAAACCGAACTTGAGAAGATTAATCAAGCTGGCTCGGTCATGGCTCATGCGGTTCATGCACAGATAGAGCATGGGCATGTGTCTCCCTTTGAGATGCAGATTAAAAATCCTATAAAACACCTGCCGGATGAAAGTTTCTTGCTCCGAAGCACCAAACGAGCAGTAGAAGAACTAGCCTCGATGCGAGTAAACGAGGAACTGCCTCTGTACGACGAAGCTTCTACCCTGCTTGCAAATCAAGAGACCGAACAACAAGAACTTATCGTCATCTTCACCCGCCCCAGCGAAGCTTAGTCAACGCGGGCGTCTTGGTTGAGGAGCTTACTGCGCATCTCGGCAAAGCGTTTTTGCATATCTGCGGCTTGCTTTTGTGGAGTCGGCTGTTGCTTTGGACTGTCTCCCTTTTGTGGAGCGCCCTGCTTATTGCCACCAATAATGTTTACTACTGGTATAACAATCGGGCTTCGGCCAGTCTTTTCGTACAAGAAATGCGTTACATGCTCTTTTAGCTCTAGTTTGAACCTGTCCAAATCAACTCGCTTAAATCTCTGAGCGACTGCTCGCTTTAGCTCTATTCTGAATGCGTTCATCAACTCTTCTTGGTCTTTCATGTAGATGAACCCTCGACTTATGATGTCGGGACTAGTAAGAAGCTGTCCTGATTTACGATCTATGGTTAGGACCACTGCCACCAAGCCTTCGTTAGCAAGCATCAGACGATCCTTTACAACCACATTGCTTACAAGTGCACCTGCCTGATCAACCAAGATTGTTCCATGCGGTACATTGCCGTCAATTTCCATAGAGTTGGCGGTAAACGATATTACATCACCATTCTCGGCATTGACCGTATTTTTGCGAGGAATTCCCTCTTCGATGGCAATCTCGATATGTCGTTGCTTGGACCTGTAACTACCAAACACTGGCACAAAGAATTTAGGCTTTGTCATATTTATCATATCTTTATATTCTTCGATGCTAGCGTGCCCAGAAACATGCAGTGGGCCACAGCCGTCGATGCCATGAGTTTCGTGTCTAAAAACATGAACGCCCTTTCGCATAAGATCATCAACCATGTTGCCAATTAACGCATCGTTACCCGTCTCGGGGATTGGTGTCGAGCTCAGCACAACTGTGTCTTGAGACTTTAGTTTTATGTGTCTGTGATCGCCGGTTGACATCCTCTGCAGAGCAGAGCTTGGTTCGCCCTGGCCACCAGTACAAACAACTACAACCTGGTTGTCTTGCAAAGTTGGTACGCTGGCAATCGGCACAAATGTACCTTTTGGAACCTTTACAAATCCGTGGCGAATCGCCATCTCTAAAGTACTAACCATACTACGGCCATCTAGCGCAATCTTTTTGTTATGCTTTGAGGCTGCGTTGATGATCATCTGAATACGGTTAACATTGGTGCTAAAAATAGCTACAAACATCCGGCCAGGCGCCTGAGCCATAATGTTAGAAAAACTCTCTTCTAGGCTACTCTCGGAAGGAGTTCGGCCCGGCCTTTCTGTAGTAGTACTTTCACTCAACAAAGCCAAAACACCATCGCGACCAAGCTCTTCAAACCGCTTAGTATCTGTTACTTCATGATCGAGCGGGTTAGGGTCAAGACGAAAGTCGCCTGTATTTATGATCCGCCCAACTGGCGTATCTAGCACAATTGCAGTACTTCCAGGAATAGCATGTGTAACACGAATAAGCTCTACAAAAAACTCGCCAATCTTGAGTCGTTCGTGAGTATCCTCGTTCATGGCAACCGTCTTCAGCTCGAATCCAGCTGGCATTGGTAGGCCAAAATTCTCGAATATTTCATTAACACGGCCAATAGTAAACTTACTGCCATAAATTGGCGCCGGAAATAACGGCACGATATGGGGTAAACCACCTATGTGATCCAAGTGACCATGAGTAATTACATAGCCCCTCAGTTTATGCTTTACGCTCTCAAGGTAAGCCATGTCGGCGATGCCGTAGTTAATACCCGGCAAGTCGACACCAAGGTCACTACCCGCGTCCATAATGATTACATCATTTTTGTACTCTACCAGTACGGTATTTTTGGAGCCACCTCCGTCCATACCACCAAGACCGATTATTTTAAGTCGGGGGCTATCGTCTATAAAATTGGCTCTTGGACGACTATTTTTAGCATCCGCCGAACCATTACTCTGAGAACTAACCCACTGGTTAGCGATACGGTTTGCATCTTCTATTGTGCGCTTTTGAGCGCGCAAAGCTGCGCCACGACTAGGTGGTCGCTTCGCATTAGAATCGCTAGATGCATTATTCTTTTTATTTACAGGTCGTTGCCTGCGATTTGGTTTCTTGTTATCCATAATTTCTTATATTTATCCTTTTTGATTAATTTATTATGATTTGATAATTCTTAAAATATTTTCAAAGTCCTCGAATAGAGTGTTCCGAAGCGATCCGTTATACATTGCTGCCGCTGGATGATACAGGGGTAAAACCAGCAACGACTGACCAGACACATCGACTCGCTGGACCCGCCCATGTACTTCGCCAATTCGCAACTTTGGCACGAACGACTCCATACTGTGTCTGCCAAGAGTAACGACAAGTTTTGGCTGAATCACCTCTAACTGCCTGACTAAGTATGGCCAGAAGGCTTGCTTTTCGGCAGAAGATGGATCACGATTTTCTGGTGGACGGTACTTTACGATGTTGGTTATGTAAACATCCTCTCGCCCCAGACCGATACTCTGCAAAAGCTGGTCGAGCAATTTACCAGAAGCACCAACAAAGGGCACACCCTGCAAATCTTCTTGCTTTCCTGGGGCTTCGCCCACAAAAACTATCTTTGCACTTGCACTACCAGACCCCATGACAAGGTTCGTGGCCGACTTGGCCAAATCTGGACAGATATTATTTGCTAAAATATCTGCCCTAATCTGCTCAAGCGTAGCTTGATTAACGGTTTCTTTTGACACTGCCCTTTCGAACTTTCGCAAAATTGAATAAATTATTTAAAAAAATAAATACCGAAATCACTCCAGCCGTGTAGCTCCACAAATTTGCAGTATCAATAGCTATACTAATAAATAGGTAGCTGGAGGCTAAAGATACCACCGCTACTGTCAGCGCTCCTCTTGGAGTTGCCTGCCATTTATTTAGCTTACCGACTGCGTCCATACTAGTTTTCTTTCTTTACGGCCTTCATGCTTAATTGTAATCTTCCGCGGTCGTCAATGGCAAGTAGCTTAACAGTCACCTTGTCGCCTTCTTTGACTACATCACCCGGGCTATTGACTCGTTCGTCTTTCATCTCACTCACATGGACTAAACCTTCCTTGCCTGGCAGTATCTCTACAAACGCCCCAAAATCTAGAACGCTCACAACCCTACAGTCTGTATAGACAGTACCGACTTCTGGCTCGGCTGTGATATTTTTTACCCAAGCTATTGCTTCGTCGATACTCTTTTTGTCTGGGCTAGCTATCATGACTGTACCGTCGTCTTTGATGTCGATCTCGGCACCAGTCTCGGCAATAATCTTGTTAATCGTCTCTCCGCCCTTACCAATCACCTCTCGGATCTTGTCTGGGTTAATCTTGATAGCCTCAACTTGCGGAGCAAACTCACTTAGCTCGGTTCGAGGTCGGTTAAGAGTACTCAGCATGTGGTCAAGAATGAACAGACGACCTTCTCTGCCTTGTGTTAGAGCTTGTTTTAGAACCTCTGGGCTCAAACCATGCACTTTCATGTCCATCTGTAGCGCTGTAATGCCTCGTTTTGTACCTGTTACTTTAAAGTCCATGTCGCCTGCAAAGTCTTCGGCATCTGCAATATCACTCAAAATATATGGTTTATTGCCGTCACCAAGCATCAGACCCATAGCAATACCGCTTACAGGTGTTTTTAGCGGAACACCAGCGTCCATAAGCGCCAAACAGCTAGAGCAGGTTGCAGCCATACTAGTAGAGCCATTTTGGCTCATAATCTCTGTTACAGAGCGAATTGTATATGGAAAGTCTGCTTCGCTTGGCAAAACAGCCGTTAATGCTCGTTCTGCCAATAGTCCATGGCCAATCTCTCGACGACCAGGGCCAAACAGCCGTTTAACTTCACCAACTGTATAGCCAGGTGCATTGTAGTGGTGGAAATAGCGTTTGTCCTCGCTCTTTTCCATGGTGTCGATCATCTGTGCATAGCTCAGTGGAGCAAGTGTTACGATGTTCATCGCCTGTGTCATGCCACGAGTAAACAAGCTAGAGCCGTGTGTTCGTGGCAAAATACCTACTTCACTCGAAAGTGGACGAATCTCGTTAAGCTTGCGCCCATCTGGCCTGGTGCTACTCTCTACGATACCTTTTCGCACATCTTTGTGTAGAGCCATTGTAAAGGCTTCGTCATAAACAGATTTGTGCTCTTCGTAATCTTCGCCGTGCTTTTCAGCAAAAGCCTCATGGAAGGAATCTCTTAGTTCGCTAATTAGGTCATTGCGCTCTGGATAAGCTGCTCGTAAGTTTTCGCCCAATTTACCGTCCACCCAAGCGTCTACCTCTTCCTGAATAGATGCGTCTGGCAGATCGAGCTCATATTCTTGCTTGGTCACGCCAATCTTCTGGGCCAGCTCTTCTTGTAAGGCAATAGCCGGCTGAATAGCCTCTTGCGCAAATACCAATGCTTCGGCAACTTCTTCTTCGGTAACTTCGTTTGCTCCTGCCTCTACCATCATTACGCCGTCTTTGGTGCCAGCCACCACAAGATCGAGCTTTCCAGCAAGCTGTTCGTTGGTTGCAAATGGTATGTATTTACCATCAACAAGCGCTAGTCGCACTCCAGCAACAGGACCATCAAATGGAGCTCCAGTAAGAGTAAAGGCAGCAGATATTGCAATCATAGCCACCATGTCAGGCCTAAAGTTTGGGTCCATACTAAGAACAGATGCCACACCTTGGACTTCATGTCGGTAACCTTTAGGCCACAAAGGGCGGATCGGTCGGTCGATCAATCGGCTAATCAAGATTGCATCTTCGCTTGGCCGACCTTCTCTTTTGATAAATCGGCTACCACTAATTTTGCCAGATGCATACATTTTTTCTTCGTAGTCGATGCTAAGAGGAAAATAGTCAAAATTTGGCAAACGATTTTTGCCAACCATAGCCGTACCAAGCACTACTGTATCACCGTAACGCACTAGTACACTGGCACTCGTTCGAAAGCCTACACGGCCGACTTCTAGGGTTAGTTTTTTACCGCAAAAATCGGTGCTTACGCTAACAATATCCTTACCAAATGGGTTGATTGTACTCATATTTTATTCTTTTACCTTTCGTTTGTTCGTCGCATGGTTCAGATATACGCTTTCTCGTATAACTGCTTCCCTGCGACGAAAATTAATTTACTCTTCAGAAGAGTTTTCTTTTGTTAACTCCCTGGGTGCGGCACGAATATCGTACAGCGACTAGAGGGTTAAGCTATCTTCGGATGCCTAGTTTTTTAATCAAAGCAAGATACGCTTGAGAGTCTTTTTCGGCAATATATTTTAGGAGTCGCTTGCGCCGACCAACCATCTGAAGCAGTCCACGGCGAGCTGCAAAATCTTTCTTGTTAACCTTCAAATGTTCGGTAATTTCTTTGATTCGGGCAGTCAAAATAGCTACTTGGACCTCTGGCGAGCCAGTGTCCTTCTTGTTTTTTGCATTGTCAGCAACTATTTTTTGCTTCTTCTCTGTAGTAATCATGCGTTAAAAAGTATTCTATCACACTCTTATCTGTTAATCAAGAGGCTCCCTAGATTTTCATGTTTTACAGAAACTGCATCCTCAATAGAAAAGCCATCGACAGTTGTACGCCGGAGGTTGGGCATATAAGCACCAGTTTGGAGTTTTTTGCCGATGTCTTCTACCAAACTTCTAATATAGGTGCCGCTGCCAACAGAAGTGGTAAATTTAACTTCTGGATAACTGTAATCTGTTAGTTCCATACTGTTAATGTGTATTTTGCGGGGTTCTATGACCACCTCTTTGCCGTCTCGAGCTAGCTTGTAGGCCCGCTGGCCATTTACCTTAATAGCCGAATAAATTGGCGGTGTCTGCATACTTTCACCTACAAAACTCTGCAGAGCTGTTAAAACCTCGTCTTTTATAGGCTTTTTGCTCGATACCTCTGTTTTTTCGCCCTCTTCATCACCAGTTGAGCTAGTTTGACCAAGCTTCATAGTTACTTCATAAGTTTTGTCGAGCTTGCTAAATTCCCCCGCTCGCTTACAGTATGAGCCTGTGACAACAATCATGAGTCCTGTCGCCAATGGGTCTAAAGTACCTGTGTGACCGACTTTAATTTTTTTGCCAGCCTCTTTTTTTAAAGTGTTACGGACTTTGGCTACCACATCAAAAGATGTCCAGCCCTTTGGCTTATCTACTAGCAAAATCCCATCAAACTCACTCATATAGCCCCTATTCTACACTGTCTGCATATTGTCTAGCACTTCATGCCTGGGTGTTTAGTAAGGAATAAACGAGTAGCGCAAACACAACATATTTCTTAGGGCTAGGGTTGAGTGAGAAATACTATTTCTCTTTGAGAAACGGACCGAAGCGTACAAATGGTACGCAGAAGGGAGTATCGAAAAAGAAAATAGGATTTATCCTCAGAAGACTGTTGGTGCCACCAGTTACGCTGGTGGGCAGAACAGTCGGCCTCGCCCTAAGAAGTGGGGGGCATCATTGGGGGTGGCACGGGTGGAGGAGGCCCAGCAGATTTTGTAGGCGCACTAGACTTTGCTTGTTCTTTTGTATGCAGTTCGTCGCCCAAAGTTGTTGAGCCCGAGGCTTCATGCGGTTTTGGAATCGGAGGCGACCCAGCTTCGACAGTAGTATTGACGGTTTCTCGAACAGCATCCAAATGATGGCTATTAACAGTTTTCTCTATGTCACTTAGTGTATTTTGCTTATTAGTCATAATCTCTTCAACCTGGTCTAGGGTTGGGCTTTTCGACGATTGTTTTGTTGAACTGTGTTTTTGCCCCAATATAGTTGGTTGCTGACCCCTGTTGCCTGCTAGTGGATCGATGCTCCCGTCCAAGTGGCTGTCTTCTGACTGGCTGTTGGCAGTTAGCTGACCTCCCATCTTAGGCGGCTCCAAGATTACGCCATTTCTTCTAGAGGTGTGTTTGCTGGGATCACTGGGTTGCGACGGAGACGGTTGGCTATTTTTCGGACCTTGGTCGTAACCAAGATAATTATGGTCCGACAAAGACTGAAATGCACCATCGTCATTAATTTTGATATTGTCATTGTCTTCTGGGTCTTTAGCCTCAGGAATCTCGGCAACCTCTAGCTCTTGGGGTGGCTCTGGCTTTTCTGCTTCTTTGGGCTTGTCATCGACATGCTTGATACGAATTGTGCCGTCAGGAGTAGCTTTGTCATCGCCATCATTTTTGGATATCTCGGCTTTATGCTTTGCTATTTCTGCTTTTTTGCTAGATTCCTCTAGTTTGGATGCTACAAGCTGGGTGCTAGCTCCAGCCGACATCAATAACCCAGCAATTGACATAGTGTGAGGAGAAACCTTTTCATTTCTGAACCGATCTGTCTGCACTACAATGCCAGTCAAAAGTGCTGTCGAGATTTGTCCATCTAGCAAATCTTTTTTAACTTCCAAAACTATATCTGTCACCATTTCACTCAAACTACTAGCTCTTGGCTCGCTCCAGTCGATAGACGCAAACTCAGTTTTTTGTTGCAAACCAATACCTATTACTGTGGCGTCGTGCAAAATCCGACCATGCGAAGTTATGGCAGTGTCTAGGTGGGCTTTGTCGTGCACGCCAATAGCGACTACTGTCTCTATGTTAAAGTCACCCTGGCCAAATTCTAGGTCTTTGTCGCTAATACTAGTTTTATAAGGTGTGATAAATATTTTTACCACATCGTCTTCTACTTTATAGCGCAGTTTGTCTGCCTTGGCTTTGTCTAAAGATATGATAAAGTCTCGCAGACTGTTTGTGTTGGTCTCTAGGGTTTTTTCTGGCTTCAAGAATTCTAGTGCAGAAGGAACTTTGCCACTAAAGACTGCTGTGGCATGCTTGCCGGCTTTATTAAGCGCTATTGTAAGGCCCAAGCAAGCCGATAGCTGATCTAGCGTAGGACTAGAGCTAACCGTAACCAATATGTTACTAGTGTCGCGCAAACGCTGAACAGTTTGCTCGAAATGCCCGAGAGGCGGATTTGTGTTGTTTTTGTTATCTGTTGGTTGCATTTTTATTTAGTAGTTTTTATTTTATTGTTTCTGTCTTAAAACATACCACACTTAACCAAAAATGTCCAGCAAGTAGTCTCGTATTCGTTGGGTAAGGCGATGTAGCCTCTCACCAATCTGTTGCCTCAAAGCCGGTTTTAGGTTATAGTTGTCTGCATCACTTTTAAAAAATAGTTTAAGTAAACAAGGAAGTTATATGCCAATTATTAAATCTGCTGTAAAGCGGGTCCGAGTTGCCAAGAAAGCGGCTATTCGCAATTTGCGAACCAAAAGAAACCTAAAAAGCGCCATCAAAGATGTCGAGAAAGCTGTTGACAGCAAAAAGAGTGCTGAAGCCGAGATGAAAAAAGCTCAGAGTGCCATTGATACCGCTGTTAAGAAGGGTGTTATTCATAAAAATAAGGCTGCTCGCAAGAAAGCCCAACTAGCCAAGAAGGCTAAGGCAACCACTAAAGTGTCCGCCAAGGCGACCAAGAAAACTCCCGCTAAAAAGCCTGTAGCCAAGAAGGCGCCTGCTAAAAAAGCGCCGACCAAAAAAGTTACTAAAAAATAATTATATCTCTACTAGTACCTGCTTTAGGGCATCATCTACGCTAATCTTTTCAGATTTTAAGCGCTTGTCTACCTGACATAAGCTGTCGAGTAGTTTCCTAATATCTTCTCTTGATAATTTTTTGGCAATTTGACTAGCTTTTTCTATAACAAAAGGCTTGAGCCCAGAGTCTACTGTAATTTGACTAGTCGACTTACCCCCAGCAGAAGACATGATTGCAATTGCAGTAGCTTGCCAAACTATCATGCCAAAAATAATCTGTGGCTCTATTTTTTGAGCCCTTAAGTTGTCATATAACTGGAGCGCTCTCTGTCTATTGCCAGAAAACGAAGCCTCTAACAGATTGAATACAGTCCCTCCAGGTGGCTCCTCTGTTAAGCTAACTATCGTATCTTTGGTAATTTGTGAGCTAAATAATAATAGCTTTGTGATTTCGTTATTTAATTGCTGTTGATTATTACCTATTCGTTCGCACAGAGCATAGGCGTCTTGCCTGGATATTGAACCTCCCGACTCTTTTGTCCGCTCAACAACCCAGGACACAAGTCCGTTATTGTCTAGCTCTTTCCCGTCATAAACTTTAAAGTTTTTTTGCAAAAATTTATAATAGCTACTCCGCTTGTCCGGGCTTGGCTCTACCAAAATTAGACCCACCGATTCATCTAGCTTTATCTGCAACTGCTCTATAGTCTCTAGGGCACTTTTGCTTGTGCCAAGCCGCTTAATTATCAGTAATTTATGTGGACTAAATAAGGATGTCGCTTCTGCCTTTGCCAAAATATCTTGAACGAGCGCTTCCTCGCCGTCTATATCTTGGACAGCTAGCTCGCCATTTTGAACAACAAAATCTGCACGCATCTGTTTTAGGCGTTCATCCACGCCATACATATTTGGTCCCAATAAAGCTACTCTTAGAGCCTTTGGCATGTTGGACATATATGAGTTCCCCTTCCAGCTACTCGTATCTTGTCTATAATTGTACCGCACCTAGAGCAAAGTTGCCCTTCTCTGCGAAAAACCTGAGCAAAACTGAGATAGCTACCTCTTTGCCCCTTAGCGTCGACATAATTTTTGTCCGTAGAGCCACCTTTTTCTATGCTAAGTTTTAGAACAGATCGGATACTTGCATATAATTTTTTAAGTTTTGCGTCTGATACATCAGCTACTTTAGTGGCTGGATGAATTTTGGCATCCCAAAGCGACTCGTCGGCATAAATGTTGCCGACTCCTGCCAGTACCGTCTGGTCAAGCAGAGCCCCCTTGATTGTTGTGCCGGCTCGTTTTTTTATTCGTTTCAAAAAAACCTTGTCGGTGAATTCTGTGCTCAGTGGTTCGGGACCAACTTTTTGAAAGAATTTGATATTTCGTATCTCGCTAGTTGGGACTAACTTAACCCAACCAAACTTTCGTTGATCGTTAAAAAAGAGCTTGGCATCGGCAAACTCAAGTATCACCCTGGTTGATCTATCTGGTAAGCTCCCGATCAAACTGTTGTTTGGGTGCCCTGCGCCAAATTTTTTAGAATCATCGTTGCTCCTAAAGACCAATTGACCTGTCATTTTGAGATGAATAACTAGCGAGTAATTGGTATCGAGGTCTATCATTAACACTTTGGCACGGCGTCTAACAGCAACGATCGAAGCACCCACCAAAAACCTGTCGACGGCCGACTGCGCATTGGGGAAAGATTTTTGCCAGTCAACAACAACACCTGTAATTTTTAACCCAGGCAATAGCTCGGCGAGCCCAAGGCGAACAGTCTCCACTTCTGGTAATTCTGGCATAGGTAACTACTATTTTACCAAGCTCGGGGTACAATAAATAATATGGGCAGTTCTATTGGCGATATTTTGGGTAAAAAAGATTTTTCTGAACCACCAGAAATTGAGATCATTAAGGCTTTTGTTTTTGAGCGCTTTAAACAATCCCCTTCTGTGAAGCTAAACGATTCTACAATCATTATCGCTGTTTCAAGTGCTGGCTTAGCCGGAGCGCTCCGCCCCGAGCTCCATAAACTTCAGGAACAATTAAATACCAAAAGACGCCTCGTCATTCGGATTGGCTAGCTTTTCCTTACAGCTCGCCCCAATTTTTGCCAATCGTAGCATCTACAGTAAGTTTGGCTGGAAGCTGGTAAACACTCTCCATTATATTTTTAAGCCTTAGGGCTACCATGTCGGCGTCGGACTCTTTGCACTCTACGAGCACTGAGTCGTGGATTTGCAACAACATATCGGCTCCGTCCACAGTTTGCAAGTATTTTTCTATGTCCACCATGGCCATCTTCATAAGATCTGCTTCTGTGCCCTGGATTGGCATATTCATCGCGGCTCGCTCGGCACCTGCTCGCACAATAAAATTGCTAGCTTTTATGTCTGGAACTGGCCTGCGACGACCAAAGAGCGTCTCGACAAATCCATCTGCTTTGGCTTGCTCTTTTAGGTTGTTCATATAATCGAGCAGTGGTTTTCGGAGCTCAAAATATTTATCTATAAATTCTTTGGCCGCCATCATGGTCATGCCTGTTGCCAGGCTTAGACCATGCGGACTCATACCATACAAAATACCAAAGTTTATGACTTTAGCATCTCGACGCATGGTTTTTGTAACATCTTCTGGCTCACGCCCATACACCTGTGAAGCTGTTGCCGTATGTACATCTACATCTCTGTTGAATAAATCTATTAATTCTTTATCGTCTGCTAAGATTGCCGCTAACCTCAGCTCGAATTGGCTGTAGTCTGCGCTAATTAATACATTACCCGGACTAGCTACAAAAGCTGTCCTGATATGTCTGCCCAAATCGGTTCGTACAGGGATATTCTGTAGATTTGGGTCATTAGAGCTAAGCCGTCCCGTCTGTGCGACAGTCAGACTAAATGTAGTGTGTAGACGACTATTTTCATCTACCATTTTTGGCAAAGTCTCTACATAGGTGCTCATAAGTTTTGTCACTTCCCGATACTGACTTATTAGGTCAATAATTGGATGTAGTAGACGAAGCTTCTCCAGCTCTTTTGCAGCCGTACTATAACCGGTTTTACCTTTTTTTACTCCTGTTGTAGGTAGTCCTAGTTTTTCAAATAAAATAACCGCTAGTTGCTGGGGGCTAGCAATATTGAACTCTTCGTCGGCATAACCATAAATTTGTTGTTCAAGATCGCTAATCTGATCTTTTAGGTCCTCAGAAAACCGCACTAAATAATCAACATCTAGCTTTATTCCCTTTCGCTCCATGGATGCCAACACAGAGATTACCGGCCATTCGATTTTTTCGGCCAACTGCTTAACTTTTGGTAGTTTATTTAAGTCATCTTTTTGCTGTTCGTACAATGCCCTAATAACCCCCACAATTGCTGGAGCCTGAGATACAAATTCATCCGGTGGGATGTCGTCCAAACGAGCACCTTCCCAGCCCAAATCCGCCTCGGCTAGTTCGGTTAAAGTGCTTTTATAAGTCAACGGATTAATCAAAAATCGACCAACGTCAACATCATGAGAGATGCCTGCTACACCCTGACTGCCTAATTCCAAAAACACTTTTATAGAAGATTTTAGATCGTGACCAATTTTTGGTGTTTGCGCATCGCCCATAAAACTTAGCTCTTTTTTGGCCTGCTCTGGAGACAAAATATATAGATTTTTAGGGTCGGGGCTAACCAGAATATATTTGGGGTCTCTGCCATGCTTGCCAGAGGCGTAAGTGTGCACGACTACTTCGTGTTGAGCAGAAAAAGCTATAGAGCCTTTGTATTCTTGAACTTTTGGAATAGTTATTTCAGAATCGGATACCGCAACTGTAGGAGCCTCATCCGGAACCTTCATGACCTCTGGTAACTGACGAAGTAGACTGCGAAACTCGAGCCTCCGCAAAATATCGCGAACCTTTATGGGATCGCACAAACTGCCATCTACCTCTTTGAGATTTAGCTTTATTGGTGCATCTGTCCAGATCGCAGCCAATTTTTTGCTCATTGTAGCTAGCTCTTTGTTGTCCTTAAGTTTTTGAGCTAACTTTTCGGGGCTAACAAGGTCTATGTTGTCGTACACGCCGTCCAAGGTTTTGTATTGGTTCAACAACTTTACTGCTGTTTTCTCGCCGACTCCCGGCACTCCAGGAATATTGTCAGAACTGTCGCCCTTTAAAGATTTTAGGTCCAAAAATTGATCGACTTCTATGCCGTATTTGCCCTTAAAGCTTTCTGGGTGAAATAGCTCTATGTTAGAAAGGCCTTTTTTGAGCGCGTATACATGGACGCTGTCATTTATAACTTGGAGCAGGTCTAGATCTGATGTAACTAAAAGTGTGTCTATATTTTTGCTTGTTGCCTGCCCCGCTAAAGTACCCATAATGTCGTCTGCCTCATAGTCATCTAGCTCGTAAAGTGGCCATCCAAAAGCACCTAATAACTCGTGCAAAAGTGGTATCTGTTCATAAAAATCTGGTGGAGGTGGCTTGCGCCCTGCCTTGTACTCTGGATAAATTTGTAGTCGCTTACGGATATTGGTTTTGGGCTTGTCCCAGGCTACACAAACATAATCGGGCTGGAGTTTTTTGAGTACCTCGAGTGCCATAACCGCAAAACCATACACCCCGCCAGTCGAGACACCTTCTTTGGTAGCCAAATTAGGCATAGCATAATATCCACGATAAAAAACGCTCTTACCATCGATGACAACTAACTTCTTCCTCTTCATGCTCATACCCTTTTAGTATACTCTTGCTACATATCTAAACCTAGGCGAGCAAATATTATAGTAGGTTTACTAAATTAAGTCGTCTAGACTCTGACGGAACTCGCGTAAGTTGCTCCCGTTATTGACGACAGTTTTTGTTGCATGTTTTTTGACATATTCTATGTCCATTTGGGACTCTCTGGGAATTCCAGGCTGCGGATGCCACTGCAAACCCTCTTGACGCCTAAACTCTTCTAAAGATGTCTCTTGCTCACCCTGTCTCATGTTTGCTAACGCCCGTTTATGCCGGACTTCATCGCTCGTTTCTACCCACAAAAGCTCTCCGCCATGATTTAAAGTCCAATCAACTTCAACAGGAGCCCTAACGCTAAACAAAACCAAACCTTTATACGGATGGTCTTTTTTAGCTTGTTCGAACTTGTCTAGAGCTGCCCGCAAAATTACATCGGGCCCGTAGGTCTCACGAAGCCAATTGGAAGTCTCTGTCATATTGGCTACCGAAATAGGATCTGGCTTGTCCGCATGACGCTTGCGAGAATATTCTCGATTATAATCACCAAAAGAAAAACCATAATATCCTGCGGACATAAAAACTTCCGCCACAGTATCTTTGCCACTTCTTGGTAGTCCTGCGATTCCTACAATCTTCACTTATTTTTATCCCAAATAATCATGTAACTTACGAGCATCTTTGTGCTTACGAAGTTTAGCCAACGCCTTGGCCTCGATCTGACGAATTCTCTCGCGAGTTACGCTAAACTCCTGGCCAACTTCTTCTAGCGTGTGGCTCTTGCCATCCTCTAGTCCAAACCGAAGTTTCAAAATCTTTTGCTCGCGCTCGGATAAACCACTAAGCATGTCTTTGACATGACCCTTTAGTAAACTGCCTGTTGCCGATTCTTCTGGACTCACTGAATCTTCGTCTTCGATAAAATCACCCAAGACAGAATCTTCCTCGTCGTCTCGTACGCTGGCATCTAGCGAATGTATGTCTTGTTTAATCTTCATGATGTGCTCAACTTTTTCTACATCCATCTCCATAGCCTTAGCAATCTCTTCGTTAGTTGGCTCACGGTTTAACTCTTGAGTTAGCCGTCTTTGTGTACGCAAAAGCTTGTTGATGGTTTCGAACATGTGCACGGGGATACGAATCACCCTTGCCTGGTCAGCTATTGCACGAGTTATAGCCTGCCTGATCCACCAAGTTGCGTAAGTTGAAAATTTAAAACCCTTGTCTGGGTCGAACTTTTCAACTGCCCTTAGCAGACCTGTGTTACCCTCTTGAATAAGGTCGAGTAAATCTAGTCCACGGCCGACATATCGCTTAGCAATACTAACCACCAAACGCATGTTTGCTTCGGCCATCTGGTCTTTAGCCTTTTTTTCACCAGCTACTACTCGTTTTGCCAAAGCCAACTCTTCTGGAGCAGTCAAAAGAGGTATCTTACCTATTTCGCGCAGGTAAAGCCGAACCGAGTCATCGGCAATATCATCCATATAGGCTTTATCGTCTAGCTCTACTTCTTCCTCTTCCTCCTCTTCGGCCCAGTCGTCTGTAAATGTACTCTTAGAGGACTTACCAGTAGTCACCTGGATATTCTTCTCTGCTAAGTCGTTATATAGTTTGTCTAAAATTTCAGCGTTTTCTGGTTTTTCAGGGATGGATGCAAAGATTGCATCTTGATCAATCTTTTTATCTTTTATCGCCTGCTTTAATAACTTTGCTCGCTCTTCCTCTAATTTTTTTTGGTCGTCTGCCATTATTCCTTCGCCTTCTTTAATAATTTATCTAGATCTCGAGATTGCTCGAGAAGTTTTTTTTCTGCGTCATTAGTAGCATCCTCTAGCTGGCTAGCTATGCGCTTTTTTTCGTTTTTTACAAAATATTCTATTGTCTTAGCTCTGAGTCGCGCCGCTTCAAACTGAAGCTCTAGCGTATCGACGGTGCTATAAAGTTCTTCAAACTGTAATGATAATATTTTAACATAATCCTTCAACCCTTGCACCTTCCCCATAGCGGTAACACCTTTGATGTCTCCGTCAAAATCTCTATTGTCTTTTAAAAATACCAGCAGTTGCTTGGCTTCTTCGCTTGGTATCATCGGTATTTCAATCATGTCCAAATACCACCGTGTACCGGGCATCATCAAAGCTAAGCACAACAATCGATCCACCGTCTTGTTCCACTCTTTCTTGTTGGGGTCCATTGGTATGTCTTGTTTTGGTTTTACATATTTTAACCGAGGTTGAGCAGATTTAGCGCCCATTTTGTCGCGCAAAATCTTTGCATCAACACCTATAGACTGGCTAATCTGCCCTAAGTAATGGTCTTGTTCTACTGGGTCAGTAACCATATTAACTATAGGTAAGAGTGCTTCACTGAACGCCCTTTTGCCGTGGGCCGTCAAAAGATCTAACTTCTTAGAATAACGCCCCAAGAGCCAGTCGAAGGCAGGCTTTTGAGCATCAATAGCCTGCGTCCAAAGAGCTGGATCTTTTTTGATCAACTCATCTGGATCTTTGCCTTCAGGAATAGTGACAATTTGTAAGTTCAAGCCAACCTTACTAGCTATCGGGATGGCCCTCTCTGTAGCAGCCAACCCAGCTTGATCTTGGTCAAAAGCCAATCTAACTTCTGGGGCTAACCGCGACAGACTCTTGAGCTGATATTCTGTCATAGCAGTTCCGGCAGTTGCTACTACATTTTTTGTACCAGATTGATGAGAAGCAATAACATCTAAATTACCTTCACAGACAACACTAAAACCCTGCGCCCGGATAGTTTTTTTGGCTAAATGCAAACCATAAACATGTCGGCTCTTATCATAAAGCGGTGTGCTAGGAGTGTTGATATATTTAGGGCCAGTATCTTCTGGCAATAACAAGCGCGCAGTAAACCCAACCACTCGTCCAAAACCATCAGCAAGAGGAATCATAATTCTACCCCTAAACATATCTATATCACGCCCGCCCCGGCTAATAGCCAGCCCAGATGTCCGCAAAACAGGCAACGAAAATCCCTTGCCTTGCAAAAAGTCTACTAGCGCCGTGCCGTTATTTGGGCTATAGCCAATCTGAAAGTCCAAAAGAGTCGACTTGCTAAAAGCTCGCTCTTGAGCGACATATTGCCAGGCCTTTTGATTACCCTTAAGCTGTACCTGATAAAATTTTGTGGCAAGTTCTAGTGCTTGGTATATCTGCTCTTTGTCTACTCCAGATTTTTTATGCCCAGATTTAAATTGGTCCAGATCTACTCCAGCCTTGCGGGCTAATAGCTCTAATGCACCCTTAAAGTCCACACCTTCTACCTCGATGATAAAGCTATACACATCGCCACCCCTACCAGAGCTGAAGTCATGCCAAATCTGTTTTTCTGGGCTCACTACAAAGCTGGGAGTTCTCTCGTTGGTAAACGGGCTTAATCCCTTAAAATTTCTGCCGGCACGCTTAAGCTGGACATATTCACTAACTACATCCTCTATACTTAATCGTGCTTTTACCTCTTGCGTAGCATCCATACCTAACTCAACTCTCCCGACTTTGTCGCCTCTACTACCTACAGTCTAATGCACCAAGGCCATAACCTGAAAGCATTACCATATTACTTACAATCTTGCTAAAATAGTCTCATGCCTCCACAAGCACCAATTCCTCAACAGGATCCTTACGAATTTATCCTCAATCCAGAGAAGCCAAAAAGACAATCCCCTCTAGGTGGAGCAAGTTTTGGCCTCAAAATTGCCTTGGTTGCCCTAGTTGCCATAATAATTATTATTGGCGGTGTTGTTGCCGGCAAAATGCTTGGCGCATCCCAAGATGCCCAAAAAGATCAGCTAATCGAAATTGCCCAAACTCAAAACGAAATTATCCGAGTAGCCACCACCGCCAGTAGCCAGGCAAGCAGTAGTAATGTTAAGGCCTTGGCCACCACGACCAAGATCAGTGTCCAATCTTCACAGAACCAAATTGTCGACCAACTTGGCAAATACGGTGTAAAAAAAGTAGACAATAAATTGCTTGGCAAAACCAAAAACTCTAAAAACGATGCACTACTCAACGAAGCCAAAGCCAACAATCGCTACGACGAAACTTATCGCAAAATATTACAAGAACAATTAGACGACTACCAAACAAAGCTCAAGGGAAACTTTCAATCAGCTACAAAAAAGGAAAAGCCAATCCTAAACACTGCTTTCGAGTCCAACGCTCTTATTATCCAAATGTCAGGGATAAACTAATCTATTCGGCTACCAGGTTATAGCTGTGCCTAATCAAGTCCTGAACCTCTTCCCACGGCAGTTGTCCACTCAAGATAATTGTATTCCAATGTTTTTTATTGAGGTGATACCCCGGCATCACACTTTCGTACTTTTCTCGAAGCACAAGGCTTAGTTGCGGATCACACTTTAGGCTAATACGCACGGGACTACTCTTTTCGGCAATCAAAGCAAACATTTTATCGCCAACTTTATAAACCGCAACATCTTCGCTAAAAGGATAGTCCAGTCGAGCATTTGGCATAGTCAGCACATACTCTTCAACCTCTTTGTGTGTCATCATGGCCAATATTATATCCTATCATCACCCCTGTTATCAACTTATTAGTTCTTGACATCAAGTACTTTTTGTAGTATGATGTAACAAGATAGAAACAAAACAAAAATAACTAATAAAGAAAGATTCCACCTAAAATGAAACTTTTTAAACGCGGAGCCGTAAAGAGCTTCGAACAAGAACCAGCATCGCAAGCCGAGAAAATTGACACTGTATCCAAAGATGTAGCTGTTAGAGCGACCAGCTTAACTAGACGGAGTCTAGCAGAAGCAACCGATACCAGTTTTGACACCCAAACAGGCGCTGTAATTAAACCAGAAAACCCTACCGACGCTGGGATAATAACTCCAACCAAATATAGAGAGATCCGGGCAGAGGCTATCGCCGATGCGATCACGCACGAGCAAAATACAACAGAAGCGGCCGCAGTTGCCGCCGAAGAAGCTGGTCGGTTGGCACTAGAGTCCTCTTTGCAACCTACAGAAGAAATGACCCCCGTAGATATCCAGCGCCAACTTCACGGCTAGAGTTTTTTCAGAGCCTTCAGATAATACTGTAACTCTGCAATGCTTGCCTGAATATCGTCGAAGGCACGGTGAACCTCTTTTTTGTGAAATTCTATACCGTATTTTGCCTGCATCAAGATTTTTAAACTAGTTACATCTAGCATGCGGTAGTGCAACAGCTCTTCTACCTCGGGCCACCATTGACGAATAAATAGTCTGTCGTTATGGATTGAATTGCCTGCCAAAATTGCCGGTTCTTTGCCAAACTGCGCCCCAATAAAACCAACTAGCTGATGAACTACCTCTTCTTCACCTCGGCCGTCTTTTTTGATGCGGTCAATCAGGCCACTTTCTGCGTGTTGCCTCAAAGACCATTCGTTCATATTTTTTAACCTATCTTCGGACTGAGATATAACTGCCTCGTAACTGGCTAGTGTTTTAAACTCAAAGTCGGTAACCTCGGCGGCAATCTCTATGATTACATCATTCTTTGGATCAAGCCCTGTCATCTCGAGGTCTATCCACAATAACTTGGTTGGAGTCGCATTTTTGTCTATCATTAATCCCCATTATACAAGAGTTGGCATGCTATTATTAAAAAATGAGTCGCAAAAAAATACTTATCGGATTAGCCCTGGCTATCTTGGTGGCCCTAGCGACATTTTGGATGCTCAAAAAGCCTGCTAACGCTCCAAACCAAAACACCCAAAAGCAACAGCAAACTCAAGCCAGCACCCCCACGCCCGAGCCTGCCTTTGATAAAAAGAGATATTCTATAGATGATCCGACTAGTATTTGGGTAGTGGTTAATAAAAAACGACCCTTACCAAGTGGCTTTGGGCCGTCCGATCTTGTAGCGATTGGCAACGGCGAACAAATGCGCAGTCCGGGAGCCAAGGCTCTGAGCGAACTGCTAAAAGATGCTAACCTGGCTGGAAATCCAATGGTTGTGATTAGTGGCTACCGTAGCTACGGAACACAAACTTCCTTATACAACTCTTATGTTCGAAAGGACGGAGTTAGCGGAGCTGATCGGTACAGCGCCAGACCCGGCCATAGCGAACATCAAACTGGCCTAGTCGCCGATGTCGGCAATCCAAACGGAACTTGCTCTTTAGATATTTGCTTTGGCAACACGCCCGCTGGCAAATGGCTAAAAGATAATTCTACAAAATACGGGCTTATCATCCGTTATCCGGACGGAAAAGAGTCTCTGACTGGTTATCAATACGAGCCCTGGCATATCCGCTTTGTTGGGGTAGAGCTAGCCCAAGAGTTGGCCAAAAACAACCAGACTATGGAGCAGTTTTTTGGCTTACAGGCTTCGCCTGACTATAACTAAACTGCGAATTACTAGTCTTTTTTCTTGTCGAGCTTGTCGAGTTTTAACCCCTTGATGAGGAAATAAACTACAGCTGCGACAACTAGAAAACTAAGCAAAACGGACAAAAAAGCGCCGTAAGCAAATATCGCTGATTTGTCGCCAATAGATAGCGTAAAGGCCTTTTTACTAAGGTCGCCAGTACCCGGAAGTACCAAGCCAAGAATTGGGTTAATAAAACTAGCGATAAGACTGTCTACCACCGCCTTGATCTGCACACCAAGCACTAAACCTACTGCTAGGCCGACTACTCCTTGGGTCCGGATGAATTCCATAAACCCATTAAGCTGGTCCTTTGGGGCATTTTTTGCGACTACTTTGGCTTTTTTGTGGGCGGTTGTCGCAGTTTTTGCTACTACTGCTTTGGTTTTTTTGGCAACTTTTTTGGCCATATCTTTAGACTCTCCTTGTTATACAAACTTAGTTTGAGTTATTTTAACATAATTTACGAATTATGTCGTTAGGTCTAGTGGCTAATGCCGTCGGGCCTTCTGGCGATAAAATTGCTTTATCTTGCAAGCCCCATGTAACCGCTATGGAGTTGATGCCTACTTTGTTGCTAGCTACGACATCTCTGACTTCATCGCCTATCATCCAAATATTTTCTGGCGCGTAAGCTCGTTGTTTAAGAAATTTTTTGAGATTACGGTGTTTTCCAAAGAAAGATGCCCGAGGCAAGACTGTTAGTTTAGTGTTTAATTTTTCTTTTTTCAAAACAGTTTTAACTGCCTGCTCGCCGTTTTGGCTTAGCACAAACAAATCCCAACCAGATCGGCTAAGCTCGTGGATGACAGTATCCATGCCTGTAAATAAGCTCACCTCATCTATTTCTTGTAAAAAGCGCTTGCGACCATCGTTGAGCAAAAATGGCAGTTGCCACGGACGAACCCCCGCCCACTCAACAGCCTGCCTGAGCGTACCCTTGCGCAAACGAACATAGTCTTTAGGCTTCATGATGGGCCAGCCCTTTTCCTTGGCCATCTGGTTGTAAACTTTTTGCAAGACTACTGCTGTATTGGCTAGAGTCCCATCAAAGTCAAAGATTACAGCTTTTTTCATATTTGCTACATCCGTTCTGGAGTTGGCATACCCAAAATCCTCAACCCCTCGGCAAGAACTTGTTCGTACGCTTTAACCAAGGCCACTCGCTGTGCTGAACGAGGATTATCTAAGACTCGATTTGCTTCATAGAAACGGTTAAAGGTTTGAGCTAAATCATAAAGATAATTACAAATATGATGGGGTGAATACGACGAAAGCGCCTCCGCAAACACATCTGGAAAAGCAGTAATTGCTCTAGCCAGAGTTCTCTCGGCTGGCTCTAAGTCATCAACCTCTAAAACGGCATCGACTGTTGATTTTGCAAGTATGCTCCTTGCCCTAACCAATGCGTACTGAATATATGGCCCGCTATTACCCTCTAAACTAACCGAGTTGTCTGGGTCGTAAGATATGTCCCCGCCAATCTTATTTTTTAAGAATGAATAGCGGATAGCGCCAATTATCACCTGTTCGTCGCTATCTGGCGATGCCGACCAAGTAGCATCCAGCACATCACTGGCAGTTACTACATTGCCCTCTCGGCTACTCATCTTTCGACCATCTGCAAATTTGATCCTCCCGTGCGTATGGTGCGTGGTCTTGCTGACCAACTCTGGCTCGTACTGCTCAACGCTCTTCATGACGACTGCTAGATGATCTTTTTGGGCAACATCTGTGATGATAAAAGATGTATCATAGGCAAAATCACTGTATTTTGCCTGGATGAGCCCAACATCCTTGCCAGCGTAAGTTGGCAAACCATCGGAGTTTATAAAAACCTGTGTGAACAATCCGTATGGCTCTCCGTGAAATACGACTGCTCCGTCCGATTCTTTGTAAACGGTGCCTGTGTGGGCTTTTACTGTTTCTAAACCAAGATCCGACACCGCACTCTCTGGGTAATATTTTTCAAAAGGGTGCATACCAAGTTGTTTGTATAGATTGTCAAAGCCATCGTAACTCCACTGTCTGCATGTCCAATATATTTTTGCAAAAAGACTAGACTGGTCGTGACTAGCGTGCACTTCATAAACCTGTTTGTTAATTTTAGTGATGGCTTCTTTAGCGTCCGCTTGCTCAGCATATGCTCTCGTACCAGCTACATAGTGACCGCTCACCCACTCTAGCTTTTTGTTGTCGTCAATCTTTTGCAGTTTTTCTGGATGTTCCCCGCCGAGTTCTTGCAAGATAGACCACATGGCCATGGCGACATGTCTACCTACATCTCCACCAAAGTTAACCCTATGCACAACACCTCCTGCAGTTTGCAGAATGTTAGCGATAGCATCGCCAACAAGACTGGTGTACAAATGTCCCGCATGCAAAACCTTGAAAGGGTTTGGGTCAGAATATTCTGCGACAATCGACTGCCCTCTTAACAGGAGATCTAGGTCTGAGTGCGCAGAACAAGCATGCCTAAACAATACCGTGTTCTGTAAAGTAATGTTTATAAATCCCGGGCCAGCCACTTCGACAGATTGAATTCCTCGGATTTTATTTGTTAGAACTCCTGCTAGCTTCTGGGCAAGCTCTCTGGGATTCTGGTTGGTCGCAGAAGCTAACTTTAAAGCTATATTTGTCGAAAAATCACCAAACTCTTCTGGCGGACGAGTCAACTCCACCGCCAGATCTTGATCAAAATAGTCTTTGCAAATTTGCTGAATTTGCTCTTGGTATTCCTGCCTCATTAATTAGCGATTATAACAGATGTCGAGGGATTATTTGCGCCTAAGTAGTCGTGTAGATTCCCAAATAACCCAATACAGGCTAGTTAGTAGAGTAAAGAAGAGGAGCATTGTTAGGTATGTCTGCTCGTGCGCAGAAGGGTTAACAAATCTGTCCGAGACATCAAACAAAAGACCGGCTGGGCGCAACACTATATCCCAGCTATTCCACCTAGTGTACCTGCCTAGATATGTCGCGAAGCTACACGCTAGTAAAATTAAAGCAACTATGCTCGATGACCAAAGAGGCCTAAATCGTTTTACTAAACGCAAATGCACCAAATACAAACTGAAGAAACCAAAAATTAAACCGTTAACAACAAAACTAAGTAGCATAACTATGTCAAACAATAGACTTACCTCGTATGTTTCGCGCAAGTGTATAAAATCTGTGATCAAATAAAAACTATTGGGCAAAAAACTAAGCCAGACAATTGTAAGCAAGATTTGCGGTAGGCGCATCCAGCCATATTCATCGACTCGTCTGACCAGCCAAACAGCCAACAAAGCAGGTATAATGGCCAGCACTAAATTCCAAAATAAAAAACTGTAACGCATGCTCCCGCTAGTTTCGATGCGCACCAACAACAAGCAAATACTAACCGCACACGAGAATCCAATTGCTACTGAAAGCCTGTACAGGGAGCCTCCTTGCTTGGCCATATATACCAAACTTTTTAGGTAGCCATCTCGGCTTTTAGTTTTTCGATCAGATCTACTGGAGTTGGGTCCAAACCATTTAGGATTGCTAGATACAGACTAACGAAGTCTCCTAGCTGAATAGTCCAGAGCAATTGCTGGAGCAATGTGTCTCCGGCAGGGATAACTACTTCTGGCTGAGGGCGTCTTCCCGAAAGCAATCTCTCGCTAACTTCAAATCGCTTTTGAGTCCTAACATTCTCTAAGTTGCTACGAATATCTACTACTTTGTATGGCTTGTCTACCGGGTGGCTTGTCCAGCCCAAAAACTCATTGTGGTTAAACTCTGGCAAGGCATTACACCAAGCAATATTTTTAGCATTTTCATTAAAATTAATCTTCCATTTATACGCTACAGGATAAAAAAGTTCCCCGGCGTACACCACAATCGAATTGCCCACCAATTCCTGGGCTAGTTGTTTTGCCGGATTGCTTTTTACAGCCACATCTACTGCTAAGTCGCCACCCTTTTCTCCAAGCCATTTCGCTGTATCGTTAAGTTCGTCTAGGATACTTTTGTCTAGCAAGCTGAACCCGACCATAAGCTGGACCAACGCTGCAAAATTATAAAAAACTGCCATGCGAGGCTGGAAACCACTCGGTATTTTGTACAAAGGGTAACCTTCGGATTCTGCAATAGTAGCCAGCTTACCACCAGCCGCTATTACCGCAACTTGGCAACCCCTCTCTTTGGCCTGAGATAATGCAGATAGGGTCTCTTCTGTGTTGCCTGAATAGCTCGAGGCTATAAATAGTGTTTCGGCGCCGACAAAGCCAGGAATATCATAATTTTTTACTATCTCGAACGGCAGATCAACTCCAGGCCACGAAGTAAATAAGTTAGCCGCCAACGCCGATCCACCCATACCAGCTACTACTATATTCTGGATATTTCTTGCGGGAGAGACTGTAACTTTATAATCATAGGTCAGCTGTTGCCACTGCTTACCGGCTACCCCAAACGCATCTTGAGTATCTCTTTGGTGTATTAGCTTTAGATCATCCAACATATGTTATCTCCCTCTTTATTTATTGTACTCTACTAATTTTTTTATAACCTCATTTAGCATGCTCGAAGAAAGCATATCTGGTTTTATCTGGGCAGGACTAAACCATCTCAGCTCTTCTACATCATCTCTGGCGTCGATATATTCTTTGTCGCAATAACCTACAAAAACTGCTATTAGGTTTTTATAAACATCCTTACCCCACGGATAGTTGCCGGTATAACTCATTGCATATCTTACGTCTCTAATGTCGCCAGGAGATACATCCATCTCTTCTTGAATTTCACGAGCCATAGCTTCTTCTAGCGATCTATCTGATAAGTCTACAAACCCTCCGGGCAGATCGTACTTTCCTTTTGCCGGATCATTGGCTCTTTTGGCAAGCAATACTTGCCCCTGGCTGTTAAAGATGGCTAGGTCAACACAAGGTTTTGGGTTTTGATAAATCTTCTGACCACAACCGCCACACAAAAAATACTCACCCCTAGCCTCTACCGATTCTCCGCAAAGATAGCAATATTCCATATCTATTGCTAACTATCGTACCAAAGACGACTTCTAAATCCTAAGCTGGGATGATATAGTTTAAAGCATAAGAATAATTACATAATCGAGGAACTAAGATGTTTGGCCAACAAACAGATGATCAACAACAAACCAACCCAACAAACCCTTCGTTTGCACCTCAAAGTGTAACGAGCGACGATACTGCAACTTCTGCTCCAACTCTGAGCTCTAGTGAAGCAACCACACAAACTTTCCCGGCATCATTACCAACCAACGACCAGTCGACAACCGATACTGTGGCAACAAACACCAGCTCTGAGGGAGAAACTACTGACAGTCCAAGCTCATTGGATCAAGAAGCACCAGAGAGCACCAACAGTGAGCCAAAAGAAGAGCCTAGTTTTACAGAAATTAGCGAGGAAGATATTAAGAGCGACGAGCCAGCTAAGTCAAGCCAGTCGGACGACCTGTCTGCCATCAAAAAAGATGCCGTCGCAGAACTGTCTCCACTGGTTGGGCACCTCGAGCAAGACCCTATAGAAAAATTCCGGACCCTAATGCTACTCATCCAATCAACCGATGATCAATCACTCCTCAAAGAAGCCCTAGATGTTGCGAAATTAATCGAAGAAGATAAAGAAAAAGCCAAAGCATTATTGGCCGTTATCAACGAAATAGATTATTTTAGCCAAGACAACACCAACGAAGCCAAAGACAACGAATCTCTCTAAAAGTTTACTAGACTTTTGTGCTAGCTAAACGATTAATGGCTTGATGCAAGCTACGAATCTCTGCCTGCAAGCTATTAACCTGGGTCTCTAGCGCAGCAGTTCTGCGCCAAACCTGATCTTGGTTAGCATTAGACTGGCGTAGTAACGCCTGGTTCTCTACATGCAACCCCTGCATAACCGCCAAAACCCTATCACGAGCACCGTCGCAAACCGACTGCACATCGTACTTGGTTACTAGTCGTTCGATGATCCTATTTTTGGCTGACTCTGTGATCATTGTCACATCTTGTTTTGTCATTGTATCCATAATTTATTACCCCCGCTTAGATTAAACATTTTATTTTGTTTAGCAGAAATAATATCTGTTTTGCTCAAAAACCGAAGTTTTTATACGTCCCTGCGTATGGCCCTCACCTTGAAGAGCTACCTCTATAATAACCAGGATAGCTGAGAAAAAGATGTGATAATTCTAACAGTATGCTGGAATTTGACTACATACCTTCATCGCCGGTACGGGGCAATGTAGCTGGCGCAGGATCGCCATCGCCAAGAGCTGGTGTGGTTCTGGGTTCAACTCGTGGTGGACCAGAAGTGTTAGGCTTGGCCTGATAACCTTGCGCATCAATTACTCCTTGCTCAGAAGAATCTGTTGTCTTGGGCTTGTCAGTCTTGTCCTTGTCTTGATCTTTGGGTTGGGGTTTGTCGGTTTGGACTTTGGCTGTCTGATTAGAGCTGTCTCCAGTTGCAACCCTATAAACAGTCCTCACGACTACAAAGATTAACGCTGCCACCAAGAGCGTACCAACCAAAGTAGCCAACCCTAGCAAAAACGCAATCCCTTTATGCTCTCTTCGTCCCAAATTATAGTAGTCGCCCACCTCTTTAGGTAAGATTCTTCTTCTGCTTTTTCCACCCAAACGCCTAAATACTGACATTTGACTCTCCTCTTTTTACCAATTTACAACAAATTAGCATTATTTGCAAAAGAACATCATATAAATTCGAGAAGAGCATTCGGAGTGACGAGATACCCGCAAGCGGGTATCCCATACCCCTACATCATGCCCATACTGCCCATAGCGGACATGTCTGGGCCTGCTGGCGCTGACTTTTCTGGCACATCGACTACGAGTGCGCCCATAGTCATGGCTGTGCCAGCAATGCTTACAGAATTCTGGATTGCTTCCCTAGTAACTCTAACTGGATCTATGACGCCCTTAGACTTCAAGTCTACCAGCTGGTTTGGGCTTGTCACATCTACGCCCTGCCCCAAAGTTTTTTGCTCTCGTATCTTAGGCAACCACTCGTCTGGGTTCAAGCCCGAGTTATTAAGTAGCTCATAAAACGGTCTAATCAATGAGTTTTTAAGAAGTTGTTTGCCGTCACTCTGTGCATCTTTGCCATCGATCTTAATGCCATCGCTCAAATTTACTAATGTCACACCACCGCCCGGCACGATTCCTTCGTCCAGAGCTGCTTTCACCGCTGCAACTGCATCATCAACTCGGAATTTCTTTTCTTCTATTTCAGTCTCTGTAGCACCACCAACCTTAATTACAGCCACCTTGCCACTCAACGAAGCCTTACGACTATTTAGATTGTCTCTGTCGTAGTCACTGCTAGCTACTCCAGCTTGTGCGCTTATCTCGGCAATCCGAGTTTTCACAGCAGAGGCAGAACCAGCTCCTTCGATGATTGTTGTTTCATCCTTAGTTACGATTACTTTACGGGCCGATCCAATAGCATCAAGCTCTATGTCCTCAAAGGTGTCCCCAAGGTCTTCAGAGATAACTTTTCCACCGGTTAGCACGGCAATGTCGGCCAATACATCCTTGCGACGATCACCAAAAGCCGGCGCTTTAACCGCAACAGCGTTCAATACACCCTTGAGTTTATTCAAAATTAGCGTGCCCAAAACTTCGCCCTCAATATCATCGGCGATAATCAACACATCTTTTTTGCCAGTCTGCGCTAGTTTTTCTAAAATTGGCAAAAATTCTTGAACCGAGCTGATCTTTTTATCGGTAATGATCACCGCTGGCTTGTTAATGACTGCTTCCATCCGCGCTGTGTCGCTGGCCATATACGGACTGACATATCCCTTATCAAAAGTAAATCCTTCTACCACTTCACTTTCTAGGGCTAGACTCTGCCCTTCTTCGACAGTTACCACGCCGTCTTTACCTACCTTGTCGATAACACCAGCTATCAACGAGCCAATCTCGGCATCTCCAGCAGAAATAGTAGCCACTTCTGCTACGCGTTTTTTATTGGACTTTATGTCTTCACTCATCTTGCCCAGCTTGGCAATAACTTCTTCGGCAGCCAGCTCTAGGCCTTTTCGAAGTTGCATTGGGTTATGTCCGGCAGCGATCAGCTTGTTAGCTTCGTTTAAAATGTGATAAGTCAAAACGGTAACTGTTGTAGTGCCGTCTCCAGCCACATCATTCATCTTGCTGGCAGCTTGCTTAATAAGTTCTGCGCCTACTTTATAGCCCAAAGTTTCATCGTCTACATCGGCTATTTCTACACCTTTGGCAACTGTTACACCGTCATGCGTTACGGTCGGACCACCAAAACTCTTGCTAATCACTACATTACGGCCCTTTGGCCCCATAGTGGTTTTAACCGCACTATACAAAATCTCTGCTCCGGCCAAAACTCTCCGCCGTGCATCATCATCATAAAATACTTTCTTCCCCATAATATTCTCCTATTCCCTTTCTTATCCAACAATTACTACTTTTGAACGATTCCGCAGACATTTTATGTCGAGGACCAAGTGAAAAAGTATGATTGTTGAGTACCCCTACTTAACAGTTGCTAAAATATCTTCTTCCTTAACCAAAATATATTCTTTGCCCGCTACTTTCACATCTGTTGTGCTGTAACTTTTGTAAAGAATTCTGTCGTCTGATTTTATTTCTTTAACTAACTTACCGACAGCTACTACCTTGGCGGTCTTGGGCTTTTCTGTTGCCGAGTCTGGCAGGTATAAACCCCCGGCGGTTTTGGTAGATGCTACTTCTGCTACTGCGACGACATAGTCAGACAGTGGATTTATTGGTACTGACATTTTATTTTTTAACCTCCGTTTTGAATTATTTAGGCTGATGCTTTCTCGCAATTAAACACCAGCCTAACTAGCACTCACTATAGACGAGTGCCAATATGTAGTCAAGAACTAGCTTTCTTCTCTCTGTTTTATGATTAATTCGTTGGTTTCTTTAGTGATTCTCTTGTCTATACCGAACAATACTGCCCGGCCAAAAGCATGAGCCTCGTCGGGTGCTATACCTGCTAACGCTCTCATGCAAGTCTTGCCCTCTTGCCTTCCCGCCAGGGTGGTTAACCCGCCACTATACAGATGTAAGCTAAAAGCATCATAATTAGTCTCCCCTTCTATATCTCCAAAGTACCCTCTGCTCACACCATCTTTGTCGGGAGAAAGAAGTGGACGCCCCATTAAACCCTCGGCCACATCTACATCCAGCAACATACTCTGTCCAAACCCATAAATACCAGCCAAACATTTGCGATAATAAACCTCTTGCATGTCCCCATTAATAACCAGCCTACTCTGATCGTTAAAGTCCACAAACGGCGCATACAGCTCCATGCCCTTTACTCGCTCTCCATGCGTTAGAACACGATGTTCTGCCGTAGCCCGCAGATCTTCGTACATCTCCTGGGGCAAACCAATCACAGTCTCTGCACTTGTTTTCATAAGTGCATTTATTATGCTCTTTTACTTAGTTTTTGTCAATAGTTTTCGAGCTATAACACGGTCATCCCAGGCAACTTGCTTGCCCCCCATGTTACGCTCTGTCTCGTGACCTATCCCTGCCAGCAAGATACTATCGCCCGCCTTTGCGTCGGTAAACGCCTGCTGAATAGCCTCTTCTCTGTCGGCTATAACCTTGGTTTTATTGGCGCCTTTTGCTTGTTCTATACCCTCGTAAACAGCCTGTCTAATCCTGTCTGGGTCTTCGGTATATGTCTCGTCATCTGTTAAATAAATCGCGTCCGCACACTCAGCTACAACCTTGCCCATCAATGGTCGTTTGGTCTTATCTCTGTCGCCAGTCGCCCCAAAAACGATCCTAACACTGCCTTTAGTTGTCTCCCTCAAGGCAACCAAGGCTTTCTGCAGAGCGTCTGGTGTATAAGCAAAATCGACAACCACATTAAATGACTGCCCTTCTTGTATTGATTCCATGCGCCCCGGGACAGCCTGCAGATTACCTATCCCATTAATAGCGGTCTTGACATCTATACCCAAAGAATGCCCTACGGCAATTCCCGCCAAAGCATTATAAGTGTTAAACGACCCTTGCAAACTAGTCTTGAGCAAATATTGCTGACCACTGTAAACAAATTTAGCGGTAGACCCTTTAGTTCCGCTCTGCTGACTCTGCAGACAAAATGTTGCGTCCTCACTCTTGCCATAAGTTACAGACCGACCAACAGATCTATCAGAGAAGAATTGGTACCAGTCATCGTCTGTATTTAAGATACAAAACCGAGGCTTAAAAGCGCTAAATAACAGTGATTTAACTCGGGCGTATTCCTCCATAGTTCCGTGATAATCTAGGTGGTCTTGAGTCAGATTAGTCATGACGGCAACTTCTACCGGCACACCCATAATCCGATGTTGATCAATCGCATGACTAGTTACTTCTAGCACTACCCAGTCAACATTTGCCTTTTTAGATCGAGCAAAAAATTGCTGAACTAACGACTGTTTGACTAAAGTAAAGTGCGTTTTATTAGGCTCACTTTTGCCAGCCACCTCTATTAAGGCTGTGGTAAATAAGGCCGTCTTGTGCCCCCCAGCCTTTAAAACTTCGTTGATATAATTGGCTGTTGTCGTCTTGCCATTAGTACCCGTAACTGCAACCACATGCATGCCACGAGCCGGAAAGCCATAGCGGGCTTGCCAAAACAACCCCCGAAGCAAACGAAATCCCTGCTCCACTCCTCTTAGTAGCTTGCGAGGTACTAATTTCCGAATAATCTTCTTAGCAGAATCCATCTCTGTTATCATACCAGTGTTATGAATATTTTAGGAATCGAAAGTAGTTGTGATGAAACCAGTGCTTCTGTAGTAAAGGATGGCACTTCCCTGCTTTCAAATGCAGTAGCTACTTCGCTAGACCTGCACGCCCAGTTCGGCGGAGTTGTACCGGAGATCGCTGCCAGGAGTCATATTGAATATATCACCCCTGTTATTGAACAAGCTCTGACAGATGCTAACTGTGGCTGGAACGATATTGACGCAATCGCAGTCACCAAGGGCGCAGGTTTGGGTGGTAGCTTATTGGTCGGTGTTTTGTCGGCCCGAACTCTGGCGATCCTAAAAAACAAACCACTCTATGGGATCAACCATGTCCAAGCCCATGTAGCTGCGGCATTCTTAGAAAAAGCTGGCTCTATTGATAGCTCTGAGGCATCCGCAGGCAAAGCCGAGGACTCTGCTGGAAGAGCTAGTAACAGAAGCAAGCCAAAATTTCCTTTGCTTGCCTTAATTGTCAGTGGGGGGCATTCTCAGATTGCACTATTTAAAAGTTTTTATGACTACGAACTACTGGGGCAAACCCGAGATGACGCTGTGGGCGAAGCCTTCGATAAAGTAGCCAAAATACTCGGCCTACCCTACCCTGGTGGCCCGAGCATCAGCAAATCTGCCTTGTCTGGTGACCCCAAAAAATACACCTTCCCAAAGGCAAAACTAGAAAATCCTTATGACTTTTCTTTTTCTGGACTCAAAACAGCTGTACTCAGAACTGCCCAGGCAGAAATAGGCGAAGACTACAACTTCCCGTCTTACAAGCTAGCCGAGCGACTGTCTGAAGCCCAGAAAGCCGATCTCTCTGCCAGCTTTCAACATATCGCAGTCGAGACACTAGTAGACAAGCTAGAAAAAGCCGTCCAACAGTACTCTCCTGCCTCAGTAGTCATCGCAGGGGGGGTTGCCTCTAACCAAGCGCTCCGCAAGGTTGCCACAGAGCGAATCTCTTTGCCAGTTATTTACCCCCGCCCCGACCTCTGTACAGATAACGGCGCCATGATTGCCATAGCTGGCTACTTTGCACATCTAGCCAAAAAACCAGCTGAGGACCCCTATTCTCTCGAGATTACGCCTCAATTATCCATGTAATTTTCATGTGAAAATAATTTAACTAATTTTGGCAGAGATAACAGAGGTGATATACTGTTGAGGAACTATGAAATTAGACAAAGTATATAACCCGGGGCAACACGAAGCAAACATTTACCGCTTATGGGAAAAAGCCGATGCTTTTGCGCCTAAAAAACGGGGTAGCGATGAATACTTTTCGATTGTTATGCCCCCGCCAAATGCCAATGCAAACTTACACATTGGCTACGAATTGACGGGTGCCCTCGAAGACATTGCCACCAGATACCACCGTATGACAGGGAAGGCGACTCTGCTCCTACCCGGCGCTGACCACGCTGGATTCGAGACTCAAAGTGTTTACGAAAAACACCTTGCCAAAGAAGGGAAGAGCCGTTTCGACTTTAATAGGGAAGAGCTATACCAACAGATTTGGGATTTTGTAGCGCTCAACAGGAATAGCTTTGAGAAGCAAATTCGCGCTATGGGAGTTAGTGCCGACTGGAGTCGCTACACCTTCACTTTGGACGACAAAATTGTATCTCAAGCCTATGCCACTTTTAAAAAAATGTGGGATCAAGGGCTAATTTACAGAGGCGAGCGCCTGGTAAACTATTGCACCCACCATGGGACTGGCTTTGCTGATATCGAAGTAGAGCACAAAGAAGTCAATGGACATATTTGGAGTATTCGCTATCCGCTGACCGATGGTAGCGGGGAAGTAGTAGTCGCCACCACCCGCCCAGAAACCATGCTGGGAGATGTCGCCGTAGCTGTCCATCCAGACGACAATCGTTATAAAAATTTAATTGGCAAAACAGTAAAATTACCTTTAACCGAACGGGAGATCCCTGTACTCGCCGACTCTTTTGTAGATCAGGAATTTGGTACTGGAGCGGTCAAGATCACCCCAGCGCACGACCCAAACGACTTCGAGGTAGGGGAGAGGCATGATCTACCCCAAATAACCGTAATCGGACACGACGGCAAACTCAATCATAACTCTCCTAAAAAGTATCTGGGGCTAACGGTTCAAGAAGCTAGAGCTAAAATTGTTAAAGACTTAGAACAAGAAGGCTTCTTGGTCTCGACAAAAGATCATACTCACAGCGTTGGCCATTGTTATAAATGTGGCACTGTTATTGAGCCTTTATTGCTCGAACAGTGGTTTGTAGACATGCAACCGCTAGCAAAACCTGCCATACAAGCCCTCCAGGGCGGGCGTATAAGCTTTTACCCACAAAGCAAGCAAGAACAGCTAATACACTACCTACAGGGCCTTAGAGACTGGAATATTAGCCGACAAATAGCTTGGGGAATCCCAGTTCCAGCATTTGTAAACGAACAAAACCCCGACGACTGGATTTTTGACACCAGAGTAGACCAAGAGACTATAGAAGTTAATAACAAGACTTACCGTCGCGACCCCGATGTTTTTGATACTTGGTTTTCTAGCTCTAGCTGGCCTTATGCAACTTTGGGGGGGGCAGGCTCTGACGATTTTGAACAGTTTTATCCAACCAGCCTCATGGAAACAGGCGGAGAGATCCTTTACCCGTGGGTAAGTCGCATGATTATGCTGGGCTTATACACCGCCGGAGATGTGCCGTTCAAAGAAGTTTATATCCACGGCTATGTCATGGCCGAAGATGGATCAAAGATGAGTAAAAGCATCGGCAATGTAGTAGATCCGATGCCAGTTATTCAAAAATACGGCTCCGATGCCCTGCGGATGGGGATTGTATCGGGGCGATCACCGGCAGTTAATAGGGGCTACGACGAGAGACGAGTAGAAGAAGCCAGGAATTTTTGTAACAAACTGTGGAATATAGCTCGTTTTATAGAAAGCCGGCTAGACAATACCGTCTCATCAAGCCAACGAACTATTGCCGACGAGTGGATAATTGGACGCCTCAATGAAGCCACTCTGTCTATTGGCAAGAATTTAGAAGATTACCGGTTTAGCGAAGGTTACGAAACTCTCTATCACCTTGTCTGGGACGATGTCGCCGATTGGTACATCGAAGCCAATAAAGCATCGGCCAACAAAGCTGTTCTGCTAGAGGTGCTCGAAACAATATTAAAGCTAGCCCACCCCTTTGCACCGTTTGTCACCGAAACAATATGGCAGACCGTCAAAAGCGAAGACAACCTACTAATTACAGAATCTTGGCCAAAACCTGCTAATTACGACAAAGATGCTTCTGCGGAGTTTGATCAAATCAAAAAAGTCGTTAGTGAAATTCGTCAAACAAAAACACTCTTGAAGTTAACGAAAGGGGAATTAGCCTATACTCAAGCCCCCCTAATCGAAGAGCATGGCGCACTAATAAGCCTACTAGCCGGCCTCTCTGGCTCTGCAAAAGCCGAGCAAGGCGAGGGGTTGGCGCTATCTTCTGTTAAAAATGTTTGGCTAAGCGTCGACCAAGAAACTGCCCTGCAGTTTATTGGCAATTTGACTGAACGACTAGAAGAGATCCATAAGCAGATAGACAACCTAAAAAACCGCCTAAAAAATGATAGCTATCTAGCTAAAGCTCCACAGAAATTAATTGAGCAGTCCAAAGCACAGCTCTCATCACTCGAAAAAGAGCAATTAGCTATATCCGAGCAATTGACAGCACTACAAAATATCTAAACCCGAGTAATATCTTGTAAGCGAACTTTTTGTGGTGGCCGTCCACCGTATTTGTTGCGTTTTGCAGAGCCTGGCCGAAAGACTAATATGCCCACCACAAGAAGCATGGCCAAAGAGAGGATCTGGTGCCTAGCATAATGATTAACCCCGAACAACAAAACAAGCGTCATAAACCAGCCGATGCCTTGCCCGCCAAAATCTTGGGCCCGCTTAGAGATTAAAGACAGCATAGCTAAAAAGAAAAATATGGCTGGAATTGCTAAAAACAAGTATTGAATAA
The DNA here is from genome assembly GCA_964521095.1 of uncultured Candidatus Saccharibacteria bacterium. Lineage (GTDB taxonomy): Bacteria > Patescibacteriota > Saccharimonadia > Saccharimonadales > 2-12-FULL-41-12 > CAMTWJ01. The sequence continues at coordinate 114,343 of CAZFPJ010000003.1, forward strand.
GATTAAACAATTTATTCTCGGCCAGCCCATTAAAGGCAAGCTCTATTAGTGCAAACGGTGCCAAAAAAAAGAAAACCAAAACCAAGGTTACGAACACCGTCATCGCACTGCCAGCTAGGTATGTTCGTCGATTGATGCGACCTTTTATTATCTTCATAGTCCTATTGTACTCCTAAAACTCCAGTGCGTCTTTGATCCGTTGAGTTGACTCCTTTGGTCGGTATACATCAAAAGATAGCGTTCTCCAGCCAATCTTCTCAGCAGAAACTAAGTTAATCCTAGAATCGTCTACAAATAAAATTGATTCTGGGGCCACGCCGGCTCGCTCGGTAGCTATCTGGTAAATGTTTGGGTCTGGCTTTATGGCATGGACATCTGAAGACTCAACTATTTGGTCATAGGCTATGTCTGGCAACTGACCACTACGCTTCATGGCGTTAATAAACCCGGGCATTATATTGCTAAGTAAGCCAAACTTGTAATGCTCTGACACCCAGCGCAACAACTCTTGGCTCTCGGCGATTGGTTCGACCGCTTCTAGATAATATTTCTCCCAATCAAACTGAGACACATTGAACCTCTTGGCTAGTGTAGTATTAAGCTCCGCAACCGTTATGTCCCCGCGACAAGTAGCGTCGTCGTAGTGCCAAAAAATAGTCTCTACGATATCCGAAGGCACCCCTGTGTCTTCGGCTACCCTGGCAAAAGCCCTCTGATAAAACCGCACCAAACACCCATTGATATCAAAATAGACAAATTCAATACCACTCTTTGAGCGTTTTTTTAGTGATGGGCGGGCAGGAGCAGGGGACTCCAGGCCGAGCAGTTCGTCTATAGATGTTCCCAGGGCATTAGCAATCTGCCTAATCGTGAAGATTGATGGTGATTTTATAGCTCCTCGCTCAATCTTTGCCAGCGTTGAATAGCTAAGACTGGCCTCTTGGCACAATTGTTGCTGGGTTAATCCAGCAGTCTTTCTTGCCTGTTGCAAGCGCAAACCCAAGCCAACTTCGTCCATTATTGCTCCACCCACATATAACCATATGATACCAGTTATGGCTACCATCAGAAAAGGTTTACTAGCAAGAAAAGGCTACTGGCCTAGGTAATCGTCGATTAATGACACAATACTCCAAACAATAATAAAAGAGATTACTCCAGCCAAAGCAGACACTATGCCTGCCGTTTGAGAATTGTTACCAGAACGACGCATTGCCATAGAATATGTCCAGGCAGAAGCGCTGAGGGCTGCAAGAAGGGCTATAACAGGAGCAGTAAACATACTTGCCATTGTAGATGTCCTGCCATAAAAGGTAAAGGTATATACTAAAAGCATTATGAATAGTTTTGTTCGTACTGGATTCTCTCGGCTGACTTCTTGGTTGTTTGTAGCTTTTTTTGTATTATTCGCTACCTCCGTAGCGCTCAATAACACCGTAACGCAACCCCAAAAAATGAAAAATATCGTAAAAAATAGTGGGGCCTATGACGCTATGAGCAAAGTTGCTATTAACGCAGTTGTCGCACAAAAAGACTCTGTGGACATATTGCCTCTAGATAACCCAGCTATTGTTGGCATACTGGGGCAGGTTTTTACAGCCGATCGCATGCAGGGATTAACAGAAGTTTTCATTAATAATGCATATCTGTGGCTCAACGGCGACGCCAAAAGCTTGCCTTTATCTTTTGATGTCAGCCAAAGCAAACAAGATGCCATAGGACGAATAGGGGACTTCGTACAAAATCGCTTCGAGAGCCTGCCTCTGTGCACCACAAGGGCACAAATACTAGCCGGGACAGACTTGTTTGTGGGGGTCTGTCGCCCGCCAGGAGTCGACATAGCTCCCCAAAGAGCACAGCTAGAGCAACAACTACAAAATAGCCAAGCAGTACCTTCTGTTTTGGGCTTGAGCGAGGCGACAACCGGCAGAATCAGCCAGGCACAGACAATATTGGATGCAACCTCACAGATACCCAGCAGATATCAACAACTACAGCAATCTGTCTACTGGCTACTTGGAGCTTGTGCAATAATGCTTGGCTTGTCTGTTGGCCTCAGGCAAAAAGAACGATTAGCTTATCTTGGCAAAACGATGCTCCGTGGAGGTCTAGCCGTATTGCTAGTAGGACTAGTCACTGCCTTTCTATCCCCTCAGCTTACTAACGGGCTTAATCTTGGCGTCTCTCAAGCTTCAGACACAGTCTTGTTGCCGATTATCAAAACCTTGCTAGCCGAGATTGGAAAGATAGAAATAATTATTGGGGCAATTATAGCTGTTGTTGGGGCAGGGGTGATTATTGCGAACAAAAGAAGATCAAGCAAAGAAACCACCCGGTAAGCTGGGTCATTCTGGACTGGCGGAGAGAGAGGGATATCGCTTTCCCTCGCTCCCGCTCGGTCGCTCCTTCGTTTGCTTGCTCGAAAAATACTTGCAGTGCTTTTCTCGCTTCGCTTCACTACGCCGAACCTCTGCTAACGCAGTACGGGTTCTCATTCACTTTTCTGCATGCAAAAAACCGACCCCTCTAGGGTCGGCCCTTTGCATGGCGGAGAGAGAGGGATATCGCTTTCCCTCGCTCCCGCTCGGTCGCTCCTTCGTTTGCTTGCTCGAAAAATACTTGCAGTGCTTTTCTCGCTTCGCTTCACTACGCCGAACCTCTGCTAACGCAGTACGGGTTCTCATTCACTTTTCTGCATGCAAAAAACCGACCCCTCTAGGGTCGGCCCTTTGCATGGCGGAGAGAGAGGGATTCGAACCCTCGGTGCCGATTGCTCGGCACAACTGTTTTCGAGACAGTCCAGTTCAACCACTCCTGCACCTCTCCATCTAGTTAAAGTATAATTTACCTCTGTTACTTTTTCAAAAATATTGTCATAATTTTAAAAAAGTGATTTAATAATTTTATTCATGGAACTGGAGCCTCATAACTACTCAAGCAAACCGATCGGTTCACTTAGTTGCGAAACTGGTGATAACTTTGAAATCATTCCAGCAGAATCCAGAATTCACTTTTTTAATAACGGTCTCTACCCCTGTATCGAGATCCTGGACTACGATGAGCAGGAGAGAAATGTATACCGCATAACAACCCACGGTATCCTCGACGCCATAGCCGAGTATGGCGTACCTGCCTATACCCACGAAGATGACGATACTTTTCGTAATCAGGACATAGTTGCTATTAACTCGTCAGAGAACAGATTTTTTGAATGGGATTTTTTACCAAAGAACGCAGAACAGTCGGTCGGGCAAGAGGTATCTGCGCTTTTAAGAGAAGATGGGATGCTAGGGGAAATAAATCTCTCAAAAGAAGATAAGCTATGGTTAGACCAAGAAATAGAGCCACCAATAATAGAAATGTCTCTGCCCGCATCGAATACCATTCTTGTAGAGGTAGACGGCTGGCCAGAGCTATCGTATATTGCGACACTAGATGATGAAGGAGTTAAGGCCTGGGATGCGATAGACGAAGATTCTGCAAAACACATGAAAGAGGCTGGCTATTATTATCGAACCATGAAACCTCAAGATATATCTGACAGAACTTGGGAAATTATAGCCAACATCCATATGGATGCCTTTTTTGAAAGGTTCCAAGAACTGTCTTAGGAGGTGAGTCCTATTTAGCCGTTAAGGCCACTATTGCCACACCTTCCATAAAAATGTTTGATTTTGGGTCAACACGGTCTTTTGTCAGTATAGTTTGGGGGGTTTTGCCAATGTTTGACTCGATAATTTGGCTAACTCGCTCGCTATAACCCGGGAATTTAAAGGCAGAGCCATCGCAAATTATAGCTGTCTTAGTGTCATTTAAATCTATTTTAAATGTCCTAGCCACCCCCTGGATTGTATGTGCTATAACGCTTGCTGAGTGATCATAGAGCTCAAGCGCCAAACTGTCTCCCTTTTTATACTCATCTTCTATCTCTTTTGCCGATATATCTGCCCCTGTTATGCTAGTCCACTGAGCCTCTATGCCTTTTTTGTTTGAACCCAAAATTTCCATACAGGTATACTCAGCCCCAAAAACCCCACAGGCAGTCGTTTGACTGTATGTATTAAGGGCGTTCACTCCTCGAACATGGCCTGCCTCGGTAGCAAAAATCTTTCCATCTTTTAGTATACCGACACCCAAGCCACCACCGTTTATTACAAAAATTGTATCTGTTGCGCCATACTCTCTTTGGGCATGAACCGAACCAGCAACGAGCCCAGCAGGGCCATCGTTAAAAATCGTCTTTAGGCTAGGTGATATATTCCCAAAATCACCACCGTACTGCTCCTCTAGCTCTGTCATGAGTGTTTTTGCTTTAGGGTGGAACACCATTTTTGTACCTTCTAATGGCCCTCCCCAAGAAAGTCCCATCGGTATGCCTTGCTCCTCGGCGTATTTGGTAGCCTTTTTGATAGTGTCCAAGTATCCCTTGCCGTCATCCCCCTGAATATAGTCTGCGTAACCTTCTACCGGCTGGAGGGCGCCATCTATAACTTCAAATAGCTGAATCTTGCCCTTGTCGCCACCAAAATCAGCTGATAACACCCTTTTCCCCTCGCTTTGCTTCAAGATCTCTACGGTATCTACAGGGTCAAAACCTACAACCTCCTGCGAATGCAAAGACTCTTCGCTAAATTGCGCTAACTGCTCCTGGTTAAAGGCTGGTACATTTAATTCTATCAGTTGTTTTATTGTCATATTTTCTCTTTGATTTTCCGGACTTACTGATTCGTCATCCATAACAGTACCAATGATACCATCGGGGGTTACATAAGCAAATCTACCAAACCAAAAACCCCACTTTCGTGAGGTCTTTAGTTTGGTACACCCGACAGGATTCGAACCTACGACCTTCGGCTCCGCAAGCCGACGCTCTATCCAGCTGAGCTACGGGTGCTCGCCTACTTACAACATTGTACTGTATTTTGCCGGCAAAAACTTTTGTTCTTGGTTAGCTACAGCTGAATAGAGCAGTTTGCTCAATATTCATTTTTGGCCTACCGGCCGCCAGCTGAGCTACGGGTGCTCGCTACAAGTGTTGATTCTAACACAAAACAGGGGTGACTAGAAACGAATACGCTTCATGAGTCTATCTACACCCTGCTCTTTGCGCTGTTCGTTTGGCAAACTCTCTAGCAATATTTCTATAATCTTGTCTTCTTCGTCTAGTGGATAATAGACAGATATCTCTGGCATGAGTCGTTTGAGGGGCAACAGGTTTATGCAACCAACCGGGCCTTCTTGTAGCACAGAGAAAGACTTGAAGGCCGAAAAATTATAAAATTTTTCCCCTATATAAATACCAGTGCCGTCGACCCGGTAGGGGAGCTCCCTGGGCTTATGCATAGCTAAATAGCCAAATGCGACAGACGCGACAGCAATAACAATCACCGACATTAGGTCTTTTGTCGCAAAGTAGACTACTACGCCTAAAACTAGCGTAGCCAGAATCAAAAGCGCATACCAGCCGAACCCTTTGTGGTTGTGAATAAATTCTGAGGCACTCCAGCTAACCTCTTTTGGAGCAGGTTTTTTAGAGCGAACTTGTTTAGCAGGCACTTCATTAGCGCCCGCCTCTGGCTGGAAACTCCAATTTGTCTGCGGCTCTTCATCCATAAGCGTATTGTAGCTTTTTGTTAATCATAACTTCAAGTAAAAGCAAAAGTTTGATATAATTCACATCTGTTATCTAAGAGATAATAAAATACGGAGAGGTACCCAAGTGGCTGAAGGGGACGGTTTGCTAAATCGTTAGGGGGGAGCAATCTCCCGCGAGGGTTCGAATCCCTCTCTCTCCGCCAGTGTTAATCTTCTCACCAAAGGTGGGGAT
>CAZFPJ010000004.1:0-24064 GCA_964521095.1 uncultured Candidatus Saccharibacteria bacterium
ACAGTCTAGCTTGGAAGTTAAGGGTACTGCTGGTGGAGGCGGCGTGGGCTTTGGGAGTTAGCTTCTCTACCCCTGTAATGCTCATCAAGGTTGCCGAGATGATCCCAAAAACCATCGCCAAAGCTAGGCTAACCAGCCACAATCTCACCCCTGTTTTTTTAGACCACAACGACAATAAGGCCCCATTACGGACCCTTAGCCAAGCATTACCCTTGTTATCTGTAACCATTTTGTTTTTTGTTTTGTTTTTGCGCTTATCTGTTTTTGTTTTTATATATAAGTGCACTTCAAATTATAGATACCCGTATCTGTAAAATCAATAGTCTTTGAACACAAAAAGTACTCTAATTTTCATGCGCCTTTTGACTATATTTTAAAAATTATCAACAAAAGCTATAGCATTTTGCACAACGCTAATGGTAATTTTACTGTTCAAATTCTCTTTTCTGCTGTCGTATTGCTTGTTGCATTTTTATCAACAATTCAAAACATCAAGTTATCCACAGAAATGAATTTTCTTTCTGTCTATCTAAGATCTTTAAGCTATTTTGGTAATCTTGATTGTAGCTAGACGCTGCCTGTGCCCACGAACTGTGTGCACACGCTTCTTTGCCTTGTATCTAATAGAGGTGACTTTATCCTGTTGTTCGTCGGCCGAAACAATAGTAGCTGTCACTTTTGCGCTTTTAACTAGAGGTGTTCCCACCTGGACGGACTTGCCGTCAATCACTAATAGAGCATCAAATTCGGCTGTCTTTTTATCTGTTTTTAATAGCTCAACACTAATCTCGTCGCCTTCTGCGACTAAATATTGTTTACCACCAGTAGCAATAACTGCTTTCTTCATCCGTTAGTATTTACCTTCCTTATAAATCTCGTCCAGAGATTCATTTTTACTAAACAATCATAACAGATACGCCGCCCTATATCAAGACACACCAGAATTTAGTTCTAGTTTTTCTGTAAAGCAATATCTAGCTCTAGGCCATCTACAGCAACAGAGTTAATGACTCCACTTAGGTCGCTCTGTAAGCCAACCGCTAGAGTCTCTGCTAGTATATTGTCCTTGTGTTCGCTAATGGCCTGCTGTAGCTCTGCGTCAGGGCTGGCTAGAGACAAAACAATCCGGTCGTCTACCTCAAGGCCAGCCTGCTTGCGAGCATTCTGGACTTGCCGAACAACTTCTCGAGCCATCCCTTCTCGTTTGAGTTCAGGAGTTATGTTGGTATTTATAGAGACCGTATTGTCATCTTGATGCTTAACTTCTTTGACATTTAGCTCTTCCTTTATGATCTCTACATACTCTTTGGGAACGAGTGGCACGGTGGCATCTTGCAGGGGTTGTCTGACCTTGATAGAAGCCCTGGCTCGTAATCCTAACCCCTCTGTTATGTAGTCCCTGGTTCGATTCATATCCGTCACCAGCTCCTCGTCAATACCGCCAACCTCCGGCCAGTCAAGCAAGTGTACAGATTCTCCCCCGGTCAACTTTTGATATAGCTCTTCGGACAAAAATGGTGTAAACGGCGCTAAAATCCGGCTAAGGTACACCAAAACATAGTGTAGCGTTCGATACGCATCGTTCTTGTCAGCATCGTTGTCACTCTTCCAAAATCGCTTTCGACTCCTACGCACGAACCAGTTAGACGCATCGTCAATAAATGGCAATATCGGCTTTAGCGCACTCTGCAAATCATATTTATCCATCTGCTCTGACACTTCTTGGTTGAGTTGGTGAACCCGGCTAACCACCCACCTGTCTAGAGAGTTACTCAACGAATCCACCGGATCCGACAACTCTCCACCCCACCCCCAGCCATCAACATCGGCATATAGCGTAAAAAAGTCGTACATGTTCCAGATCATACTAAGCTTTCTAGCGACATCCCCGACATCTTTATCATGCAGAGCAAAGTCCTCCCCGCCTAAAAGAGGGCTAGATAACATCAAGAAACGCAGGCTATCGGCCGAATATTGATCCATCAATTCGTTGGGGTCGGTATAGTTGTTGTAGCTCTTGCTCATCTTGCGACCGTCATTGCCCGCCAAAGTACCAGTGGTGATCACATTTTTAAAAGAGCTTTCTCCGAATAACGCTATAGATACCGAGTGCATATAATAAAACCAGGCCCTAACCTGACCAACATATTCGACAATAAAGTCACCAGGGAAACTAGCTTCAAACTTCTCCTTGTTTTCAAAAGGATAATGAAATTGAGCAAAACTCATCGAGCCACTCTCGAACCAGCAGTCTATAACTTGAGGTATTCTTTGGTATTTTATACCATCTATAGTAAATTTGACATCGTCTACCCATGGTCGGTGATAATCTTCTAACTCTACTCCACTTAATTCTTTGAGCTCTTGGTAGCTACCAATAACTTTTATCTGTTCCTGGCCTCGCTCGTCTACACCTTTCCAAACCGGCATAGCCGTAGCCCAAAAACGGTCTCGGCTAATATTCCAATCGGGGGCCGTCTCTATAGTTTTGGCGAATCTCCCCTCTTTAAGATATGGCGGAAACCAATTAATTTGCTCGGTATTTTTAGCAAGCATCAATTCTTTTTGACCCGCAATATCTATAAACCAGCTTGGTATAGCTCGGTACATTAGCTTGGTATCACATCTGTAACAGTGCGGGTAGCTGTGTTTAATATAGTCAATCCGCCAAGCAACGCCATCGGCATACAGTTGCTTGGCTATATCTTTGTTGACATCCCATACTAGCTTGCCTTCCCACAGACCATCGATATATTCGCCCTCGCTATTAGTGGTCATCTTAAAAGCAATATCTTGATGATTTTTGTACAACGAATAGTCGTCTTCACCGTAGGCAGGAGCAATATGAACTATACCTGTACCTCCCTCCTCATTTACAAAATCTGCTGAATAAATTTTATACTCTGTAGCATTTTTTGCATCGTTTGTGCTAATGCTTAACGGTTTGTAGGTTTTGCCCACAAGCTCATCACCCTTAAATGTTCGTAGCACCTCATAATCTACTGCTTTATTTCTTTCGTCGCGCAAAGAGCCTTCTAGCCTAGACTTTGCCAGGATGAAATTATCAGCACCAACCGCCACCTCTACATATTCTATGTCTTTACCAACCGCAAGAGCTGTGTTAGCGCTAAGCGTCCAAGGCGTAGTAGTCCAAACCAGCAGATCAGCGTCCACTTCGCCCAACTGAAAGCGGACATAAACACTTGGATCTGTAACATCTTTGTAGCTGTTATCCATAGCTATCTCAGCCTTGGCAAGTGGCGTCGCATCGTGTGTGCAGTACATTAACACCTTTTCACCCTCATAGATCTTGCCCTTGTCGTAAAGTGCCTTAAAAGCCCACCAAACACTCTCCATGTAATCTTTGTCCATGGTCTTGTAGGCATTCTCCATATCGACCCAGCGACCAATCCTGTCGACAGTGTCCTCCCACAGAGTACTGGTCTGAACCATGTTATCTCTGGTAGCGACAATGTAATCCTCTAAGCTAATCTTGGTGCCTATCTCTCGCTTGTCTTGGATACCTAACTTTTTCTCTGTATAAACCTCTGCTGGCAAGCCGTGGCAATCCCAGCCCCAAACTCGTTCTACTCTCTTGCCTTTCATCGTCCAATATCGAGCTACTGCATCCTTTACGGTAGAGCCCAGTAAATGTCCGTGATGCGGAGTGCCCGTGAGAAAAGGTGGCCCGTCATAAAATACATACGAATTATCTGCTGACCTCTGTTGCACAGACTTTTCGAAAGTTTTATACTGCTTCCAATAGCCAGCTAGCTCTGCTTCGTACTCTTTTGCTCGTCTTCTTGTATTCTTTTGGAATTTCACTATTTTATCTCCATTAAAAAATCTCAGAGGCTACTGGAACCTCAACCAAGAGGCGGTACCATCCAGTTTCCTCCAAGATTTATCTAGGAAGCGCTTATTTGTAAGCTGTTTCGGGCTTACCCGGCTGATTCTACTCTCTTACTAATCGATTTCTTTCAGCTGACTTCGTGGCTGATGTCCACTCATCCGTAAAAAACGGAGCGTCTTACTACAAAATTATATCAGTTTAAATACTCGACACCAAACTACTGATGCGCATAGTATGCAACTTCGTTCATGAGTGGCAAAGATCGCCCCTCCCACTCTTTAACGAGCTGTCCGTCATCTGTTAGAGCCAAAATGGCTGGATATTGCATTACATCGTACAGGCTGGCAGTAGACGAACCATCTCTTGTATTGAGGTCTACCATGTCTAGCCTGCTGTCTCGAAATTGATGAGAAAAATCTCTAGCAAAATCCTCTGCAACTCGAGCATGCTCGGAGTTGGGTCTGTAAAGCATCACCACCTTCATGCTTAAGATTATAGTTTATTGACGGACAAGGTCAACCCGATATCTAAGAACACCCAGTAGTACTGCCACAAGATGTACAAACATAACAGCTACCCGACCTTTGGGTCTGATTGCCACAGTTAAAACACATTGGAGCTGTATCGTCTGCTGATGTTTTTTGTGACTCTACCTTCTTAGGCGCAGTTGCTTTTGGTAATTCTGCCACTACTGCGTCGGCTTTATCTTCTTCTACGATGTCCGCCAAAAGTGTTGTCTGCTCATCTGGCATGTCATCTATAGATGCTAGTCCTAGTTCTAGCCTGTCATCAAAAGACAGATAGTCTAGAGCGAGTCTGCGGAATATGTAGTCGGTTATAGATCCGGCCGTACGAATATCTGCATCATCTGTTATGCCAGATGGAGCAAAGGTTGTTCCTCTTAGCGTTCTTACATAGCTCTTTAGTGGAACACCATACTGCAACCCATGACTAACACTTATCGCAAAAGAGTCCATAATACCGGACAAAGTAGATCCCTGCTTGGATACATTTACAAACAACTCACCAGGCGTACCATCTTCGTACTCGCCAACTGTAAAGTATCCTTTAAGATCTGAGATCTGGAATTTGTAAGTCTTGCTATTCCTAACTCTCGGCATGTCTCTTCGTACAGCACCTTTTACAATTATTCCATCGATGGTGTTTGCCGGGGATTCATCTTGCTGGAGATTTTCTGTTTCTGCACCATCTTTCTTGGCCATAGCCAGTGGTTGAGCTACCTTACAATTATCTCTGTAAATAGCCACTGCTTTTAGCCCAAGCTTCCATGAGTCAATATGTAGTTGTTCTACATCTTCGACAGACACATCTTCAGGCATATTAACCGTTTTACTAATCGCACCTGATATAAATGGCTGGACTGAGGCCATCATCTTGACATGACCGAGGTAATGAATAGGGTTATCTCCCATGGAGCAAGCAAATACATCTTGATGCTCACTTAATAGATCGGTACAGCCGACTATTGTTTTTTCTACATCGATATATTCAACTATCTTCTTAATTATTGCATCGCTATAGCCAAGAGCTTTTAGTGCGCGAGGTACTGTCTGGTTAACAATACTCATAGTTCCGCCACCGACTAGTTTCTTTACTTTGACTAGACCTAGGTCAGGCTCTATACCTGTAGTATCACAGTCCATCATAAGGCCAATGGTACCTGTTGGCGCCAAAACACTAGCCTGAGAGTTGCGAACTCCGTATAGTTCTGCCATCTCGACTGCTTCATCCCAAGCTTCAGTAGCGGCACTAAGCAACTGTTCGGAAACCAATGAGGCGTCTATGCCTTTTACGGCGGTCTGGTGTTGCTTTAGGATTCGTATCATTCCCTCTCGATCTTTGTGGTATCCAGCAAATGGACCTACCCTACGAGCTAGCTTTGCACTTGTGGCGTACGCACGCCCCGTTAGAAGCGCCGTTATTGCTGCAGCTTGAGCTCGACCTTCGTCGCTGTCATATGGCAGTCCCTGCGCCATTAGAAGGGCTCCGAGGTTAGCATAGCCAATTCCTAGCTCTCTGTAAGCTTTTGCGTTTTTGGTAATGTTCTTGGTTGGATATTCAGAATACCCGACCAATATCTCCTGTGCGGTAAAGATTAGTTCTGCAGTGTGTTTAAAAGCCTCGACATCAAAGCTACCGTCATCGTTCAGAAACTTCAACAGATTCAAAGATGCTAAATTACAGGCCGAATTATCTAGATGCATATACTCACTGCAAGGGTTAGATCCATTTATACGACCAGCGTTAGGCGTCGTGTGCCAGTTATTGATAGTTGTGTCAAACTGCATACCTGGATCTGCACACTCCCAGGCTGCTTCTGCAAAATTACGGAATAAATCACGGGCTTTTAAAGTCTTTACTGACTTTCCAGTCTTCACAGCCCTAAGATCCCAGTCTGCGTCGTCGATGACTGCTTGCATGAATTCATCTGTTACACGAACCGAGTTATTGGCATTTTGATACTGGACAGAAAAGTTATCTTTGCCGTCCAAGCTCATATCGAAGCCGTTCTCTTGTAAGACCCTGGCCTTTCGCTCTTCGATTGCTTTACACCATATAAATTCTTCTACATCTGGGTGATCTGCGTTTAATATGACCATTTTTGCAGCCCTACGCGTCTTGCCACCGCTCTTTATAGCACCAGCTGACGCATCTGCTCCACGCATGAAGCTTAATGGACCCGATGCTGTTCCGGCAGACTTACCCAAAGCTTCGACAGATGAACGAATTCCACTAAGGTTAATGCCAGATCCGGAACCACCCTTAAAGATCATCCCCTCTTCTGTATACCAATTTAGTATCGATGGCATTGTGTCGTCAACGCCCAGAATAAAGCAAGCACTAGCTTGCTGAGTACGATCTGGAGCACCGATGTTAAACCACACTGGAGAATTAAATGCTGCTCGCTGGGTTGCCAAGATGTATTTTAGCTCTTCCCTAAAAGACTCTGCCTCGTCTTCGCTCTCGAAATAATCCTCTTGCATGCCCTGGCGAGTAACTGTGTCTACCACTCTGTCTATGAGCTGTTTCATAGAATATTCTCGACTCTTTGTGCCTGGTGTGCCCGTAAAGTACTTTTGAGCGACAATGTTAATAGCGTTCTGAGACCAGCTCTCAGGAAATTCGACATCTTTTTGTTCAAAGACTGCTTTGCCAGTCATTGGATTAGAGATTATAGAATCTTGTTTTACCCAGTTAATCTGGTCGTACGCCTGTGTTTTGGGGTCAGTAAACAGACGCCCTACTACTTGATTGGTTGTTTTCATAGCACCCTCACTTTTAAATTGTTCTTTAGTTTTTTAAATTTTTATTTAGAGTTAAATTATCTCTTCTGTAAGTCTCTAAAAACAGAAAAGATAACTGTTAGCTCTCTTAGGCTTTCATTTATCCTACATAAATAAAGGACCGAGAGAACCCACCAAGAATAACTCATGTCTTGACGGGGTCGATCTTCCGCTTACGAATATCAGATAGCTCCTGTTCGAAGCTGGCGATATCTTTGAACCTTCGATATACGCTGGCAAATCTTACATATGCTACCTCGTTGAGCTCTGCCAATTTTTGCATAATTAGCTGTCCAATTTTTGCGGTAGACACCTCGTTGTCTCCACAATCTTGAAGTTCTTGCTCGACTTCTGATACTAGTTTCTCAAGCTGAAGGCTCGTAACTGGTGTTTTTTCGCAGGCTCGATATAACCCTGCCAATAGTTTTTCCCTATTAAAAAGCTCTCTGACATCATTGTTCTTTATGACTATCAATTGTGGCCTTTCTACGCGCTCGTATGTGGTAAATCTATGCTCGCAAGCATTGCATTCTCTGCGTCTGCGGATAGATTCTCCACCAGAAACATCTCGGGACTCTATGACTTTTGTATCGACTGCGTGGCAACGACTACAGTTCATTTTGTACACCTCTCTTGTTCAGTTTGAATGTTCAATTGCTATATTTAATATCCTATATATAGCGTCTACATAAAGAATAATACCCCCAGCTATAGCGCAATGCAAGTATTTTACGCTGTATTAATTACAAACTCTATTTTTCGTCTTTTTCGTCGTCTTTTTGACTACTTTTTCGTGATTTTAGGCGCCGAAGGAATGATGGTTTTTCAAGCTCTTCGTCTTCAAAAGGCTGAGTAAAAATTGGTGTATCCTTGTCCTTGTCTTGATCGTGAGTCCACAAGTTAGATACCTCGTTGTCGCCATGAAACTCTTCGGAGACTTTTGCGGCATCATGGTCTTCCAGATTCATATTGATGTCTTCTGGGACATCACTATTATTGCTGACGGGTGTAGTATCTTTGTCTTCGTCAGTAGTTTCAGCTACTTTGGTTGTGCTTTTTTTAGCAAAATAAGAATCGTCAAATCCAGTGGCTACAACAGTAACAATAATTTCACCTTCGAGATCAGGGTTGATTGTTGCTCCAAAGATTATGTTTGCATCGTTATCTGCGGAGGCGGTTATAGTCTCGGCTACTGTATTAATCTCGTGCATAGACATGTCGTGACCACCAATAACATTAAATAGGATTCCTCTGGCGCCATCTATAGATACCTCTAGCAAGGGTGACTCTACTGCTTGCTGGGCGGCCTCTACGGCTCTATTGTCTCCGCTAGCTCGCCCAATACCCATCAATGCCGATCCAGCACTAGCCATTACAGCCTTAACATCTGCAAAGTCTAGGTTAATGAGACCGTGGACAGTTATAAGGTCTGATATCCCCTGTACACCTTGTCGTAAGACATCATCTGCAACCTTGAAAGCTTGCAATATCGGCGTAGCTCTGTCGATGGTCTGGAGAAGTCTGTCGTTAGGAATAATGATAAGAGTATCTACGGCATCTCGCAATCTGTCTATGGCTGTTTCGGCGTTTCGACGGCGCTTATCACCCTCGAAAGCAAAGGGTTTGGTAGCAAAACCAACAACTAATATGCCTGCATCTTTAGCCACCTTGGCAACTACATGGCCAGCGCCACTACCAGTTCCGCCACCGGCACCAATAGTAACAAACACCATGTCTGCGCCCTCTATAGCTTGTTTGATCTCATCAATTGACTCTTCGGCGGCTTTTTCACCGACACTTGGATCTGCACCAGCACCAAGACCTCTAGTTGTGTCATGCCCGATATGTATCTTGGTTTGGGCTTTTGAGTGGTGTAGTGCCTGCGCATCAGTATTGATTGCAATAAACTCTACTCCGTCAACACCAGCCTCAACCATACGATTAACTGCAGCACCACCGGCACCGCCAACCCCTACAACTTTAATCCGAGCAAATGTTTCTATTTCTGGTGACACCTGTGGCATGTTATATAATCTCCCTTTATCTCCTAGATTTGTATCAGGCAGTATACCCTACCTATACCTATGTATACAATTATAGCAAACTAATTTTTAACTTTTTGCCAAAAGTTACTAATTGCGCCAAATACGCCGTCTACACCCCCACTATTACCCATTGGGGTATCTCCTTGGCCTTGTAGCAACAAGTCTAGCTCCATAAGACCAATGACCGTAACAAAACTTGGCCCTTGAAGATCCTCTGCTATTCCACCCAGCGGGTGTGTTTTACCTATTCGAGATGCCAGCCCAAGTTTTTCCTTGGCTAGATGAGCAATGCCCGGTATATTAGCAGTTCCTCCAACTATGACGACCCCTCCTGGTAGCTTACGAGATTTATGTACTTTTTTGAGCTCTTTCTCTACGAACTCAAATATCTCTTCAATGCGCGCCTCTGTGATCATGGTTAGTTCTTCTGCGTCAAAAACATGATTCCTGTTATCTACTTGAACGCTAACACTACCCTTCTTGGCATGGCCAGACACGGCTGCATGCTTGATCTTAACCAGCTCAGCAATGTCCAAATCGGTCTTGAGCCCGATAGCTAAATCGTTTGTTATATTGGTGCCTCCCATAGGAATTACTGCTACATGCTGTACCTCGCCATCCTCGATAATAGCCATATTAGTAGTACTAGCGCCAATATCAAGAACAAGCGTTCCTGCCTCTTTTTGATTGCGACTCATAACAACTTCGGCGGAAGCCAAACCAGAGACGGTATGGTGTGATGGCTTAATATTAACTTTATCTAATACAGCATCTAAGCCATGCAAGTTAGGAGTAGACGCCGTAACTATGTGCGTATCCACCTCTAGTCGTACACCCCTCATGCCTCTAGGGTCCTTGATGTTGTCATGCCCATCAACCCTATAATTTTTTGGGAATACTTGTATAATCTCTCTGTTTGAAGGAATCTGCACAATAGTCGCGGCTTCTTCGACACGCAGTTTGTCATCATCAGTAATTTCACGATTAGCAGAACTTATAGCGATGACACCCTTTGAATCCATACCGCTAACATGGACACCATTCACATTTACAGTAGCGCTAGAGATCCGTATACCTGCCATGCGCTCTGCTTCTGTGACGGCCTGGTTGATTGCTCCAGCAACTTCATCGACATGAGCTATCAGCCCCTTTCGCATACCCGTATTAGGAGCCTGTCCATGGCCAACAACAGATAACGAAGGCTCGTCGGCGGATGTGCCTAGGGTGCCAACAACACAACGCACCATACTAGTGCCGACATCGAGCCCGACAAAAAAACTGGGCTGTGTATCACGCATAAGTGTCAGTATACCGCTTATTTTAGTTAGCTAGCAAGAGTAAGAATCTCAAATCCGTTGTCTGTAACCAAAACTGTATGTTCAAAATGAGCCGAAACAGACCCATCCTCTGTGCGCACAGTCCACCCGTCGGAATCTATATAAACCTTCTCACCACCTAGATTAGCCATAGGCTCGATAGCAATAGTCATACCTGCCTTCAAAATAGACCCTGAGCCTTTTTTGCCAAAGTTAGGTATATTTGGATCTTCATGCACTTCGTGCCCTACTCCATGACCAACCAAGTCTCTAACTATTCCATAGCTGTCGGCTTTCAACACTCTCTCTATAGCCTCTCCAATGTCTCCGGTAGTACAACCGTCTTTAACTTGTTTAATACCTTCGTTTAATGCTCTCTTGGTAACTTCTAGAAGCTTGGCATTCTCTTTTGTAGATTCACCTACAATTAGCGAGATTGCTCCATCTACAATCATGTTGTCGTAAGCCACCCCAAGATCTAACCCAATCACATCACCATTTTTTAACACTATCTTTTTACTGGGTATACCGTGCACTACAGCATCGTTTACAGATGTGCATATTGAACCGGCGAAACCCTGATACCCCAAAAAAGCTGATTTGCCACCCCTGACCAATACCTCTTTTTTGGCAATATCATCAATCTGAGCAGTATCCATACCAACCACTACGGAATCCTCTAGTATCTGCAGGACGGCTCCCAATATCTGCCCAGCCCGGCGCATAGATTCTATCTCTTTTGGTGTTTTAACTCTTGTGTACATCTCGCAGGACCTCTTCTACCATGGCTTGAATGTCTTTACTTACAATATCTCTGTCTTTATTTCCATCCACTTCGATTATAGGCACTCCTGACGATTTAAACTCTTCTAGGATAGGTAGTGTCTCTACTCTATATTCTTGGAACCTCTTGTTGATAGCCTCCTCATTGTCATCGGGACGCCCCCTAGCGAGGAGCCTGCTTTTAACCGCCTCTTCGGAAGCTTTAATGTGCACAAGAGCATCAATGCGTATTGAGTTACTGTTGTGCCTGTCTAGCAACCAATCAGCCTGAGGTATTGTGCGTGGAAACCCATCAATGATGCATCTATATCCTCCATCTTCCTGCCGAAAAGCCTTTTGCATAAGCTCTATAAGTTCTTGGTCTTTAAGCAATTTGCCCTTTAGCATTTCTTCTTTTTTGTCAGCATCTGCATAGGCACGCAATAATTCGCCTGTAGATATCCAGGTATAGCCCAGGTGTTCTGCTAACATCTTTCCCTGAACACTCTTACCAGCACCAGCTACCCCCATAAAAACAATCATCTGCTTCTCCTAAAGACGACTCTGTACTAATTTTGCAATCATGCCACCATCGGCAGACGCACCAGATTTAGCCTTAACCGAGCCAATAATCTGCCCCATATTCTGCCGGCTTAATCCATCTAGGCTAGCTACAGCCTCATCGATTAGTGCATTAACCTCATCTTCACTCATAGCCTCCGGAAGATACGCGTCTATGACGCTCTTTTCGTATAATTCGGCTTTTGACCTGTCTATTGCACCACCCTTCTGATACATGTCGGCAGAGTCTTGGCGTTTTTTAGACTCCTTTTGTAGCAAACTAATTAGTGTTTGTTCGTCTAGACCGGACTCTCTTTTGCCTGTGGCTACTTCTGCGTACATGATTGCACTCTTGAGGTTTTTTAAAGCAGATACCAACTCTTTGTTGCCATCGAGCATAGCTTTTTTCAGATCACCCTCTATCTGTTGTTTTATCATCTTAATAATATTTTTAAGACAGCTTTAGCTTCTTAATTTTTTGGTTCTTGCGCTCTTTGCGTACGATAGCCTTCTTGCGCCGATCTCGTTTGCTGATTGGCTTCTCAAAATATTGTGACTGCTTGGCAATTGCGACAACACCCGACTGCTGTACCTTGCGGGTAAAGCGCCGAAGCATGTTCTCTGTTGACTCTTTTGAGTCTTTCTTTGTTACCTGTATCATTATTTACCTAAATTGTATCCTATTAAGGTGTTAAATGCAACACTATTGTTGTCTTTTGACATTAGAGCGTTGAGATTTCAAGACTATACTTTGCAATTCTTTAAATATTGGAAAGCTCTTGTTTGTAGAGTATATCTTGGTATTTGCCTGTTTTTCAGAATGCAAAAAGCCAACCTTCTCTAAACGCTTTAGTTCTCGCTGTATGTTGCCTGCATCTTCTTTAATCAGCTTGGCAAGCCCGCGTACATGCGTCTTGAAGTCGGGGTACTTTGCGTACACCACGATAATCTTCCTTCGAACCCTAGAAGTAATAAATACATCCAACATAATCTTTTTTTCGATGTTACTCTAACAACGCTAAGTCTAGTATAGCGACTAGTTATCCGCTTTTCAATAGCCCAAAGGACAATTTTCTAATAATAATTGTTTATACTAAGTGTATATGGGAAGTTACTTCTACGAAATCGCCCCCGGACACCCCTCTTATAAAGGTCAGGGCTCATTGACTTACGGCTCCGATCAGGAGTTAAAGACTGGTCAGGTCGTTAGCCTAGCTATAAGGAGTCAAAAAACTTATGGTTTTGTTGTCAAAAAAGTGCCAAAACCTTCTTTCCCCACCAAACCCATCGTCGATATCGCTAACCATACCCTGCCAACACAAGCAGTCCGTCTGTTTAGTTGGCTACAAGAGTATTATCCAACCTCTCTTGGAGTTACAGCAAACTTATTTTTACCCACAGGACCTGTCGTAGAAGAAGCATTTGCCCCCTCTGCAGTAAGTAGCATTGAACGCTTTGAGGCAACCGACTTACAAAAGAAAATCATTGAAACTATAGATATTACAAAAAACCAAAGCTATATACTCCACGGAGAGACGGGCTCGGGCAAGACCAAAGTATACTTGGATGTCGCCAGAAAAACCTTAAAAGCCGGTCGATCTGTGCTGATATTGGTCCCCGAGATTGCACTTAGCCCGCAACTGTACAAAGAATTCTCTGGTGAATTCAAAGACCAAGTTATACTAAATCACTCTGGGCTCACCCCACGACAAAGGCGTATCGCATGGAGCAATGTACGCTCGACAGAAGAACCCATAATAGTGGTTGGCCCTAGATCCAGCCTTTTCCTACCCTACAACAATCTAGGTCTAGTAGTAGTCGATGAGTTCCACGAACCAGCATATAAACAAGAAAGCCTGCCTAACTATTACGGTTTACGCGTAGCAAGTCAGCTGTCCAAAATTCATAACTGTCCAATAGTTTTTGGATCTGCCACCCCTCCAGTAACTGATTTGTTTTGGGCTAACCAAAAACAAGTTCCCATCTTGAGGTTGCCTAAAAGAACCACCAAAGAAAGTCCGATAACCAGAACTATAACTGTAGACTTAACTTCTGACGAAGAATATTCTGGTAGCCCCCTCATTAGCAAAACCCTGCAGAGAGAAATATCTAGATCTATACAAAATGGCGACCAGTCTCTTTTGTTTCTCAACAAACGAGGTTCCTCGAGAATGATAATCTGCCAAGACTGTGGCTGGCGGAGCACCTGTCCCAGATGTGACCTTCCGCTGACCTATCATGGCGACAAACACCAACTATCCTGTCATACCTGCGGATATAGCAATGAAGCTCCTACAATCTGCCAAGACTGTAGCTTGTCCAATATCTTATTTAAAAGCCCCGGAACAAAACTTATCGTCGAACAACTACAAAAGTTATTCCCCTCGGCCAAGATTGCAAGGTTCGACAAAGACAACAAAAAGTCTGAACAAATCGGCGCCAGGCACGATGAAATATTGAACGGGGATATCGATATATTGGTGGGCACACAAATATTAGCCAAGGGGCATGACCTACCAAGGCTCGGACTGGTAGGAATATTACAGGCAGACGCTAGCCTACAGTTCCCCGATTTTACCTCCAATGAAAGGTCATATCAGCTAATTAACCAGCTTATCGGCAGAATTGGACGAGGGCACAGACCTGGTACGGCTATCATTCAAAGTTTCAAACCTCAGAATTCTATAATTCAGCTTGCCACCTCTAATAGTTGGGATGAATTCTATCAAACAGAGATATCAGAGAGAAAGTTATTCGGCTTCCCACCTTTTTACCACCTAATGAAAGTAGAGGTTGCTAGAGCTAGTAGTACAAGTGCTAGATCATCCCTAGGAAAAATTGTCACCAAAGCAAAACTGCACCCGGGACTATCTGTAGTTGGACCAGCACCCTGCTTTGTCGAGAAAAGAGCTAACAAACTACACTGGCAACTCGTTATTAAGTCCAAAAATCGCTCTGCTCTTGTTACCTTAGCCAAAGAAATCACCGGCAATTATAAGATAGATCTAGACCCCATGGACCTTCTCTAGTAAGCATTCATTACGGTTTTACGCTATAATTAACCAAAAGTTATGACAGCAAAAGACATCATCTGCCTACCAAACCCTCGTCTGCGTAAACGATCTACCAAGATAGGTCTCATTGATGATTCTGTGCTACAGACTATCCAAGACATGACCTCGGCTACGCTTGACTGGGAAGATCATAGAAAACACGAACTAGGTGTAGCGCTCGCTGCAGTACAGATAGATTGCCTGCAACGCATTGTCGTTATAAGGAATAACTTCGAAGACAAAGATGACCGTAGTTTTCAGGTATTCATAAACCCAGAAATAACTAAATACGAGGGAGAAATCGAAGAAGATTTTGAAGGATGCCTGAGTATTAAAGATATCTATGGGCGAGTGCCCCGCCACAACAAAGTGCGAATCAAGGCTCTAAACGAACAAGGGCAAGAAGTACGCCTAACGGCTGAAGGGTTTTTGGCCAGAGTATTCCAGCACGAAGTTGACCACACCAAAGGTAAGGTGTTCATTGACCATATCAAGGATAACGAGAAGGCTTTTTTTCAACTCCAAGGAGACGGGAGCCTAGAGCCAATTGACTATGAAGAAAACATCAAAAAAAATAATATTCTTTGGGACTGATGACTTTTCGGCCACCAGCCTAACCCGCCTAATCGACGACGGCTATAGTATTGTGGTCGTCGTAACAAAGCCAGACTCTAAGCGCGGTAGAGGCAAGAAACTATCAGAACCAGCGGTAAAAAAAATTGCTAGGCAACACAACATCTCGGTACTACAGCCAACCAATGTCTTGAGTCTAAAAAGTGATATAGAGAAAATACCTAACAGACTAGGTGTTTTGGTTAGCTATGGCAAAATAATTCCCCAAGATATCCTGAACCTATTTGAACCAACAGGTATCATCAACCTGCATCCATCTCGTTTACCAAAATATCGCGGACCATCTCCTATAGAGACAGCTATTTCAAACGGCGACTCTTCTATTGGCATATCTTTCATCAAGCTAACGGACCAGATGGATGCAGGACCGATATACCACCAGACTAGCGTCGACATAGATACTAGTCAGGGGTTTAGCGAAGTGAGCGACACCCTATCTAGTGTTGGATCTTCTGAGTTATCCGAAGTAATAAATAAAGTTATCCAAGGTAATATAAAATCTTCTCCTCAAGATGAATCAAAGGCTACATATACTCAACTATTGTCAAAAAACCATGGGGTGATTGATTGCAGTAAAACGGGTAAGGAGATCATGCAGAGCATTAAAGCATTCGAAGCGTGGCCTAAAAGCCGTATAAATATCGGCGGATTAGACTTAATCGTTAAAGAAGCTCACTTCGTCTCGGGTGCAAAAAAACTACCAGGAAATATAAGCACAGACTCAAAGTCATATATCTCTATCAGCATAGCCGATGGAGAGCTCTATATTGACCGATTGCAACCCGCCGGGAAAAACCCCATGACCGTCAAAGCTTTCCTAGCGGGATATGGCGCTAAAATTACTGACCTCCAGCGCTAATCTCTGCTAAGATCTGTGGGGCCGCTGTCTTAATCTCGGCCTTTAGCGTATCCAATTCTTCGTTTACAACTTGCTTATAGTTAGGAAAGTTGGTTTCTAGCCACTTTAAGGCTGCAAATTCTGCTATAACCGCTTCTGTGTTGGGCGCCCTGCTTGCCTGGATGGCCCGCTGTTCCTCTGCTTTAACAGAGTCTAGATAGGCTTGGTTTTTTTGCCAATCTGGAAAACCCGCATCCAAAAATTCGCGCCCCTTTGCGCTGTCACCGCCTACCAAACCCTCGAATTGGCTCAATTGGGCACTAGTCATACCCCCAGCCAACTTCATACCAACCCTCATCTCTAGAGTTTCGTAAATATGACTTCGCATTTTGGGCTTTTCCTCTGCAGGCAATGCACCCAAGCCTAACTCTTCTAAAAATTTATCGTCAATACTAAGCATATTTATTCTCTCCTAATAGGCTACACTATACCATTTGTTAGATAATTGCGTAACACACCATAGCAACCAGTGATATTAACACCCCTCCTGCAAAACCGAGCTTAATCGAACCATTATACATCTGGCTTTTCGCTCCCCGGCTCATGCTGGTATTACTATTTAATTTTTTTCCTTTGGTAGATACTTGATTAGCAAAACCCCTATCCGGCTTACCCTCCTTAAATCTCGATTCAATCACAGATTTTATGGGTGTTAGTTGCCCCGTCCTGTCTATTCTGGTGCTGGCATGGTCTAGCTCTGGGCTAACAAGATCCGCCTCGAACCGCTGGTTTATTATTTCTTGTTTAAATTTATTATGTTTTTCGGGGTTATCATTTTTTTGTTCAGATATATTTGTTGTTGTTTCTATAACATTTTTATTTAACTCTCTCACCCCTAAATGTTTTTGATGGCTCCCTAATTCGTTCTTCTCTAGACTATCAATTTTATCCTTTGCGATTTTCTCGTTTTTTATTCTTGAATATGATTTTGTAGACTTTTCGTCAACAATATCTTGAGTTATTATCGGCATTCTGTTCTCTTGCGTCTGCAAAACTTTTTGGTTCAACGATTCTTCGATTACTGCTAGAGATTCGTCCTTATGAGTATTGAGAGCTTTCTTGTTTTCGCTTTTTTTAGCCCTGCCAAATAAGCTTGCCCCCAATGACACTAACAAAGATCCTATAGTTGGTCTCTCCTCATCCGAATCATCATCTTCCTCTTGCGAACCAGGTGCAGTATCTTCTTCGTTCGAAGATGTACTTTGGTAGGCTTCTTCCGATGAATATTCTGGCTCAGTATCATCGTGTCCTCTATCCGATATGGCGCTATCCAGGCTGTCCTCTTCTGGCGCAGTAGACGCTGAGTACACTTCTTCAACCTCGGCAATAGCCCTGTCATAGAAAGACTCTTCACTATTCCTGCGTAGAGCAGGTGTGTCCTCGCGCAAGTCTTCTTGCTCTCTTTCGAGGCGCACTTCATCCTCGAAAACTTCTTGATCAGAGTGAAAAGTTGGTGATTCTAAGATATCCTCATTGAATAAGCTACCCCTCTCACTCTCTAGATCATCTTGTGAGTCTTCTTTTTTGATAAATATCTTATCTAGGAGTTGCCTAAACGGAGAACTGTCATCGCCTTCTGGCATATCAACATTCTCTCCATTGTTGCCGAGCCATTTCCTGAAAAAATCATTTTCCAAAAATAATCTTCTCCGATTTTGTGAAAGGTCCCACTCTCCATTCTCATCATCTTGACTCTCGTCCTCTTCGTGCAAATATCGTGGGCGCTCTTCCATGGCAGCTTACAGCTACAGTGAACGGGTAACTGTCTCCTCCGTATAAAATTCTAGTCTATCTCCCTCTTGCAAGTCTACTCTATTGTCTGTAGAAAAGCTAACTCCACACATCTCGCCAGTTTGTACTTCTTTGGCTTCCTGGGGGCCTCTCTGTAATTTTGTGACGACCACATCTGCTAGCTTAATATCATCTCGGAATATTTCCGCCTTGGCAGGAACAATCAGATTGCCTTTAGTTACCTCTCCACCACATATCACTTCATCTTTAGCAATCTTAAATACGCCCTTAACCAAAAGTCTACCGAAGTCAGTCCGCACAACTTCATCCGTTAACAACTCAGATAGTTCGTTCTTGCAGTCGTCTATTAACTCATATATGATATTAAACAACCTTATTGATACGGTGTCTCTGTCTGCTAGTTGACCTATCTTGTTACTGCTACTAATGTTAAACCCGTAAATAATAGCTTGACTGGTAGAAGCCAGATGTACATCTTTTTCTGTAACTGCTCCAATACCTGAGCCAACTATCCTTATGGCCACCTCTTCAGTATTAAGGCCTCTTAGGCTATCTATGACCGATTTGAGAGATCCTTGCACATCAGCTTTTACAACTATGTTCAGCTCTGTGACTCGATTTTTCTTATCTATTATTCTTATCAGATCACCGCCAGTCATGTCTTGCTTGCCGTCACCAGCTTGGTTCTTGCTGTTGTTGTCGGCCATAGCTCGAGCTTCCTTCTCGTTTGCAACTACAACAAACTCATCGCCAAAACGAGGCAAAGTTTTAAATCCAGTTAGCGCAACAGGAGTAGAAGGGCCAGCCCCAGCTAGCTCTTTGCCATCAACTGCTTCAAGATTGCGAATTTTTGCATATGTACTGCCAGCGACTACAAAAGATGACCTCTCTAAAGTTCCTGACTCTACTAAGGCAACTGCTACTGGGCCTCTGCCTTTCTCCATGTGTGCTTCGATAATCAAACCCGTAGCATTACCGCCCATCTTGGCTCGCAGATCCTCGACATCAGCCACCAGCAAAATCATATCAAGTAGCTTATCTATACCCTGCTTGGTTTTGGCAGACACCTCAACAACCACAACTTCTCCGCCCCACTCCTCTGGCATAAGCTCATTTTCGGACAACTGTTGCTTAATGCGATTGACATCGGCACCCTCTTTGTCTATTTTGTTAATCGCTACCAAAATCTTAACGCCAGCATTCTTAGCAAACCTTATAGCTTCTAGCGTTTGAGGCTTAATGCCGTCATCTGCAGCAACTACAAGTACTACCAAATCTGTTAAATGCGCTCCATGCTCCCTTATAGCAGCGAACGCTGCGTGGCCTGGGGTATCCAAAAAAGTCACTATACGATCATTGTGCGTAGCCTGAGAGGCCGATATATGCTGGGTTATCCCGCCTGCCTCGCCACTAGCTACTCGTGAGTCGCAAATTGCGTCCAGTAGCGATGTCTTTCCATGATCAACATGACCCATTACAGCCACCACCGGTGGGCGCACATCGCCCTCTCCGTCAGCAAGCTTAACTTTATGTCGTTTTACTTCTTCCTTTTGCTCCTCAAGCTCCATGCTTACAGTAGGGTCGATTTCTGAAGCAATAATCGATGCCGTATCAAAGTCTATTCGTTCATTTACAGTAGCAAAGACGCCATTCTTCATTAACTCAGCTATCAGTTTAGTGGCTGGAACATCCAGCGTTTCAGCTAAACCGCCTACTGTAATTGAGTTATTTATCTTAACTACTCTAGCCATCGGGGTATCCTCTGTGGGCCCCTATAGGCCTACTTCACTTCCTTAAGACTTAAGGCAATCTTACGCGATTCTGTGTCTATATCTATCACTTTAAATTGCTTCTTCTCATTCAGTCGGAAGATTTTCTCTGGATCTGCAGAGTCATCACTACTCATCTCTGAAACATGGACTAGGGCCTCCACTGCCGGACTCAGTTGTACAAAAGCACCAAAAGGAGTTATGCGAGTTACTTTGCCCTCTGCGACACCACCAACCTTAAAGTCCTTAACCTCACTCAACCAAGGATCTTCTTTAGTCTGCTTAATACTCAAAGATAGTCTGTCTTTATCTATGCCTATAATTTTGGCCTCAACTCTATTACCAACCTTTATGTGGTCACGAGGATTCTCTACTCTCTCCCAAGATATTTCAGAAATATGTATCAAACCTTCAATGCCGTCGATATTAACAAAAGCACCGTAGTCAATAACCCCAGTTACGACGCCCTCAACCGTATCTCCAACCGCTAGCTTAGAAAACACTTCTTGCATATCTTCTTTGGTAGCTTCCTTCTCAGAGAAAATTAGTTTATTGTCCTTACGACTAACATCTAAAATCTTGGTTTTTATCGGTTTGTTAATAAGAGAGTTTAGTTTTTGAAGAATTTCATCCTTATCCGAACCAGAAACTCTTGGATAATGCCCAGCTGCTAGCTGTGATACAGGCAAGAATCCTCTGATTCCCTCTAGCTCAACCAATAGACCGCCCCTATTGGCGTCGTATGGAGATATCTCGACAACTTCTTGGTTGTCAAAAATCCGTTGTAGCTCATCCCAGCCTTTATCCTTAGCCGCTCTACGAGCACTCAACAAAGCGTATCCTTCGTCTAGCTCAGGGTCTACAACACTTGTAGTAACCTTCTCTCCTAGTTCAAGTTTTTGGCCATGGCCGACTTCTCGGCGCATGACAACACCAACCCCCTGGGCGCCTAGGTCGACCCAGATTTCGTGTTTTTTAACAGAGGTGATGACGCCTTCGACAACATCGCCGACCTTCATTCTCTCTGTTTTTGAGGACGCCAAAAGGTCATCCATAGTTATAGCTTGCGCATTTGACATGAATTTACATGCCTCCTTCTTGTAGTGTATTTCCTCGGGAAATTCTGTATAAATGTTAGCTAATCAAAGATTAATCTTATATCTACAGTAGCCCTCGAAGATTAGCTTTATTATATCTGTTATACAGAGATAAGTAAAGTGTTTTGGGTAGTTATTTGTGCTAAACTAAACACCATCATGTATCTGGCCATCGATGTAGGGGGGACGAAAACACTTATTGGGCTATTCGCCGAGAATGGATCTATTCATAATTCATGTCGATTTGAGACCCCAAAAGAATATAAAATTTTTCTCAAGGAACTTCGCTATAATATAGATAAATTAACAACGAAAAATGAAGTTTTAAGGGGATGTTGTATCGCTATCCCAGGGTTGATAGACCGACATTCTGGTATCATCCAGGCCCTGGGAAATCTGCCTTGGAAAAATGTCCCTATCAAAAAAGACCTCTCCGAAATGGTCAAAGACATCCCTATATTTATAGAAAATGACGCCCGGCTTGCTGGACTAGCTGAGGCCAGTATAGTCCGGTTCTCGTATCAGAGAGTGCTTTATCTTACCATTAGTACGGGTATCGGTGGAGCTCTTGTGATAAACGGCAAAATATCAAAAGATCTCGAGGATACCGAGGTCGGCAAAATGCCCCTTATGCATAACGGAAGGCTACGACCCTGGGAGGAATTTGCTAGTGGTCGCTGGATAGTAAAAAATTTTGGTAAAAAAGCCAGCGAAATTGATGACAGCAAGACCTGGAAACAAATTGGAACGAACATAGGTTATGGAGTTGAAGCTCTATGTGCTGTACTGCAACCTCAAGCTATCATCTTTGGAGGAGGAGTCGGCCAATACTCTGATAAATTTGCCGATCATGTTTCTGGCCATCTACTCAAAAACTTACACGCGGTAGTTAAACAACCGCAAGCACTTTTACACGCGAGGTACCCTGACGATGCGGTATTGCACGGTTGCTATCGATACATTAAACAGAAACTTAACACATGACACTACTAAAAAGTCTAGAGAAAGAATATCCGAATATAGCATTCGTTCGATCCGAGCATATTCGCTGGGCATCAGAAGCTAAAACAGTATATTTTAACCCTGACAAAATTCACGCCAACTGGTCTTTATTGCATGAAGTTGGCCACATGATATCAAAACACAAAAGCTACAACTCTGACATAGAGCTACTGCAGATGGAGGTAGAGGCCTGGAAAAAAGCACAAGAAATATCTACCAAATACAATATCACCATAGATAAAAACCATATTGAAGATTGCCTAAATAGTTACCGCGATTGGCTGTACAAGAGGAGTCTTTGTCCTAAATGTTTCCACACTGGAATTGAGAAAAAAACCGGTGATTACTCATGCATAAACTGCAACAACACCTGGCAAGTAACAAAAGAACGCTTCTGCCGTGTCTATCGCAAAAAAAATACCCCTGTTTAATCAGGGGTATTTTGAAGACACCTAAATATTATTTAGGCAATCTTTTTGGTGCGTCGACTAATACGACCACCTTTGGCGCCTGCTGTTCGAGCAAGGTCTCGGTTTGCGTAAAAACCGCCAGTTCGGCCCTTTTTGCCACCCATAGCACCGATCTTTGCGTAAAAGTCGCTACCATACTTGGTCTTGTTAGTTGTAGCAGCAGCTTTGCCACCTACTTTAGTTCCAGCCATTTTACTATGACCTCCCTTTAGATTTATGTGCTCCACCCAATTTCGAAGGGAATAAAAAAGGGTCCAAAAATATGGACCCTCCAAAATTCTCTCGAATTAATACTATACTACCACATCAATCCGCTCATGTCAATCATTATATTCTCACTTTCTACACCTCTTTAAGAGAAAGTGATTAAAAATGTTGGCCTATCTGATTCCCATGCATATAGAGAAAATAGAGCCCCAAAAAAGCAAAAGACCAGCTATAAAGCTGGTCTTTCTGCAAAAATTGGCAGCGTGCTATCTTCCCAGGGTTAAAACCCAAGTATTGTAACCGCTATGAGGCTTAGCTTCTGTGTTCGGGATGGGAACAGGCGTTTCCCTCATGCCATGGCCACCAACTTTTGCATTTGTGCCGTAATAGCCTGCTTTCGAGCGGAGCCCGAAACACCGCTACTACTCTTGGCGGATTGCTGTGTTAGTGACGCTCGTTTTTTCGCTCAACGTACATCTGGTACGATTCGCTCAAAACTTCGCTACTTCCTAACAATCCACTCAAGCACAAAGCCAAAAGCAAATTTGGTATCGTACTCGGTTGGTGTCCATTGTTGTAAATTTGATGACATTTGTAGATGATTACCACCAATAACTAGTAAATACACTCTCTGTTACCAGAACGGATGCAATAAATTGCATTTGTTCTGGTCGTAAAAAGTCAATGGGGCTATTAGTACCTCTCGGCTGAACGCATTACTGCGCTTACACCTAAGGCCTATCAACCAGATAGTCTTTCTGGGCCCTCATAGGGAAATCTAATCTTGAGGCCGGCTTCGCACTTAATATGCTTTCAGCGCTTATCCGATCCGCACATAGCTACCCAACGATGCTCTTGGTAGAACAATTGGTACACCAGCGGTGCGTTCACCCCGGTCCTCTCGTACTAGGGGCAACTCCTCTCAAATTTCCTGACATCCACAGCGGATATAAACCGAACTGTCTCACGACGTTCTGAACCCAGCTCACGTACCTCTTTAACCGGCGAACAGCCGGACCCTTGGGACCTGCTTCAGCCCCAGGATGAGATGAGCCGACATCGAGGTGCCAAACAGCGCCGTCTATGTGAACTATTGGGCGCTATAAGCCTGTTATCCCTGGCGTAACTTTTATCCGTTTGCGCTGTCGATCCCACGTTCATTGACCATAAAGGTCATAACAGCGGATCACTTGCTCCTACTTTCGTACCTGCTTGGCTTGTAGGCCTCACAGTCAAGCTAGCTTATGCGCATGCACTATCACTACGATTTCCATCCGTAGTTAGCTAACCTTTGAACGCCTCCGCTACTCTTTAGGAGGCAACCGCCCCAGTTAAACTACC
>CAZFPJ010000005.1:0-3267 GCA_964521095.1 uncultured Candidatus Saccharibacteria bacterium
TCTGTTATCCAAACGGCTGATGGGGGTTATGCGGTTATTGGCCATACTTCTAGTTACGGCGCCGGTAGTGTAGATGTCTTCCTGGCCAAATACGACTCCGCCGGTAACCTATCTTGGAACAAAACCTGGGGTGGTACTGCAGACGACCAGGGTTCTTATGTATCCCAAACATCCGATGGCGGTTATGTGTTAACAGGTTATACCACTAGTTATGGCGCGGGTCTTGCTGATATGTTCCTGGTCAAATACGACTCTGCTGGCAATCTGAGCTGGAACAAGACAATGGGCGACGCAAATTATCATGACTATGGTAGATATGTATCCCAAACATCCGACGGCGGATATATGATGATAGGGAAATTATTTTATCGCACAGCTTTTATTAAATATGACTCCGCTGGTGATATAGTTTGGCAGAAACATTGGTATGATGGTGGAGAAAATAGTATTTACTCTGTCATCGAGGCTTCTGATGAAGGGTATGTTGTTGTAGGAGAGAACGGGTCTGTAATTAATAGAGATGCCAGGGTAGTTAAGTATGATGATGATGGAGACTTTGAGTGGGGTAGAACCTGGGGTGGAACCGGATGGGATCAAGGTGTTGCAGTTGCTCAGGTTGCTGATGAGGGGTTTGTTGTTGCGGGCATGACCCAGAGCTATGGCGCGGGCTCATGGGATAGTTTTGTGGCTAAATATGATTCAACTGGAGACATTTATGATTGCGGGGCAGACTGTAAGACAATAGACGAGAGTATTAATACATATCCTCGCGTCGAAAACACTCCATCCGCCACCGAAAGCACTCCATCCGCCACCGAAAGCACTCCATCCGCCACCGAAAGCACTCCATCCGCCACTCTTGATGATGTAGTTGGGTACACCACTAACTCTGCTCTATCTGTTTCGGGGTCTGCTTTACTAGACGGACACCTGCAGGCTAATGGTACGGCACAGTTTAAAAACGCGATCAACTCCACTACTTCTTTCCAGGTTCAGAATTCATCGGGAGTTTCGTTGCTTGGGGTGGATACAGTAAACAGCATAGTTACTATTGGCGCATCGCTTAATGTAACAGATGCAGTGAGCCTAGTTAATGGGACTTTGCTGTCTGGAGTTGCCGATGGAGCTACTGCCGTTGGGTTTACGCTTAATACTACAAACTCTTTCACGACGACAGGCGCCAGACTGTTGAGTGTGCAAAATGACGGTGTCGAGCAGTTTTCTATCGACAAAGATGGACATATCGTAACTTATGGACACATTAAATCTACACAGACAACGGCGCCTACCATCAGCACTCCTGCAAACTGTGGTACTAGCCCAGCCTCAAGTGTAGTAGCCGGGTCTACCGACAGTGCTGGATCCTTCACTATAAACTCTGGCACTGGTGCTCCAACAACCTGTAATACGACACTGACTTTTAATCGTGCTTATGGATCTAGTCCCAAGGCAGTTATGATCAGTCCGGCCAGTCCAAATGGAGCGGCGTCTCAGATTTATATTTCGGCAACAGATACTAATACCTTTACCACCATGTTCGCGACCAATGCGTCTGCCGGCGCAGACTACACTTACTATTACTGGATTGTTGAGTAGTATAGTTTTTAGTACTTATGGTGGGCGATGAGGGATTTGAACCTCCGACCTCGTCATTATCAGTGACGCGCTCTAACCAACTGAGCTAATCGCCCTTCACAAATACTTAAAACTTGGTGGAGACACGGGGACTCGAACCCCGGACCCCCTGCTTGCAAAGCAGGTGCTCTAGCCAACTGAGCTATGTCCCCTTATCGATCAGTAAATCTAATTAATTTACTGGTTGCAGGAAAGTATCGGACTCGAGTAATTCTAGCGAAAAAACACTTTTTTCACAAGACTGGACATTAAAACAGGTGACATATTGTAGCAAATTTTGCATCACAAATGGCTTGACCACATCTGTTAAAGCTGGTAAGATGGTTAGGTTACTTTAGAGTTTAGGCCATAAGCCAGAGAAGATGAAGGCTTAAAGCGTAAACTCTAGGTAAGCTAGTATGAGGGCGGTATTTATGTGTACCGCGCTAGATACTGGAGCGAATTACCGGAGTTTAGTAAATTAAAAATTTGGCTGACATCAAAGTCGCATATTTTGTGGATAATGAGACACAGAATCATGCGCAAACAGCAATTTCTGTAATATGGATACAGAGGTTGCTAGCAAAGTTATTGGTTATCAACCAATAACTAGTAAATGCACGATGAGGCGAAGCTTTGGCTTTGTCTCAAATATCGTAAAAAGTTACTCAAGCGCACACAATGGATGCCTTGACGTAAGATACCGATGAAGGACGTAGTAGACTGCGATAAGCTTCGGGGAGCTGTCAAACAAGCTTTGAACCGAAGATTTCCGAATGAGGAAACTCAGGCCGAGTAATGTCGGTTTACTCTTATCTGAATATATAGGATAGGTAGAGGTAACCGGGGGAACTGAAACATCTTAGTACCTCGAGGAATAGAAAGTAAACAACGATTCCGCTAGTAGTGGCGAGCGAACGCGGATTAGCCCAAACCTTATTTACTTCCATCTGTTAATTTAGATGGATAAGTTAGTAGACGAATGTAAATAGAGGGGTTGTGACATGTAAATAACCAGTAAGGAGTCCTAGCTTAGCTAGAATTCCTTATTGGATGGCAGGATCTACTATTGTCCTGCATAAGGTTAGAAATTTGCAAAGCGAGCAGAAGGATCTGGAAAGTTCCGCCATAGACAGTGAAAGCCTGGTATGTCAAGCATTGCAAACCTTATCATTTACAGAGGACCTAGAATTTATTCTGGGGTCTCATTGTCGAGTAAGTCGGGACACGAGAAACCCTGACCGAATCTGGGAGGACCACCTTCCAAGGCTAAATATATCTTACGATCGATAGTGAACAAGTACCGTGAGGGAAAGGTTAAAAGAACCCCGGGAGGGGAGTGAAATAGAACCTGAAATTATGTGCGTACAAGGACTCGGAGGGCTTCGGCCTGACGGGGTGCTTTTTGTAGAACGATCCAGCGAGTTATCGTACATGGCAAGCGTAAGTCATCTGACGGACGCATAGTGAAAGCGAGCCTGAATAGGGCGAATTAGTCTTGTATGGTAGACCCGAAACCAAGTGACCTAACCATGGGCAGGTTGAAGCGACGGTAAAACGTCGTGGAGGACCGAACCAGAGCATGTTTCAAAATGCTTGGATGACCTGTGGTTAGCGGTGAAATGCCAATCGAACTTGGAGATAGCTGGTTCT
>CAZFPJ010000006.1:0-2877 GCA_964521095.1 uncultured Candidatus Saccharibacteria bacterium
ACTCCAGAATCAAGCTCAGTGCCGTACCATACGCCTTTAAGGCAGGGCAGTTGGCTCAGCACAATACCGGAACGGGCTTTACATCTACCCTGAGTTTGCTGCAGCCAACTGTTGGCAACCAGAACTTCCAGATAGCCGATCAGGGGGCAGCAGGAACTTACACTCTCTGTATTCAGGGGTCTACTAGCTGTGGTTTTGCGCCAGCTACTGGGGGGACAGGATATATCCAAAACGGCACTAGCTTACAGGCGTCGTCTAACTTTTATATCTCTGGTGATGGCCGGGCGGGGACTAGCTTTACTACGCCGTTGCTTCAGGCCCCAGCAGGCTCTGCCTTAACGGTAACGGCAAATGCAGCAAGTGTGTGGAGTACTACAGCAGGCAACCTGACGGTTAGATCCGATGCGGGGAATATAAACTTACATACTAGCGGTACTGGCAATACTGGAGTAGTAGTAAAGCCAACCACAGCTAACTCCACCGGGGCGTTTCAGGTGCAAAACCAAGCCGAGATGGCTCTACTTAGCGCAGATACAACGAATATGCGGGTGAGTGTGGGTAGCATTGGCACGGCCACAGGACAGTTGTATGTGAGTGGAAATGTTCCAAGCAGTGCAGTAGGGAGTGTTAACATAGGGGACGACCCCAACCATGTCTTTATCCAAGATAAGTACGCATACATAGTTAGTGATAGCTCTAATACTCTCAAGATATTCGATGTGTCCAACCCGGCAAGCCCGGTACTAACTGGAAGTGTTGGCACTGGGAACAATCCGGAGGCGGTTTATGTTCAAGGTCAGTATGCTTATGTAGTTAATCAGCTATCACATAATTTACAGATATTCAATATATCCAACCCGGCAAGCCCGGTGTTGCTATCTTCTATCAGTAGTGGTGCGAATAATCCTATCTCTGTTGCCGTTCAAGGACGATACGCCTATGTAGTTCATGTTGGAGCAAATGCTCTTCGAGTATTTGATATATCCAACCCGGCAAGTCCGGTACTTGTCGGGTCTGTTGCTACACTTGGGTCTGGCTCGTCGTCTATTAGGACACAAGGGCGCTATGCGTATGTGCTACATAATGTTAGTGCAAGCATCCTTCAGGTTTTTGATATCAGTAACCCTATTAGTCCAGTTTCAGTAGGTAGCACAAGCACAGGCTTAAATCCCCGTGCTATATATGTGCAGAATGGGTACGCGTATGTAGTAAACAGCAATTCTAATACTTTGCAGGTTTTCAATATTAGAAACCCCGCAGCTCCGAGCGTTATAAGTAGTGTATCTACGACCAATACTCCAAGATCTGTTTATGCACAGGGGCGTTTCGTATATGTGGTAAATGAGGTTTTTGCTTCGCCAGGTAATCTAAAAGTTTTTGATATATCACAACCATCAAGTCCTACGGTGGTTGGTAGTGTGAATACAGGTGAATACCCAAGCTCCATCTATGCACAGGGGCGTTATGCCTATGTGGTAAATAATGGTAGTAGAACTTTACAGGTATTTGATCTAGGCGGAGCCTATATCCAGCAGCTAGAAGTGGGTGGAACAGAGACGGGAACACTTAGTGTGCAAAGTGCAGGTAGTATTGGTGGTAACTTGTCTGTGCAGGGGGGCTTGACTGTTGTTGGGGCTTCTCAGCTGTCTGGTAATGTTGGCTTGGGTGGGCAACTAGACATCACCGGCTCTCTAGCCACCAAGCG
This sequence comes from uncultured Candidatus Saccharibacteria bacterium, assembly GCA_964521095.1. GTDB lineage: Bacteria > Patescibacteriota > Saccharimonadia > Saccharimonadales > 2-12-FULL-41-12 > CAMTWJ01. The sequence goes on from CAZFPJ010000006.1 coordinate 1,706, forward strand.
AGGCACAGACTACAGTACCACTGGCACCAGCAACAATGTAAACTTCGGAGAAGTATCTCTTGTCCGTCTGACAGGAGCTAGCGCTCAAACTATCACCGGTATAGCCAATGGCAGAGACGGAGAGATACTAACTATAGTTAATGCAGCTAACCAATCCGCCACTATCTCTAACAACTCTGGTAGCTCTACTGCTACCAACAGGATCATCACCGGAACAGGTGCAGATATTACCCTTAACGCAGGAGCATCCATAACCCTCATCTACGACGCAGGGGCTAGCCTATGGCGCACCACCGGAAGCGTAGCTTTCTCTACAGGCAACTTTATACAAAATGGCACTAGCCCGCAGGCAAATGCCAACTTTAATATTCAAAGTTCGGCAGATGCTTCTGTTACAGGAGTGCTAACAGCCCGGGCTTCGCAGACGGCAGACTTACTGCAGGCTCGGAATTCTTCTGGTACTAAGCTGTCTGGTATTAGTGCAGACGGTTCGCTGACTGCTAACGCTACTGCCACAGGCACTACAGCCACCACCAGTGGCACAGGCACCAACACTACTACAGTTACTTTGACAGCCGGGGCATTTGCTAATGGTGATGTGATATTTATAGACAACGCAGGACAGGACTACTACACTCGCATCATCTCTGGCGGTGGTACTGCTACTCTTACCGTTTCTCCTGCAGTAACCTTTGAAAACTCTCGAACAGTTACCAAATACAATATCCAAAACATCGGGGCTACTAGTGGAGACTACACTACTCAGGGCAACAGGTTCTTCCAGGGTTACTTCCTTGGTGGAGTAGTCACCGGAGCAGGCAGCACCACTCTTAGCGACGGACGACTACACTCTACAACACCGATGAATTTTAACTCGCCAAGCTATACCTTCCAGAATACTAGCAACTCCACCAATGCATTTAGGGTGCAGGACGCGGGTGGGGCGGATATCCTGAATATTAGCACTACAGACCGGCAGTTGATAGTGACGGGCGGATTTCAGTCGAGTTTTGTGAAGACTTGGGGTGGAGCGGGTGATGACCAAGGTCGATCTACTAAACAGACCAGTGATGGCGGGTATATAGTGACCGGTCGCACTACTAGCTACGGCGCTGGCAATGGCGATGTGTTCATCTCCAAGTACGACTCTGCTGGCAACCTATCCTGGAACA
>CAZFPJ010000007.1:0-2201 GCA_964521095.1 uncultured Candidatus Saccharibacteria bacterium
ACCCCAACTGCCACCGAAAATACCCCAACTGCCACCGAAAATACCCCAACTGCCACCGAAAATACCCCAACTGCCACCGAAAATACCCCAATAGGGGTGCATAGAACAGATGCACTATTTGTGGATGGAGGCGTTACTATTTCTGGTAATCTTCAGGGTTATAGTAGCGCAACCTTTAAGAACACTAATGACTCTGTGGATGCTTTTCGAGTACAGGACGCAGGAGAAGAAGATATTTTTAGGGTTGATACCACGAATAAGACAACAATTGTTACTGGCCAGAGCAATAAGACAAGCATTCAAACCTGGGGTGCCGGTAACGGTGATGGTGCTAGTTTTGTCGCTCAAACCAGCGACGGTGGGTTTGTGGTCACTGGTTACACTGAAAGCTATGGCGCGGGTAGCGGTGATGCATTCCTGGCTAAATACGACTCTGCTGGCATTTTGTCTTGGAGCAGGACTTGGGGCGGAGCGGGGTGGGATTATGGCAACTCCGTCGCTCAAACCTCTGATGGTGGATATATAATGACAGGCTCCACCGACAGCTACGGCGCCGGTGGTAGTGATATGTTTGTAGTCAAGTACAGTTCTTATGGTAGCGTGGAATGGAACAAGACCTGGGGCGGTGTAGGCTATGACCAGGGTTATTCTGTCGCTCAAACCAGCGACGGTGGGTTTGTAGCCCTTGCTCAACGACAGTCGCCTGTTAACGGTGTAGTATTAGTTAAGTACGACTCGACTGGCAATCTTGTTTGGGATAGAATATTGGACCCAAATGTTGGAGGTAATTCCATCACATCAACCAGCGACGGCGGGTTCATAATTACGGGGAGTGATGATAGTCCTAGAGCACTTGTGGTCAAATACGACTCATCTGGCAACCAAGAATGGAACAGAACTTGGGATAGCGGAAATAGCTCTAGAGGATCTTCTATCGCCCAAACCTCCGACGGAGGGTATATTGTGGCAGGATATGATGGTGATCACTCAGGTGACATACTTTTGGTTAAGTACAGTGCTGTTGGCAGTCAGGAATGGTATAGAACTACTGATACTAGCTGGAATTCTGACGACAATATTAACTCTGTCGCTCAAACCCCCGACGGCGGATATATAGTAACTGGAGATATAGGTTCTTCTAGTGAAAATACGGTGCTAGTTAAGTATGATTCTACCGGAAACCTACAGTGGGCTAGGTCATGGGGTGGCCTAGGTAGTGATATAGGCTATTCGGTATCTCAAATTAATAGCGGTTATGTAGTTGTTGGATATACTGCCAGTTACGGCGCTGGTAATGGAGACGCGTTTATTGCTATGTATGATACCCAGGGCAATCTAGAGAATTGTGATACTACGATGTGTTCTGATTTAGTCTATGCTCAAGACTACACACCTGTAGCGGTCAGCGGATCTGCCACAATAACAGAGAGCGCTGTCTCAGCAACAGAAAGTAGCCCAACAGCTAACGAGACATACCCAAACAATTCTTTTATTAGAGTGATGAGCCATTCTGTAGCATCTTTGTCTATTGAGGGTGGGGTAACAGTGGATGGTTATTTTGAAATGGCAGATGGGCAGGCTTTTGTGTCCAAAGGTACTATGCTTTTGCAAAATTCTATCGACTCAGTTCAAGCCTTTAGTGTTAATGATTCTGCCGGGAGCAATATATTCAATATTGATACAGCGAACAGACAAGTATCATTTGGTGCCAACGGATTAGTCTATAGCGAGAGCACAGGAGCACCAATACTAACAGCCACCGTCAACAGCTTTGCCATAACAACAACAAGCGGTTCGGGGTTGACTACAGCAACAGATGGCAGTGGAGATGTAGAGCTTAGGAGTGGTTATTATTCAGGGAAGGTACACATAGAAGGTGGTAACGGAGAATATATAGATGTTGGGTCTAATAATAAGGCGCTAACAACGATGGGGGATGTATTGTTTAGGGGTAACTCTTCTTCGTCGGCCTTTTTAGTTCAGAATACTGGAGGAGCAACAGTGCTCAATGTTGATACGGTTAAGAAGCAATTAGCGGTAAGCGGCAGTAATCAGTCTACTTATATTAAAACTTGGGGTGGAATTGGATGGGATCAGAGCACTTCTGTTGCTCCAACCACCGATGGTGGACATATGGTGACAGGGCAGACCGATAGCTATGGTTCTGGTAGCTACGATGTTTTCCTAGCCAAATACGACTC
>CAZFPJ010000008.1:0-1763 GCA_964521095.1 uncultured Candidatus Saccharibacteria bacterium
CCCAGTTCGGATAGCAGGCTGAAACTCGCCTGCTTGAAGTCGGAATCGCTAGTAACGGTAGGTCAGCTATACTACCGTGAATACGTTCCCGGGTCTTGTACACACCGCCCGTCAAACCATGAAAGTCGCCAATACCCGAAGTCCAGCCTCGGCTGGCCTAAGGTAGGGGAGATGATTGGGGTTAAGTCGTAACAAGGTATCCGTACCGGAAGGTGCGGATGGATTACCTCCTTTCTAGGGAGATGATAAGCTCTTGAAGCTCAATTGACTTCAAGAAGCTACGGTTGATCCTGCTAACTGTTATTTTGAACTTAAGCAGTTACATTTTGCTCTTTTAGAGCATCAGGAAAAGTTCTACCTTGAGTTGGCGTTGATTGCACTACTAAGATTTTAATTTATTAAATCCACCACTGTTAGGTGGATTTTTTTGTTGCTAGAAAAACATCACTGTATAGTAAATCTTGAGAATTCAGCGATAAAGATGGTCCAAAAAATGTGTTCAAAGTCTATTTAACAGGCTTTAGGGTGTGATTATAGGCTTGCTTTTTAGGTTATTTATTGACAATATATATAAGTAGCATTAGCAATATAAAAACAATAAAAATAAAAATGCTTAACGATAGCTCCCAAAACCAGACTAGCAGTAATATGCAGAGCCAGCCCCAATCTCAGCAGGGTACTTACAATATGACCTATGGTTCTGTGCCTGTTGCTAGCTCTCCGGGAGTAAAACTAGAACCACCAACAATCTTATCTACCGATGACGATACAGATAAGGAGCTTTATAAATCAGCTTATTCGCTGCGATCTAGATTGAATAAGAAATTATTAATAATAATTGGGGCAATTATATTGACCACTTTTTTATTAATTGGATTAACATGGGCGTTATATAGCAGGAAAGAGTCGCAGTCAACCAGCAGTCAGTCGTTTGATGTCAGTCAGATATCTTTAACCGATCCCAGGCTAGATGAAAACAGGGGTCTGAACTCTGCCGGTAAGGTTGAGATAAACAGCCGACTTATAGCGAACAGCTCCATCATCCTGACTCCTACTGATCAACCAGTCTCACCTCAGCTGGGGCAGATGTATCTCAGTAAAACTGATGCAAAACTTTATTTTTATAATGGCCAGCGGTTTGTCGAGGTAAGTTCGTCCGCACCAGTGCTTGCAACCGGACTGCAGGGGCCCGCTGGAGTTAACGGGTTGCAAGGAGCAAGGGGCTTGGACGGAGTTAATGGGGCAAAGGGAGACAGGGGTGATATTGGACCTCAGGGTCCACAAGGACCCGCCGGAAGTGGCGGAAATTGCCTAGGAGGATGTGTCAGTTTGCAGGTTGGTGCACCTGGAGTTCAGGAAGTTGGAAATATCAACATTTCTGGACTAGTAACGGCAGGATCTTTTAGCGGAAATGGTGCTAGCTTAACAAATGTTGATGCAACTTCGTTGGGTGGTCAGACGGGAGGTTACTATACAAATGCCAGCAATATGTCTAGCGGGGCTCTAAGTGATGCGAGGTTGTCTAGCAATGTGGCATTGCTAGATCGTAATTCGCAAATTTTTACTGGCAACAGTCAGGTATTTCGCAACAATACTGATTCCACTACAGCTTTTCAGGTGCAAAATGCAAGCGGAACATCGTTATTGAGCTTGGATACTGTTGTTGGAAAACTTAGTGTGTCAGGAGGAGATATCGCTAGTAGCTTTGTTAAGACTTGGGGCGGTACGGGTAGCGACAGCGGATACTCTACTCAACAAACTTC
>CAZFPJ010000009.1:0-1331 GCA_964521095.1 uncultured Candidatus Saccharibacteria bacterium
TTAGAAGCAGCCATTCATTTAAAGAGTGCGTAACAGCTCACTCATCAAGAGATCCCGCGCGGAAAATGTAACGGGGCTAAGTATATTACCGAAGATATGGATTGTCGCTTATGCGGCAGTGGTAGAGGAGCGTTCCTCTCTGCGTTGAAGTCAGATCGTGAGGTCTGGTGGAGCGTGAGGAAGTGAGAATGCTGGAATGAGTAACCATAAGGCAGGTGAGAATCCTGCCCACCGAAAGAGCGAGGTTTCCTGGGCCACGATAATCGTCCCAGGGTTAGTCGGGCCTAAGCCGAGGCGAGAGAGCGTAGGCGATGGACAACGGGTTAATATTCCCGTACCGGCTATATATTGTTTAAAGTGCGCGGCATGTTAGCAAGAGCGGATTCATGGTTATATCCGTCTAAGTAAGAGAAATACTTACGAATGAAACGGTTCTTTTTGAGCCGAATTCTTGTGATAGTGCTGACTAGAAAAGCGTTTAGACTTATGTATATAGCTGCCCGTACCGCAAACCGACACAGGTGCTCAGGTCGAGAAGACCAAGGTGTACGAGTGATTCTTCGTTAAGGAACTCGGCAATACAGCGACCGTAACTTCGGAATAAGGTCTGCCTCGCCACTATGTTTGTAATAGTGGTAGTTGTCAGTTTTCTTTTGAAAACGAAAATATTCGTAAGTCCTATAGGGTTAATCTCCCGATAGGCAACGAGAAATAATTGAGAAGACATATCAGAAATTAGATAAAAGAAAGCTAGCATGCTAACCCGCGATATTATTGATATTGTGGCGAGGCCGCAGCTAAGGCGCCCATGCAACTGTTTACCAAAAACACAGGTCTCTGCTAACACGAAAGTGGATGTATAGGGGCTGACTCCTGCCCAGTGCTGGAAGGTTAAGGGGAAGGCTTTACGGTCTGAACTGAAGCCCCAGTGAACGGCGGCGGTAACTATAACCGTCCTAAGGTAGCGAAATTCCTTGTCAGGTAAGTTCTGACCCGCACGAATGGAGTAATGATATGGGCACTGTCTCAACGAAGAGCTCGGTGAAAGTGCATTGCCGGTAAAGATGCCGGCTGTCCGCAGCAGGACGAAAAGACCCTGTGCAGCTTTACTACAGCTTGACATTGAATCGAGCTATAACATGTGTAGAATAGGTGGGAGACTTTGAAGCTTAGACGCTAGTCTAGGTGGAGTCACCCGTGAAATACCACCCTTGTTGTAGTTTTATTCTTACCGTGGCCGTTATCCGGTCTCGGGACCGTGTCTGGTGGGTAGTTTAACTGGGGCGGTTGCCTCCTAAAGAGTAGCGGAGGCGTTCAAAGGTTGGCTAGGT